>NZ_BCUF01000011.1 GCF_001591145.1 Vibrio harveyi NBRC 15634 = ATCC 14126 = KCTC 12724 | reverse complement strand
GGTTACTTGGGTATCATTTAATTAGGTAAAGTGTGATTTCTATCGGCGATCTTCGCGGTAGCAAGTCACATCGACTTCGACTTTCACGTCCACCACGAGGTCACACACCATGCAAATACGTGCAGGTGGGTGGTCGCCAAAGAACTCTCTGAACACTTTATTGAACGATTGGAAGTAACGAGAATCCGTTAGCACCACTTTAACGTGTACCACGTCAGCTAGCGTGTAGCCTGCTTCTTCCATGATATCAACACAGTTTTGAATCGCTAGGCGAGATTGGTCAACGATACCGCCTTCTACCACTTCGCCGTCAGTCATTGGTGTTTGACCCGATACGTATAAGAAGCCGCCCGCTTCTGTTGCACGTGCAAATGGTAAATGTTGACCGCCAGTACCTACGCCGCCCTCTACACCATAACGTTTAATTGACATAATATTCTCCAGTGATAATGCTTAATCTATAAAATTAATTTATTTAATAAGTTATTGATGGGTATTATTTCTATAAATAAATACGCCATTTCTACTTTCGGTGACTTTATCTTTTAAATAAGATAGTTCGCCATTTACAAATACAGATTCAATACCTTGCGCGACGGAAATTGGATTTTCGAACGTTGCAGTATCTTTAATTGTGTTTGGGTTAAATAAAACCAAGTCTGCGTAAGCGCCTGTTTTTATTTCCCCACGATCTTTCAATTGGTAGCGTGTTGCCGACATCCCCGTCATCTTGTGAATCGCTTCTGCCAATGGGAAAAGCTTTTCTTCACGGCAGTAATGCCCCAAAACTTTCGGGAATGTGCCCCACAAACGTGGATGTGGGTGCGGGTCGTTTGGTAATCCGTCCGAGCCCACCATAGTCAACTTATACTTAAGTACCCGTTTGACGTCGTTTTCATCCATGCAGTGATAAACCGCACCCGCAGGTTGCAACGCTTTTGCTGCTTCCATAAGAGGCAGTTGCATCTCGTCAGCAATGTCTTTCAGCATCTTGCCAGCGTGTTCAGGTTTACTTTCAGACCAAGTGATGAAGATGTCGATTTCATCCGTCACCTGTTTTAAATCCAGCGTTGAAGAACTGGCAGAATATGGGTAGCAATCGCAAGACACGTCTTGATGCTCAGAAACCTTGTCCATCAAATCCAGCACTTCTACCGTGCGTCCCCAGTTGCCTGCACCTGCGCATTTCAGATGAGAAATCACCACTGGCACTTTGGCGTACTGCCCAGTTTCAAAGGCTTCTTCCATTGCACTGATGATTTCTTCAAACTCGGTGCGCATGTGTGTGGTGTAGATACCACCGTGATGACCGAGAATTTCCGCTAAGCGCATCACTTCATCCGCGTTGGCTTGCTTGGCACTCGCATAAGCAAGACCCGAGCTCAAACCCAATGCGCCCTCTTCCATCGCTTGTGCCAGTGTTTGGCGCATATGCTCGATTTCTTCATCGGTTGCCGTGCGCAGCAAGTCATCCATCACGTTGTTACGTAAAGTGGTGTGACCGACTAACGCAGCAACGTTGACCGCAGGGTTCGCCGCTTGTACCGCCTTCGCATACTCCGCAAAAGTTGGGTATTTGAAGTCTTCCTGCTTGCCCAATAGGTTCATTGGGTCTGGCGGAGTATCACTGAGTACCGCAGGGCTCGCGCTAATTCCGCAATTGCCTACGATTACTGTCGTCACACCTTGGCTGATCTTTGGCAAGCAGTCAGGGTAACGAATCACATTGGTGTCATCGTGCGTGTGCACATCAATAAATCCCGGAGCCAACGCAAGACCCTGACCGTTGATAACCTTCTTTGCAGAAAGCTCGTCTAACTGCCCTACTTGCTCAATACGATCTTGACGAATCGCAACATCAGCAATGAATGGTGCTGCACCCGTACCGTCAAATACCTCTACGCTTTTGATAATGGTATCGAACAACATACTTCACTCTCTTCGTCCGTCGTTAACATGATTCCATCTTAATAATTCTTGAAATTTAAACAGTGAAGAAACACACAAAAATCCCAGATTTGTTTGATACTTTCTAACATATTATTTATGGTAGTTAGCAACAAACACTTAATATCAATCACTTAGACCATGTTAGAAGTAGGTACGCCATGAAAGACAATCGCCAAAAGTGTGATAAAAACTATCATAATGAGTGTGTTACCACGCCAGGTTACGGAGAAAAGGCTCAACCTGTTGCGTGCAATTCCGATGGGTTACACAGTTTGATCCATGAAGAGATCACCCTGCCTGCAGCGGTGATCAAATCTTCTTCATTGAAGAACAACCTCGATTGGATGCAGCGTTTTGCCAATCAGCACAAAGTGAAACTGTCACCGCACGGTAAAACCACCATGACTCCCGCTTTCTTCCAGCAGCAATTAGAAAACGGCGCTTGGGGCATTACCGTCGCAACGCCGGCTCAAGCAGAAATTGCAACGCTAGGCGGAGCGAAAAACATCATCATGGCGAACCAACTAGTTGGGCGTGCTAACATGACCATCATCGCCAACTTGATTGAAACCCACGGGGTCAACTTCTATTGCTGTGTGGACTCAAGCCGAAACGTCAAAGCGCTAGAGCGTGCCTTCGCTGAACATCAATTACCGCTTAATGTACTGATTGAGTTTGGTGTCGAAGGTGGTCGCTGTGGATGCCGAAACCAACAAGATGTGGTTGAACTCGCCACACTCATCCACCAGCAACCTCACCTTACACTCAAAGGTATCGAGGTCTACGAAGGTGTCATTCATGGTGACAATGCTGAGCAAGACATCCGTGACTTCCTCAACACCACATTAGAAATCGCAGCCCAACTACAAAACGACAAGTTGATTGAGTCCAAACCTCTTGTTACTGGCGCAGGCTCTGCTTGGTATGACGTAGTTTCTGAATGCTTTGCCAACCTAGAGGATTTTGATGCCGTCATTCGCCCAGGTTGTTACGCAATTCATGACACGGGCATTTACCTAGACGCACAAAACAAAGTCATGCAGCGCGCTGAAAATAACCAAGGTGCAGCGTGTGATTTAGGTGGTGACTTGGAATCGGCACTAGAGCTTTGGGCTTATGTCATTTCTCGCCCCGAGCCAACCAAGCTAGTTGCCGGCTTTGGCAAACGTGACGTGGCGTTTGATGCTGGATTGCCAATCCCTGAGCGCGCATACCGCGATGGTGCGTCAATCTCTATTGAAAGTGCGGTAACGACCGCGGTGATGGATCAGCATGCGTTCATCGAAGTAGACGCAAACAGCGACCTTCAAGTGGGTGATATGATTGCCTTCTCAACCTCTCACCCATGTTTAACGTTTGATAAGTGGCGTGCCGTGGCGGTTTGTGATGATGAGTATCAAGTCACTCATTGGGTGAAAACCCGTTTCTGATGATGAGCTTAGTGAGGCTTTTCGTTATACTTCATGCCAAACCAGTGGAGGCGGCACAATCGCCTCCATGCAATAGATAGGAACACAGCTTGAGTTTAGAAGTCGATATTATCTCTCAAATCACTGAACGTTTCAGTGCGCTGCGCGATGCCGAAAAGAAGGTCGCGAAGTTGATCATGGACGACATTCAAACTGCCGCCAACGCCAGCATTACTGAGCTGGCAGAAAGCGCAGAAGTGAGTGAAGCTACCATCACCCGTTTTGCCAAAGCTGTTGGCTGCAAAAACGTGCGTGATATGAAGATCAAATTGGCGCAAACCTTAACGGTTGGACAACGATTCATCCTTGAACCGCCTGATCAAAGTGGCTACCAAGGCATCTATGAGTCGATCAAGCAATCCCTTGATGTAAACCGCAGTTTGATTGTTGAAGAAGATATCGACACTGCCGTGAACTGGCTGCACAACGCAAGACAAGTGATCTGTATTGGTATGGGTGGCGGCTCAACCATTGCAGCACAGGAGATGCAACACCGTTTGTTCCGTCTGGGCTACCCTGTTGTGGCGTACAACGATGGCTTGTTATCGCGCATGATTGCGGCGACGGCCGACGCGAATGATGTGTTGGTGATGATCTCAGCCACAGGCTATACCCCTGCCATTATAGAAACCGCACAATTAGCCAAGCAGTACGGCGTGAAAGTCATTGTGATTACTCCGAAAGACACACCTTTGACTGAGCAAGCCGATTTGGTTCTGCCTATTGAGCACCAAGAGACGGATTTCATCTACAAGCCATCGGCTTCTCGTTACGCGATGCTGGCGTTGGTTGATGTACTTTCGATGGCATTAGCCGTTAATCATAAGCGACGCTCGCGCGATAAACTTCGCCGACTCAAAGTTGCCCTCGACTCTTATCGTGGCGGTTTGGAAAGACAGCCTCTTGGTGATTAAACCGAGGTAACTCATATCGATGACAGTCGAATCCGAAAACGACAAAGCCCGATATTCAACATCGGGCTTTTGTTTATTCGCTACTTGGTAAAGGGACGATTGAAAGATATCAACGACTCACCATGCTATATACAAGTGACTTCAAGATGCAGCATTCAGTAGTATTCGCCCCAAGAGCAATCATGCAAATCAGAGATTATGTAGCTTCTTAGTGAGTTGATTTTAAAATTGAAGACTACTTGCTTGCAGACATTTCGGCTGCGGTCGCTGTAAGTGATATAACCTTCACTGTAAGCCCGCTTACCGTTGGTCGAGGTAATGTCGGCATTGAGTTCTAGATGAGCTTTGTGCTCTTCTACACGCGCCATCATCTCATGTACATCCAGCCACTCTTCTCGGTTCGCCATTTGGATCAGCATCGATTCCGCCTGCGTTTCTAACTTTTGCGGATAAACGTAAAAGCGGTTATAGGCAAAGTAAGCGCTCATTAAAATAAGTATTAACACTGCTGAGGTAGTTCTTGTCATGCAAGTTGCCTCTTATCGTTATGAATTTCTTGTTATACCCGCTTCACTTTTGCGTACTGATTGCATAAGAACGGCTTGGGTATACTTTCAGTATAGAAAGCGGATGAAGTTTAGGTTAAAGAATTCACACAAATAACAAGCGACGGCCAGAATCCGTCAATTCCATGACAAGCCGTAGCACAATCTAACCTCATTCTAAATAATTAGAAACTTTGGTTCTTTGATCATCTTGCCATTAAAAAGTACCAGTTCATTGTCCTATTAGAGTCGTAACTAACCTATGATCTGACCCCTTTGGCTGGCTCGACGATAAACGTGAGCAAATTTTTCTGTCAGCCTTTTCTGATTTAAGCCAAAGGTGATCGATGCCTATCATTGCCATCGAAGGGACAGATATGCCTTTGAGTGACGCAGGTCAACTGGCGACAGGTTGGGAATGAAAACGTGAAAACAACTCATTAAACCTAGGACTTACTGCAGATAGGTTAAAGTCCCCAATCACAATCATTTCCGGTGTTGGGTACAAATCAGTAAGAGTTTCTATGGTTCGAATCAGTGCATTTCTGCGTTGCCACAACAGCTCAGTTCTTGGCGAAGGAGGATGTGCTGTCATCAAGGTAATAGGCTCATCTACTTGCCATACAGCGCGAATGACTTCTTGCCCATCAGGGGTGTGATAAATCGAGACTGACTCCAAAGGATAACGACTTAGAATCATCTGGTTAGAAGGGTAACCAACGCCACGCTGCCCTCCGTAATAAAAAGGATAAATGTCATCGAGAAGGTGCAACTTATTCCCTACTTGTGGCGAGAGCTCTTGCATCACCACCAAATCCACGGGATGTTTTAGCAAGTAGTTAATAAACTGATTGATGTCTGGGTTTTCGTAGAACAGATTGAACTGGATGATTGTCAGTGGGTGCTCACAGGCTTCGCTGCGGTTGATGTGTGCAGGTAAGAGAAATGGAACAAAAGCACCGCTGATCACGATTGAGGTGAGCGCCTTCGCCCAGCGACGAAAGACTAAAAGCGCGAGAGCGAGACTGAAATAGACGAATAAAATGAGGGCGGGAATCGAGGTCAGATTCTCCGCCCACCAGATATCATGATATTGCCTTGCCACCAGCCAAATTGATGCAGGTAGAAACAACATGATCCATTTAATGACTCTCAGCACACGCACTGCTCGTTTAGCGATTACATATCATAAGCTTATATGTAGTTTGCTAACTCGCCAGTGCGTCGCTGACCAATACGTAGCGTATCAGCTTAAATAGTATGAACTGCTTCCGTTGCAGGCTCTGTATGTAGAACCTTTTCGCTTACTTCCACCTTAACCGCGGCAACCTTAAATTCAGGGATCTTCGCATGCGGATCAGTCGCTGTTGTCGTTAGGCGGTTCACCGGGGATTCAACAAAGTGGAATGGAATGAACACCACACCTTTTTGAATGCGCTTAGTCACAAAGGCATCAATCTCAATGCTGCCGCGACGTGTAGACACCTTCAAACGCTGACCATTACTGATGCCTAGCGCTTCTGCGTCTTCCACACTCACCATCGCACGTGGACCAGCAAGATTATCCAACCCTTTGGTTTTGCGCGTCATAGTGCCGGTGTGGAACTGCTCAAGCACACGACCAGTCGTTAACACAAGCGGATACTCCTCATCTGGCAGCTCAGCCGCATAACGGAACGGTACGCCCACCATTTGACCTTTACCACGAGTAAACTGGGTTTGGTGCATGATGCGAGTACCTGCTGGGTTGTTCTTGTTGCTCGGCCACTGCACTCCGTTTGGCGTTATCGCCTCCCAACGAAGACCTGCGTATTGAGGCGTCACTCGTGCAATCTCGTTAGTGATATCAGACACGCAGTGGTAGTCCCAATCACTGCCCATTGCATTGGCGATTTCTTGAATAATCCACCAATCTTCTTTCGCTTCACCCGGTGCCGTTACAACCGGATTCACACGCTGAACACGACGTTCCGTATTGGTGAAGTGCCCCGCTTTCTCTGCAAACGAGCAAGAAGGCAGAACCACATCCGCGTATTGAGCGGTTTCCGTTAGGAAGATGTCTTGAACCACCAAGAAATCGAGTGCTTCTAAGCCTTCAATCACATGCGCTTGGTTCGGGTCACTCAATACTGGGTTCTCACCCATGATGTACATACCACGAACGTCACGATGGCAAGCCGCATCAATGATTTCTGTCAGGGTTAGACCTTGCTCAGAAGGCAGATTTTGCGCGTTCCATTCAATCGCAAACTTCTGACGCACAATTGGGTTGTATACCTTTTGGTAACCCGGGAAACTGTTTGGCAAAGCGCCCATATCACACGCGCCTTGCACGTTTGATTGACCACGTAGCGGATTGATACCACCACCTTCAATACCGATGTTGCCACACAGTAATTGCAGGTTAGCGATAGAACGCACGTTGTCATGACCTGTCGTGTGCTGAGTAATACCCATCGAGTAGTACACAGCGGTACGATCTGCCGTGCCAATCATACGCGCCATTGCTTGAATGTCTTCGGCTTTAACACCTGTAACCAACTCCACTTTATCGAGGTTGTAAGCTGGCGACATCACCTCTTGCAGTAAGGTATCAAAGCCGTCGACACGTTCTTCGATGTACTCTTGATCGTACCAACCGTTCTTGATGATCTGTTGCATGACGCCGTTCAGGAGCATCACATCAGTACCCGGACGGTGCGCCATGTACAACTCAGCATGCTCTGCCATATCGACACGTTTCGGGTCAGCTACAATCAAACGAGCGCCGTGATGACGAATTGCTTGTTTGATATGTGAAGCGATAATCGGGTGCGCCGATGTGGTATCCGAACCAATAATAAAGATCACATCAGAGTGCTTAATGCTCGGAATGTCGTTGGTCATTGCACCACTACCGAGTGATGCCTCAAGACCGGTTACACTCGATGCGTGACACAAACGCGCACAGTGGTCGACGTTATTGGTGCCCAATTCACGGCGGACAAATTTTTGGAACGCGTAGTTGTCTTCGTTGGTGGTTTTCGCTGAAGAGAAACCCGCCAATGCGTTGCTGCCAAAATCTTGCTTGATGCCAGAGAACTTGCTCGCAACCAGCTGAATCGCCTCTTCCCAACTTGCAGGCTGCAACCAACCGTCTTTACGAATCAATGGCGTGGTAAGACGCTCTTCACTGCCAATGAAGTCAAAACCAAAGCGCCCTTTCACACACAGCATGCCTTGGTTCACCGGCGAGTCACCGCCTTTCACGTAACGAATCGTATTGGTTGCTTCGTCCACGAACATAGTCAACTTACAACCCACACCACAGTATGTACAAATGGTGTCGACCGCTTTCAGATCTTCAGTACGACCTTGCGAACGGTCACGACTATCGACCATCGCCCCCGTTGGACACACTTGAACACACGCGCCACATTGCACGCAGTTCGAATCGCCCATCAGAGTTAAACCATTCTTGTTACTTCCAAAGTGTGGACGATCGTCTGGACGTAACGCAGGGCGACCTTGTTTGTCGCACACAAAGTTCAGTACACCGTGCACGGCTTTGTCGCGACACGCTTGGATGCACTGACCGCAGCTAATACAGCGGTTAGCATCAAACTCAATAAACTCAGAACTGCGGTCAACTTCGTACTTATGACGCAAGTCTTTCGCACGAAGATCCAACCAATCTTGATGTGATTTAATCTGCAAGGAGAAGTCAAAGCTTTGCTCAGCTTCATATTCGGTGGAGTAATCACGCAGCGCACAATCGGTATTTGCCTGACAACCACATTCTAGACAGCGCGCAGCTTCCTTCATCGCTTCTTCGTTATCAAAGCCTAACTCCACTTCAGCGAAGCTTTGCTCGCGTTGTGCTGGAGTCAGTTCAGGCATGATAGAACGAGCGACTTTTTGGATGTTCTCGAAGTGAAGCGGATCGACTTGAGAAAGTTTCTTCTCTTTTCGTGAGTTGAACGCCGCCTTTGGCATGTCTGCCATATCGCCATTCAAAAACAGATCAATGGCTTTTGCCGCAACGCGACCATCACCCACGGCTTCAACTGCCGTTGCTGGACCACGGCGGAAATCACCAATACTGAAGATGTTACCCGTGCCTGTGTGCATGGTCTTTTCATCTGCATCGGAGGTGTTCCAACGCGTAAGTGGAATCGACAAATCTTCGCCTTCGAGGAAGCTCAGATCTGGCTTTTGCGATACTGCCGCAATCACGGTGTCGAACTCTTCGGTAAAGAACTCGCCGGTTGGTTTAGGGCTTCGACGACCAGATGCATCCGGATCACCCAACGCCATGCGCTCTAGACGAATCGCACTCACGCGTCCGGTTTCATCGGCAAGGTTTTCTGCAGGGTTGGTCAAGAAGTGGAATTTCACCCCTTCGTGTTCCGCTTCGACAATCTCGTAGTCTTCCGCCGGCATTTCATCACGTGTACGACGATAAATCAACGTGGTGTCTGCACCAGCACGACGCGCAGTACGAGCACAGTCAATTGCCGTATTACCACCACCAATCACCGCGACTTTCTGACCCGTGACGTAGTTTTGCTCAGTAACGTAATCTTTCAGGTAATCAACGCCCAGGTAACAACCTTCAAGGTCGCTGCCTGTGTAATGCATTTCAACCGCTTGAGACGCACCGACAGCCAAACACACTGCATCGTATTCTTCGCTCAATTGAGAAAGCGTGAAATCCACACCCAGTTTTTGGTTGGTGCGAACCTGCATGCCATTGCGGCACATCAGTTCGATTTCTTTATCGAGAATGTCTTTTGGTAGGCGATATTCAGGAATACCATAACGCAACCAACCGCCCGCTTTTGGCATGGATTCAAAGACAGTGACGTCGTAGCCTTCATTCGATAAGTAGTAGCCAGCCGTTAGACCACCAGGACCACTGCCGACGACGGCAATGTTCAAACCTTTGCTTGATTTCTTTTCTGGTACATAGGCTTCATGCGCAGACAAATCCGCATCCGCGGCATGACGTTTAAGCTGACGAATTGCAATAGGCTCATCGACTAACGAGCGGCGACATTCGCTCTCACAGAATGCCGGACACACACGACCAATCGATAACGGCATAGGAAGCGTACGCTTAATCACTTCAATCGCTTTTTGATGATCGTTCTGTGCGATGTGATAAAGGTAGGATTGGATGTCTACACCCGCTGGACACGCGGTTTTACATGGCGCTTCACAATCGGCGTAATGGTCCGTCATGATGCGGTTAAGTGCTTTTCTGCGGTGCTCGCTTAACTGCTCTGATTGCGTAACCACATTGAGACCACGGTAAACTTCGAGTTCACACGCGCGTTTAGTGCCGCCACTTTCGACTTCAACCACACACAAGTCGCACGGCACTTTTTCATTACTTTTGTTCATTCCGCACAGCGATGGGATCTCGACCCCACACACTTTTGCTGCTTCTAAAAGGGTTAAACCCTCTTCTACAATTCTATATTTTCCATCGATGACAATTTCTATCATGCAACCCCCGCAGCAAAGCAAATCCAAATCTGCACAAGTAAAACCATGCATTCTATAAGGATAATCATTTGTAAGACAAGTTAGTGTGATGTAAAACTTATAAACCACATTTTTTACGTGTCATAAAAAGAATGAGCTTCTTGCGCGAAGTCCTAGGAATCAGTGTTCAACAAACGTTTTACTCGTCAGATAATGCGAAAAATGGTTGGCTGAACTATTTTGATAAGAAGAGTAATAAAACATTGACCTTACCCTAAGGTTAACCTTTAGAATCGAGTGGTTTTCATCATTTCATCAAATACACGGGAAAAGGTATGCGCCTAAAATCGCTGCATACAACTTGGTTAACTCTCTTCACAACGCTGATGCTATTAGTATCAAGCGTGGCGAATAGTGCCCCTTTGATGAACATCCAAATGATGTCAAATGGCGTGATGAATCATGGACAATCTATGATGATGGACGACAGTGAACATTGTGGCATGCCCGGAATGATGGACGTATCCATCACCGAAGACGGTGAAGTGAGAGAAAGCCGAATGAACTGCGGTGGAGGCTCCGGCATGGTTCACACCTGCTGCACGGCGGCTTGTTCTCTGGTTTTCCTCCCCCTACCTGTCCCTGTCAATCGCGCATTGCCGATCGTTTATCGCGCGGCAATTACTCCTGAAGTCACCTCCCCTGTTGTACACGTCAGCCGTGACCTGTACCGACCTCCAATAATTTAAATCTGTATTGCATTCGACCCTGCGTAGCTATCGCAGGTGGTTTTAATGTGCCAATACGACGCAGATAAATCTGGATTACTGTTTCTGCTTTAAGCCAAACCCTTCTTCGTCGTTTCGGCAAACACTGGATTTAGATTATGGATTTTAGACCATACCGCCTTGCTGCACCTATGTGTGCCTTGGCTTTGGTTTCTGCTCCAACTTTGGTGAATGCGGCGATGCCAAATACAAAAGTGCCGAGCAAAGAAACCAAAGCAGCAAACCTTACTGCGCCAGAGATGCGCACATCATCAAAAAAACTCGCGCAACTGATCAATGTTGCCCTGAGCAATGATGGCAACCGCCAACAATATTCAGCGCAATCCGCTGCGATGCGTGAAACGGGTGTTGCAAGTTCTACCTTGATGGATCCAAAACTCAAAGTGGGTTTTGGTGGTTTACCTGTCGACAGCTTTAAGTTCGATGACGACCCAATGACCAACATCTCTATTGGTTTAATGCAGCAATTCGAACGTGGCTCCACGCTCGATCTGCAACAGAAGAAAGCCAATCAACAAGCCGATGGGCTTGGGCTTCAAGTTCATGCTCGCGAACTTGAGGTTGCCAACAGCATGACTCAACTATGGTTAGAGCTTGGATATCAGCAAAAAGCTGAGCAAATCTTGCTTGAGAACCGCAAGTTGATGAAGGAGATGGAAAGCTTTATTCAAACCAACTATTCGATTGGTAAGAGTGAAGCGCAAGACCTACTCAACGCTCAATTACAAGTGAGTAAGCTGGATGAAAAACTGCAAGCCAATGCGCAAATGCAGCGACGTCTTGTTTCTCAGCTTTCGGAATGGCTAGGCTCGGACTGGTTAGCGACGGAACAGGCTCTGTACGCTACCAATCAACTCAACTGGGATACACTGAATAGCAAACTTGCTTCCAGCAAAGATTCCACCAAGCACTACCAACAACTTAGTCAGCACCCAATGGTTAAAATGGCCGATGTGAGTATTTCTGCCAATAAAACTCAGGTAGAGATTGCTGAACAAGCTTATAACCCGCAGTTTGGTGTGGAGGTTATGTACGCTTATCGTCAAGCCAATAACATGAAGGGTGAGCCAGCATCAGACTTGGTCAGCGCTTATCTAACCATGGACATTCCACTGTTCACGGGTGATCGCCAAGATCGCAATCTCGCTGCCGCACAATACCAAGTTGGTGCAGCACAATCACAAAAAGACACCTTATTAACGCAGATGAATGCCAAGGTGAACACTTTGCTGGTTGATCGCGGCAACTTAACCCAACGTTTAGAACGTTACCAATCCACCTTATTGCCCCAAGCGAAAGCGCGCATTCAAGCCGTTGAGCGGGGCTACCAAAACAACACAGCGCAGTTTAACGATGTGATTTCAGCCACGACAGACGAATTGGCTCTGCAATTAGAGCAACAACGTCTGCTAACCGATCTCAACATCGCAAACAGCAATTTAGCCACCCTACTCGGTGGTTTCGATTATCAAGTGGCTTCTCCAGAAGCTCGCTCTATCTCGACATATTAATTTGTGATTCCCAAAAACGTTGGGGCTACAGGTATGTGACCGATATAGAGCAGTCAACAACGCTGTAGCGTCATGCGCAAACGGGAAAATAAGGTATAAGAATGAAAACATTACAAGTTGCAACCATCGCGCTGATTGTTGGTGGTGCTTTAGGGTTTGGTGCTAATCATTTTCTTGCGGGCTCAGCTCACGACATGAGTGCGATGGGTGGAACTTCCGCAGCAAGTTCTAATGATCCACTCTATTGGGTTGCTCCAATGGATCCCAACTACAAACGTGATAAACCGGGTAAATCTCCAATGGGCATGGATTTGATTCCGGTTTACGCAGAAGACCTCTCCGGTGAACAAGAGGCGCCCGGTACGGTGACTATCGATCCTTCAGTAGAAAATAACCTCGGGGTCAAAACCGCAAATGTGGCACTACAACAGTTATCACCACGCATCGAAACGGTTGGTTATATCGCCTTCGATGAAAGTCTGTTATGGCAAACCAACGTTCGTGTTGCGGGTTGGGTAGAAAAACTCTACATCAATGCCGTGGGTGAGAAGGTGAAAAAAGGCGATGTGCTTTTCACTCTCTACTCTCCGGAACTGGTTAAGGCACAGGAAGAACTGCTGAATGCTAACCGTACTGGTCGTAAAGGACTAGTGAAAGGGGCGACCGAGCGCTTAGTAACGCTTGGTGTTGACCGTGCACAAATCAAATCCATTACCCGTCGTGGTAAAGCATCCCAAACCATTGAAATTAAAGCACCTGCTGATGGTGTTATCGCGAGCTTAAACGTGCGAGAAGGTGGCTATTTGTCTCCGGCTCAAGCGGTGATCAGTGCTGGTCCTTTGGACAATGTTTGGGTTGATGCGGAAGTCTTTGAGCGTCAAGCACATTGGATGAAAGCCGGCTCTCAAGCCACGATGACCCTTGACGCCATTCCGGGTACTGAATGGCAAGGTGTCGTGGATTACGTGTACCCAATCCTCGACCCTAAAACACGTACGTTACGCGTACGTCTCAAGTTCCCTAACCCAAATGGTGCTCTAAAGCCTAACATGTTTGCCAATATCGCGTTGCAGCCTGTCACTGACGATGCGGTATTAACCATTCCTAAGTCATCCGTTATTCGCTCCGGCGGTATGACTCGCGTTGTTCTGGCTGAAGGTAATGGCAAATACCGTTCTGCTCGAATTGAAGTCGGTCGTGAAGCTGGCGAACAAATCGAAGTATTACAAGGACTTAAACAAGACGACAAGATCGTAACGTCATCTCACTTCATGCTTGACTCTGAATCAAGCCAGTCAGCAGATCTGTCTCGCATCAACGGCATAGAAGCAGCGGCAGAAACGGCATGGGCAAAAGGCGAAATCACAGATGTAATGAGAGATCACCGCATGCTGACCATTAACCACCAGCCGGTACCAGAATGGGATTGGCCAGGCATGGTGATGAACTTTACTTTTGCTGATGGCGTCGAGATGGGTGACTTGAAAAAAGGTCAGGCTATCGAATTTGAAATGCAGAAAACAGAATCTGGTCAGTACCAAATCGTTGACTATAAGGCAGACAACAGCGTCATTGCAGCTGAAGTTTGGCTAACTGGTGACATCACGATGCTGATGGCTGATTTTGGCATGATTACCTTAAACCACCTACCAGTAGCAGAATGGAATTGGGATGCGGGCGAAATGAACTTCTCTGTCGGTGAAGAGGTGGATTTATCAGGTTTTGAAGAAGGAGAAAAAGTTCGGTTTCTAGTTGAAAAACAAGGTTCTGATTACATTCTTAAACAGCTAACGCCAACAACAGAGGCGGTTGAGGAATCACTATGATCAGTGCAATTATTCGTTGGTCATTGAGCAACCGTTTCTTAGTGTTGATCGCGACCTTAGCTCTTGTATTAGGCGGACTTTACAGTGTAAAGAATACGCCTGTTGATGCCATTCCGGATCTTTCTGATGTGCAAGTGATCATCAAGACAAGCTATCCGGGTCAGGCTCCTCAAGTCGTCGAGGATCAAGTCACTTACCCACTCACAACCGCCATGCTTGCCGTGCCGGGTGCTGAGACGGTTCGTGGCTACTCCTTCTTTGGTGACTCTTACGTTTATATCATTTTCAACGATGATACCGACATGTACTGGGCACGTTCTCGCGTGTTGGAGTACTTAAGCCAAGTAGCACCAAAGCTCCCACCGAACGCAAAACCAACCTTAGGTCCTGATGCGACAGGCGTAGGCTGGGTTTACAGCTACGTATTACAAGACAAAACCGGCAAGCATGATTTGGCTGATCTTCGCAGCCTGCAAGACTGGTTCTTGAAGTACGAGTTGCAAACCGTTGATGGCGTTTCTGAAGTCGCTACCGTGGGCGGTATGGTGAAGCAATACCAAGTACAGATTGATCCTGCCAAGCTGCGTGCTTACAACCTCACTTTGCAACAAGTGAACATGGCAATCCAAAACGGCAACCAAGAAACCGGCGCGTCCGTTATCGAAGTTGCGGAAGCCGAACACATGGTTCGTACCACGGGTTACTTAACCAGCATTGAAGACATCAAATCACTGCCTCTAAAAGTCACCGAGAAAGGCACGCCGTTACTATTAGGAGACATCGCAGACATTAATCTTGGTCCACAAATGCGCCGTGGTATCTCTGAGTTAAATGGCGAAGGTGAAGCTGTGGGTGGGGTTATCGTGATGCGCTTTGGTGAAAACGCCAGTGAAGTGATTGCGAAAGTCAAAGACAAACTTGCAGACCTACAACGCAGCCTACCAGAAGGCGTAGAAATTGTGGCAACCTACGACCGCTCTACCCTTATCGATTCAGCGGTAGAAAACCTATGGAAGAAGCTTGCAGAAGAGTTCATCGTCGTTGCGATTGTGTGTGCGTTGTTCCTATTCCACATTCGTTCTTCATTAGTTATCGCTCTGAGTCTACCTGTCGGTATTCTTAGTGCGTTTATCGTGATGCATTGGCAAGGCATCAACGCCAACATCATGTCCTTGGGTGGTATTGCGATAGCCATTGGTGCCATGGTGGATGGCGCAATCGTGATGATTGAAAACGTTCATAAGCACATTGAACGAACGCCACTGACCGACAAGAACCGCTGGCAAGTAATTGGCAAAGCCGCAGAGGAGGTCGGCGCACCGCTGTTCTTCTCGTTGCTGATCATTACACTTAGCTTCGTACCGGTGTTCGCCTTAGAAGGTCAGGAAGGCAAGATGTTCTCGCCGCTTGCGTTCACTAAGACTTACGCCATGGCAGCGGCAGCAGGTTTGGCAATCACACTCGTCCCTGTTCTTATGGGCTACTTCATTCGCGGTAAGGTGTTACCGGAACACAAAAACCCGGTTAACCGCAGCTTGGTCGCGTTGTACCGCCCGCTGTTGAATACCAGCTTAAAATACCCTAAGACCATGATTGTTATTGCATTAGGTCTAATGGCGTCGGCTTACTACCCAACCAGTAAACTGGGTAGCGAGTTCATCCCACCGCTGGATGAAGGCGACTTGATGTACATGCCAACGACCTACCCAGGTATCTCGATTGGTAAAGCGCGCGAGCTTCTACAACAAACCAACAAGCTGATCAAAACCGTTCCAGAAGTGAAAACCGTATGGGGCAAGATTGGTCGTGCTGAGACTGCAACCGATCCAGCGCCACTCACCATGATCGAAACCGTGATTCAGTTGAAGCCACGCGATCAATGGCGTGAAGGCGTAACAACCGAGTCGCTACGCAAAGAGTTCGATAGTCTGGTTCAGTTCCCTGGTCTTACTAACGCTTGGGTTATGCCGATCAAAACGCGTATCGACATGCTGGCAACGGGCATCAAAACCCCTATCGGTATCAAGATCGCCGGACCCGATCTGAAAGTGATCGAGAAGATCGGTTCTCAGTTGGAGCCAATTCTTAATGGTGTACAAGGCACAGCATCGGTTTATGCAGAACGTGTAGCAGGAGGTCGCTATGTCACGATCGACATTAAACGTCGTGCGGCAGCGCGTTACGGTTTAAGCATCAAAGATGTTCAGCAGGTGATCTCGACCGCGGTGGGCGGCATGAATGTGGGTGAAACCATCGAAGGCTTGGAGCGTTACCCAATCAACGTTCGTTACCCACAAGACTACCGTGACTCAGTGATAAAACTGCAAAACTTACCGTTAGTGACACCAAATGGCGCTCGTATTGCACTGGCTGACGTAGCAGACATTCGTTACGAAGACGGTCCTCCAATGATCAAGACGGAAAACGCACGTCCAAACGGCTGGGTGTTTGTCGACATCGATGGTCGTGACCTTGGTTCTTACGTCGTGGAAGCGCAACAGGTCGTGGCAGATCAACTGGAGCTTCCTGCAGGTTACTCGCTGGCTTGGTCTGGTCAATACGAATACATGGAGCGTGCGAAAGATCGCTTGAGTGTCGTGGTACCAATCACCATCGCCATCATTATGCTGCTGCTTTACTTCAGCTTCCGTCGTGTAGGCGAAGTGATGATCATCATGCTTACCCTACCGCTCGCTATGGTCGGTGGTTTGTGGCTCATGCATATCCTCAACTACAACTTCTCGATTGCCGTCGGGGTCGGCTTTATTGCCCTAGCAGGTGTCGCAGTTGAGATTGGGGTCATCATGCTCGTCTACCTCAACCAAGCGTGGCACTACAAAAAACTCGATGCGGAAGAGAGCCAACAAAAGCTTGAGGCGAAAGACCTAACCGATGCCATTCGCGAAGGTGCAGGCTTACGTGTTCGCCCAGTAATGATGACGGTACTAACGGTCATTATTGGTCTGATTCCGATCATGTACGGCGAAGGTACAGGGTCAGAAGTGATGCAACGTATCGCCGCACCAATGATTGGTGGTATGGCATCGGCACTGCTACTGACGCTCTTGGTACTTCCAGCCATCTTCAAGCTGTGGAAACAACGCGAGTTGCGCCCAAGTAACTCAACTCCTAGTCAAGCAAGTACGCAAGCTGGTAATCAAATCGAAAACACCGACAACAAAGCTCACACTGGCAACAAGGCGTAATCCCTACCTTCCCCTCAAACAATCCGTTTGAGGGGAAGTAACCAAGTTATTAATGAATTAAAACAAGGATATAAAAATGAAAAAGACACTAATCACTCTTGCTCTAACCCTAACTACAACGGCTGCCTTTGCCCAAATGGATCATGGCAATATGAAGCATGAAAATATGGACCACGGCAGCATGAAGATGGACCACAGTAAAATGGACCATTCAAACATGATGGATATGCCGGGCATGTCGGCAGTTGGTATGCCTGCAAAAGGGGCAAAGCCAGACAAAGTGGTACACGTTATCTTAGGTGATGACATGACAATCAAGTTCAAGAAGGACGTTAAGATTGAGCCAAACGATGTGGTGCAGTTTGTAGTCATGAACACGGGTAAAATCGACCACGAGTTCACTATCGGTTCTGCCAAAGAGCAGCTAGAGCATCGTGAAATGATGAAGACAATGACTGGTGGGCACATGCACGACTCAGGCAATTCTGTGACGGTAGAACCGGGCAAAGCGAAGCAGTTATTGTGGCATTTCCACGGTGACAACAACGTTGAGTTCGCGTGCAACATTCCGGGTCATGCGGAAGCTGGCATGGTTAAAAATATCGAGCTGTAGTATCAAATCAAATATACAAAAGGAGCTGTTCATTCAGCTCCTTTCTCATTCAATAACGATTTTTATCTCATTACAAACAGCTCTTCGTGATAGCTTCTTTCAATATTAAATTGACACGCCTCGAGCTCTTTTTTCAATGTTTTTGAGAACGCTTCAGGTCCACAGAAGTACATTTCATACTGATTTAAATGACCACATTGCACGATGATACGCTCAGCATTTAAACGTGGTGCTTTCAGTGTGTCTATCACATGCAAGTTGACGTTGGCTTGGTGAGCAAGGTGCCATAGCTCATCAACTAAATGGCTATCCACACCACGTGTACAATAAAACAAGTGCACGTTATTGTTACTCGCTTTCGTTTTTAATGCTTCCAAAGCAGCAAAGAAAGAAGCAATACCTACGCCGCCAGCGACCCAAATTTGCGGTTTATCTAAATCAAATGCTAAACGACCGTAAGGACCTTCTATCGTGACTGCGTCCCCATTTCGCACTCGTTCATAAAGCCCAGTGGTAAAGTCGCCCAGCTCCTTGATTAAGAAACGCAGTTCGTTACTTTCACTACCGGATACAATGGTAAATGGATGCGCATCTTCGTCACCAAAGCGTAAGTAGGCAAATTGCCCCACATTGTGCCCTTGCCAAGACGCTTCTGGTTTTAAAACTAACTCCATCACCTCTGCTTGTGGGAAGTAACGTGTAGAAGTCACCATAGCGGAGTGTTTATTCCGACGTCCAACCAAGCCAAACAAACTGTAAAGTGCGGCGATCGAACCAACGACTGCAAAGGCGACCGTAACGTAGTAAACAGGCTCACCCCAGTACGCGCGTTTTAACAACAGCACGGAATGGATAGCAATCAATAGATAAGCAGCCGACATCAAACGGTGAGAGAGTTTGAACGGTTTGTATTTTATCGCACTCCACAAAGAAACCACCAACAACACCAACAGTAAGTAGAAGCCCCACTCACCAAGGCTCTGCCCAAATTCACGTAAACCACTAACCCAAGCTTCAATGCCAGACAAATTACCAGCAGGTCCTACTCCCGAGTGTTTTACTGGTCTCGCCAATACTCCCGACATAACCAACCATTTCGGCACTTGATACCACAGCCAGTGCACAATACCCAATGCAACACCGCTAATACCTAACCATTTATGCACTCGATACGCTTTGTCCATGCCATGTAGCCAGTTTTCAACCACAGGCAGACGCATTGCCAACACCATGGTGACCGACATCAACATCAAAGACAAAATGCCTGAATATTGGATCATGGCAGATCGCCATTCAAAGACATTGCTGGAAGAGAAAAGCTGCGGCTCCATCGCAAACCATAAAACGGACATCACGGCGATCATTGCCCAGATGATATTGCGGATTGTTTTCATGATTGGTTACTCGGTTAATCGACAACTTTACTTTAGTCCTTCACATGTAAAACAACGTCAATAAGCGTAAAAACGGGTAAAGCTTGGCATATGCAAAGATTCCTACAGAAAAAAGACATGAATCTAACAGTTATTAGAGTATTCACTCGTTATAGTTCCGGGTAATGTCACCAGAGTAAGAACTGGTATTAATAACACTAAGAAAATCAACGATGAAAAAGCTATTTCTGCTGCTCGGATTGTTAGCCTGTTCAAGTGCAACTTACGCCGCCAAAATCAATGAAGACCTCGCTGCAATAGAAGAACATATCTCAGGTCGCATCGGTGTTTCGGTTTGGGATACACAAACCGATGAACATTGGGATTATCGTGGCGATGAGCGCTTTCCCATGATGAGCACCTTCAAAACACTCGCATGTGCGACCATGCTCAATGACATGGATAATGAAAAGCTCGATAAGAACGCGACCGCTAAAGTAGAAGAACGCAACATGGTAGTGTGGTCTCCGGTGATGGACCGCATGGCTGGTCAAACGACTCGCATTGAGCATGCTTGTGAAGCCGCGATGCTGATGAGTGACAACACCGCTGCCAACATTGTTTTGCGCAGTGTGGGTGGACCTCGTGGTGTGACAATGTTCTTGCGTACCATTGGAGACAAAGCAACCCGACTTGATCGTTTTGAGCCGAGATTGAATGAAGCGAAACCGGGCGACAAGCAAGACACGACAACACCTAACGCCATGGTAAACACCCTGCACACCCTACTAGAAGGCGACGCGCTATCGTATGAATCTCGCATTCAATTAAAGATCTGGATGCAAGACAACAAGGTATCTGACTCTCTAATGCGTTCTGTGTTGCCTAAAGGCTGGTCAATTGCAGATCGTTCTGGCGCAGGCGGTTTTGGCTCACGTGGTATCACCGCGATGATCTGGAAAGAAAATCACAAGCCTGTTTACATCAGTATCTATATCACCGGCACAGATCTGTCACTGCAAGCTCGTGACCAAGTGATTGCTCAGATTAGCCAACTGGTGTTGGACGAATACAAAAATATTTAACACTAACTTTATGATTAACAACGGAGCTCTCAGGCTCCGTTTTTTCTAGTGCACAATCCTACCAATACGTAGGACTATCCAAACCTTGCACGCAAGAAGATGTGCCTTGAGTTGGCGTCAACTCACCTGTAAATGATTGTGCCAACCAACCATGTGGAAAGTTCAAGGCATGTGGCGCTTTGAACTGCTCCTCGGAGACTTGTTGGAACCCAACGCGCGAATAGAAGTTAGGATCGCCGTAGGTAAATACCAACTCAATGCCTTGCTGTTTTAAGTGTTCCAGACCAAAGTTGATCAAGGCTTGTCCTACGCCTTTTCCTTGGCATTCTGTCAGAGTTGCCATTGGTGATAATAGATAACCTACTTCACCACTCTCAAAGCGTAGTGGCGTAAACAACACACCTGCAATTAAACGTTCACCTTGTTTAGCCACAAAGCCTTTTAGCTCCTGTTCTGGGGTTGTTGTCAGTAAGTCACCGACGAGCGAGCCGATGGTTTTGCCTTCTACTTCGCCTTCGGAATCAGAAAAGGTTTGAGTAAATAAAGCGATCATCTCGCTGCTCATTACTCTCTCATAAGGAGAAAGTGTGTAGTTTGTTCTTTGTGTGTTTTGATTTGTTGTTTCGTTCATTTTTCTATCAATCTTTTTGTAAGATATACATCTGATACGCCACTTCGTTACCACGGCGTTTAACGATATCTAATTCAACTTGTATGTCTTTTAATGCTTGTGATTCCGGCATCTCAGCTTTCAAACTTTGCACACGCTCATCTAAAGGAACGTAGTAGTTATCCCATGCCTGTTGGCTAATTGGGAACGTCTCTAGCGCATGGTATCCCGCTGCATTTGCTTGCTCAATTCGCTTCTCGACACTGCCCACATCTGGGTACTCTTTCTTCCAGAACGCCACCGTATCTTCACTTGGTGTATCGGTGTTCCAAACCAAATCGCTCAGCACTAAGATACCACCTTCTTTAAGCAATGGACTCCATGCTTTGAATGCGTTCTCCACGCCCATGATGTATGCACTGCCTTCTGCCCAAATGACATCGGCCGAGCCTTCTGCAAACGGGAGCTCTGTCATGCTGGCACACACTGTTGTGATCTTGTCCCTTAAACCGAGAGTTTGAGCTTTGCCTTTCAGGCGCTGCAACGATGGTTCGTCATTATCAACAGCAGTAACATGTGCGTGTTGAGCCAGCGTGCGAGTCGCGATACCTTGTCCACAGCCGATTTCCAGAATTTCATCAGGTTGCGTAGGTAGCATACTCAATGCCTTCAAGGTGTCTTGCTCTGCTCCCGGCCCCCAAAATTCCAAGGCTTCATATACGCGGAAGAAGTCCGCCATGTAATCTTCATGAGTGTTCATATCTTTTGATAACCAACGTAAGTGAAGGGCTTCTTTCTCGCTAAAGCCTTGCGTCATAAGCCATTTCAAGTGTGCATCCGGTGCAACTTCATCCAACGATTCATGCCAATCGGTTAACGGTGTTTCGCCCAGCAGCGCCGCCAAAAGCTGACGTGATTTCTGCTTTTGCTCAATCTCTTCATCGAGGAGCCTGAGCCTTTCTAGCATCAATTGGCGATCTACTTTAGCTTCCAGACAGGCTTTACACTCCTTGAGCGTCAGTCCGCCGCTTTGCAATTGCTGGATCAAACGCAAGCGTTGTAGATCCGCATCGCTATACGCGCGGTAGCCGTTGCTTAACCGTTGCCCTTTGATGAGCTCAATCTTCTCGTAATAGAGCAATGTGGTGCGAGACAAACCCAGCATCTCTGCCAGTTCCGATATCCGATACATGTAATTTTCCTCAGCGCTGATGAAAGCATCTTAAACTGTAGAGTTATAGACAGGTCAACATGAATTGTAGAAAAAGATACGCTGAAAGATAAAATGCGATGAGAAAAGCATCAGGTTACTAAAAGGTAACTGGTTGAATTCACACTCTTGGTCTCCATATCCATTTTATAACTCGAAAAAGTAAGGTCTGTTTTATGGAATCAGTAATCAAAATCGACGTAGTGTCGGATGTGGTTTGCCCTTGGTGCATCATCGGCTACAAACGCTTAGAACAAGCAATTCAAGAGCTAGGATTGGAAGACAAAATTGAGTTGGAATGGCAACCGTTCGAATTGACCCCAAACATGCCAGCAGAAGGAGAAAACCTACGCCAACACCTAGCGAATAAATACGGAACAACGCCGGAAGACAGCGTTCGTGCACGCGATAACCTGACTAATCTGGGTAAAGAAGTGGGATTCGACTTTGACTACTTTGATGACATGAAGATGGTCAATACGCGAGATGCACACGTACTGCTGCAATGGGCGGAGCAATTTGGTAAGCAAACTGAATTGAAGTTAGCCCTGTTTACTGCGTTCTTTGGTCAACGCAAAGATGTCTCTGACCGAAGCACACTGGCAGCGATTCTGACTGACATTGGCTTAGATGCAAATATGGGCATCGCCACCCTAGACGATGCAAGTAATGCTGACTCTATCGAGTATCAAGAAAGCCAATGGCATCAACTTGGCGTGAGTTCAGTACCAACAGTGGTGTTCAATATGGAAAGTGCTGTGACAGGCGCACAACCAGTGGAAGTGTATAAACAAATCCTAACAGAGTATGCGGAGAAGTTAGGACAGTAAGGTTGAAGACTCGCGAGATAGGCATATCGTTCACTTCGATACGCCTATCTATGTATTTACTTACAGCTTGGTATCAAGGTCTGATACATGGTTTTAAAACCTCGCAAAGACACGTCTACCTTTTCAACTTTTGGTGCATCGCCTTTCAACTCAACCTTCAGCGAATTTGCTTGGTAAAAATCATTAAGTTGCTCGACTGGCACTGTAGCCCATAAAGCAACAAATTAAGCAGCAACCAAAGAACCAGAGGTGGCAACTGCTTAAAGCAATTGCTCATTTTGAATTGCATCAGTACCGACAAGCAAAATCATTATTGGAATCTTTACTTGGAGGCAAGTTTGACAGCTCTGCCAAACAATGGCTGATTCAAATCGATTATCTGAATAACGATTAGAACAAAGCTCGAAAGACAACGCCCGTAATGCTCTCACATTACGGGCGTGTTACTTTCTATCAGTGACTCAAGGATGCGCTATTTAACCAGTCCTTGTTCCACCAACTGAGGGAATACGTTATTGCGAAAAATCGTACTTATCGCGACGTCATCGACGCTCGAAGAATCTACCCATTGGCACTCTTCGATTTCGTTACTGGCAACCACCTCGCCCGAGTAATCGCTAACGAAGAACACATCCATGACCAAAGTAATGCCGTCTTTATCGTGCGCTGGTGCTTCAAATCGCCCAAACAATACCAAGTTCTCTTCCGTTACCTTAATCCCCACTTCTTCATGTAGCTCGCGACATAATGCTTGCTCTGAAGTTTCGCCACTATCAAGTTTGCCACCTGGCGCGTAGAAGGTGTCTTTGCCTTTTGAACGTAACACCAGAAGTGCGCCGTTTTTAATGATGATACCTGCTGACTTATGCATATTGTGCATCTTGCTTTCCTTCTAAGCGTTAGAGAAACTTCTCAATCAGAACTTCATTGATATACTGACCGTTAATCTTGGCGTGCTTCTTTGCCGTACCAACTACTTCAAAACCATGTTTTAGATACGTGGCAAGTGCGTTAGGGTTGTCTTCTCTCACATACGCAAACAGCTTTTCATAACCTTTCGATTTCGCATCAGCAAAGGTAGCGGTAAACAGAGTCGAAGCCACACCCTGGCGACGATACTTTGCATCAACGAAGGTACCGATAATACCAACGTGCGCAAACGCCTTGGTATAACTCGCGAAAGGCTCTACGTTTTGGAAACCCAGCACAGTGCCCTCTTCTTCACTCTCATCGATTGGGTTCAATGCCACATTAAATACGCCCATTTCAGGAAAGCTCTCAATAAAGCTTTCTTCCTCTTCTGTCGTAAAGGTGGTATCAAGAATCGTATATAAGCCCTCTTCGATAATTGGGTTCAACACTTCGGTAATGCCTTGAGCGTGTTGTTTTTGTGCGTTCTTAACTATCACTTTCATAATATTTTTCGTTCTTTTTATATGGATGAAATTAAGGCGTCATTATCATCTAGAAGGGTCAACAAACCAATCACTAAAGTGCTGATTTGGTTGAGTTCAGAACATAAAAAAAGACCACCTCAGTTCAAGGTGGTCTTAAGTGTGGGAGCTATCTTTTATCAAAGATTCGCTTTGGCATATTACTTAAGCTTAACTCAATGGGCGACCTTCATAGTCACCCGTCAAGGTTTTGAGGAAGGCTTTGATAGCGTCAACTTCTTGTTCTGACATCTCCACACCGACTTGATACTTACCCATGTCGTAGATGGCTTTGTTTAACGTATCCGCATGACCATCATGGAAGTATGGCGGCGTCAGTTCAATGTTGCGTAACGTTGGCACTTTGAACTTATGCTTATCTTCTTTATTGCCAGTGAAGTTGTAGCGACCAAGATCTGCATCGGTCATTGCTGTGCCACGGTCTGCGAAGTAATCGGCTTTCATACCCATGGTTTCAAACGTTTCACCACCCATGGCTTCACCTGCGTGACAGGTTTGGCAGTCGTATTTCTTGAACAACATCAAACCATATTTCTCATGTGAGTCCAGTGCATCCGTATTACCCATCAAATACTGGTCGAAACGGCTGTTTGGTGTGGTAAGCGTTTTCTCAAACTCGGCGATCGCGTCCGTAATGTTGTTGCCATTGATGTCACCTGAATAAACCTTTTTGAACATCGCGACCATTTCTGGGTCTTGGCTTAACTTGTCGACAATTTCATCCCAATCCACAGAGCCCATTTCAATTGGGTTAAATGGAGGACCACCAGCCTGATCTTGCAGATCTGCAGCACGACCATCCCAGAATTGCAGTTTGTTGTACACGGCATTGAAAACAGTTGGCGCGTTAATACCACCGACTTGACCATGAATGCCAACAGAGGTTACTAGTCGGTCCACGCCGCCTGTATCAAGGCTATGGCATGATGCACATGAGACACTATTGTCTCCTGACAATCGCGTGTCATGATAAAGCACCTTACCCAACTCAGCTTTATCTGCATCAGTTTCAAACGTGGTGTAAATTGGCTGTAGGACTTTGCCTTTACGCTCTTCAGATACAGGCGATTGCGCATGACGCTCTGATCGTTTTTCGCGAATCCACTTTAACAGCGTGTGCTTTTCATCTTTTGACATGCTTGCTGACCAGTGCATGGTCAGGTAAATCGCTGGCGGCATGGAATCGTCGTAAAGCACTTTCTCAAGTCGAGCAAGCGCAACCTCAGACACCGGGTTACTTTGCTTCACGTCATCAAACAAATTGGTCATATCAAAGTGGCGCATCGCGACTTTGACGTCCGCTTCCATTATCTGTTTCGCGACTGGCATTTCTGAGTAGAAAGGCATTTCGCTATTTGGTGTATGGCAGTAACCGCAGCCTTTGTCTGCCAGTACTTTCATTGCTTGGTAATCCAACGTAGATTGATCTAACGAGCTAAATTGCGTCAGATTCTGTTGAGCTACCTTTTTATCGTCTTGGTTCACCATGTAAACGGTACCGAAGTAAGCCACCAAACCAACTCCCACGATCCCTAGTGCTATTTTCTTTTTATTCATAACTGTTCCCCTAAATCAGTTAAGGCGAAAGTTATTGAAATGCCCAAATATTTAAAAATGGGAAAAAGGAATTGATATTAATCGAATATTTAGATGAGAAACTAATTTAACATCTAAAGTTTATAAAAACAGACACTTGTGGAGATAAGTAAAAAATACAACATAAAAACAACAACTTAAAACCAAAGCTTTTATTGATATGAGTCAAAAATGGTATATAACCACAATGAATCAAAATTGAATAAAAATAAATTAGAGGGAAATAAAGTAGGAATTTAGGAAGGAATTGTAGGCACAAAAAAAGGCAGCTCTTGAGCTACCTTTTTCGCAAGTCAGCAAATTAAATTATGCTTTCTTAAGATCTTTAGCTGGGTAAGTTAGCGTTTTTTCGCCAGCTTTAACGTGCGCGTAAAAACCGCCGCTGCTTAGACCTGTAACAACCATTTCGCCTAGCTCGATACCTTTAGTAGCTACTACTACGTCACCGATTGAAAACATATTTAATACCTTGTGTATGTAGATTATGACCTTAAGTCGTTGGCGGTATTTAATCTGAAATCGCACCCTTAAACTAATCAGGTTTTTTGTCGTTATGATTAACTTTTATTATTACCAAAGCCCTTATATTTAAAGGGATTGTAAGGGTATGACGAAGATCGCTTTTACCGTCTTAAACTCAGAGAAGTAAAGGGGAGATTTCCCCCTAATGAGCTAAGATGGAGGAATCATAATTACCTTTGATTATGCTTTTGCTCTCTGGAGATAAACGATGAAAAATGGTCTCACTATTCGTGCTTTAGAACGTTCAGACCTGCGCTTTATTCACGACCTCAACAACAACCGCAATATTATGACGTATTGGTTTGAAGAGCCGTACGAATCCCATGATGAATTAGAGGAACTTTACCGCAAGCACATTCACGATGATGCTGAGCGCCGCTTTGTCGTAGAAGATGAACATGGTGTATTAATTGGTCTGGTAGAGTTAATAGAGATTAATTACATTCACCGTAGTGCAGAATTTCAAATCATCATCGCACCAGACCATCAAGGACGTGGCTACGCGGAAGAGGTCATCAATCGAGCTTTGGATTATTCGTTCTCGATTCTTAACCTGCACAAAATCTATCTTTTGGTTGCTTTAGACAACGAAAAAGCCGTTCACCTATATCAAAAGTGCGGCTTTATTGAAGAGGGGCATTTGGTGCAAGAGTTCTTTATCAACGGCAGCTACCGTGACGTAAAACGCATGTACATTCTACAAGAACAATACCGCGAAAAACTCGAGAACAATCAATAACAATAAAACAACGGTAAGCGAACACCTGCTTACCGTTGTTTTAAACTGATTTATTGGTTTTTCCAGTTGTAACCGACACTTAGGAAATACAACGCTGGGTCATCAAAGTTCGCAACGGGAATGCCCGCCAATTTGATTTCAGATGAATCAATTAGCATTGCTTCAAATGCTACAGATACCGAGCTTGCTTCATCAATCTTGTAATCAAAACCAGTACCTAAACGATAAGATTTACCAGCAGGAATCGTAAGGTCACCGTTTGACTGATCTGCGTACATACTCGTATCAAACGCAAAACCCGCATTCCATGTCACCTTACTGTTGATCTTGTATTGGGATCCAATCGCGACTTGATAAGTATCTTGTGTTTCCACTCCCATCAAGGTGTCGTACGCGCTCCAATCTTGCCAGTTCAAGTTACCCATAAGGGCAAGTTTGTCGTTTAGCTCATGATAAGCACTAAATACTACCTGTTGAGGTAACACTGCGCTGGTTGTCAGGTCTTTATCTGCGAAGTCGAATTCTGCTTCACTAGAATAAGATAAACCTAAACGTGTGCCCGAGTTCAGCTCATAAAGCGCGCCAATACGACCATTCACTTGGACATCGGTATCTTCAATACCACCGGCTAGCGAAGTTCCGTCCACTTTTACATCCATATCAAGAATCCCGTAGTGAATGCCAAGCGCAGCACCCACAGACCACTGTTCGTTGATACGGTAAGAAGCAGAAGGCTGAACCGTTACGGCTTGAGTGATGGCATTAGGAATATCGATACGGTTAAAAAGCTGGTCATATTCCAATCCCAGACCATAATTCCCATACATACCAATGCCTAAAGTCCACTTGTCGTTTACCTGTTGGCTATAGAAGGCTGAGCCAAGAGGCACGTAACCTATGATATTACCGGCATCTCCACCATCGATGGTATCTAGCGTTGCATCGCCATACAAGCTAATCAGATGACCAGAGAAAGATTGACCCGCTACATTGGATAAACCTGCGGGGTTAGCCGCCATTACTGAGGCATCATGCGCTCGCGCTGCCATACCAGCAGAGGCTAAACCAATATCTGTGGTAGAAGTCTCGTACAAGTACAAGCCTCCAGCCTGAGCTGCTGCACATGAAAGGAGGGACCCCACAGCAACGAATTTGGTAAGATTTTTCATATTATATTTATTCCACTTAAGCTAACGATACCCAAGTGACTTCAAGGTAGTGCGCTCCCGAAGGATGAGGTTACTTGGGTGTACATACGTCATCCAATCCCCTTCAAAGAACAGGTAAGTAAACAAACTTTGGATAAGTAAGGACGGACTATTCAACGTTGTATAAAACTAAGTGGAAGCATAATAGGAAGTTCTATCACCTATGGTTATATGCGTTATAACCTTATTTTTATTTTGGCTGAGAGAAACAAAAAAACGCAGCCCGAAGACTGCGTTTTAATTCCAATGTGAATGAGCTTAAGCCCTTTGTTTATTTCGCCCTCTCGCTTATAGCTTTTCAACGCCCATATTGAACAAAGTAAAGCTGTAAACATCGGCGGTTTTCTCGATAACCTTACTAGTCGGTGTGCCTGCACCGTGACCTGCATTGGTTTCGATTCGAATCAAAGTTGGGTTTGTACCCGCTTGTTTCGACTGTAGCTCAGCCGCAAATTTGTACGAGTGCGCAGGGACCACACGGTCATCGTGGTCACCCGTTGTTACCATGGTTGCAGGGTACTTAACGCCGGCTTTGACGTTGTGTACTGGCGAGTACCCTTTGAGGTAATTGAACATCTCTTTACTTTGTTCTGCTGTACCGTAGTCATAAGCCCAGCCAGCTCCTGCTGTAAAGGTGTGGTAGCGAAGCATATCCAATACACCCACTGCTGGCAGTGCCACTTTGAACAGCTCTGGGCGCTGCGTCATCACCGCACCAACAAGCAAGCCGCCGTTCGAGCCACCGTTAATCGCGAGCTTTTCTGACGAGGTGTAGTCTTGGTCAATAAGGAACTCCGCTCCGGCAATAAAGTCATCAAACGAGTTTTGCTTCTCTAACTTGGTGCCGGCATTGTGCCACTCTTTGCCGTACTCGCCACCGCCACGAATGTTCGCGACAGCGTAGATACCGCCCATTTCCAACCATGCAGCTCGGCTTGGGCTGAAGTAAGGTGTTAGGCTGATATTGAAACCACCATAACCATACAAGATCGTTGGCGCACTGCCGTCCATCGGAGTGCCTTTCTTGTAGGTGATGATCATTGGAATCTTAGTACCGTCTTTCGATTTGTAGAACACCTGACGAGATTCAAATTGTGCCGGATCGAATGGCGCGTTCGATTTGTGGTAAACCTCGCTGTCACCGTCTTTGATGTCTAAACGATAGGTCGTGCTTGGTGTCTTGTAATTGGTGAAAGAGTAGTAGACTTCAGCGTCTTCTTTCTTACCCCAAAAGCCGTAAGCACTGCCGATGTCTGGTAGCTTGATTTCACGAATGAACTTGCCGTCCATGTCGTATTGTTTGACCATCGAAAGCGCATCAACAATGTAGCTTGCGAATAGATAACCGCCCGCGGTTGATGGGCTAAGCACGTTGTCAGTTTCAGGGATTAAATCTTTCCAATTCTTCGGCTCAGGGTTGCCCGCATCCACCGTCACCACGCGTTTGTTTGGTGCATCTAAGTTGGTGACCAAATACAGCTTGGTGCCTTTGCTATCAATCACCCAAGTATCAGAATTGGTGTCATCCAAAATGGTTTGCAGCGGACTGTCTGGCTTGGTCAAATCTTTGAAGAACAGCTTATTGCCAGACGTTGAAGTACTTGCCGAAATAAACAGGTAACGTTGGTCGTCCGAAGTGTAACCACGAACGTATCGGTGCTTCTCTTCCTCTGTACCGCCGAAGATAAGCTTATCCTCACTCTGCTTAGTGCCTAGCTCGTGATAGTAAAGCTTGTGTTGGTCGGTTTTTGCCGAAAGCTCGCTGCCTTCTGGCTTGTCGTAACTTGAGTAGTAGAAACCTTTGTTCCCCAGCCAGTTTACGCCGCTGAACTTAATATCCACTAGCGTCTCACCGACAGGCTTTTTGGTTTCGGCATCAAGCACAATCACTTTGCGCCAGTCGCTACCGCCTTCTGAAATGCTGTAAGCGACTAAAGAACCATCTTTGGTGAAGCTCACATTCGCCAGCGAGGTCGTGCCATCTTCGCTAAAGGTATTCGGGTCGAGGAAGACTTCAGGCTTGCCACCGTCAAGTTGGCGATAAAGCACATCTTGATTTTGCAAACCGTCGTTCTTGTAGAAATAGATGTATTTACCTTCTTTGAATGGTCGCCCTAACTTCTCGTAATCCATCAACTGAGTTAAGCGTTCTTCGATCTGGTGACGATAAGGAATTTGCGCCAAGTAATCGAACGTGACTTGGTTCTGCGCTTTCACCCAATCTGCGGTTTCTTTACTGCGGTCGTCTTCTAACCAGCGGTATGGGTCACTGACTTTGGTACCAAAATACTCATCCACCACATCGACTTTCTTTGTCGTTGGGTACTTCACCGCCATTTTGTGTACGTGTTCAACCAACTCCTTTGTTGAGTCTTCGGCATAAGCACTCGGCAATATGCTAGTCATCGCGAACGCGGTCACCAGTGCTAAAGTTTTCTTTTTCATAGACTTCCTTTTCTGTTTTTGTTTTGTGTAATGCATCAAGCATCTTACCCATATCGAAGTAAGGATTCTAATGGCTTTGAGAAAATTGCTGGTAAAGGTTTTAAAGTCACCAAAGCCAAACTAGCCGCTTAGCTTCGGTGATTCCCCTCAATGTGGAGTTATAGACAAGAGCTTGTTAGCTCAGTTCAATGCTTCGAGACACACCCGACTCCGCGACGAAATCTTGGTCGTGACTGATAAGAATAAAGCCACCTCGGTAAACGCTTAATGCCTGAGCGAGCATGATTTTCGAATCCAAATCGAGGTGATTATCTGGCTCATCCAAGAGCAACAAAGGCTGCGTTGGTTGATGACTGACAATCAACATCGCGAGCTTCATTTTCTCGCCGCCACTCAATACGCTGCCCAAACGAAACACACTGTCTCGGCGAAAGCCAATGCCTGCTAGTAATGTTCTGGCATCGCTTTCTTTCATCCCCTCACAATGTTGCATTAGGTTTTCCAACATGGAGAGTTCAGGCTGTATCGCACCAAAGTGCTGATCGAGATAATAAAGCGGCGTATTGATTTTTAGCTCACCACTTTGCAGTGAGAACTCCCCCAAGAGGGTTTTCAATAAGGTCGATTTACCGCATCCGTTTTTGCCCAACAAATGCAATTTATCATCCGCATGAACTTGCGCAGTGATGGGTTGAGCCGAACCAAATGGCAACATGCCTTCTAAAAGCGACACAACTTTTCGTGAACGGTTTTGACTGTCTGCCAAATACAGTTTTTGCCCTTTGATTTGCTCTTTACGCACTCGCAAACTTTGCTCTTTCTCTTGCAGATGCGCTTGACGAAGTTGCTCGTTTTTATTACGACTAGCTGCTCGGGCTGTGGCTTTGTCTTTCATACCATCCAGTAAGATCTTCGGCTGGCTGCCATCCTTTCTTAGCTTATTACCTTGAGCCGCTCGTTGCTCTGCTTTCTCCCGATTGCGCTGAGCTTGTTCTTCTAATTGCTTTTTTTGTTTATCGACAGCAGCTAATTGGCGTTCCACCGCTTGTAGTTCAGTGCGCTTTTGCTCGGCATACACGTCGTAATTACCGCCAAACACTTGCAAGCCTAAACCGGATAGCTCCCAGATTTCCTCCATTTCGCGCAGTAACTCTCTGTCATGACTGATGAGCAAAATCGCTCCTGAGAAATTGCGCATCGAATGAATCAACCACTGCTTGGCATGTGTATCAAGATGGTTCGACGGTTCATCAAGGATCAGCAATTCCACTTCGCTGTCGAACAACTGCCACAGCTGCAAACGCGCTAACTGTCCGCCACTTAATTGCGAGCAAGGGAAGTCTGGCTGTGGCGGCAAGCCCATGGTTTCTAACTGCTTAGTAAGTTGGATAGGCAAACCCCATTGTTCACCCACCACCTCAAACAGATCCTCAGAGCAATCGCCCATTTCGATCTGCTTGAGCGCGCTTAGCACTTTGTCCTTTGCTAAAAACTGGGCAATCGACAGCTCTCCCCCCAACAAGTGAGATGGTTGCTGGCGATACACCGCAAAGGACCTTGGTAAGGTTACTGTACCGCTGGTTGAGGTTTGCTCACCGCTGAGTATCGATGCAAACACCGATTTTCCGACACCGTTGCGTCCGACTAACCCAACACGACGTTTGGTCATAGAACATGAGATTTGCTGAAACAGCGTTTCGCCATTACCAAATTGATGACTGATATTGTAAGCCTGTAAGACTGGCATAATTTACCTCCTGTATGACAGGGACAACAGCCGTAGCTTGAGATAAACCTAAAGATGAGATCGATGCAAATACACGCGCCCATAGAAGCGCTTCAAACAGAAAAATGGTAACTGCAAAGAAATATCGGAAAGTGAGCTACGCCTACTAACCCTGTAAATCCAAAAAATAAAATGAGAGTTGGATGACAGGTTTAGTTGTTCATGTTGGCGTAATCTCCTAAAGAAGTGATGGGCAAAGTCTAAAGGTTTTCTTGTATAAAAAGCAAGCGACTTCTGTCACAAGCCGCTTTCAGACCGAGAGTTCGTTTTGATGCCCTGACTTACAGAGCCACATACCTAGGACTATGCTTCAAAATAAATCGCCGGTTTGATATCAACCAAAGGCGTGCCATCTAAGCAGTCCAACCCACGCACTTTGATTACTCCCTCGTCGATAGACTCAATCGGTAATACCGCCGCACCAAGAGGGTTTGGTCTGTGCGGAGAACGTAACGCAAAGGTGCCCTTCTTTCCTTGCATCATTTCAGGTTGGCGGTTCGCACTAGAAAGCCAATACAGAACCAGTATTTTCTGCCCAACCTCAAGTCCTACAAGCCCTTGGTAATACTGAGGTTTAAGTTGAATTTCACACACAGGTCCATCTTGTGGCTGAATGTTATTTGGGCACTGAGAAACCTCAATATATGGCGTACGAATTTGCCCAATAAACTCAAGCTGTGGGGTTTGAATTGTGTTCATATCAACCTCTATTTTTGTTCTGACTTCATTGCTGAAAAAGCGTAAATGGAAATAGTGACCAAGATGATTGAACCACCAAGAATGCTTGCCTTTGCAGGAATTTCATCAAAGAAGAGTAATGCCCAAAGTGGCGCGAGCACAGTTTCAATCATCAGAATCATGCCAACTTCAGGTGCCGTGATGTAACGGGTAGCGACTTGTGAAAGCACACGCCCAAACGGCGCAGTAAACAGCCCCATCAAGCCCATAATCAGCCAAGTGTTCGCGCTGTATGTTGAAGGTGTTGCCCAAAACAGCATTGCCATCGCTAAGAACAGCCCACCAAAACCAACACTCGCCATGCGGCTCACGTGCTGATGCTTACGAAGTTGCACCTGGTTGAGCGACAAACACACCACGGCAAACACGGCTAAGCCATCGCCAATCCAGTTACCCGATTTAAAAGAACCAGAGACCACAATCGCAATACCCATCATCACAGCAACAATCGCAATCCACGTCGAACGCTGGGTCACTTCACTCAAAAACCACCAGCTGAACAATGCAGCCAGAGCCGGTGCTGCACTCAGAATCACAAAGGTATTCGCAACCGCAGTGAGCTTAATGCTCATCACCAACCCAGCGGCACTGCCGAGCATCAATAAGCCGGACAACAAGACATGCCAGCCGCTCTCTTTCACCGCTCGAACCAGACCGCGCTCATCGCGAAGCTGGATAAATATTGGCATCGAAATGGCGGTAAACAAGCCAAATAGAAATGCGGTATCCACACCACTCACGCCTGAAAAGCGAATAAAAATTGGGTCTAGGCTCATCAACAGTGCACCAACCAAGGTGATCATCACCCCGGCAAAGCGTGCGCCTTTGGCGGTTAGGTTATTCATTAATACCGTCGTCATCATCTTTGTCCTCAAAAAATAAATCATACTCATAAGTATGATTTTCTAATTTCGGAGTTGTGTCAACAAAAATCATACCGTATAGTATGATTATCAAATCAAGAGAATCTGAGCATGAGCAAGATCGAGCAAAACCGAGAGAAGAAACGCCGAGCTATTTTGGAAGCCGCGAAAGAGAACTTTTTGTCCGAGGGATATGTATTAGCGAACATGGATAAAATCTCTGCCCATGCAGGTATGACAAAGCAAACCGTGTATCGTTACTTCCCATCTAAAGCAGCGCTATTTGAAGCAACATTGCGCCAGATAGGTGAAAACATGGATGGCGGTTTCGTTACTCACCTACAAAAGGATGATCTGCGAGGAGCGCTGAACTCATTTGGTGAACACTTTGTTTCTTTCCACCTTTCTGATGAGCACTTGGCGACCTTCCGCTTGTTGATTGCAGAAAGCGCCAAAGCGCCTGAGATCACGACGATCTTCCGCGAAGTCGGTCCGGACGATACCGATGCCAAGCTCACTCAGTTCTTCCAAGATCGTTTCGATATTAAGGAACCAGGAACACAAATTCGCCTCTGGACAGGTATGCTACTGTCGATCCGCTCTAGCGTTCTAATGGGAATGGAAAAGCCAACGCAAGCTGAGATTAAGGAGCACGTGCAAGAAGTGACTGAGTTTTTGTTGGCAGCGATCGAGCATCAGAAGTGAACTAAAATCCATTACTCACCGTAATAGCCAAAGAGTGAAAACACCAATGGGAAACGGCTATGAATCTTTTGATTGAATCGGTTGAGGGTGGTATCTACCTCGCTTACAACGTAGAAAACCAAACAAGATCGTTGATCTTGAACGAGCACAAGAGCCCACTCACGTTCGCCAGCCTCTGTGAGGCAAGAGACCACTTTCGAGGAGAAGGATACTCCTCAGCAAAACTGGTCCACCTCAACGCATCCGATGAGATGTGTGGAGAAAGAATACGCTGTGACATGCCATTAGAGATTGAATTGAGCTGGTATTAACACCAGCTCTTAGCTATCAGACCTGAGCTTTACCTACAGCGATTTGGCGCTTCCTCACCATCAAGACCATGGTTGCCAACAGTGACATCATATACACTATTGCCAGCGCAGTTGTGCCATCCACATTCAACGCGCTCGCTATAGCGACGAGGACTGCACCTCCCATCATTCTCAAAAAGCCATCAATGGAAGAAGCTAAACCAGCACAATACTGAAATGGTTCCAACGCCATCGAAGTCGCTGCGCCAGCCAACAAGCTAAATCCGCCGCTCGCCATTCCTGCCATCAGGAAAAATCCACCAACTTCACCTTCGGGCATTAATACCAAGCCTATTCCTGCCATTGCAACCATGATCGTGCCGGTTAATACCGTATCAATACGTCCCAATTTGTTCATCACTTTAGGTGCAATCACACTAAATAGAATTTGAGAACCGCCAATCAAGCCAAACATCATAGAGAACTCGACTTGGCTTAAACCTCCTTGCTGCATTGCCACTACTGGAGCGACAGAGACATAAGTTAAAAGCCCGCCAAAACTCAACAGGTTAGCCAATGCAAACACCTGGAAGTTCTTATTAGTTAGAATGTCTTTGATATTGCAACGCAATGCCACCGTGTTCTCGATATCAACCGACACCTTAACTGGCTTTGGGCTGTCAAATCCGACGGTCGCTAACACCATAAGTAACAGTGCTAACCCTGCCATCATATAGAAGCCACCAGCCCATCCCCAAGCCATGGCTAAACCACTACCAATCAATGGCGCGATGGTTGGAATCGCACTAGTAACACCGCCGATGTAACTCAACAGCCTTCCTGCATCATTTCCTTGGTAATTGTCTCGTACCCACGCCATAGCGGTGATCATGGTAAAGGAAGCCCCAATGCCCTGCATTCCTCTCGCGATATATAGTACTTCCATATTCGGTGACAATGACGCAAGAATACTGCCCATCGCGTAAACCAACGTACCAAGCACAGCCGAAAACCGACGACCAAATCGGTCTGAGATTGGCCCAGCTAATAACTGGCTCACCCCCAGAGCAAGAATATAGATAGAGATGGTTTGGCGCATATCACCATCGCTAGCACCAAACACATCCATCATCTGAGGAATAGACGGCAAATACACGTCAATAGCAAGAGGTCCAAGTGGTACTAAAGCGAAAACAACAATCAGTGGCAAAAGCCTATTACCTGCCTTCTCCATGCCCCTACCTCACCGTGCGATCAGCATAAACTGGAGCAAAGAGTGCCACTTGAGTTCGCTGTGAAATGATCTCTAAATAATCGCGCATTATCTGAGGTATCGAAAGCTCACCGATCATGGTTAGGTTTCTCAGCTCCGAAAACAGCGCGATGTCATCAATCGTCAGATCTCGTGTTGTGTTTACAACAGACATCATATCAACCTCAGGCACCATCTTGAGCAGTGCGCCCTCCAGTTGAGGTAAGTAATCTTCGGTCTTGCTCAGCAACTCAGCTAAAGAAGCACCTAAATACTCTTCTCTAGAGTGAACAAATAATGCCATTGCCGACTCCGTGCTGAGTTCAGGGAGCCCAAGCAATGGCATGCGCGGATAACACAGCTTGGCAGTATATGGCTTCAAATCATCCAACATATCCTGAACGATGGTCGATAGTGTATAGCGACTAAAATAAGGCTCGACGTTAAGGGAACTAGGAAGTTGGTCCAAAAAAGCAAAAATATCGAGACTCTCCGTCATAAGCTCTGTTTGCTTTTCCGCAGCAGAAGTGAGCTGCAAAATAGGAACGGTAAACTTTTCTAGTTTCGCAGCGACCGATGGTTCGAGCTCTCCCAATGGGAATGTTTTGACCTTAACATCCAGATTCTTCAACCCAATTAATGCTTTAACTCGCGTACAGTAAGGACAGCTATCAAACGTATGTAATGTCATCATTTTCCTGTCCCTCCTAGTTACCATGCCAGATGGAATAAGCCATACGCTCTACATGAGCAGGAAGGTTTTGTTCATAGCCTACCCAATGTTCGAACTCTGGTAGCTTCACTGAATGCTTGAGTTCTTCTGGAGTCTTACCAGCTTGCAAACCACTCCAAACGGCATCAAACAACGCTTTGTTAAATTGATAATCTTCTTCAAATGCTTCGGCTGATGAGACAGGCATGTGACCACTAATGACAGTGTCAAATGCTAATTCATTCCGCGCACGTTCAAAGGTATTCAAAATGCTGACGTAGTTATGCGTATTCAAACGGTGTGGTTCATTAACCATACCCGGCAAATGCCAATCAACGGCGAGTAGGACTTTGTCTTTCGGCATATGAATGATGCTCATGCAATCCCCATCATTAGGACCGTAGTAATGCAAATCGACTTGTTTGCCACCTAAACTCACGCTCATGGTGTCATCATATGTTTGATCTGGTTGAACAACGCGGTTCTCTAAGTCTCGACTTAAAAGCTCAACACACTTTTCTTGAGAGATGAACTCTGCTCCCTGTTCTTTAAAGATCTGCCCCCCGCGAGAGTGGTCAAAATGGTCGTGAGAATAAATCACTTTTTTGACTGGCTGCTTGGTTAGCTTGCTAATTTCTTGCATCATTTGCTTGGATCGCGCTTCACCGGACGGGTCCGTCACAATCACCCCTTCAGGCGTTATAACGACTAAGCTGTTATAGAAATACTGCGAGTATTGATAAACACCATCTTTCAACTCAATCATCACTGGTTTGGTTGGGTCAAATTGCACCGCTTCAGCCGCTACCGTTGAGCTCATCAAAAGCCCGCTAATCATAGCTTGGTAAATCATCTTCATAGGACACCTTTTGTCTTACTTGTCTTTGGTGTTGCTAAAGATAATTTGTATACTTTAATGAAACAATTGAGTAAAAAGTAACTTCATAACATACAAAAAGTATCGAATGGACAAATACAAAAACATGCAACTGCTCTGCACCGTGGTAGAGAAAGGCAGTTTCGCAAAAGCAGCAAAAGCATTAGGTGTTACACCCGCGATTGTCGGGCGACATATTGCAGCCATGGAAAGCGAGTTAGGGTTTGTACTTCTTAATCGCACAACTCGGAGCATGCAACTGACCCCAGGAGGCAGAGCCTATTACGAGGGGTCACGTGCGATTCTTGAAAACATAGAGCAGTTAGAAGACTCTTTAACTAGCGCCCACCAACTGAATCCAACCGGATTAATCAGACTTTCAGCCCCAGATGCAATGGGACCTTTTCTGATGAAAGCGATTAAGGCGTTTCGCCAAACCTATCAGCACATCCGCTTTGATTTGGTGTTGTCCAATAGCCACGTAAACCTGATTGAAGAAGAGATTGACCTAACTATCCGTCTCTCATATGACTTACAGGACTCTTCCTATATTGCAACAAAACTAGGCAGTTCCAGTTTTGGACTGTACGCAGCACCAAGCTATATCCTTGAACACGGGCAGCCAAATCACTACAAAGAGTTAGAGCAGCATGATTGCTTACATATGGGACGCTCGCGTTATGGTGATAACTGGGTGCTGCAGGTAGAAGGTAAGAGCATCACCTATCGCCAACCATGGACGGCTGTCATCTCCGATACACATACTCTAATCGCCGCCATGGTAGATGGCATGGGAATCTCTATGATGCCGAGTTTGTTTGTGCACAAAGAACTAAAACAAAATACTCTTGTTGAAATCAAAGGCGTTGCTGAATTCCCGCTGGTCAATATTTACGGAATGTATCCTACACGTAAACATGTGCCCTACCGTTTATCTTTGTTCTTAAATCACTTAAAAGCATGGTTTCCAAAACATTTGCAACAAGCATAATTTGCCAAAACTTTGAGCGATTTCGGGATCTTATCAACACATTTTTTGTTAAAGGCGTACTATGCTATTGGTAGTGTATTCCACAAGAGGGCGTGGTTATGAAATACAAACATATCCTAGTCGCACTGGAACTGTCTGATGAGAGTACTGTGTTGATTGACCGAGCGGTATCTATGGCGAGTTATCTCGGTGCCGAGATTTCTTTTATTCATATCGATGGTACTCATGGCGAAATTTATCGTGAGCTTGTCGATATTAAAGCAAACCCAGACCAAAGACCGTTGAATGAACATTCGATGGAGTGCTTGAAGTCCTTTAGCGATTACATGGAGCAACCATTGAAGCACTTCTTCGTAGGCACTGGTGATTTAGCGGACAAACTGGAAGTGACTATCAAAGAACAAGAAGTTGATCTGCTGATTTGTGGTCACCATCAAGACTTCTGGAGCAAGATCATTTCTTACTCAAGACATCTGATCAACAAGTCTCCGGTTGATATTCTAGTTGTACCAATTCACGAATAGCGTGAATGAACCATCCCAAAAGCCGCCAACGATGGGCGGCTTTTTTGTCTTTCTTGTTGGCTCAATTAAGGCTCTATTTCACCAATCGAATACAGCACCAACTCTTGTGGGTTATTCCCTTCCCCTAACGAGTGAATGTCTTTCCCTTCTTGTTTGAGCTCGTTAATCAGTTTAAGCGCTTTATCTTTCTTCACACCAATAATGGTCGGCATTTCAGAGGCCGAGACACCAAAACGCGTTGCAATAAGCAAGTTTTTCACTTTGGTTTTATCCGATTCAAACATGACATGACCTCTTTAATTTCAATTATCTAAGCATAGCGAATCGCGATGAGAAAGCACCATGCCAACTTGAATAGGTAACGGATTTTCCTAAGGGCTAGACAAACAAGGAAAGTAAAAGCTTAGTTACTGAAAACGCGATCAAAATAACTGAGTGGTGCCACCTTGGTATTGGCCCTTCGTTGCCACTTACTGCTGTTTGCCACCAGCCACTTTTGTTCTGAATTGGCTAAAATCGCTTGGCTCACTTTGGCTTCTCGCAACTCATGTTCCATCGCAAAAGCATGAGTATCACCTTTAGTGCTACCAAGATTGATCTGCGCGGAATGAAGTTCGGCGATTTCGGTTACACCTGCGCAACCGATAATGCCAATATCTGCGGAAAACTGAGCGAAAAAGTGCTCCGCCGCACCATCTACTACATCGCGGTCATTGGTACGAATACGCCCACCCGGAATCCAAGTTTCAATGTTCTCAAAATGAGAAAGAATGTGCGCCGCTTCGAAGTTATTCGTCACCACACGAAGCTCACTGTGATGGACCAAACGCTCTGCAATCAATGCGATGGTAGTACCGATACCCAAAAACAAAGTCGCGCCGTTCGGGATGGCTTTGACCACTTCATCTGCAATGATCTGCTTTTCTTGTTGATTGGTAACTTGGCGAGAAGCATAGCTGCGATTACTCAAGGTAGCAGGCAATCCGACACCACCATGATGGCGTCGGGTCAGCCCTAATTGGCAAAGCTGATTAATGTCACGTCGAATGGTTTGCGTCGTGACTTCGAAGCGCTGAGCAAGTTCTTCTATCGCACAATATTCTTGCTGATGAACCAGTTCAATGATGCTTTGCTGACGGACGTTGAGGTTATTCATTCAATGCTGCTTCTCGTCTGACTGCAGTCGCTTCAACTTTATAACTCTGTGGTGTGTCTGTGATCATCATGTCCACACCCCACAGCCAATGCGCTTCAACTAATTGAGGGAAGTTCGGTGTATAACAAAATAGTTGGTAGCCAAACTGCTTGATTTGCTTAGCCTGCGATTCGGTCAGGAAACGGTAATCACAATGCACGCTGTAAGCATCAATGTGTTGTAACACGATAGCAAAATCATCAGGAATCTCTTGCCACAACTGTCCTCTTCTCACTTCTGGCAGATAGTTTCTCATCGTCACCAAAGCTTCCGTATTAAAGCTAGAAAACAGAATCATGTCCGTATCCACATCCAAGCGCTCAATTACCTGTGCCACCTTTTCACACAACAAATCAATTTCATCGCCTGAGTAGATCTTCAATTCAATATTGAGCTTCACGCCAGCCTTTGCGGTGAGTTCAAGCGTCTCTTCTAAGCTCGGGATATGCTCGCCAGCGAAGTCATCACCGAACCATAAGCCAGCATCAAGTAACCTTAGCTCGTGCCAAGTCAGCTCTTTCACTTTACCGCGACCATTTGTGCAGCGGTTTACGGTTTTGTCATGGATAACCACAGGGATGTTGTCTGCGCAGAGTTGAACGTCAATTTCAATCCATTCACAGCCAAACTCAATAGCGCGTTGCATTGCCGATAAGGTGTTTTCTGGAGCCAAACTGGATAAGCCACGGTGTGCCGTTATTGTCATTTTTTATTCCGTCTTTTTCATTTGTTTTCAAATGAACTATCTCAGCCCTCAATGACGGTTTAATTACAAAATCGTGACGAAAATAATGCTCAAATAAGTTCATTTTTCTGTAACTAGAACGTCATTTGGCTCATTTAATGTTCATTTGAATTTTTTGAAGCGGATTCATTATCAAAATGAAAACCTGCAAGGGAACAACCTGTTCAAATCATCTATGAAAAGGAATCATTATGGCTATTAAACACCTCGCCGGACTTGCAATTGCAGCGGCATTCATCAGCACGCAAGCACAAGCAAAGACAGAGGTTGAGTGGTGGCACGCAATGGGTGGCGCACTAGGTAAAAAGGTCAACGAAATTGCCGCAGACTTTAACGCAAGCCAATCAGAATACGAGATCAAGCCAGTTTACAAAGGCAGCTACGCAGAAACCATGACCAGTGCAATCGCCGCATTCAGAGCGAAAGAGCAACCAGCTATCGTGCAAGTGTTCGAAGTGGGCACGGCGACAATGATGGGTGCAGATAAAGCGATTTATCCCGTTTATCAATTGATGAAAGACACCAAAGAGTCGTTTAATCCAGATGATTATCTTGCGGCAGTAACGGGTTACTACACCACCAATGAAGGCAACATGCTTTCACTGCCATTCAACAGCTCCACTCCTGTGCTTTATTACAACAAAGACATGTTTAAGAAGGCAGGCGTAGCAAATCCACCTAAGACGTGGAAAGAGATGGAAGAAGTGTCTCGTAAACTACTGGCGTCTGGTGCGAAATGTGGTTTCAGCACAACCTGGCAATCATGGACTCAAATCGAAAACTTTGGTGCGCGTAACAACGTTCCTGTTGCCAATAACAACAACGGCTTTGCTGGCTTAGACACAAAATTCAAGTTCAATGACTCAGCGTTCGTACATCATATCGAACAGATGGGTAAATGGTCGAAAGAAGGCATCTTTAAGTACGGTGGTCGTCAGTCTGATGGCATGCCACTGTTTTACACCCAAGAGTGTGCAATGACCATGGGCTCTTCCGCAGGTCTGGCAGGCATCAAAGAGAACATGAAAGGCATTGATATCGGCGTAGCACAATTGCCATACGATTCAGAGCTAGTATCTAAGCCACAAAACACCATTATCGGAGGGGCCTCTCTTTGGGTGCTTCGTGGTCACTCAAGCGAAGAATACAAAGGCGTGGCGAAGTTTTTCTCTTACCTTTCAAGCCCTGAAGTTCAAGCAGATTGGCACCAATTCACTGGTTACTTACCAATCACTAAAGCGGCTTATGAGCTAACGAAAGAGCAAGGCTTCTACACTAAGAACCCAGGCACCGACACAGCCGTTCTGCAAATGACATCGACAAAGCCAACGGAAAACTCGAAAGGCATTCGCTTTGGTAACTTCCTGCAAACTCGCGACATCATCAACGAAGAGCTGGAAGCGGTTTGGGCAGGAAAAGCAACAGCACAAGCTGCGCTAAATAATGCGGTTCGTCGTGTTGACGAGCAGCTACGTCGCTTTGAGCGCACACAGAAATAACGAACCTTAATAACGAACAATGATGCACCGAGTCTTATTCCAGTAGGTACTCAGAGATGCACTCTCCCCGCCCATCATGGGTGGGGAATTCGTTTACACACCTTGCCTGTTTTATTTTGGTATTTGTATGTCCTCACCTGTTGTTTTTAAACACAAATGGCTTCCGGTTGCGCTGATTGCGCCTCAGTTGGTGATCACCTTGGTGTTCTTCATCTGGCCGGCAGGACAAGCCATTTTCCAATCTTCACAACTTGAAGATGCTTTCGGTATGAGCCGTGAGTTTGTGGGTTTAGAGAACTTTGAAACGCTCTTCCATGATCCACTTTACCTAGATTCGTTAATGACCACGCTGCAATTTAGCATCAGCGTTGCGGTGCTTGCTCTGGTCAGTGCGCTGATCCTTTCCGCTTTTGCCGAGCAAATCATCCGTGGCGCGACCATGTATCGCACTTTCTTGATTTGGCCTTATGCGGTGGCTCCGGTTGTCGCAGGTTCACTATGGCTATTTCTATTCGATCCAACCATCGGTGTGATGACCGAACTGTTGAATCTGTTTGGCGTAGACTGGAATCCAACGCTCAATGGCACCCATGCTATGTGGATGGTGATCATCACCTCGACATGGAAGCAAATCAGCTACAACTTTCTGTTCTTCCTTGCGGCGCTTCAATCAGTACCCAAGTCTCTGCACGAAGCCGCGGCCATTGACGGCAGTGGTCCAATCAAACGCTTTATCACCATTAGCTTCCCGCTGATTTCACCAACCAGTTTCTTTTTGTTGGTCGTGAACTTCGTTTACGCGTTCTTCGATACCTTCGCCATCATCCATGCGATGACACAAGGCGGTCCGAGTAACAGCACTTCCACCTTGGTTTATAAAGTCTATAACGATGGTTTTATTGGTCTGGACTTAGGCTCATCAGCAGCGCAATCCGTCATCCTGATGATCTTGGTGGCTTCCCTAACCGTGATTCAATTTAAGTATGTTGAGAAGAAGGTGGCGTACTAATGGTAGAAAGAAGACCGTTTTTTAATCTGTTTTGTCATGTCATTTTAATTCTTGGCATTATTTCGATTGCGCTTCCCGTTTGGATTGCGATCGTAGCAACTACACATGAGAACAGCGCGTTCGCTACTGGTACACCGTTGTGGTTTGGCGATTTGGGCTTTAGCGTTTTCACTGACTTGTTGAGTAACGACACCCAATACAACAACAATACATTGCCGATTGGTAGCATGTTGCTGAACTCATTCATCATGGCGATGTGCATTACCATCGGAAAGTTAAGCATTTCCATCCTGTCAGCGTATGCAGTGGTGTTCTTCCGTTTTCCGGGACGAATGCTGGCGTTCTGGATGATCTTCTTCACACTTATGTTACCAGTAGAAGTGCGCATCATGCCGACATTTGAGGTGATTACGAACCTCAACATGCTGAACTCATTTTACGGCTTAACCATTCCATTGATCGCCAGTGCAACGGCTACTTTCTTGTTCCGTCAGTTCTTCTTAACGGTACCAAATGAGTTGGTGGAAGCAGCGCGAATTGATGGCGCAGGACCAATCAAGTTCTTCTTCGATATCTTGTTGCCTCTATCTCGCACCAACATCGCCGCACTGTTCGTCATCACCTTCATTTACGGCTGGAACCAATATTTGTGGCCGCTTTTGATCACCACAGACGTGCAGTACTACACCATCGTGATGGGCATTAAGCAGATGCTTGGAGTGGTTGATGGCGTGATCGAATGGAACAAAATTATGGCCACCACCATTATCGCCATGTTGCCACCCGTGATTGTGGTAATTGCAATGCAAAAAGCCTTTGTTAAAGGTCTGGTAGATTCGGAGAAATAAATGTCCACATTAACTCTTTCTAATATCGCTAAATGTTATCCGAACGGCTATCAGGCGATCCAAAAACTTAATCTCAATATCTGCGACGGCGAAATGGTCGTGTTGGTTGGCCCAAGTGGCTGCGGTAAATCCACCTTACTTCGTATGGTTGCAGGGCTAGAGGAAATCAGCTCAGGAGAGCTTAAGATCGACACCACAACCGTCAACGATCTCGAACCTGGCGAGCGAGACATTGCCATGGTATTCCAGAACTACGCCTTGTACCCACACATGACGGTGTACAACAACATGGCTTACGGTCTGCGCAACCGCAGAACACCGAAAGCGGAAATCGAACGATTGGTTCACGAAGCGGCAAAGATGCTGGAGTTGGATCACCTACTCGACCGCAAACCAGGGCAGCTTTCTGGAGGACAACGTCAACGTGTGGCGATGGGGCGCGCAATTGTACGTGAACCAAAGGTGTTTCTGTTCGACGAGCCACTGTCCAATCTAGACGCCAAACTGCGCGTTCAAATGCGTTTAGAAATCAAGAAGCTTCAGCGTCGCCTCGGGACGACATCGGTTTACGTTACCCACGACCAAGTTGAAGCAATGACGCTGGCGGACAAACTTGTTGTTTTGAACAAAGGTAATGTCGAACAAGTTGGCACACCGCTAGAGATATACGACAACCCTGCATCTTTGTTCGTCGCGACCTTTATTGGTTCACCATCCATGAACATCTTAGATGGCAATGTTAGCGTTGACGGCATCACTATCGGTGACGCGCTGCTCCCTGTCTCCACAACAAACTTGGCTCTTGGCGAAATAAAGCTAGGACTTCGTCCAGAGCATTTACAAATCAGCCAAGATAACCCATGGTTGCAAGTAGAAGTCGAATTGATTGAATCGCTCGGTGCCGATCTGTTGCTTTACTGCCACACAGAAGGTGGTGACTCACAAAAGCTTGTTGTTCGTGTAGAGGGACATACGCCAATTCAAATTGGCGACAAGCTTGGTCTAGACATAAAGCCAAAACATGTTCATCTATTTGATGCCAACACAGAAAAGCGTATCGAGAGTACACTGGCTTCCGCGGTATCACTACAAGGCATCAGTGACGAAACACAAGCAATCAACCCTAGAGTAAACAAGCAAGGAGTGGTGAATGCCTAACCCGTTATCAGAGCTCAAGTTAAAGAGCCTGAAACAGATCGAATGGCTGCTAACCGACGTGGATGACACGTTGACTTGGCAAGGCAAGCTGCCACCTGAAACACTCATTGCGTTAGCCGAGCTAGAGCGTGTGGGCGTAAAAGTGGTGGCAGTAACAGGCGCATGTGCCGGTTGGTGTGACCAAATGGCAAAGATGTGGTCACTGCATGGTGTGATTGGTGAAAATGGCGCGTTTTGGATGAGAAAAGACGCGGCAGGATTCCACACCACCTTTGCTCGCCGAGCCGAAGCAATGCGCAAAGAACAACGCGCATTACAAGAAAGTATTTCCGGCATTTTGGCAGGCTATCCCAATGTCGAGTTCAGCCAAGATCAGAGTTTTCGCTACTGTGACGTTGCGGTGAACATAGCGCAAGATAGAACACCTGTTTCCCCTTCCACGACAATGGAAATTCTTAACCACATTATGAATTTGAATGTGGGGTCTAATCCCGTCAATGCAACATTGAGTTCGATTCACATCAATGCTTGGGTCGGTAGTCACAGCAAGCGTACAAGTGGTGAAGCGTACATTAGGCAGTTCAATAACGGCGAATTACCGAGCTTAGAGCGCATCACGTATGTGGGAGATTCACTCAATGATGAAGGCATGTTTGAGTGGTTGCCAATGACCTTTGGCGTGAACAACATTCGCCCTTTATTGGCGAAGCTGAACCATCAACCTAACTATGTCACACAAGAGAACGGCGGCTACGGGTTTGCTCAATTGGCAAGCTTGATCGTTCAAGCAAAAAGCCTGTAATTCAACAGCATGTCCATTCGCCCTTCCGCTTTTCTTAAGTCGGTGAATGGACATTATTTTTGTCTCTGATACATAAAATCTCTATTTATCATTCGCAATTATCGTTTTGTTATCTACCAAAAACGCTCAAAAAACTCTCGTTACTAATTTGCTCTCAATCCCTTGCTATATATGGCGTTTTTTCATTTCGTACTACTTACCATGCTCAGAACGAAGCAATCCGCAACAAAAATTGATTGTTGTCCTAACTAATTATTTTTGTTTGTCGCATTCAAAAGCAGCCCATATTATCCGCAGCACAAGGGATGACATTCCTTACGCTCTTTAACAATCAAATGCCGTACTTCTTCATCTGACAACTTTCCTACTGATGTAAAAATTCCCTTTTGATTCCCATTTTCAAATTTTTACAACCACTGCGCAGCATTTAAAGCTGTGTTCTGCATTACAGTCTATTCATGTAGGAAATCATCGTGGATAAATATCAAGCTGCATACGCTAAGCGTCTAGAAAAACTGAAGGGCAATCGTTCGCCAAAAACTATTGCACGTATTTCGGCGTGGGATGCATTTTTTAACAAAGAATACGAGATGCAAGATCTAGAGTCTCAAATGGCAGACTCTGCTCGTCATCACTATGAGCAATCTGACGTTAAAAATGAAATCAGCTTTGGTTCATTCAAACGCGCATTCTATAAAGAATCGATCGTGATTTATGACCTAACCGATGGCGCTTCAATTCAGAAAGTGTTCACACCGTTACTTGTGCTAACAACAGCATGGGTACTGTTCGTGTGTTTTACCCAGTAATTGAATAACCGAATTAAATAAGCAATAGATAAACTATTGGCAGGGTGTTTATTACCTTTGTTCAATACAAACAGTTGAGAGTTTAAGGATGAAAGGAAGAAACATTGCGGCATTTGCCATTGTGGTGGCAGCATTTGCGTTTGGTTATGGCTTTAAATCCTATCAAGAAGCGAATGGTGTCATTTACCCAACCTTTAAGAAGGAGTTTAATCTCTGATGCCTAAGATTACCCTTCTGCTACTCGCAACGACTGTCGGTATTGGCGTTACCGGTGCTGCATTCTGTGTTGGCATTACGTATGCGTTCACACAACTGCCAATCGAACAAATTCTATCAAGCTTATAAAAAAGTAGAGCATTTCGGTGCTCTACTTTTTTGCTGTTTGAGACTCAACATTTGAGTTGAGAAACGAAAAGCGCAATCAGAACTCTTTATTCATCTTCTGTAAGCAAGCAAACAAGATCGCTTGATGCTCAGGCTCGATATTGCGCGTTAAGTCTTGAACCAAATCTAAATGCAGCTGATTGTGATGACGGTGAATCTCTTCACCCGCTGGCGTAAGCTTTACTACGATAGCGCGACGATCTTCTGGATGCGGACAGCGCTCAATAAGCTCCGCTTTCACCAGTTTCTCAATTTGAACCGTTAACGTGCCTGTCGTAATCCCAAGCTTTTCCGCCAGTTCTTTCATACGCAACGCACTATGCCCACCCAGTACTTCAATCGTGTGGATTTGAGCCAGTGAGTAACCCGTGCCTTTTACTACAGATTGCTCCCAAGAAGACATTTTGTCATAGAACTCGGTAAGCGTTTGATTCAGCTTTTCTAATTCGCGCATCACTCAGTCATTTGAACTTCCAAAGTTAGGTGGTGAATCTTATCAAATTTACTCAATAATTGCTTAAATTCATCCAGCGTTTTGTTGCTATGATTTTTAAGCGCGATAGCTGCAGAATAATGATGACCACTCACCTTCCAGATGTGTAAATCAACAATCTCGGCATAAGGAGTAAGTGTTTCAGTAATCTCATCTCGGTATGACTTGTTGATGCTCTCATCCAACAAGACTGGTGCGGTTTGTTTCATTAAACCCAAGGTCCACTTACCAATCACAACGGCACCAACAATCCCCATCATGGCATCTAACCAAACCCAGCCGTAAAACTTACCGACAATCAACGCGACAATCGCAAGTAGAGAGGTCAGCGTATCCGCTAACACGTGGAAGTACGCAGCAGTTAGGTTGTGGTCGTGATGATGTTCGTGCTCATGATCGTGAGAATGGTGATCATGATGGTCATGCCCATGATGATGGTGATCTTGCAGAAGCAGCATGCTCGCAAGGTTCACCACTAAACCAATCACCGCCACCATAATAGCTTCGTTAAACTGAATGCTTTCTGGGTTGAAGAGACGATGAATCGACTCGACCATCATCATCAATGCCACAATCCCCAACGCAATGGCACTGGTAAAACCGCCGAGCACACTCACCTTACCCGTACCAAATGAGAAGCGGTCATTATGGGCATTTTGTTTCGCGTAGCGGTAAGCAAACAAGGTGATACAAAATGCCGCTGCGTGTGTACCCATATGCCAACCATCTGCGAGCAATGCCATTGAACCAAACATGGTCCCGGCAGCAATCTCCACCACCATGGTGGTCACGGTTAGGATCAATACGTAGAGCGTGCGTTTTTCACCCTTTTGGTTGTGAGAAACGAAATCATGTGAATGTTGCGATACAGCCATTGCGACACTTACCTTCCAATTTTAGTTTGATTATCAAATTATTTGATTTTAATTTAGTTTGACCATCAAACAATGTCAACCTAGGAAGGGAATTTGATCAAAGGGAAGTTTTAAAAAGAGTCTTACTCAGTATAAAAAACACAAACGAGCTAAAGCACTTAGGTTCACCAGAGAAGCCTAAGTGATTTTGCAGAAAGTGATGTTTTTAAGTTGAGCGAGAGAACTAGCGCTCAGCTAATCGACGGGTATCTTCATCGATGATCGCTCGAAGCGCTTTGGTCAGATCATCAAAGTCCGTGTGCTTTTTGCCGTATTCCAGATTAAAGGCGTAATTGAAATCGGTAGGGTTATCGCCTTGAGTGTGCTGCAGAATGGTTTCCAATTTATCCAACGCTTTGGTGAGTCGAGCTTCTGCGGTAGTAGCACTGTCGTATTCCAACCATAGCTCCAGCAGATCCTTTTGCAGAGAAGCGTCTAACGGAGCGATGAGTTGCTTCAAATCCGCCAGTTCTAGTGCGCTTTTATCCAGCCCATAGTGTTGCTCCAACGCCGAAATGTCACCGCTGACCGCTTCTGCCAAGTCATGAACAACACAGAGTTTTAGCACTTTCAAGCTATCCAAATGTGGATAATGTTCTGCTACCAGCATGGCAAGTAAGCATAATCGCCACGTGTGCTCAGCAGTACTTTCATGGCGACCAGAAGACGTCCATGCGGTGCGTAAGGTGCTTTTGAGCTGCTCAGCCTCGCGCAAAAAAGTAAGAATGCCAGGTAGCTTGTCGATCATATCAGTGCTCATGTCTCAATGTTTTCAAGAAGAGTAACGGATCGGGCTGAATCGGAAAAGCACAAACGACAGGGAGAAAACAGGAAGTGATTAGAAACATAGAAGAAGACTCAGACACTCATATTGAGAATGCCTGAGCCTATAGATCACGCCAATTCGCAAGAAAGCAGTTTGGCTTCAAAGTGCTCATCAATGCTGTCTGCAATCAGTTCAATTCGGCTTTCAGCACAGTCATCCAACTCCACTTCCTGTAGCCCATCTGGCGTTAGGTTGTAGCCATAAATACCATCACCAGTAATAAACACCGCTTTCATGCGCTCCACTTCCAGCTCAACCAACAGAGGAATCAGCTTGCGGCGATCGAACACTTTCTCAGGTGAAAAGCGCCAACCGACACTCTGGAAACCTTCGCCTGAATTGGTCGCTTTGAGCATACCACTCTCAGGCATTGGCATGTCTGAAGCCAAAGGCTTGTCACTCGCATGATGGTGGTGATGCGGTGGATGTTCATGAATGGTGGTCTCACCTTCAAATTCGGCAAACGGAATCACACCATGCTGAGCAAAAACCACTTTGGTATTTGGGCGCCCAACTTGCGCCACGTAAGCTTCTAGCTTCTGGGTATCTCCCTCTTGATACAAATCGAGCTTGTTACCCACCACTGTATCGGCAATCGCAATTTGTTGGTTGAACGTGTCATGCTGTGTATAGCGCTCATCCGCAAGCTTACGCGCGTCGACCAAAGTGATGTTCTTTTGTAGCGAAAGCACTTGGCGATAATGATCTGTCGACAACACTTGCAGCACTTCTTTCGGGTGGCCAAGCCCAGTAGGCTCAATCAGCAGACGGTCTGGCTTTGCTTCATTAAGCAGTTGGTTTAAGGCGATTTGCATTGGCAACCCCGCCGCGCAGCACATGCAGCCGCCGGGTACTTCGCGAATAAACACTTGTTGCTCTTCGCTTTGTTGCCCCTGAACCAAGCTACCATCAACGCCGATTTCACCAAACTCATTCACTAATACCGCCCAGCGCTCGTTCTCTGGCTTATTCGCCATTAAATTCAAAATCGCGGAGGTCTTTCCTACACCAAGAAACCCCGTAATGATGTTGGTAGGAACACCAAGTATGGGTTGGCTCTCAGAGCTCATTGGCAATTCTCCTGTAACCTTGCACCAGTTCGTGGTTTGCTGAAACCACAGACTCTGAAAACGCCGAGTACTCAGGTGGCACTTTCGAGATGCTATTCAAATCAAAGTCAGCACCAATATTCGTCATTGGCGGAACATGGAAATTCTCTGGCAAGTCTAGACCATCTACCACACAGTTATGGCGAATAACACAACCCTTCCCAATCACAGCATTAAACACCACCGAGTTAAAACCAATGAACACATCATCGCTAACTTCACACGGACCATGAATAATTGATCGGTGTGCAATGGAAGAGCGCTCACCAATGGTCACGGCAGCGCCTGCCTTTGAGTGAATGACCACGCCATCTTGAATGTTGGTATCGCGCTTGATGACAATGGCTTCCATATCGCCTTGCTCGTTCACCTCATCAGCACGAATCACCGCGTAAGGACCAATAAAAACGTTATCTTCAATGATCACTTTGCCACAGATGATTGCAGTCGGATCGATGAAGGCTGTTTCCGACACTTCGGGCATGTGACCTGTGGGATTTCTTCTTAACATATTGAATTCTCTTTATTTGATGCCGAAAAGACACTCAAGTTACGACAACTATACTTCTACAAATAAAGCCCGATGAAAGCGGATAAATGTAAGCTTTCGAAAATAAACTGAGCTTTCAAATAATCTAAGTTTTTGAAAAACGTGAGTCTTAGCGATCAAATACCAATCGCATAGCATGTGCTGCCTGCTCATTGACTTGTTGGTCGACATACACCAACCCACCGTTGACCCAAGTTTTCTTGATTTGTGAGGAGAACTGATGGCCAGCAAAAGGCGACCAACCACAGTGGTACAAGCTATTGTCATTGGTGACTAAGGTCGGCATTTTTGTATCCACCAGCACCAAATCAGCGAAATACCCTTCACGGATAAAGCCACGTTGCTCAATACCGTAGCGGATGGCTGGGTTATGTGCCGTCTTTTGAACCACTTGCTCCATCGTCATATGTCCGCGAGCGACTTGATCAAATAAAGACAATAGTGCGTGCTGTACCAAAGGTAACCCCGCTGGCGCTTGTTCGTAAGGCACCTGTTTTTCTTCCCTCGTGTGGGGGGCGTGGTCTGTCGCGATAATGTCAATTTGACCTGTATTAAGTGCTTTTAGAATAGCCTCACGGTCACTTGGGTATTTCACCGCTGGGTTACATTTGATTTGGTTACCACGCTCTGCGTAATCTTCATTGCTAAACCACAAGTGATGAACGCAAGCTTCAGCGGTAATGTTTTTGTTCTCGATTGGACCTGCATCAAACAGTGCTAACTCTTTTGCCGTTGTAATGTGCAGAACATGCAACTGACTGTTGTACTTCTTAGCCAGTTCTACCGCATAAGAAGAGGACGCATAGCACGCTTCGTCATCACGCAGTATCGGATGATCTTCAATGGTGAATTCCGACTTCTCTTTGAGTAGTCGCTGTTTGTTTTGCGCAATCACAGGTCCACTTTCACAGTGCGTTACGATGAGCACCGGTGAATCACGGAAAATTTCCTCCAAGGCTTGAGGTGCTTCCACCAACAAATCCCCCGTCGAAGCCCCCATAAAAACCTTCACGCCACAATGTCTCTTTGGATCAAGCTGTTTGATTTGCTCAAGGTTGTCTTCGGTCGCACCAAGATAGAAAGAGTAGTTCGCGAGGGAGCTCTGCTCGGCAATGGAGAATTTGCTTTCTAACGCTTCGATGGTCGTCGTGGCAGGGTTTACGTTCGGCATTTCCATATAGCTTGTGATACCACCTGCAACCGCTGCACGGGATTCTGTTGCAATCGAACCTTTGTGCGTTAAACCCGGCTCACGAAAGTGTACTTGGTCGTCTATCATACCGGGGATTAGATAACACCCTTTAGCATCAATCACCGTGTCTTCCGGTTTTGAGGCGATATCGGTCGAGATAGCTTCAATTCGCTGATCGACAATTCGTAAATCGGTCTCGGTAATGGTTCCTTCGTTGACGACAAGGGCGTTTTTAATCAGTGTTGCAGGCATAGCGGTTCAGAACTCCTTGCTGATGATGCTAATAATGGGAAAGGATAAACGTCGTAAAGTGGCAGTGATGAAGACGACAATAAGTGGACACTCAAAGACACTTACTGGGATTTCGCACAGTCATCACAAACACAATTGATCTCTAGTTGAGGGCTGACAACGGTGAAGCCTTCTTCTTTTGCATGGGATTGCAGACCGTGAATCAAGCTTGGGTCGATGGCTTGCTCGCTAATTTTGTTGCATTTGGAGCAGATGAGAAATTGAGGAACGCCATGTTCGTGCTCGCAGAGGATATGGGAGCAGACGATGTATTTATTAGAAACTTTAAGCTTGTGAGCCAAGTGCTCACCTTCAAGAAAATCCAAGATTCGATACACCGACATTGCCTGAATATTTTGTTCAAAATGGGCTTTGCAATAATCCACCAACTCATAAGCTGACAAGGCTCTATCGGCATGGACCAACGCTTTCAACACCAGTTTTCTCTTGGAAGTTAATTGCTTTCCTTGAGCTTTAAAGCTCACCTCTACATGCTTAATAATGGCGTCAATATCGCTCATTTTCACCTCACACAAGACACACGCTACCTTATAATAATTTTGATTATTGTTATGTTATAACATAAAAAGCAGATTCATCAAGGTAAGGTCAAAGTGAACGCGACTTGGGTATACGCATTAGATCCGTTACTCTAATTAGTTCGTATCCAAATCAGAATAATCGAAACGGATGGCTAGGATGGAACATGTTGGTTCTCGAGCGTTGATTGTAGAAGGCGGCGCGATGCGTGGGGTATTCTCCTGCGGCATACTCGATCACTTTATGGCACAAGATTTCTCCCCTTTTGACAGCTTTTGGGGTGTCTCGGCGGGCGCAAGTAACTTAGCGGCTTACCTTGCTAAAATGCCGGGCAGAAACCTCAAAATCTATCTCGACTACAGTCTACGAAAAGAATTTATCTCCCCCACTCAACTCGTACGCGGTGGCGATATGATGGATTTAGATTGGATGTGGGACGTCACGCTTAAAGAGTTGGGCATTGATCGAGCCGTACTCTCTGCCGATCCTCGACCATTCTTTTTAGGTGTCACACGACAAGACAACGGACAACCAGAATACCTAACACCTTCCGTAGAAATGTTGGCGGAAACCATGAAAGCCAGCAGCGCCTTACCAATCATGTACCGCAATGGTGTGCCATTAGATGGCGTAAGGTATGTGGATGGTGGTGTAGCGGATGCAATCCCTATTGCCGAAGCCATCAAACGCGGTGCAACCAAAATCATGGTGCTACGAAGCCGCCCTGCCAGCTATCGCAAATCCAAGCCTAAGTTTGAAAAGCTAACTTCACGTTTACTGAAAGATCATCCAGCGTTAATCGAGCCAATGCTCACGCGCCATATTCGTTACAACCGGAGTCTGGAACTGATAGAGAACCCGCCAGTTGGCGTTGAGATCATCCAAATCTGTCCACCAGAAGGCTTTAAGTTAAAGCGTTTAAGCCGCTCGCCAGAACCTTTACGTCAAGCTTATGAGCTGGGTGTGGAATGTGGTCCACAAGCCATTGAACGCTGGGAGCAAAGCTAAACAGAGCACAAAAAAGCTCACTGCCCTCGTGAAAGACAAAAAAAGCCACACCCAATTGGTGTGGCTGATGCAAATTCGATGGCAGTGGATATCGTCTTTGCTTGCGTATGAGCCCAATAAACGGACTCCAAATCACTTAGTGTTTTTCTCTCGAACTGTAATTCCAAGAGTTGGCGTCAAGACTTGGTGCCGAGCAACGGTATTGGGTGCCTTAATAAGTTTCAAATACACCAGAATTGTAGTCTTGAATCGCTTGTTCAATCTCGTCGATGCTGTTCATCACAAATGGACCATAATGCACAACAGGTTCATTAATTGGCTCGCCAATAAAGAGCAGTACTCCGCTAGCGTCATTGGCTTGCAGCTCTACCCACTCACCTTGCGAAAGCAGTGCCATCTCACCTTGCATGACCACGCGCTCGCCCACTTTAATACTTCCTTTATAAGCATAGGTCATCATATTGTGATGTTTCGGTGTCATTAATGTCATTGTCGCACCTGGATGCGATCGCCAATCAGCAACCGTCACCGGTACACCCGTTTTACTTAGCGGTCCTTTGACAACCTCATCGCCGATGCTTAACTCGCCAGAAATAACACGAACCAAACCATGGGACTCTGCGCGATGCTCGGTAATAGTTTCCGGTTGGAAGTCGTGATATTGCGCCGGAGACATCTTGTCTCGTGCAGGTTGGTTAATCCAAATTTGGAAACCGTGCAGCTCGCCGTCTTTCATGATTGGCATTTCACTGTGAATCACACCACGACCAGCAGCCATCCATTGCGCACCGCCAGAACGAAGCTCACCAATGTTTTCCATATGGTCACGATGTTGGAAATGACCGGTGAGCATATAAGTTAGTGTTTCAATGCCCCGATGTGGATGTGGAGGGAAACCACCCACATAATCTGCACGTTGGTCTGATTTAAGCTCATCGACCATCAAGAATGGTGAAAAGCTCGTGTTATTGAATCCGGCTACGCGACGAATTTTAACCCCATCACCATCTGCGGTTGCATGCGATGGAATGATCTGACGAATCTCTCTCACTGTGCTCATAATATTGCCTCCCTTATTGGTATGGACTCATTGTAGGAAGGGGGATGCCAAATCATGAGGGGATGAAATTGTTCTACTCCATCAGTTTTTTCGAACGAAAAGAATTTGAAAAATAAATGTAGCTATTTTTTAAACACCCTGTATAGTGGCGTCTGGCTCTAGAAAAGAGCTGTTAATGCTACATTTAGTTTAAGTTCCCTCTCAGTAACACCCTGAATCCTTGATTCAGACTCCTGCGTAAAACTTCCTCTTGATTGCACATTCAATAGCTTAAAAAAGATCCATCACAATTCGTATATTATTGTTTAATTTCAGAGGTTTTTATGTCTGGTAAAGTAACTGGTTCAGTAAAATGGTTTAACGAAACTAAAGGCTTTGGTTTCCTAACTCAAGACAACGGCGGTCAAGATGTATTCGTACACTTCAACGCAATCGTTGCTGACGGTTTCAAAACTTTGACTGAAGGTCAGAAAGTAAGCTTCAATGTAGAAGAAGGTAAAAAAGGTCCTCAAGCGACTGAAGTTACTCCTCTATAAGATAGCTTTTCTTGGTGCAGCATTTCCTCGCTGCACCAAACTCTCTCCCCCTTCAAAAAATTCCTCAAACTTAATATTTAGCAATTAAATTTTGCTTGGTTTTCTGCTGCCTAAAATATACCCAAGTAACCTCGAGATGCTAAGTTCAGCGAGAATGACTTGGTTTGTAGACGCGGCGGATACGATATCCATCGTTGGAACACTAGATCTATCGAACCCGATAGCCATCGTTGGTATTTCACTTACTTAAAATTAGGAAAAATTATGTCTAGAAGAACAGGTCGTCAAAGACACTGGTACCAATTATTGAATAAAGAAAAGATCACCAAAAAACAGGAGAATAAATGATAGAGATTGAATTCCGTTTAAAACAACCCGACATCTCTTGGAACGCCAAAATTCATCAACTCAATAGTGATATTTTAAGGCGCCATATATTACCAAAACTCCAATCTGCTTGTTATCTCATTGATTTTAAATACTGTGAGAAAACCTACTCCGGAGACATTCTGTGTGACTCAGGTTCAAAGCTAGGAAGTTTTATTATTAAATAAATCAATTTTCGTGCATTAATGAATAATGCGGATATTTAGGAAGAATTTCCAAAGGAAAAATCATGGCAAAGAAAAGCAAGAAGCAAATTGAGCAAGAAAAGAAAGAGTCCGAACAAAACGCCGCAGCGATTAAACAACAAACGCGCCGCCGAATTGAGGACATCATGGAGCAAAGAGAATTTGATAAAATGTTCGAACTATAAATACATTCCATTTCCTTTTCTCTACTCTTCTCAATCTAAAATATCGACGTGCAAGGTATCGCCACCCCTCTTCTCAATTCACAATGAGCAACGCACATTAAATTCGATATGACTCCCAATGTTTCTCGCATGGTGTGGTTCAGTATTAGCCACTGAATATTCGACGCTCAGCAAGGTGTGTGCTGACAACGAAGCCATCATGCGATGAATCACAGCCTCGATACAGATCTCCATCGCTCAACTAAACCAACACTTTTTTGCCTTTCCGTTCTCCGTTCTCCGTTCTCCGTTCTCCGTTCTCCGTTCTCCGTTCTCCACAAATAACAATTTCATCAACGACTCTAGCCAAGCTTCAATTTTTGCGTATAATCGCAACCGTTTGCTTCGTATAACCCCAATGATATGGTTTGGGGGTCTCTACCAGCTCCCGCAAAGTGCTGATTACGAAGAGTCGAGATCACTGTGGATCTTACTCTTTGTAATGGCGTTCGATTTTTCTCAATCTATACCTATCCTTAGAGTAATTGCATCCACAACAACCATAAGAAAAAGTGGGAGTTTATTATGAACGCATTTATTCAAGGTCTTCCAAAGGTAGAGTTACACTTACATATCGAAGGTTCGCTAGAGCCAGAACTGTTGTTTGAACTGGCACAACGTAACAACATAGACATTCCATACGAATCGCCACAGGCACTGCGCAAAGCGTACGAATTCGAAGATTTACAGTCTTTCCTAGATATCTACTATCAAGGTGCTAACGCGCTGCGTACAGAACAAGATTTCTATGATTTGACTTGGGCATACTTAGAGCGCTGCAAAGCCGACAACGTCATCCATACTGAGATCTTCTTTGACCCGCAAACCCACACCGACCGTGGCATTGAGTTTGAAACGGTCATCAACGGTATTCACCGAGCAATGCAAGATGGTAACGAGCAGCTAGGTATTACGTCTCAAATTATCGCATGCTTCTTGCGTCACCTATCGGAAGAAAGCGCCATTGAAACGCTGCAATCAATCATCAAACATCAAGACAAAATCATCGGTGTAGGTTTGGACTCTTCAGAACTCGGTCACCCGCCAGAGAAATTCAAACGCGCTTTCCAACAAGCAAAAGCAGCAGGCCTATTGACGGTAGCGCACGCGGGTGAAGAGGGTCCGGCGCAAAACATCATTGACTCTGTTGAGATGCTTAGCGTTAGTCGTGTGGACCATGGCGTTCGCTGTGTTGAAGATGCTTCATTGGTAGATGCGCTTATCGAAAGTAAAATGCCACTAACGGTTTGTCCATTGTCGAATATTAAGCTGTGTGTGTTTGACCAAATGGAGCAGCACAACATAGTCGATTTGCTGCGTAAGGGGGTCGCGGTGACGATTAACTCGGATGACCCGGCGTACTTTGGCGGCTACATGACGGATAACTTTAAAGCGGTCAGCGATGCTCATCCAATGACGAAATCAGAACTGGCTCAGTTTACGGTTAATGCAATCAACGCCAGTTTCATTGATGAAGCGCTTAAAGCGAAATACCGTACTCAAGTCGCGAACTACTTGGCAAGCCACTAAATATTAGTGCTAGGTGACTAGGGTTTGCTGACTTTTCTAACAGATTTTCGCCGAGAAAGAACAACAAACCCTAGCTCTTTGTCACGACGCTACGCTTAAACTGGTTTTGACACAATTTCTTCCTGAATTCTTGGCGAGATAAAGCGCCTTATCAGCGCAGGCAACCAGTTCATCGAAGTTTTGCCCAACTTCTAACGTTGCAACACCCGCGCTAAATGTCATGCACGTCACGGGCGAAAAGTTCTCCTGTTTCATTTTCTCTTGTAAGTTGAGAGCGATTTGCTCGCCTTGCTCAATCGATGTATCTCTCAGTAGAATGACAAACTCTTCCCCGCCCCATCTTGCAATAAGATCTTGTTTTCTCAAATTGTTACTCAGGAAATCGGCTATATGCATTAGCACTTGGTCACCCACATCGTGCCCAAAGGTGTCATTCACCACTTTAAAATAGTCAAGATCAATAAGAATCAGAGAAGTAGAGTGAAAAGGTATCGTCTTATTGGTCAATTCTTGATGTACTTGGTTAATTAAAGCTCGTCGATTGAATAAGTTCGTCAATGGGTCATACATGGCTAACCAAGTTAACTTCTGATTATTTTCGTTGAGTAATTTCACAGACATCGCGAGGTCGTGATTGGCATCGTTCAGCTCGTTAGTTCTGCTCGCCACCACATCTTCCAAGTTTCGATTATGCTGTTGAATCTCTTCTATGGTGTTTTTAAATGCGTTAGACAATTGCCCAATTTCATCCAAAGAGTTTTGCCCAGCAAATTCGGTGTAGTGACTGCTGACCGAATTTTTAACGTCCTGCGTTAACTCCACAATCGGTAACGTCACAGAGTTGGTCAGATAGATGATAATCGGTAGAAAAACGATGATCACCACCGATAAGGTAATGGTGACGTCTTCTACTAGTGCTTTGATATCAAGGAATATGTCTGACTCTTCCGTTGTGACAAACAACGTCCAACCCGGCAGACTATCAATGGCAGAAAAGGTAACGATCTTGGATTCACCCACATTCTCATCATAATAATGTCCGTAGCCGATATCGTGCTGTCGTGTTTGCAAGGCAATATTCCCAAAGCCTTCAAAACCGATACTGTCAGAATCAAAGATATTTGCCGCTAAAATAAGCGTGTTATTTGGGTGGGAGACCACATTTCCGTAATTGTCGGCAATCCATGCATAACTACTGTTTCCAAGTTTGACTTTGGACAGTCTCTTACTCAAATAGTCAATAGAGATGGATACTCCAACAATACCACTCCACTCATTTTGTGAATTAAAAACAGGGACACCCAATGCAATCAACGGCTCTCCTGTCACCAAACCAATGTGCGGCTTAGTGACATGGTATTTTGCCTGTTGCCAGTTAACATCCTCAGTTATGTCTGCCAGCGTCACTTTGGTTCTACGACCTTGGTAATCGACCAAGTTCCATTCATTGTCGACGAACAAAGTATTGACCACCGCATGTTTCGACATGCTTTGCAGCCATTTCAGTTCTTCAATAATGAATGGAACATCACCATGCTGAACCCTTTGATGCCCACTGATGGTTTGAAGTGAGGCGATGTTTCTTTGTAGCTCTTGGCTAATCACATCAGAATGGAGGTTTGAAACTTGAATCGAGTTTTTTAAGGCAACACTAAACACACGTTGCTGCTCTTTAAAATAAAGGGCACCAAACAAAATCAAAACAAAGCAAATCGTCATCAAGGTATAGATGACAATGAACTTAGTTCGAATGCTCGTGAAAAAAAACCGACTTCCCTGCACAAAAGCCCCAGTGATATTGAGGAATATATTTACAGTCTAGTGTCTCATTAAAGAACCATCCATACGGTATAGTGAAAATATTCACTTTAATCTAATGATTTTCGGTAAATTTCTCAGCGGCTAATAAACACTGCTCTCTCAACCACTGATGACTAGGATCATTTGTGCGAGAAGAATGCCAGTACATGGCGACATCAATTGGATCTTTCATGAAGTCTGCTTTTAGCTCTTTGAGCTGATAGAGGTCGCAATACTGCTTCAGCAAGGTTTGTGGCATCAGAGCGAGATAATCACAACGCTGCACAACCGGCAATACTTCAATAATGCTACTCGCCTGCCATGCCACATCACGTTGGCCTAAGAGTTTTTCATCCTTGATTCCTCGACCAATTAGGTAACCATTTTGTTGATTGAACTGAGACAAAGTGACGTGCTTTTCATTGAGGTACTCTTTGACACCGATCCTGTTGCCCGTTAAGCGAGGATGATCTTTGCGACACACCACGGTCAACTTATCAGACATCAATACTTTAGAACGTAAATGTGGATGCAGATTAGTGTGAGCCTCTATCACCAAGTCACACTGCTGGGTTCTCAGTAGGTTCGTCAAATCCATGGTGTATAACGGTTCAATGCGTGTGCTGGCTTTTGGCGCTCTCTCACTGATCAAAGCGGAAAGTTCAGGAAGAAGAGTAAAACCGAACACACTAAGGGAAGAGATCACAAAACGCTTATCGCACTCAGCAGGATCAAACCGAGTATGTTCTGGCAGCATATATGCGATGCTCTCTACTGCACTCGCTAATGTCGGGTAGATATCAACTGCAAACGCCGTTGGTGCAACGCCGTGGCTTTCACGAATGAATAACGCATCCTTAAACACCTCACGAAGCCTGACTACCGCTTGGCTGACCGCAGATTGACTCACACCCAGACGTTGCGCCGCTTTGGTGTAACTCTTCTCTTCCACAATAGCCACAAAGGTCGGGATAAGACTGTAATCTGAGTGCTTCATAGATTATGTGTTCTCTAATATTTTCATGCTGACATAAGCTTAACTTATATCATATATCACTCAACTTATGGCGTTTTTTCATACAATTCCGCGCATGTGATTACAAAAGACAAAACAATAATCACGCGCTCAACGTTTTACCCTCACACATTGACAAAAGGTATAACTATGAACGTCATAAAAGCCATAGGTCGTGTCATTTTTGCGATTTTTATGGTGCTATTAAAGTTCTCACTTTTCATGGCTCTAATGCTCGGTGGAGCTTACTTGCTTGCGCCTATGGGTACGATCAATTCGAAAGATATTGATATGAGCTTGTTTACCAATACCCCTAACGACACCATGATGGTGATCTTCAACTCCGAGTACTTCAGCGGTTATCTATTTTCCGTCACCATAGCGCTTGCTCTTTTTGTCATCTATTTGCTATGGCAGATCCACGAAGTTGCGGTACATCGAGCTCAAAAGAAGAAAAGTTCTCATATCCAATTGGTATTTGCGCTTTCTCTATGCGGTTTGTTCATCCATAAAGCGTGGTGGGTGCTGGCGTTAATCATTGCGTTCGCCAACTGGGAACACATCGGCAGCTCACTGAGCAACATCATTCGCAATAGTCGATTGGCTTCACAGCCACAAACAACGACCAAAACAGCAGGGGAATAATCCATGAAAGAGGTAATGATTCCGTACATTCTGATCATGTGGATTTTGGTTTCGACAGGCGCGATAAAATGGACGTTCAAAAGCGCATTTTGGATTGTCTCTGGTGGTGCATTTATTCTGGTAGTATTAGGGATACTCTCACGCCTTTGGGCTCCGGTTGATTTGACCTACTCATCCACCGTAAAAGCACCTCATTCGGTTCTTTCTCCCCTATTTAGAGAACAGATTGACCACATCTATGTCGACCACAACCAAGAAGTGAAGAAAGGCGATGTGATTTATACCCTTGTCGATACCACCTCTTTGGCAGACGTAGAAAAAATTAAAGCAGGGATTGTTCAGCAAGAAGAAAATGTGGCGCAGTTGAAGCGCGACATCATTCGCGGCAAAACATCACCAGAGATCTTTAAAGGTCGAGACATCGAATACTACGAGTCTCAACTGCGCGTTGCAGAAGCCTCGTTAAAATCCCTGCATGCCGACCTACAAAAGACCCAATTTGAGCAAGAGCGTAAGACAGTTCGAGCGCCTTATGATGGGCAAGTTGCGGTAGTGAATGTCGCGGATGGGAGCCGTGTCGGCAATATGCACATCTACGATACGTCACGTAAGTTCTTAGAAATGCGTATTCCAGACCAAACCTACCGCTATGTTGAAAAAGGACAGTTTGCCGAATTTTACGTCGATGCTTACCCAGGCGAAGTATTCCGCGCTCGCGTACACAGCATTACGGCAGGCACTGGGGAATCCTCTGTCTCACCATTGCAAGGACCACAAAGCGTCCGTCAGCATGTCGGCGCAAATACCAGTAGCCATGGTCGTACTGTGATTCTGGAGATCTTCGAACCGGAAGGCAAAACCATCCCGATCGGAGCCACTGGTTCAGCATGGATTGCAGCGAATAAGCCACACAGTTTGTTCGGTTTCATTGACGTTATCGGCGCAGCAACCGTCCGACTTCATTCTTACAAGTCTTATCTAAACGCAATGTAAAAAATAAACAAACCGTCCACTGAGGCGGTTTGTTTTTATGATGCCAATTAAGACCTTACATTTCTTCCGTGGTTAGCCCGTGGTTTTAGCGCTAGACTGAGTGGGCTAAATAAAGCTACCCAAAAGGAAGAAAATCATGATTCAACAAGGTCAAGCACTGCCAGCGGCAACGCTAAGCGAACTGACTGCCGATGGTATGGTTAACCACCAAGTGACAGAACTGTTTGCGGATAAGAAAGTGGTTCTGTTTGCGGTTCCTGGAGCATTTACGCCAACGTGTTCAGAAGCGCACTTGCCAGGTTATGTCGTATTGGCTGACCAACTTAAAGCGAAAGGTGTGGACCTGATTGCTTGTGTTTCTGTTAACGATGCATTCGTGATGCAAGCTTGGGGTGAAGCGCAAAACGCGTCTGAGTTATTAATGCTAGGCGATGGCGACGCAAGCTTTACCAAAACACTGGGCCTAGAAATGGACACCGGCGGTTTTGGTGGCGTTCGTTCACAGCGTTACGCGATGATCATCGACAATGGTGTGGTCACCGCATTAAACGTTGAAGAGCCAAAAACATTTGAAGCAAGCAAAGCGGAAACTATTCTCGCAGCACTTTAAGCTCAGCGCTAAGATCACAAAACGGAAGCCTCTGCGCTTCCGTTTTTTCTATCTGAACTCACTGATTTTACTAGCTCAGCGCCACACATTTAATGAAGATGAAGTTCGGGAATGTCGCCAAGCGTTGGTAATGTTCTTCTGAGATTTCACGAATCTTCTCATTCACCTTACCTTCTGAGATCGCCAACATCGCCATGCCAGCCCCACTGATCGCATCGGTAATGTCTTGCAAAGAGCGACGATAGAATGCCACAGGAACTGGCTCACCAACGGTGTTCCACATATCTTCTACAAGCTCTTTGTCGTAATAATTGCCTGAAGCAGAACACTCAAAATCCGCAAATGGATGATGAGTCGAAAATACGAACTGACCACCTGCTGTTAACACACGTTGGATATCATTAAACAAAGGGCGAAGATCTTCGATGTAATGAACCATGAGCGGACAAATAACAAGATCATATTGCGCATCTCGCTCTTCTGGTAAGCCTAACGCCAAGTTTTGCGCATAAGCTGTAACTGAATCACCCAACTTACCCTTAACGATATCAATCATCTCTTGCGCAGCATCAATACAAGTCACAGAGCTTGCGCCTCGCGCCAATAGAAGCTGTGCGTAAATACCCGAACCGCAGCCTAAATCCAGCACCCTTTTACCTGTAACATCACCGATAAGTTCAAAGGTATTTGGACGCTCAAAGTGCGCGTTGTACAGGTTATCTTGTGCTGCCACATCGTATTGCTTTGCGTAGGTGGTGTACATTTCTTGCTTCATGGTGACTCCAACAGAAAAAGTGGGATGCGAAGACTAAAAAATACCCGATAACAAGTAAAGTCAAAAGCGCGTTAGAAGCGTGATCTTGCGTGTACATTGGAGAAGATCGGTGACTGATGGTTCAATTGAGCCTTTCCAACCGATTGCAAAGGCTCGATGTGTAACAACAAAGTGTTTATTGGAATGACAAGAACAGCACTAGCGCATACGTACTACACTGGTTTCTTGCTTGCGTTGCATTTCAGCAAACGTCATGACGAAAGGAGAAGATTGCTTAACTCGACTTGGTAAAGAAGAGAGTGCACTGTAGGCATCTTGCTTGGTCTTGAAGTCACCCACCGTCACTGTGTACCAACGAGTGCCGCGGCTGTTTTTCCAGTTCACCCATACCGGATGTTTCGGGTCAATGTAACGAATGTACTCTTTGACATCTTTTTCTTTCTTCAATGCCAACACTTGCATGGTGTAATGGTTTGGGTTGAGGTAGCCGTAAGCATCTTGTGATGACATTACCCCCACACATTGCCCCGTTTCTACAGGTTGATGCTGAGGCATAACACAGCCAGTAAGTGACATAGCCAAGGTCAAAGATAGAATCTTGCGCACGCGTAACTCCGTTTTTGTTCTGAATGGTTCTCTTTAAGAGTGCTCTACGCTGAGTAGGCGACCGCAACGACAGAAAAATGAAGCACAAAACAAAAACGGCAGATTGAACGCTTCAATCTGCCGATTCGTTTACAAGCAATGTTGCCAATCTTCTTTATCGTCCGTCAGGAAATACCACCTGATTCTTACCGTTTTGCTTCGCTTCATAGAGGCTTTTATCTGCGCGGCGGAAATATTCGTCGTTGTACGTGAAGGTATCAATCTGCCCACCATGACTTACCCCAACTGAGGTAGTGATGTGCAAACTTCCCTCTTCGGTTTCGAACAACGCGTCATCAATGTGCTGACGAATTTCTTCAAGACGTTTCGCTAGGTCATCGGTTGCTCTTAATAGCATCAAGAACTCTTCACCGCCCCAACGAATCAACAACTCTTGGGCATGAACATGAAGCCTCAATCGTTCTGCAAAACCTTCCAAAACGCGGTCGCCTGCCTCATGTCCGTGAATATCGTTAACGTCTTTGAAGTTATCAATATCAAACAACACAACGCGATACTCTGTTTTTGCATCTAACTGTGCAGGGTGATCAATCTGATCATAGTAAAAGCGTCGGTTATGCAATTGAGTCAGTGGGTCAAGCAAAGAAAGCTGATGAAGCTCTTGGTTTTTTCGCTGCGTCGCTAAGACTTTAGACACCGTAAGCGCCAGTACGACAGCACAAACCGCTATCCAGATAATCGCAATCTGAAAGCGCAGCTTCTCTTGATCCAGCTCCGATTCCGCCAAACGTTTTTCTACTTCCAATACGTCTCTTTCACGCTGGATGTGCTCTGTCGCAAACGCCTGTTCTAAATCATACACTTTGCCGAGTAACTGCTTCTTACTGTTAGCAGAAAAATGCTTAAAGGAATTCAAAGCGTTCTCATACTCGCCAAGTTGTTCGAATATCTTTGCCTTCTGTTCTTCAACTCGAATCAGCCAACGTTGATGCTCTATCGAACGAAACGCAGCCGCACTCAATGCCGCACTTTGCATCGCCTTATCTAAGTCTCCGAGCGCCAATTGAGACTTCGACATAATCAAATAACACTGTCCATATTCAATTGGAAAGTCAGCAGCAGAAGGCAACATAACGCACTGCTGTGTAGTTTCAAGCGCCTTAGTAAACTGCTTTTCCAGCAACAGCATGTCAGCTTTGCCTTTCAGCTGAATTAGATGATGGCGAAGGTTCGTTGAGGTTGCCTTGTAGAACTCTTGAGATTTCTCATAAGCAGCACGAGCGAGCTCAACGTTACCCTGTCGGTTATAAACATGCGCTTCGTTGAGATACAGAATCTGTAGCCCTCGCGCTTTATGCCCTTGAGCGTGACGCTTTAGATAAATCTGCTGCGCTTTTTGGATGAACTCTAACGCCCTATCCCAGCTTTCAATATGCAGATAAAGCAGCCCTAGGTTGTTATAGATTGTCCCTTTGTAGGCCTCTTGCCCCACTTTATTGGCGATATCTATTGCATCAAGGAAATAGCGCTGGGCATCGACTAATTGATTGGTCGCATTATTTAGCGCCCCCGCGATATTGTAGAACCGTGGCAATAGAGAGTTAATTTGTTCTTTTTTGGCGATATCAATGGCAAGTTTTATTTCAGTCAAACCAACATCATTACGCCCGTGCAAGGTGTGCTGCATGGCACTGTCTGCCAAAAGTACTGCATCAAGCCAAGGTTGTTCAGTTTCACGAGCGATGGTCTGGAGCTGCCCACGATACTCTGCCGCCAGTTGTGGCTCATCGTTCGCACGAGCAACACGATATTGCTGATACAAGGCGTAGGATTTTTCAAGCTCAGTCGAAAAGGTGTTGCCGATTGCAGCCAGTGCTTGTTGTGCGCGTTCCGGATCACTGTACGCCAATGCACTGACATCCAGCAATGCCTCACCTTGAGCTGATTTAGCAAGCAAAACCTGAGGATCTTGGCTGATGATTTGTTGAATATTTTCACTTGGCGAATCCTTACGCCAGTAATCGTGTAAAGCAAAAGCGACCACTACCCAAAGCAGTGCCGCTAGCAAAGTGACAACATAGCTTTTTCTCACGAAGTATTACGTTCCATCTCGATTGTATTAAGAATTTTCTTTTTAGAAGCATCTGATTTATAAGCGAACAATAACATCAATCCGATACATTCCCAAGTGCGCATAAGAATCGATTTTTATATAAATGTCACGGTCATATAAATGTTGCTCTAATGGCAAGATTTCCTGTCATCCTTGTATTGGCGTTGTGGGAAACCATTGGGAGAAAAAACTGAGCTTTAAATAAACAAAAAGCCGCAACTTAAAACTAAGATGCGGCTTCAAATAAAATCAGAGAAAAAAGAAGGTTAGAACCAGCTTGCAACCAAACGCTTGAACCAATCCACTAGGCGCTTAAAGATACCGCCTTCTTCTACTGGCTCAAGTGCGACGAGATCCGCTTCTTTCACTACATCACCATCCACTTTATATAGGACTTTGCCAACAATTTGATCTTGTTGAATCGGAGCCATTAGGTCGCCGTTGTATTCCACTTCTGCTTCCAACTTGTTCACGTCACCTTTCGGTAGCGTTAGGTAAATATCGCGTTCAACGCCAACTTTAAGTTCGTCTTGGTTACCCATCCAAACACGTGCTGTTGCGACTTCTTTACCAGCTTGCGTTGGCACAACAGTATCGAAGAAACGGAAACCGTAACTCAGAAGCTGTTTGCTCTCTGATTCACGTACACTTGGGCTTTTTGCTCCCATAACAACCGCGACTAAGCGCATGTCGCCATTGGTAGCAGACGTTGCAAGGCTGTAACCGGCACCGCTGGTGTAACCCGTCTTCATACCGTCAACGCTCATACTACGGTCACGCAGCAAACCATTACGGTTGTATTGAGTAATGCCGTTGTAGGTAAACGACGTTTCACTGTACAGCGGGTAGATATCAGGAAGATCACGGATGATGGCACGACCTAGCGTTGCGATGTCACGCGGGGTCGAGTACAAACCGTCACTGTCTAGACCATGTGGGTTGGTAAAGGCAGAGTTCGATAAACCAAGCTGGTTCGCCCAGCTATTCATCAAACCAACAAAGCCTGCTTCACTTCCGGCGACGTGCTCAGCAATCGCGACACTGGCGTCGTTACCTGATTGCACAATCAAACCGCGGTAAAGATCGGAAAGCGAAACCGAGGTACCAACTTCGATAAACATTTTTGAAGAATCAGGGAAGTTCTTCGCCCACGCATTGCGGCTGATCACCACTTCATCGTCTAGGCTAATGTTGCCTGACTTCACCTCTTGCCCCGCGACATAAGCGGTCATCAGCTTAGTCAAACTCGCCGGGTTTAGGCGTTTGTCGGCATCACGTTCCACCAGCACAGTGCCAGTGTGGTAATCCATTAAAACATAGCCTCGAGAGCTTAACTCTGGGGCATTAGGAACAACGGTAGGAGCAGCAAAACTAAACGCAGAAACAGCGGTCAAGGTGGTCGCTAACGTAGCATTGATTAAAGTGTTTTTTCTCATAGCAGCATTCTGTGGCTTACAAATTAAGTCGAGTATATGGAAACGCTGTTCAGTTACAGCAGCTCTGTTACGATTGGTTACGTTTACTCGATATTTGTCGAAAAGAATGCGAAGTCGGTTGGAGTTTGTGCTTATAAGTTAGCCAAACGTGTCTATCGAGAATCACGCGAATTTGTTACCACTCACGTGCTTTGCCCCTCCCTTTTGAACAAACCTTCCTCTACAACAAAAAGCAAATATTTACACATCAAAACATTACACCTCATTGCATTTTCAACCAAAAATCACATTAAAACGTAGTTAACGCCTTTAAATAAACCATCAATTTGCATTGTTTTACACAAAACATTATGATTGCGTCGCACTTTTTAATTTGAACTCAAAACAATTGGAGGGCGGTTTTAGTGTTTTTCTTGCTCAAGAAGGGCACATTTAATAAAGCGTACATGTTGTATTTATGGATAATGCACTAAAAAAATATAGTATCGACACTACCGACTATCAGGTTGGTCAAGATAACGTTCAAAAATGGGGATTTGATATCCACAATCCAGTATTTGGGATTAGTGCTGGTCTTGTTCTTCTCTGTCTTGCTTCTCTATTAATCGTTGATCCTTCAACAGCCCGTGATGCCTTAAATGGCGTAAAGAACAGCATCATTTCTGACTTCGATGTGTTCTTCATGTGGTCAACAAACTTCTTCATCGTATTTGCTATCGCAGTCTTACTGTCACCACTAGGTAAAATCCGCATTGGTGGTAAAGATGCACAAGCAGAACACTCAACCGTTTCTTGGTTATCAATGCTCTTTGCCGCAGGTATGGGTATCGGTCTTTTGTTTTGGAGTGTCTCTGAGCCAACGGCTTATTTCACTGACTGGTATGGCACGCCCCTGAATGTTGAGCCTTACACAGAGGAAGCGAAATCCCTGGCTATGGGTGCAACCATGTTCCACTGGGGTATTCACGGTTGGGCAATTTACGCCATCGTGGCACTTTCGCTAGCTTTCTTCGCCTTCAACAAAGGCTTACCACTTTCATTACGCTCTGCGTTCTACCCGCTATTTGGTGATAGAGCTTGGGGCTGGTTAGGTCACGTCATTGATATTCTTGCGGTACTTTCAACCCTGTTTGGTCTTGCGACTTCGCTTGGTCTGGGTGCACAGCAAGCAACGAGCGGCATCAACCATGTATTTGGTCTGGATGGCGGCATTGGCATGCAAATGATCGTTATCGCATTCGTAACCTTTATTGCCGTACTTTCTGTTGTTCGAGGCATCGACGGTGGCGTTAAGCTACTGAGTAACATCAACATGGCGGTGGCATTCGCTCTACTGGCTTTTGTGCTATTCATCAGCTTTGATGTAGCAACAACGTCGATCTGGGATACCACAGTCGCATACGCAAAAGACATCTTCGCACTGAGTAACCCTCACGGTCGAGATGATACCGAATGGATGCATGGTTGGACGGTCTTCTACTGGGCGTGGTGGGTATCTTGGTCACCATTCGTCGGTATGTTTATCGCTCGAGTTTCGAAAGGTCGTACGGTTCGTGAATTCCTATTCGCTGTTATCGTTATTCCAACCACAGTAACACTGATTTGGATGGCAGTATTCGGCGGTATCGCACTTGATCAAGTGGTCAACAAAGTCGGCGAGCTGGGTGCGAATGGTCTTACAGATATCTCACTAACCCTTTTCCACGTTTACGATGCAATGCCGTTTAGCTCGGTCATCTCGGTATTATCTATTGTTCTGATTTTAGTGTTCTTTATCACTTCTTCAGATTCTGGTTCACTGGTTATCGATAGCATCACTGCTGGTGGTAAAATTGATGCGCCGGTACCACAACGCATTTTCTGGGCATGTATCGAAGGCTCTATCGCTGCGGTAATGCTGTGGATTGGTGGTAAAGAGGCCTTGCAAGCGCTTCAATCCGGGGTGGTGGCAACAGGTTTACCTTTCACTTTTGTTCTATTGCTGATGTGTGTCAGCTTGATCAAAGGCTTGAGATCGGAATTACCTGCCTATCAGAACACCGCGCGGGAACAATCTGTTGCTTAATTTAAGCTGCACATAATCTAGAGAAAACGAGCGTCAATATGGCGCTCGTTTTTTAGATATTAAACAAATAAAAAAAGCCCTAAGCATCTGGGCTTAGGGCGAAAGCAATGAATTGCTAGCTAAGGGCCGTTAACTCACCACTGGAACAACGCTGTATTCATGAATGATGACTCGTCCACTCTCATCAATCGACACTTGCCATGTCTCATTAACGTTTAAGTTGACTGCTTCACCTTTCATCATCGAATCATCATAACTGTCTGCTGTTAATCGAATACGCAGTTCCACTTGAAAACGATCACCATTAGGTTTCACTTCGATCTGCTGAACGTCGTGGTCACAGTTTGGTTTAAAAGTCGAACGGGCAATCGCATACCAATCACGAAAGCCATCATGACCTAAAAATTCACCTTCTGGCATCGACCATTTCACGTCTTGCGCTAGCTTGTCTGTGAAGAACTCCGTCCCTTCTTCTAAAACATCAAATTTGGTGAACCACTCAGCAACAAATGTCTGCATACGGCTCTCTGGTGAAGCGGTGATTTCTTCAATCTGTGCAGCTAAGCGGCTCGCATGATCTTTTGCACGTGCTTGCACTTCTTCCAACTTGTTATACACATTTGGAATGTACACCATACGATGGGTATAAACTGGCTTACGATAGTTCATACCCGCCAAATAAGCCGTTTGTTGGAATGGGTAAACAAACTGCTCGATAGTAAAGTGGTTGTAACCAAGTGGATCGTAAGACTCTGCAGGTCCACCAATCGTAAATGACAGAATGAAGTCTTTGCCTTTTAGCTTGTCGCCTTCAGGACCGTAAGCGAAGTTAAAACTGAATACATCATCTACCCACTTTTTCAACAACGCCGGTGCTGAGTACCAGTAAAATGGGAATTGCAACACAACCACATCAGCACTCATAAGCGCAGTTTGCTCTGCCTCAACATCAATTTGGTAGTTCGGATACAGAGTGTCTAAACGACGAACTTCAATATCACTAAGCCCTGCTTTTAGCTCGTCTAGGATAACTGTGTTGGTGTATGACTCATCTAGGTTTGGGTGACCTGAAATTACCAGTACTTTGCTCATCGTGATTCCTCTGTTTCGAAGCGTTAACCGATGGAGAGAGAATACGCTGGAGTAACCTTTAGTTTTAGATGCTCTTTACTTAAATTATTATTAGGTAGAAACTAACAATAAACGCAACACTAGGATGAAACATGAACGGCACCACCTACAATCAATTAATGATGTTCCATACTATTGCACAAGAAGGCAGCATCACCGCCGCAGCACGTAAGTTAGAAATCGCACCACCATCGGTGAGTCAGGCATTAAAAATGCTGGAAGAACAACTCGGCTTGCCATTATTTACCCGCACCACTCGTCGCATTGAGCTGACAGAAGCAGGGCAACGCTTATACGATCGAACACTGACTACCATGTCTGATCTTAACCTCGCAGTCGAGAGTGTAAGTGATTTGAGCCGAGTGCCATCGGGCAAAGTTCGTATCACGGTGCCACGCTTTGTTTATCAATCTTTGCTCAAACCTATCTACATTGAGTTTTGCCAACGTTATCCCGATATCCAGTTGGAAATTTCTGTTTCCGATAAAACTGTCGATATCATTCGTGAAGGGTTCGATATGGGTATCCGCTTTGGCGATAAAGTGGAAGAAGGAATGATTGCACGTCAGCTCACTCACCCAGTGAAAGAAGCGTTATTTGCATCACCAAGCTATGTCGCGCAGTTCGGCTTACCCAATACGCCAGAAGACTTAAAAAAGCATAAGTTGATTCAATACCGCTTTATCTCTTCTAATCAAATCGCACCGCTGAAGTTGAACAACAAAGGGGAAGCCATCACCATCGACATGCCAAGCGCGCTGATCGTCAACGACACCGATCTCATGGTTGACGCTGCCATCAACGGGTTAGGCATTGGTCGTATTGTGACGCCTATCGTACAAGAGGGCTTTCGCACTGGAGAGTTGGTGCCTGTGCTTGAAGAATATTGGCAGCCCTATTCTGGCTTATATGTTTACTTTCACAAGAACACCCAAAAAGCTAAGCGGGTTCGTGTGCTTATCGACTTCTTAATCGAGAAAACACACCACTAGGGATCAAAAAAAGGAATGCACAAGCATTCCTTTTTCGTTTAGTACGATGAAGCGATTACGCAGACTTTTTCGCTAGTGCGGAATCAATGTCTGCAGCGCTGTGACGCTCAGGTACCTGTTCCCACTCTTCACCCCATGAACGGTTAACAATACGACCACGTTGTACTGCTTCGCGTTCATCAATCGCTTTCGCCCAACGCACAACATTCTTGTAGCTCTCCACATCTAGGAACTCTGCCGCATCATACGCACGACCCAGAACAAGGTTGCCGTACCATGGCCATGTTGCGATATCGGCAATACTGTACTCGTCACCACCTAGGAATTCGTTGTTCGCAAGGCGCTTATCCAGCACGTCTAGCTGACGCTTAGCTTCCATAGTGAAGCGGTTAATTGGGTACTCGAACTTCTCTGGTGCATACGCGTAGAAATGACCAAAACCCCCGCCTAGGTATGGCGCAGAACCTTGCAACCAGAACAACCAGTTCATTACCTCAGCGCGCTTCGCGCCTTCTGTTGGTAGGAAGTGACCAAACTTCTCTGCTAGGTAAAACAAGATGTTGCCAGACTCAAAAACATTCACCGGTTCAGCACCTGAACGGTCAACCAAAGCCGGAATCTTCGAGTTCGGGTTTACTGACACAAAGCCTGAACCAAATTGGTCACCGTCGCCGATCTTGATCAGGTATGCGTCGTATTCAGCTGCTGTTACACCTGCTGCCAAAAGCTCCTCAAACATGATCGTCACTTTCTGACCATTTGGCGTACCCATTGAGTAAAGCTGAAATGGGTGCTCACCAACTGGAAGCTCTTGCTCATGACGCGCGCCAGAATCCGGACGGTTAATGCTCGCCCACTGACCGCCATTTTCATTATCGTTTGTCCAAACTTTTGGTGGAATGTATTCGTTAGCCATTGTTATCCCTTATTGTGTTTGAATGCATCTTCAAACTGACGGCTCTAGCACGCCAGCAAGCATTATTGAAAGTATCCCTTCGCCTTTCGCTTCGGGCATAACCAAGATATTAGGTCTAATTAACCAAATAAAAGTCCTGTAATCTCTTTTAGTTAGAACCTTTGGTTATGGGAATTTCTTTCAGGGTATATACCCAAACAGCGCGTTAATGTGAGCTAGGTTCGAGATACCAACAATGATGAGCAGATCAGACTTAACGGTCCATCCAACATATCAGTCTTAATCAAGCTCGCATCATGGCAACAGCTAATCGACAGCGCAAAACCGTGTAAGTAATCCGCCAGCAGATCCAAACTGTCTTTCTCTACTTGCTGGGATAAACCCAATGGTTGAACAATCAATTGATAGCGCTCAGTAAACACTTGAGCCGGTCCGTGGGATGTCATGCTCAACATGGTTTGCAACAGCCCGTTATACTCACGCAACAGATCAATATAACTAACGCACAGGTGTTTGAGTTCGCTTTGCCAATCTTCATTTGCTTGCGGTTGATAAATGTCTTCCACCAACGATGTTGTTAACGCTTCAAGCAAAGCATTTTTGTTTTTGAAGTAGTAATAGATCGCCATAGGATCCACATTCAATTGGGTCGCTAGCAGGCGAATACTTGGTACCTTTCCTTCCTTTTTCATCAATAACTTAGCCGACTCCAAAATGCTTTCTGCACTCAGTTGTGACTGCTTTGCGGTCGGTCTTCCACGTTTCTTTTCGTTGACAGACATTTGATCTTCTCGATAAACTCAGCATTATTCTACATTGTAGAATTAATTTTAACCCATACTTTAGCTTGGCTCAAGCATCACTACTTTGATGAGGTACTCATGGCAAATATCGTATTTATTGCAACCAGTCTGGACGGTTACATCGCAGATAAACAAGGCAAACTCGACTGGCTACAATCCGTACCAAATCCCGACAATATTGATACTGGCTTCTTCCCATTAATGGAACGTATTGACGGCTTAGTCATGGGGCGTAATACCTTAGATGTTGTGCTGAGTTTTGATTGTGATTGGCCGTACAGTAAACCCGTGTTCGTACTCAGCAATACCATGACAGAAGTCCCACAGGGCTACGAAGACAAAGTCTTTTTAGTAAAAGGCGAGCTAAAAGATGTGCTTACTGACCTGAATGCAAAAGGCTTTAACGAGCTATACATCGACGGCGGTGTGACGATTCAGAGCTTTTTAAAAGAAGATCTTATCGATGAAATGGTGATCACGCGCTTCCCTATTCTACTTGGCGGCGGTGCACCTTTGTTTGGTGATTTGCAACAGCCTCTCAATTTTAAAGTGACCAAGAGCGAAGTTGTTTTGGATACCTTAGTACAAACCACTTACGTGCGTGAAAGGTAATCTACCTAGGTAATTTAAACAAAAGAAAAACGCCCTTCATGGAGATATGAAGGACGTTTTTTGTAGTTTTTCACAAATTCGAACTTAAACCCTATACTCAGCAAGCAGATATGCACTAAATTGCTCTTTTGTTTTTAATATAATTTATAAATTCAGAGTTTTATATGAGCAAAGAGACAGCAGAAACTTTAGCTGAAGGGCTTAAACTTTTGGATGAATTCATTGAAGAATCAGGTACAGGTTCATCCATGAATGAGGCAAGTACCCGGTTCCATATTATCGACAATATTCTTAGATGTTTAGGTTGGGATGATAAGCAGTTTGGGTTAGAAAGATATGAGAAAGGTGACTATACAGATTATGAACTTGGCAATCCAAGAGCGCTAATTCTTGAAGCGAAGAAGACCGACGTATTTTTTGAACTTCCCGTCAATCCAGATCAAAAAGTCATCCAATGCTTAGCATCTCTGTTAAAAACATCCCCATCAGCTAAGTCTGCTGTAGAACAAGTTCAAAAATACTGTGCAGATAGAGGTGTTAAGCCTGCTGTTGTCTCTAATGGTAATCAATACATTGCATTTGTAGCTACTCGAGATGATGGTATTTCGCCGTTTGATGGTAAATGTCTCGTATTTTCATCACTTAATCATCTGAGAAAAAACTTTGAACTTGCTTGGCAGTCTTTGTCTCCCGATGGGATCCGTGACTATTACTTACAACGTGTCCTAAAGAATGGTGATGTTAAGATACCTAGGAAGCTATCTCAGAGCTTATCGGTTTTCCCAAGGCACAGAAAACAAAGTGATCTTCATAACTCTCTAAGAACATTGTCTGAGTTATTAATCCAGGACATATTTGAAAATGACGAACTAGAACAAGAATTCATTAGTAACTGTTATTGTGAAAGCGGTGCTTTATCAAAAGATTCATTGCTTAGTAAGAACATTATGAATGCTAGGTACGCATCCATCTTTGATAGCGATGAATCACAAATCATAACATCTGATGTTAGAAGTAAAGGAAAGAATACATTCGATCATGATGTTATAGCGGAATCTTTAAATAAGAGACCAATTGTTTTGCTTGGGGATGTAGGTGTAGGTAAAACATCGTTTATAAAAAACTTAAGATATAACACTGCATATGATGAGTTCAGTCGTTCAATCTTTATAAATATTGACTTGGGTTCTTCTGCAACGCTAACAAGCAACCTTCATGACTTTGTTATAGAAGAAGTAAAAGAGCAGCTATACGACAATTACGAAATTGACATTAATTCTAGTGACTACATCAATGGTGTTTACTCAAAAGAAATACAAAAATTCTCATCTTCTATTTATGGCTCTTTAAAGGAAAGCAACCCTAGTAAATATGAAGAAAAAAAGCTAGAAATGCTTCTAAAGAAAATTGAAAATGAAAGTGAACACTTGAGAAAAACAATAGATTATGCATCCAAAAAATTAAGGCGACAAATAATTATAGTTATTGACAACGCAGACCAACGTGACTTCAAAACGCAGCAAGATGCTTTCTTAATATCTCAAGAATTAGCGAAAAAATGGAATGCTATCGTTTTTGTATCTGTGCGTCCAAAAACTTTTTTTGAATCAAAAAAGTCCGGAGCATTAAGTGCTTATCCAAATAAAATCTTCACAATTAGACCTCCTCGAATTGAACAAGTGATACGTAAGCGTCTAGTGTACGCAACTCAAGTAGCCGAAGGTAAGATTTCCAATGAGCAATACATGAATTTCTTAATTCGAAGTGAAAATCTTGTAACATTCTTGACGTCACTTGTGCACTCTTTAGACACAAATAAAGAACTGTCAGAGCTAATAACAAACATCACTGGAGGCAATGTACGCTTAGCTATTGACATTGTTAAAGGCTTCATCGGTAGTCCAAATGTCGAGGTCGAGAAGATCATTGCCGAGACCGAAACTAAGGAAGACCCTTATTATATTAAGCTTCACGAATTTTCGAAATCGATCCTCTTGGGTGAATTATATCATTACTCAGATGAAAGCTCGATTTCAATGAACATATATGATGTTAAGAGTAATGATATGCGAGAGCACTTTATTTGCTCTTTAATTGTCGCATATCTACACGAAGGAGCGAGAAAAGACAAAGATGGTTTTGCAACGTTTAAATCGGTATTTCTAGAGCTTCAGAATCAAGGTTTCAATCAATCACAGATTAATTTAGCCATTGAAAAAATGATTAACAAAAAACTTATTGAAACAAACAAAAGATTTACATACCAAGAAGAAGACACATCAATTCAAGACTATGAACCAACATTATTAAGATGTACATCCGCCGGAATATATCATGTCTATAAATGGGCACCTACATTTGTGTATCTAGATGCCATCTCACACGACACGCCAATATTTGAAAACAAAGTATATGATAGTATTTTACCTGATGTTGAATCTATCCATATCGTAGATAGAAATAATCGAGTAAAAGCTATCAAACAATATTTATTGGATTGTTGGCGTTTATCAAACCTTACGACTGACTACTACAACTTCGAGCATTTTTTGGCACAAGGAGAACACACTTTCTCATTTGTTGAATTTGCATGTCAGCAAATCGAAAAAGACAGTGTTCATGTCCGTACATAATTTCATTTCTATATAATACTGTGACACCAAATTCATTACGGTGTCATCAGCTAACAGTATTAGAAAATGAATAACTCCTCATAGAGCACCACGCCTGAACAGAGCGTGAATGAATACAAGGTCTAATACACAAAGGGCAAAAAAGAACCAACAACTCAAGTACCTTCTCCAAGCAAAAACGCCCTTCACTCAGATGAAGGGCGTTTGTTATTTGAGGTTTAGTTCGTTGGTTAAAGCACTAAACCACCGTCAATCTTGAGCACTTGTCCTGTAATGTAAGCGCTCTTGTCGGAGGTGAGGAAGGACACACCATTAGCGATGTCTTGTACTGACCCCATTCGACCTAATGGGGTTTTGCCTTCCATCATTTCAATGACTTTTTCTGGTAGGTTTTTGGTCATGTCGGTGGCGATAAAACCTGGCGCGACACAATTGACGCGGATCTGTGCCCCCTTTCTCGATAGCTCTTTCGCCCAGCCTTTGCTCATTGAAATAACGCCGCCTTTACTTGCGCCATAGTTGCTCTGACCGATATTGCCATCCGTTCCCACGATAGAAGAAATGCTTACAATACAGCCCTCCCCCTGCTCTAGCATAACAGGGGCAACACGTTGAGTTAGTAAGAATACGGCTTTTAAGTTCACGTCGATAACGCTGTCCCAATCTTGCTCTAGCATGTCTGGCAGCAATGCATCACGAGTAATGCCGGCGTTATTAACCAGCGCATCAATTCTGCCATGCTGTTTTACGATACTATCTACCACTTCGCTAACGGTTGCGGCATCGCACAAATTGACTTGATAACTGCTTAACTGCGCTGACTGGCTCCATTCCACAGGCGATATATCCAGCCCGACTACGTGGAATCCATCCTCCAGTAATTGCTCACAAATAGCTTGGCCAATACCACGAGCCGCACCAGTGACTACTGCTACTTTTTCCGGTTTCATCTTGGTCTTCCTTAAATGTTGAGATTACAAATTCGCTGTTATCCCTAGCGTTTGTTGTTTTTATGCTTAGTCGCGTTACAGCTGCGCTTCTCGTACGCAGGGTCTTTCATAAACTATAGAAACAGTCTGGGAGTCGGATGTGAACTAATCAAGACATCTTGATTATAGTTTGCCAAATAATGCGTTTCCGTCACTGTTCTATCGATGTTGCTGCGTAACAAATGCGCTTTTTGTTGAATAAGCAGCCTTTCACTTAAAGCTCACCCATTTAATTCTTAGATTATGCAGCAAAGTCACAATAAACCTGTGGGTATTACATTCTTGTTATCAAAAATCTGGATTACGATTTTAAAGATACAGCGTGCTTTTAAACATGGATGCGAGAAAGACGCCTCACCTGACAAAGATAACAATACCTACGGGAGATAAAATGAATCAGGCTTACATAGATGCAGCAAGAACGCTGCAACAGTGCACATTTGGGCCATCCCAACGTGACATTAATGACCTCGTTCAATCAGGAAGCATTGAAAACTGGGTCGCTCAACAAACACTTATCCCTTCTTCATCTTGGCTTACTCACTTTGAACAAGATGAGTTGAATGTTCCCGACTTAGGACAGGGCTTGTATTACGCCAGCAGTTGGACGCGCATGACGGTGGAAGGCAACGATATTCTGCGTCAACGCATCGGTTATACCCTTTCTCAACTGTTTGTCGTGAGCGTAAAAGATCCAGCATTTAGTGCCGCGTCTAAGCGTCGCTACATGTGTAATTACTTCGATGGGCTGCTCGATAACGCTTTTTCGAACTTCCGTGATGTCATTCGCTTTGTATCGAAATCGCCAATCATGGGCGAATACCTAACTTTCGTAAACAACGTTTCTAATGAGCTCACTGCACCAGATGAAAACTACGCGCGAGAGCTGTTGCAGTTATTCACTCTTGGTCCTGTCAAGCTGCGCAATAACGGTGAAGTCCGTTTGGATGCCGAAGGTAACGAAATGGCATCTTACACCCAAGAAGATATTGAACAACTGGCCCGCGTGTTTACCGGCTGGAAGTTCATTGATATCCGCGGTAATGACAAATACAGCCAACCGATGTTGCCACGCGGCGAGCATGACATGGGCGAAAAACGTATTCTTGGTAAAACCTTCCCCGCCGGTGTGGGTGCAGAGGATGAGCTGGAAGCAGTGATTGAGCATTTGATGAAGCAGAACACACTCTACACTTTTGTAACCAAGTTCTTCATCAATAAGCTTGTGACCAGTAACCCGAGAGCGGGCTACATTCGCCGTGTCCGCCGGGCATTTAAACGCTCTGATGGCGACATGCAAACTCTAGTAGTTGCGATTTTAACTGACAAAGACGCCCTGCGTTCTGGTAACTCAGTGGGCAAATTGCGTGACCCGCTATCTGTCTTTACTCATGCGATGCGCGCTCTGCAAGTGAAGCGTCGTGACGGTGTGATGATGTGGCCAAAACAATTCAATTGGTATAGTCGAACGCTGCCTTTATCTGCCCCATCTGTGTTTTATTACTATCAACCTGATGACGCGCCAAATCATCCTGATTTTAATGGTTTGGTGGCACCCGAGTTTAATGTGTATCAATGGCATGACATTTACCAATACGGGATTCAGTTCCGTGAGTTGATTGCTCGCTTCGAACAGGAAAACAAAGATTGGTACATGGATGAAACCTTGTTCACCCGTTACCTTGCGTTTGATGATGAAGGGGTTGTTGATTACCTCAACGAGCATTTGTTCGCTTTTCAAATGAGTGAGCAAGCGCGCCAATGCTATCTCGATTACCTCGCTCAGTGTCCGGGACGCAAACCGGAATGGCGCAAAGAGATTAAGAATCTCGTCATGAACGCACTGCTTTCACCAGAATTCATCACACAGGGGTAAACATCATGAACTTAACTCGACGTCGATTTTTACAAGCAAGTTCCGCTGGTGTGGGTATTTCTGCGCTGAACCTAGCGGCATTTCCTGCCTTTGCTGACTCGTTTAATCAATGCCAAAACGGATATCGCGCCGTTGTCGGCATTGACCTTGCAGGCGGTAATGATGGCTACAACATGCTTATTCCAACGGCAGCCAATGCCAACGCTCAATATCGCGCCCTACGTGGCAATTTGGCTTTGGATGAAACTACGTGTATTTACCTAGATGCCGTGAACGACACCGCAAAGCTGGCGCTCAACCCTGCCATGGCGGCGCTCAAACCTTACTGGGACAGCGCGAACCTTGTACCTGTGATTAACCTAGGACCACTGACTCAACGCGTAAACAACGTGATATATGGCGAAAGCACGCGACCAGCGCATCTGTTCAGCCACTCGCATCAATCCACCATGGTTCAGTCTCATGCGACCAAGTCTCTATCGAAAGAAGGCTTTGGTGCAAAGACATCCACCGAGCTAGGTACCATGCTGCGCAATCTAAACGAACTATCGCCAATGTTTGATATTGGCGGTACGCAGGTGTGGACAAATTGTATTGAAGCACAATCCAACTCGGTGGGATCTCAACCTCCAAGCGATATTTTTAATGATCAACGTTCACGCGACTTGTTCGATCAACTGCAGAGTACCGGCAGTTACAGCAATATTTTTCAATCGCATTACGCAGGAGTCGCGGTAGATTCCACCAGAATGTATGAGCAGTTTAGTTCGATTCTGAATTCTGAGATCACCGATGTTTTCCCTGAAACACGAATCGGTAAGCAATTGAAAGCGGTGTTCAAGCTGATTCTGCATAAAGATCAATTCCAACATCCTGCTCAGTACTTCAGTTGTAAGTTGGGAGGATTTGATACTCACTCAGCACAAATCAATCGTCAAACTGGTTTGTTGCAAGAGTTGGCAGAAGCAATGGCAGCGTTCCAATTAGCATTACAAAACAATGGGTTGTTTGAGCAAGTGACGACATTTACTCACTCTGAGTTTGGTCGAACTCTGATTCCAAACGGCACCGATGGCACGGATCACGGCTGGGCAAGTCACGCCTTAGTCATGGGCGGTGGTGTAGCAGGAAAAGCAATTGTGGGTGAGTACCCGGATTTATCTGAACATAGTCCGTATTTGCTTTCTCGTGGGCGTGTTATTCCCACCATTTCTTCAGATCAATTGCATGCAAGTTTGATGGCGTGGTTGGGCTTATCGGAAACCGGAATCAATCAATTATTCCCTGCGTTGGATAACACTTTGACAGATTCGATTCAGCCTCAAATTCTCCCTATTTTCAAATCTTGCTAAAATAGAAACAGATAGAGTGGCTAATTGGTCTATAAACGAAGACTGATCAGGCGTTACTAATAAGAAAAAGCAGTGCTAAACAAAAGGCTCCGTGAATGCGGAGCCTTTTTATCATTGCGCGATATGCTCTTGACCTTTGCAAGCAGATTGCGATTTGAGCAACCAAGGTTGCAGCAAAAGATTGAACAACATACCTGCGATAAACAAGGTGATGACAATACTCGCCCCGCTTGGTAAATCGTAACGAGCCGAAACAGCAATGCCCGATAGTATTCCGACAATACCAATGCTGATACTCGCAATAAAGAACCGAATCCCTTTCAATGCTGCGGCGCACAAAGCCGGAATCACCAACAACGCAAATTCTAAGTAAATCCCCGTGAGCTTGACCGTAATCGGCATCAAGATAGCAAAGATAAGATAGAAGCCACTGCCCTGCATAAACTCAGGCTTGAACCATACCAACAGCAGCATCGCCGCGGTTATCAAAGCCAAAGGCCAAACGTCCGCCCACGTTGCCCACAACAACTGACCATTAAGGATGCCTTGAATGAAGTCACCGCCATGTGGGTCTTTGCTCACGAGCAAAATCGCCAGCGATGCGGATACTACAAACAGGCTGCCGATCATCGGCTCTAAATGCTGTTGGTATCGCTTCTCCATTACAGCGATCAGACCACAAAGCAATAACGACATCACCCAAGGACCGACCATCTCACCAAAGAAGGAGCCTGAAAACAGTGCGCATTGGTTCAACCAATAATGGCTGAGCGCAGCTCCCAAAGCGGCAACTTGTGCCACCGCCAAATCAATAAAGATGATCTGTCGATTGAGAACTTGTTGACCAAGAACCACATTGCCAACCAGAGCAATTAAGCCGCACAACACCGCTGGCAATAACCATGCATACTCAGCCATGGTTTAGATCTTCACCGGAATGGGTTGCACGAGCACGTCCAATAAATCGTCGATAACTTGATCGTACATTTCATCCAAGCTTTCACCTTTAGAAACCGTCAGTGGCAGTTGAATCACAGGTTTGTTTGTATGCTGCTGTAGCCAATTTGCTGGACGCTGGTCTTGGTGAGATGAGTAAACAATCGCATCAAAACTATTGGCATCTAACTTGGTGAGTGATTGCAGGTGAGATGTGGTTGGCGAGATACCCGGTTTTGGTTCTAAGTCAGCAATTTGCTCCATGCCAAGCCAATCGTACAAATAACGATAAGTCGCATGATATCCCACCACTTGCTTCCCTTTTAATGGCGTGGCTTTTTCATTCCATTCATTGAGTTTTTTACGCCAATGCGCACGAAACTTCATGCCATTAAACTGGTACGTTTGCGCATTATCTGGATCGATGGTTTTCAAACGCTCGGTGATCGCATGCGAGAGTGGAATCATATCGTTGGCTGCAAACTGCACGTGCGGATTGCCATGGGCGTGAATGTCCCCCATGCTACGGTCGACGTGGTCATGAGTATCTAACATTCGAACGAAATCCGTTGCGTAAATCATACTCGGTGCGCCGTTTTGTACCGCAGCATTGCTACTGCGTACTTGCAACATGGGTAGCCACCCTACTTCCAACTCGGCGCCGGAACACATTGCCATATCAGCTTGGCGCATCTTAGCAATTAGAGAAGGGCGAGCTTGGACGTAATGCGGATCTTGCTTTGCTGTGGTCGCAGAATAGATGGTAGCTTCTGGTGCGTGGCTTTCGAGCAAGGCTTTCCATTCTGGCTCACAAACGAAGATGTTGAGAGCCAAAGCAGGCGAAGAGATGATGGCAGCCCCCGCCGCCATCATCGCTAAACTGCATTGAGTCAGTGTCAGCTTAGAACGCATGTGCACCGTGCGCTCCAAATGTCATAACGTATTGCAGAGTAAATACGTTATCTGTTTCGCTGTCTTGGTTATCGATACGAGTGTATTGCGCACGGATAGTACCAAAGTGAGAAGAATCCCACGCGATCATCGCATCCATCTCTTTATCATTCAGTGCAGTGAAGTGCATATGGTCGCCGTGAGCATGACCATCGTAGCTTTCTGCTTCACCGTAACGTAGACCTGCTGACCAGCTTGGGTTAAATCGGTAAACACCTGATACGTAGTATGCGCTTAGGTTATCTGGCGACTCCGCATCATCTTTAAACTTGCTGTCTACCACGCCGTCCAACAACATGTATTCCGCTGATAGTGTCAAGTTGCTGTATTTGTAATTACCATCTGGAGCCCATTTCCATACGAAATCTGCACCGTAAAGGTTTGCACCAGTAACTGCTGCACTATGATTATGGTCGTGACCATGCTCCTCTTCGTGACCATGACCGTGGTCGTGATCTTCGAACTCTTTCACTTTCCCGTTTTCGTTACGCAGGTAGCTTAAACCAAACTGCCAGCTAGACGACTCAGAGAAATCATTACCTAGTTTCAGCGTAGAGGTGTAAACGCCTACTTTGGAGCCTTCTTCAACAGAAGACATCTTGCTACCACTTAATGCTTCAACGCCAAATTTCACGTACAGATCCGTTGGCAACACAATGTTTGCGCGTACACCATCATCGTAGTAGTGCGAACCTAGGAATGTGCGGTAAGCAATCGGACGCTCCACAAAACTGTCGGTGTGCATGTGTTGATTGTTCAGGTAACCAAAATCAGACAGGAATCGACCAGCACGAACATTGAGACCGTATGGAAGTGCCAGTGTCTCGACAAAAGCTTCTTCAAGCATCAATTCTGTTTCATTGCCATGGCTTTCTAATACTGCTGTTAGCGCACCGTGGAATTTGTCATCAATGTTTGCAGACATGTTCAACTCAGTGTGACCAAGACCAAAACCTTCTTCACGCTCTGAGTTATGACGTTGGCCATCTTGATAGTAACCGTCTAGCACTACGCCAATCTGAGGGTTCGAAAGCGCATCGGCAAAAACTGGGGAAACAAACAAGCTACCAACCGCTAAAGAGACCAATTTCTTATTCACTACGTTTTTCCTTATTTTGTTATGTTATAACACCATTTAACATTTCGCGGATGTTATAACATAACAAAGAGTAAAAAAAACGAAGCATGTAACAATTTGTAAAATTAACTTATGTGTAAATTATCAATAATAATCATAAGGTTAACCGGCAAGGCCTCCGTATCACTCGAAAAATCCATACCTAACCTTGTGAAAACTCCTGGTTGGCAAACACGCGAAAGCGACTAGAATCGCTTTATTACCCAGATGACGCCAAGATGCTTGGATATACGTACTGGATATAAACAAATACTGGAAGCAACTATGTTAAACATGGATTTTTCACAACGCTTGGTGATTAAAACCGCAGAACAGGAATGGATCGCTAGCCCTGCTGTTGGCGTGTGGCGTAAACCGTTAGAGCGTGAAGCTAAAGAGTCAGGACATACCACCAGCATAGTGAAGTACGAGCCAAACTCAGCGTTTGCTACCCACCCTCATCCGTATGGGGAAGAAATCCTAGTGCTTGAGGGGGTGTTTTCCGATGAACATGGCGACTACCCTGCCGGAACTTATATACGCAACCCTCCGGGCAGCCAGCACGCGCCTTTTAGTCGTGAAGGCTGCGTAATCTTGGTAAAACTCAACCAGTTTGATCCAAGCGATCTTGAAACGGTACGAATTCATACTCATCAAGCAGATTGGCTACCGGGTATTGGCGGATTGCAGGTGATGCCATTGCACGATTTCAAACACGAACATGTGGCGCTGGTAAAGTGGCCAAAAGGCGAAAGATTCCAGCTACACCGTCACTTTGGTGGCGAAGAGATCTTTGTATTGTCGGGCGAGTTTAGAGACGAATTTGGTGAGTATCCAACTCACACATGGTTGCGCAGTCCGCACATGAGTGAGCACTTTCCTTTTGTGGAACAAGAAACGGTGATCTGGGTGAAGACTGGGCATCTACCCGTTAAATAGCGTGCTTAAGCTAACAACCCATCTTGCAGATACGAAAACGGCTCGAAGATTCGAGCCGCCATTGATGAAGCACTTGAAGGATTATGCGCTCATTATTTTTGAGTAAAGCCAGTCTTTTAGTTCTGCACGGTTGTGTTTTAAAGTGTTCATTTCATGGTCGTCGATTGGGTTTCCTCGCAATTCGAGTTCACGGATTTCTTTGTCGAGCGTGTTGTAGTTTTTAGCGTTTTCAGCAAACGCGGAGTCGTTAGCTGTCAGTTGAGTGATGGTATCCAAATGTTCTGGGAATTCATGAGTTAATGAGTGATTTTCACCTAACATAGAGACCTCTTTGGCTGAGTATATTTTAAGTTAAACAAGCTGCTCAAATCTTAAGCAACGCTTAAAATAACCATAGCATTTCAAAGAGGGTGAATTCGTCGATTCGCCCACAAAAACACCAATAGATTGATTTTCAATTTTTCCTATAAAGTGTTTCCCCAACGCCCTCAATAGTCTAATGCGGAAGATGCCACTATGATTGTTTCATATCGAATTCATAAGGAATCTCAGCTATGCAAAAAATCATCCTGATCACAGGCTCTACAGACGGCATTGGTTTAGAAACAGCGAAAATGTTAGTGGCTGACGGGCATCATGTGATCGTGCACGGTCGTAACCAAGAAAAAGTCCAAAACGTAGAACAGAGCTTGATTGAGATAAACGCAGGTAAAGTCGAAAGTATTGTTGCGGATTTGTCTTCTCCACGCGCCGTGAAACAGATGGTTGCAGAAATAGCAGAGCGCTTTGGCAAGCTGGACGTCATCATCAATAACGCTGGCGTATACGCAACACCAAACGCAAGAACTCAAGATAACCTAGATGTGCGTTTTGCAGTCAACACCATTGCGCCTTACCTACTGACAAAAGAGTTACTTCCGTTGCTTGGCAATACAGGGCGTGTGGTGAACTTGTCTTCTGCTGCGCAAGCTCCTGTTAGCATTGATGCATTAATGGGTGACAAACCGTTGTCAGACGGTGAAGCTTATGCACAAAGCAAACTGGCACTTACCATGTGGTCACGCGTGATGGGATTACAGTTGAAAAACGTCGGTCCTATGGTTGTATCAGTCAACCCAAAGTCTCTACTTGGTAGCAAGATGGTAAAAGACGCTTACGGCATTGCTGGCGGCGATATTCGCTTGGGTGCTGACATTTTAATTCGTGCCGCACTATCGGATGAGTTTGCACAAGCACATGGCGCTTACTTCGATAACGACATTGAAGCTTTTGCGGCACCTCATCGTGACGCCTTAAACGAACCAAAGTCACAGCAAGTGGTTGATGCCATTGAAACTGTGATTGCGAAGCTTGTCTAACTCAAGCCAAAATAAATATTGCTATTTTTGTTCAAGCACCTAGCTTCGGCTGGGTGTTTTTTTATCTGCATTCCAACAAAATCCCCCGCCCTTAATTATCAACAAAATCTAAAAACTTATTCGATGAAAACACCAATTATCAACAATTACTAATATTGTTAATCTTCGGTAATCGGGAATAAGGCGACGTTATATTGCGCTTATCCCCTCTGTCTTTAGCGAGCGATGGCACTGAATCATCCCGCCTTTAACTGGAGATCCATTTATGAACTATGAGGGCAAAGTTTACCGACCATGGCCGGAATACCGCAGCATTCTTATCCAAACTACGCTGGGCTGTAGCATCAATACGTGCACGTTCTGTAGCATGTTTGATGATAAGCGCTTTAAAGTGCGTCCCATTGAGGATGTGTTTAAAGATATTGAGGAAGCGCGCCTTATCTACCCACACGTAGAGTCGATCTTTCTAATCGACGGTAACGTTATGGCAGCACGCACGGATTACTTGCTCAAGATCTTCGACAAACTGCGCTCCACGTTCCCTGAGTGCAAAAAGACTTCACTTTACAGTGGCATGAACGATTTCCGCCGTAAAACCATTGCAGAGCTAAAAGAGCTCAAAGATGCTGGACTTGATATGGCGTATTCCGGTCTTGAATCGGGTGATCGAATTGTTCTAGAGCGCATCAAAAAGCGCATGTCACCAAAACAAGCCATTGAAGGCATGGCAATGGCGAAAGAAGCTGGCATCGAAGTATTGCTCTCTTTCATCTTTGGACTTGGTGGGCGTGAGCGTTCAAAAGAGCACATCATCGCCACAACCGATATTTTGAACCAAATGAATCCTGAGCAAATTGCCCCAATGGCACTTGCGATTCAACCGGGAACGGTGATGGAGCAGGAAGTGAAGAATGGTGAGTTCATTATGCCGACACAACTGCAGGTGTTGGAAGAGGAAAAATACCTACTTGAAAACCTGAACATTGATACTTTTTACTGGGGCGACCATGGCAACAACATCGTTCCTCAAAAAGGCTGGCTCTTGGATTCTCGCGACGATTTTCTAAGAAACATCAATCACGCGATTGCGTCTAACCCAATGGCAAAAGACAACGTCATCCAAACCTTTTCGTGGTAATGATGACGGGTTCAGATAAAACACCAAATCCCTAATAGGAACTAAGGAGTGACGCACAATGTCACTCCTTTTTTCAAGCTCGATATTAAAGAAGAACCGACTTGGCGTCAGGGTTAACTCACCGACGCCGCTGTATGTTGGTCAAAAACATCACCAGCTTGTTTCTTTTGCCAACGGTCGATGACAAGCGTCGCAATCAAATCCCCTTCCACATTGACGGCGGTGCGGAACGTATCCAACGGTCTTTCTATCACTAATAAAATGGCTATCGCTTCCAATGGAATGCCCGCAGCTAGTAGTACTAACTGCATACCCGACATGGAGCCCGAAGGCATGCCTGGCGCACCAACGGAAGAGACCATGGCCATGATAAAGATCATCACCAACCCTGTGGTACTCAAATCCACCCCGAACAACTGTGCTAGGAAAATTGCAGCGACACCCTCAAATAACGCGGTGCCGTCCATATTCATTACAGAGCCGAGCGGCAGCACCATACTGCTGACTTCGGGTGCGACATCTAAATTATCTTCCGCACTTTGTTTTGCCAAAGGCAGCGCCGCCGCACTTGATGACGTTGCGAACGCCATGGCTAATGGGGCTGAAATCGCTTTAAACAGTGCAACTGGAGAAATCCCGGTCATTACCTTAGCAATCGTCGGTAATACCACTAGCCCGTGCACCATCGTGAGCACAAACACCAGTAACGCAAACAACGCGAGTTGCTGAATCAGATTCCCACTTGAGGTCAGCGTAATATCAAACACGATCGCAAAAATAGCAATCGGAGACAGCTTAACGATGCCTCGAATCATGGTGTTGACACTTTTGTTCAGCCCCGAAATCACCGCTAGCAACGGATGACCCGATGGAACAGAAAGCAAAATCGCAACGCCTGCCATAAAGGAGAAAACCACAATCGCCAGCAAGTTACCATTCGCCAGTGCAGCAAATGGATTCACCATCGCCATCTTGACAAGGTTGGTGAGTATGGCGGCACCACCAGCACCTTGCTCGTCAATCAAATGAACATTACTACCCACAGAAACGCTTTGATTAAGTGGTTCCCATGCAGGCAATACTAACGACGCACCAAGCCCTAAACTAATGGCAATTAAGGTGGTGAAACTGTAGAAAAGCAGTGTTCGCCCACCCAGAGCTTTAAGACGAACGGTTGAACCAATATTGGTGATGCCTTCGACAAGAGAAAACAGCACCATCAAACCCACTACCATTTTCAGTAAGCCGAGATAGACCGCTTTGCCCAACATTAAAATTTGGTAGTAATCACCCGACAGTAAAAGCGATTTTTCGACCAGCCCATGGTCCATAAGAAGAAGGATGGCTTGAGCCCCACTCCACGCAAGTAGGGCAGAAACAAGAAGTTGAACGGGCAAAGAGAGTTGCAAATGACGCATAAAAAACACCTAGCGCCACAAATCCTGATGATTTGGGCGCTCGATAAAAATGAAAAAATGGAATCGAAGAGTCACGGCTTGGATTAAGACCAAGAGCCTTTGTAATATGGGTTCAATAAACCTTTTACGCGTTTAAGCACTACCAAAGCCGACACGCGGAACCAACCGAAAATAACGCGCTGATGCAGCCTAAAGATCGTGTCGTACAAGCGGCGAACGTAGCGTCCACGCAATACGACTTTGTCATTCATCAATGCGCCAACCGCGTAGTCATGCCCAAGCGCGACGACCATCCCACCGTCTTTGAACACAAACGGCTTTAACTCTTTGCCTTTTACTAAGCGTTTAAATTGCTTCGCCAAATGTGTGGCAGCTTGATTGGCAGCTTGCGCTCGTGGCGGCACAATGCTTCCATCTTCTTGTGGGCATTCAGCACTATCACCAATAACAAACACGCTATCATCGAGAGTAGTTTGCAGTGTTGGCTGCACTTTAAGTTGGTTAATGCGGTTACTTTCTAGACCATCGAGATTCGCTATCCAATCCGGACATCGAATCCCTGCCGCCCAAATTTGCAGATCGGCAAGAATGACTTCATTTTCCGTCACGATACGGTCTACTTCTGCACGTTGAACTTTGGTGTTTAAGCGAACATTAACGCCTTGCTTTTGTAGTTTCTTCAGTACCTTGGCAGACATGCACTCAGCACTTGCAGGTAGCACACGATCCGCCGCTTCGATGAGCGTAATGGAAAGTTGAGTATCATTTTGGTAGCGGTTTAATTGCTTGCTGACTTTCGCCCATTCAGCCGCTAACTCAACACCAGTTGCGCCGGCACCCACGATAGAAACACGATGTGAACCACCATTTGCTAGCATTTGCTTCATCTGTTCCCACGCTTTTTCTGCTTGAGAAGCGGAATCCAAGAATAAGCAATGATCGCTCACGCCCGGAATTTTGAAATCGTTACTGATCGCACCAACGGCAATCACGAGGTAATCGTAATCCAGTGTTAACTGCTGCGATAGCCCGGTTTGCTCTGGTGAAAACTCAGTACTCACAGTGATGGTTTTGTTCGCACGGTCTAAGCCTGACATGCGCGCTTGAACATATTGGTAACCGTGGCAAGCAGCATGAAGACGAAACGCAACCGAATCGAGCTCGTTATCAAACGTGCCCGCCGCAATCTCATGCAGTCTTGGTTTCCATAAGTGATGAGAAGATGGCTCAACCAAAGTAACGGTATGGTCAGATTTGCCTGCAAAACTGCTCGCTAAACGCGTGACCATTTCTAGACCCGCAGCACCACCACCGACAACAACAAAATTCGACATACTCCCCTCCCGGAAACCATCCATCGAAAGATAAAAATCAAAAACGCAGCAAATACGTTTGGAATGGCGGGCATTATATTGGGTTGAAAATAAATGATAATAAGCGGAAAAAGAAAATGACTATTACGAATTAGTAATAATAAAAATTAAGCATCTGAGCCAAATGCTAAAAACAAAAAAGCCACCACTTTTCGGTGATGGCTTTTCTTCATTGATGTTGCTTTGTCTTAATTAGCGAGGATCAAGACCTAGCTTTTGTAGTACCAGTTTGAAGTTCTCGCGGCGCTCTTTCACATTGTGAACATCACCTGTCGAACACGTCAGGTCCGGACAACCACGGTTAACGATGCCTGAAACGTCATCGATAAATTGAGAGCCTTGCAAACCACTATCTACATACTTCTTCAGTTCGTTGTGATAGTTCCAACCCGCGTACTGACCGCCTTCATCGTTGTATGCCTGAACTGACGTTACCCAGTAGAACAGACCTGCGATCCACTTGATCTCTTTGTTCTCTTCCGAGCTACAAATCAAACCTGGGTTAGAACAGAAGTCTAGCTCAGCATAAAGTGGGTTCGCCGGTGGCGCTTCTACCGTTACGCCATCAATTGTCTTACCAATGGTTGATGGATCAACGTGCGAACGACCTAGGTAGTGGTTAAGCGTACCAAAGTTCTGACGACCTGTGGTTTGGATTACACCACGACCCCACCAGCCACAGCCTTCAACGCTTTCTTGGCTGCTGCCGTCCCAAATGAACTTACCTGCTTTCTGACCAACGTACGTCTTACACTCGTCGCGTTCCCACACTTGCTTAGACGTATCTACGCTTTCTGGAACATCGTTACAGTGACCGTTGTTTGTCCAACGACCTGCTGCACCGTTCACCAATAGACCGCGCTCTTCAAGTACTGCATCAGGTGCTGCAAAGACTGGAGCTGGAGCACCATACCATTTCGCATGAGTCAACGCACTGACTTCCATCTTGTCATCACGAGGACAAGAGTACGCATGATCTAAACCTGAAACTGGATTTACACCGTAATCTGCGTATTTCTGACCCAGTTGACCACAACTTGCTGTCATTGGGTAATCCGCAGGCGCGCCGTATTTCACTTCAGACCAGTTGTTTTCATCACACGCGTTGTAGCGAATGGTCTCTTGCATACTTTGTGCAAGGAACGCAGCAATCGCGACTTTCGCGTATTTGATGTTGGTTGCATCATCAACTTCATCGTTCATCAACCAGAACTTGTTGCCCGCCACACCAATGTTGTGCATTGCGTTCAAGCCATCTAGGAAGTCGTTCCACTTGTAAACCGTTGACGGAACCCACTGAGACTGTGGCGTTTCGTATAGGAAGGCTTCGTTATCCATCACGCTTTCAGCATTTGCTAACTCTTGGTTTAGCGCTTCAATGCGAGTCAATGAACCTTTCTCTAACTCTTCACCTACGTAATACAGTGGCACTTTCGCCGTTTGGTAAAGCTCAATTTTGCTGGTTAGGGCTTGAGAGTCTTGATCAAACATCAATGCAAATACGTTGCTGTACGCGGCTTTACGGATTTGCTGATCGGTTTGAGTATTGCCCATGAAGTAATTTGCGGTTTGCTCTGTTGGCATGTTCGCTAACATTGCAGGCGCATCAACGTAATCTGTTACCTGTTTTACGTATTCAAGTGCGTGATGCCACTGCTCGCTGGTTAGTGCCGTGGTTGCATTCGATTTAGTAAACACCACAAAGTCAGCTTTGTTCGCAGCATCTGCTTTGTAAAGCTCGAAACTATCAAGTAGATCGGCAGTGAAAACGGACGCTTCATCCCATACAGACTGACGACCAGAGTGGGTATCGTAAGCAAACTCACCAATGCTTAGTGACCAACCAAATGTCGCTTGTGGCGCAAGAGTGGTGAAGATCAAGTTGTAAGCATGCGCCCAGCCTTTCACGTCATCGCTCAGTGCGTTGATCGCATCGATATCAATACGGCTACCCGTAATATCAATGGCATTCGTCAGTGCTTGTTTAACCGCAACGGGACCAAAAGATGCACCTTTGTCTTGCGTAGCGAGATCCAGAACATCCGATCGAATCACGACAGATGCAGTACCCGCGTTCTCTGCTTGTTCGATAGCCGACACAAACGAACGTGTCAGTTGCTCTAGGTTTGTGAGCGCATCACTGCTGCTTGCTGCAATAGTCAGTGTGCTTGGTGCTTGAGTGGATGGGCTCGCCACTACGAATGTGTTTGGCCAACCTGCCACTTCTAGACGCACTGGGTCCATTGGGTTACGTAATGATAGCGCTGGCGCTGTACCCGGCTCAGTACCATCACAGTTTAGATGTAATGACCATGAGCTATCGCTGCCAGGAACAGATTGAGTCCAGTACACCGCTGAGTAAGCAATGTTCTTATGAACCATAATGTCGCCGCCTGTTGCGTGATCACCACGAGTCCAGTCTGGGTACACATTAAAATCAGCACACAGTCCACCTGTTGGCGGAGGCGTCGGTGTTTCTACTTTTTCAACTGTGATGTTTACACGTGCTGTCGCCGTTAGATTCTCAGCATCTGTTGCGATCGCTTCTAGCTTAACTGCACCGACTTCTAACGCCGTCCAGTTACAAGAGAACTGGTTTGTAGTTGATGCGTTGAAATCACAGATTTGCTTGTTGTTTGCTTTCACGATAACGCGAGACAAATCGTCATCAGCATCCGTTGCACGAACAGAAATGGATACCGCTTCACCTTTTTCAAACTTAGAACCGTTCGAAGGCGAAGAGAAGCTCACTTCTGGCTTAACAAAGCTTGGGGCTGCTTCAACTGCAACTGCGATGCTGCGTTGCTCGACCATTTGGTTGTTCTGATCGAGAACCACCACTTTAAGTGTCGCATTACCCACTTCATTTGGCGTCCAAGATTGAGAATACGTCGTTTGACCTGCTGTGATGTTACGTTGACCTAACTTGCGGTCATTCGCCCAAAACTCCAGTTTAGAGATCAATTCACCATCAACACGGGCTTTAATCGTCGTTGCCTGACCCACCATCAATGCTTGACCCTGTGTAGGCGCGACGAATGTTAGCTCATGCACTTCAGGTACCACTGGTGGCTCAACTGGCTTCTCTTTTACCGAAATGCTTACCGCTTGTTGTTGGGTTAAACCAGAGGTGTCTTCTACTACAGCTTTGATCGTGTGAGTGCCTGCGCCAACAGAAGTCCAAGTTGCTTGGAATGGGGCTTGCGTTACACGAGCAACTTGTTTGTTGTCGACAAAGAAAGTCACAGCTTTAACGCTGGTGTTGGTTGCCGTAACGTTCGCTAGCATGGCAACCGCTTGACCTTCTTCAAACTCAGCACCGTTCACTGGCGAAGCTAATTGAAGAGAAATTTCTGGTTCACCTACTTCACCTTCGTCATCAGCGATCAGACGAATGGTATTTTGAAGAAGAGTCAGATCCAATACACCACTCACACCCAGAGTTAGCTCAATACGCTCACCTGCCGGAAGTTGTGATTTCACCCAGCTACCACTATCAAAAGCCAACGCGAGCGTGTTCTTGAAGACGTTGCCTTGTGCGTCGCTGGTGAACTTCATGCCCGGGTAGCTGATGCCAGTCGCAGACCAAGAGGGAGTCGACATTGATAGGTTTGAATCAAACGTCACTTTCGCATCACGAAGTTCAACTGGCTTTGAACCGTCGTTCGTTAGGATCACTTTGTAAGTGTTCCACCACTGGCTTTCTGAGCCGACGATAGTTGCGTCTGTGATCACTCCTGCGTGTGCAGCAGGCAACCCCATACCGATCGCCAGTGCTAAAACACTTGGCATGATCGCTAGCGTATTCTTTCTCATAATTAAGGACTTATACAAACAACAATAAAAAGGAAAGGCATTATAGAGGGGGACTTTTTTCGCGTCGCAGCGGACAGATGTAACTAAATGTAACCCAACTTACAGGTGTAAAAGTGCCAAAAACAAAGCGTCTTTTCGCGTCAATTTGACGACATTTCGTACGCAATCGGTAAGCAAACAAAAAACTGGGACTCTAGTTCAAAATTCAGAAAGTGTGCACTGGATAAAACAAATCTATTTTCTGGTGACAATCGAGATAAGAATTTGTCTTCACTTTGCTTTTATGCATCTTAAAATCAATAAGTTACAGAATAAAAACACTTGAAACACTTAGTTACATGTTAGCGAAAAAAACGCCAAAATCAGGGCATTCTGAAGACACAAATAGGCATCTGAGGTGGTTATAAAGATCGTCTTCACACTTCTTAAATGAAGCGTTCAAAATAAGGCGTATGAATGATCATCCAGTGAAAACGATAAGTATAACTTTGCAACAAAACGTCAATATCCGGATTGAAGCACGGTTTCAATTGGAATATTCGATGATAATGAGATGCATTGGATCGGTTTGAATCCAAGTCAGCCCAAAAATAAAATATGGAGAGTGTTATATGTCTTTACGTTTAGTAGCAGCAACCTTTGCACTAGTTGGATTAAGCTTTGGCGCGCAAGCAAGCGCAGAGTGTGAAGTGTCTATCGATGCTAACGATATGATGCAGTTTTCGACCAAAACACTGAGCGTGCCAGCGACGTGTAAAGAAGTGAAACTGACGCTGAACCACACTGGTAAAATGCCTGCGCAATCAATGGGTCATAACGTGGTGATTACTGATACGGCAAACCTTCAAGCAGTGGGTACAGAAGGCATGTCTGCTGGTCTAGAAAACAACTACGTGAAACCAAACGATGACCGTGTTTATGCCTTCACTAAAGTGGTTGGCGGTGGTGAAAGCACTTCTATCACGTTCAGCACTGAGAAGATGACTCCGGGAGGCGATTACTCGTTCTTCTGTTCTTTCCCAGGTCACTGGGCAATCATGCAGGGTAAATTCGAGTTCAAATAATCACGCCTTCATCTAAGTATTCTAGTTTGAGATTCTTAGAGCGACATAAATTGAACCTAAAAGAAAAGGGAAGCTGAGCGCTTCCCTTTTTTGTATCTGCTCACCTCGGCCTTAAAATGCAAAGTGATCGTAATCCAGACTCTCTTCTCGCTGACTGTATTCAAGCTTTACAACATCGTCGAAGGGCATTGGTTGATAGAAATAGAAGCCTTGGATCAGATCGATACCGAGCTCTGCCATAAACTCCAGTTCGCTTTCTGTCTCTATGCCTTCTGCCACCGTAACAGCACCAGTAATTTTTACGAGTTTCGCCGTTAACCTAAACAGCTCACGACCATTTTTGTTGTTGAGATTAAGCACCAACGAACGATCTATTTTCACTTTATCAAAATCGTATTTCGACAAGTAACCAATTGACGAATAACCTGAACCAAAATCGTCCAAGGCAATCCTCACCCCCGCTTCTCGCAGTGTGCTCAACACACGGTGTGTACGATGCTCATCTTGAATCAACATATCTTCAGTAATTTCAAACTCAACTTGCGAGCAAGACAACGCGCTTTCGTTAATCATCGTCAATACTTTTTCGGTGAAGTCTGGTACCAAGCAAGTTTCTGGAGATAAGTTAATCGAGACCTTAAAATTTGGTCGATTCGCCAAAGGCGCCACTTCACGCAGTGTGGTCTCAACCACCCATAAATCCAACTCACTCATTAAGCCGACTTTGGCAAAGTCCTCAAGAAACGTTGGAGGCGTGATCTCGCCCGTTTCTGAGCGGTGACGAATCAGTACTTCAAGCGACCGAATCTCCCCTGTGCGAGCATTAACCTGCGGTTGGTAGAACAACACGAACTCGCCATGCTTTTTCAGATCACTGATACGTTTTTGTGCCGCGAACTTATTGGTAATTTCAGGGAAAAATGCCCCAGCGACTTTGCCATTGTCTAATCCCTCGTAATTGAAGAAATCATCAGAGACTGACTTTGCAAACAACGTATTCGCATTCCCAATCTTGTCCATTTGCTTGAAGAACGGATAGTAAATCAACACACCGACTAAGATGATGATCAGTTGTAATACCACGCCAGTCCATGTGTAACCAGTCCCGATGTAACCACTGGCTAGCGGCGGAGTCATCCAGCTAACGATCTCGGTAATCGGTGCCACCAACCCCATTGCTGTTGCAATATACGCGATGACTAACCCCACAACAGGTGCGATTAAAAATGGCACAATCATGACTGGATTGAACATGATGGGTAAGCCATAAATAATGGGCTCGTTAATATTAAACAAGCTCAACACCAGTGCTGTTGCCGCCAAGGCTTTATAACTGCGATTTTTAGTCAGAAACAGCATACACAGCACCAACGAAATGGTGTTCCCTGCACCACCCATTCCTGCATAAAAATCAAAGAAGTTTGTGGTTAAAATTGGCAGTGGTGTGCCCAGCGCTTCGTGGTTTTCTATCGCGACACGAGTTACCTCATAAAGCTCTGACTTGTAAGGGGCAAAAATGATGTGACCATTGATGCCAATCGACCAAAATAGGTTACGCACAAACTCATAAATGATCCCATCAAGCAACGAGTTTGGGTCTAGTTTCGGCAATAACAGATCTGCAATATCAGCGGCACAGAATGCCTGTCCAAGTGCATAGCCCAACACAGTGTAACCAACCACCAAGACTACGGTCGCCATGATGAGGTTGTATGATTGATCCACCACATTTGGTAAATCAGAACGCATAAACCATCTGCGGTTTTGCATGAAGCGTACAGACCAAGCGACGATTGTCGGAACCAGAATCGCTAATGGGTAGTTACTCGGAACAACAGTACCATCTTGCAATAAGCCCCATTCGTTACAGACGATAAAGTAAATCATCAACGAAGGCGTTATCACGTTTACTCGCGAGACTTTTAGCAAAGAGGAAAGGAACTGCGAGAAGTACACTAGAAGCAAAATGGGAAATAGCTTCCAAATAATGGCGCTTGCTGCCCCAACAGTCATACCAAGTTGTTCATAGCCTGCGATCATCAGTAGATTGCTTAACAATGTACTGAATGCAGAAATCAATGAAACAGGCAGCAACATCACTAAGACGTTACACAAACCATTAATGTATAAGTTGGAAGAAATTACAGTAAAAAGCCGATTAATGTATCGATTGTTCATTTGGCTCAGTTAATCCATCAAAGTACGACTCAAAGAGCCGCTCAAGAAATTCGCCGCAATTAAATCCATTTAATTTGTTTCGCAATGAGGGAGAGTTTCGACAAACACGTCGAGGACGGTATCATTCGAGTAACAAAGCGTTGATCGTTCAACGTTGCGAATAGTCACTCAACAAGGGTAGCCACAGCCAACTTGTTGTAATCGACCAAACAGAAAGAGCACCTTTTAAGCCCCTCGGTACTCTCTCGTTTGATAGAAACGCGTTGCTTCTAAGGTCAACGTCGTTCGTTAATTCGCCTGCTATTTAAGCAAGGAGGCGCACATTAGCGCCAGCAAGTCTATATTTCCACTCGACTTTGTAATTGTGACGATAGAAATGGTTTTTCTTGCTGTTCACCAAGAATGTCTAATAAAGGCGATGGACGAGCAAAGAAATAACCTTGCACTTTGTCCACGCCGCAGCGTTTAACAAAGTCATATTCTGCTTGCGTCTCCACCCCTTCTGCCACGACTTCACAATGGGTGATATGACCCAGTTTCGCAACCAACTTGTAGAGATCTTTGCCCTTTTGATTGTTTGCATCCAACAAAAGTGAACGGTCTAGTTTGATCTTGTCGAATGGGTATTTCAGCAGGTGTGGAAACGACGCATAGCCTGTACCAAAATCATCCATTGCAATACGAATACCCTGTGCCTGAAGCGCTTCCATTGTTTTGATCAAAAAAACCTTATTGCTGAGAATCGCTTCTTCTGTGATTTCAATTTCCAACCACTCAGGAGAAATACCGTAATGGGCTAAACGCGAAAGCAAATGCGGCACAAACTCTTCTTGTTCTATCGTCGCCACCGCGATGTTGATGGCAATACGACGATCTTTCGATAAGTGCATTTTCTGCATGTCTGCCAAGACTTTCTCTATCACCAACTTATCCAGCAATGGCATCGAGTTGAGCATCTGAAAATCACTCACAAACGTCGGCGGGCATAACATGCCATCTTTATCGATGTAACGAAGTAGCGCTTCATAAGAAAACTCACTGACGTTTTTGGTCGATTGGAGCTTTTGATAGAACATCACTAACTCACCTTCACGCAAAATCGTGGTTAAGCGTTTCTGCGCCGTCGATTTACTGATACTGGAGTTGTTCGACGCCTTTACGTTACTTAGCAGTGATTTAAATATCGAGCTTTCGATACCGGTATAAGCCGTATTCGCACGAAACTGTGCTGAGTATTTTCCTGCGTACGCCAAATAGAACGGTCGATAGATGAAGATGCCCAATACAATGATGAAGGCTTGAAGAATCGAACCTTCTATTTGATTCCCCATCGCCATATAGCCACTGAACAAGGGTGGTGTCATCCAGTTCACAATATTCTCTACCGGCGGTACCAACCCCGATGAAATGCACAAAAAGGTGATGACAAAGCTCACTAACGGCACGAGCACAAAAGGAATGATCAAAATCGGGTTGAAGATGATTGGCAAACCAAACAACAAAACCTCGTTGATGTTAAAGATCACCAGAGGCATCGCTGCCAGAGCAAGCATCAAATGATTGCGCTCTTTAGCAAACATCAGCACACAGAAAAGCAAACTGATCGAGTTGCCAGATCCGCCCATCGACATAAATGCGTCGTAAAAGCCTTGGCTAATCACATTCAGTGACGCCTCTCCGGCCTGCCACGCCATTACATTGGCTTCGGTTGCGGCAAAGATCTGCTGCTTAATCGCAAACAACAGGTTGTGTCCATTGATGCCAATCGAGCCAAGTAAACCCAGCACAGTTTGATAGATCAAACCACCTTTGAATGTCAGCGGGTCTACGCCGAGCTCACGAACCATGCCACCTGACAACGCCATAAAGATCGCCGTGAAATGGGACATCACCAACGCGATGAGCACAAATAAGAAAAAGTGCACCACGTGTTTAAGCAGCCGTGATGAAAAGTCGAGGGCTTGGGGTTCTAACAGACGTATCTTGAAAATGCTGCAGTAAACGTACGTCATTGTCGCGCTCAATAACGCCAACAATGGGTTGTTCGGTAACATGTAAGTCTGTGAAAGACTGCCATTCTCTATTGAGATCAAGTAGAACATGATCAACGAATAGATGATGAACACGGCGCTCGAAACGTTGGTTTTATGGGAAAGGTAGTAACCCGCCACCACGCAGAATGCACTTGGATATAAGTTGATCAGGATATCTGATACATGAAACAGCAGTTGGGAAAAATCCGCTAAGCCAGTAAAACGGAATACGTGTCCAAAAAAAACTGCCAACGCATTAGACAGAATCAAAGGTAACAGCAGCAATGCGATTGACGCCAAATCCGTTAAATAGGATTTCGACGCTGACTGCCACTGCCCCATCAATGCGAATAGACGTTGAGAAGGCGAAAATTTGATTTTAAAGCCAGTTTGCATGAAGCATCTTAATAGTAATGTTATGAAGAGATTCAGCGGTTTAATAAACAGCCATGCGTGCAACCTTTACCGTTAAGTCGTAGAGCCCGTGGGGAGCCAACCATTACGGTACGGACTATCTGAGTAGTCTTAATTGATGTTTTTATTGTGTATTTTTAGCAACAAGCGGAAGTTGTCTGAGGACAGATTGCGGGCGTAATTTAACGATTATATGCGCCTCGATCCATTAAGATATTTTGTCGTAACGACAAATGAGCAATAAAAATAACCCTCACCTTTGATTGGTGAGGGTTAACATTGAGGTGATGATTATTGAGCGAGAACTCAGTGTTCCGGATTCATCGGGAATCGTTGCTCATACAGCTCCATAAAGTCTTTGCGAATCAGGTGTTCTAAGTGGTTGGCTTTGTCCGTTGGACAGAAAATCATGATATGCACGATTTGCTCACCATTGATGTTGCTTGAGATATGGATATGCGGCTCTGCACCCGGAAGATCGACACCGGCGTGTTTTTCAATCATCGCGTTGTAGCGATGCGCGACATCAGCAAAGTAACTGCAATGTTCGTCAATCTTATCGGTCAGTAATGGCAAAATTGGGTATAGGTTGACGAAGTCTTTCACCACAACAGAAAAGTCATGGTAAACGTAACGCTTCATAAAGTTGAGGTTCTTCACTGGGTAGGTGAAAAACATGCTGTTAGGCAACGTCGCGGTTTTTCCTGTGAAGTGGTATTGCCCATGATGCAGGTCGATTTCTTGAATCACTGTCGCCATCATGTTGTGCTCAATCACTTCGCCACATAGCTTACCGACTTCAATCCAGTCACCAATGCGAAATGAACGAGAACTGGCTCGTTGAATCGAACCAGTAAAACAAAGAATAATCTCTTTAGATGCGACAACAATCGCTACTGCAATCGCGGTAACGCTTAGGGCGAACTCGCTGATTTCTGATTGCCATAAGATGAACAACAGGATCAGCGTAAGAGCGAACGTACCGTTTTTGGTTCTCGACATCCAACTGCGTTGTTCTTCCGTAATGAAAGCATCGTCGCCACGAATTCGAGACAGAATCAAACGACGCAGAACAATGATGAACAGCAGGATTAATGCGGAAAATAAAATTTTGTGAGTGAGAAGAAAATCGACGACTAACTGCACTTTCTCCATTACCCGACTCCCTGTTTGGTTTGGATAGGTTGACCTTTGTATGCTAACTACCGCTATGAAAACAGGTAGGTAGCTAGCTTGCGAGAGGACAACCTTACCAAATTATTCCGTCGGTTGCCCCAGTTCGCTCTCTTTAAATACGATAAACGCACGGCGGTTTAAAGCATTGGCTTCTGGAGATTCTTCGTTGATCACAGGTTGAAGCTCACCAAAGGCTTTTACCTCCCACACAAACTGCGATGGATCGAGTTTCGTCTTGAGATACGCCACTACGGTTTGCGCTCTTCGCTCCGCCAGTTGTTCATTATAAGAGAGCGAGCCCACTTGGTCGGTATGACCAGCCACCATAATGCTACCTTCTAAACCTTGCAGTTTGGCGATGAAGTCATCTAATTGTGAAAGGTCTTCCGGTTTTAATTCCGACTTATCGAAATCAAAGTGTGGTGTCATCGCCATGTAGATCTTGCGTTCTGGTTTTGGCGGCTCACAGAAAGGCATCTCTTCGTATTTCTTCGCCTCTTCAAACATAACGTAAGCACGACGGTTTTCGGCGCGAGCTTGATCCGATTTACCCAACGCTAGCGGCTGCGACTCACCAAAGTGCTTCACTTCCCAATCGTATTGCTCTGGGTTGAGTTGTTGCTGAAGATACGCTTCTACCGATTCAGCACGGCGCATAGACAGCTTCTCATTGTACTCATCAGAGCCTTTAAAGTCGGTATGACCAACAATCGTGATGCGCCCACTCAAGCCTTGAATATCATGGATGAACGCATCTAGACTTGCCGCATCGGCTTCACGAATGGTGGACTTATCGAAATCGAAATGTTCGGCAACCGCGATATGAATTTCGCGCTGCGGCGCCAAACATTCACTGATCAGAAATTTGGAGACATTCACGTCCGCAAACTTTTCTCGGTTCTCTTGGCTTACATACGCATCCGCCGAACAACCTGCCAATATTGCCCCTGCGATCATGCCACTTAACAAACGAATCGTCGTTTTCATATCGCCCTCTTATAACTTACCAACTAGGTTAATGAACACGCCTGATGCGTCGTAATCGTCATCATTCGCTAGGTTGCCATCAAAGCCCGAGAAGTTGTAACCCACGCCGACTTTGAAGTTATCACTCAAATGTTTGTTAACGGAAACCAATGCGCCCTGCTCTAGCTCATCGTAGGTGCTGTCCGTCTTCCAATGGTACTCGCCGGTAACATCCCAATCTTTCATGACACGATAAGATGCACTCAAGCCGTACAATGAAATTTTGCTATCGACAGGAATGTCTTCGCCTGACTGACGAGTGAAGATTTCATGTTTGTCCTTGAATGCGTATTTCGCGCCTAAATCCCAGTTTGCATCCAACGAATAGATACCTTCAATTTCGATGATATGGCTCTCTTCATCTTTGTAATCTACATCGCGGTTGAGCTGGTCGAAATCCACCAAATAGGTGTAGCGAGATAACAAGTTCAAACGGTCGTTGTAGATTGGGCGATACGCCAGTCCTGCCGTCGACTCAATAAAGCGAGCCAATACTTTATCGCTCGACTTACTCTCAGAGAGCGAGTAGTTGAACTTGCCAAATAAGGTGTACTCTTCCGTCAGGTGATGCGTGTAACGGTTAGTCGTCACCCATTGGTCGATACGTTTCTTATCTGGGTCTGCAGAATCATCGGTCTTGTCGACACGGTACTCCACTTTGTTCTTGAACAGCACGTCATCGACATCAATCGAAGTGCTAACACTCACCGCTTGGCGTTCAGTAGTGATCTTCTGTTCGTCTTCGATTTCGCCTTTTTGGTAGCCGATGCCCATGTCGATGTCATCGTTCATGTCGTAACCAAAGCCAAACGAGTCAATACGACCTTTGCCGTTGTTTTCATCAACAAATTGGTTTTCTTGGTAGAAATCAACCGTAGAAGTTAGGTCTGCACGCTGACCAACAATCACATTGTTTTTGCCTTCGTATGTGTCATCTACATAGGTTAAATACGTACTGTAATCTTCGGTTACGTCATACGTCACACTCGCTTCTGCGGCATCGCCACGATCGCCAGTGGTGTATTCAGCACCTACCACAAAGTCTTCTAGAATCCGGGTTTCACCACCCAGAGTGACGCTGTCGTTCTCGTCGTATTCATCCGTTTGACCTACGGTTTTCTGACCTTTGATATAAACGTTGTTATCGCTATCCCAGATGTAGTCAGCACGCAGACCCGCTAAGGTGCCTTTGCCTTTTTCATCTTGGTTGTTTAGCTCTTCAACTTGTTTACCCGCCGCCGAGATCTTGATGTGTTTGGTGACCTTAACTTGAGTTTCCAATTCCGCTTGTTGGGTATCGGTGCGTAAATCACCGTCTGATTCACGTTCTTCAACCGAGGTAAAGCGCGTCTTTACTACAACTCGGTCAGTGGCTTGGAAACGAATTTCGGTACCGTATGACTCTTGCTCTAAGTCGTCATCTTGACTGGCAAAACTGTAGCCTGCATCTTTGGATTTATACCAAGCTTTGACGTCGTTACCCACTGCAGAAAAGACGTTCGGAGCGAGATCGTATAGGTTCATCACCCCTTTCACTTGGTAGATATCACCTTCGCGATCTTCTGCGTTATTGCCAATTGGGGTGAAAGTTAAACCTCCGTCTAAAGAGACGTAGTTAGAATCAGTTTGTCGACCTTTACTGTGCCCGAATTCGGCTTTTAAATAGGTGCCTTCTGAAGCACGCAAGGTTAAGTCTGTGCCGTATGCTTCGTAGTCTTGATTGTCTTTTTCTTCGGTTTGGTAGTTTGCCCCGATGCCGATGTAATCGTTCACCCAACCTTTCACGCGACCACCAGCAGTCATAGAATCTATCGCATCAGTGCCTTGAGGCACGTACTCATAATCCACCGCAAGATAGTTGTCGTAGCCAGAAGAAGGCTGGTCGTTGATAACCGAACCAAAGTTGTCAGAAATGATGTTGTTTAGTGGTCTGGTTAGAATGATGCGACCTTGATACGGGTCGATTTCATAGTCTCGTCCCGATTGCAGTGGCATTTCCTGAACCGTAATGCTGCTGTCAGGGTCAACAACTTTAACCATCACCTTGTCGCTGCCCGGAACCACTTCACCATGACGCAAGAAGTACAACGAACCACCAGTGCCTAAGAATTCATCGTGAGCAAAGAGTGAGTCCGATTCAGCCGCAAAACCAACGATGTTCAGGCGATCTTCACCAAACTTGGTGGTTGAGCGAGTACGGTAATCACCTTTGAAACCATATAAGCTACGGTTGTAATCGTTGTTGTCTGTACCCGTAATTCCTGTGTTGTAGTTACCCCACAACACATTGGATTTATCGTATTCGACGTTGAGATAAACCTTACCTTTGGTGTTGACCACTTTGTAGATGTTCGAACTGTCACCGTAGTTGCCGTAATACATCTCATCGTCGTCTTCTAGAATGTCGAATACACTGGATGAATCAGAGGCAAACGGGTGCTTAAACATGTCTCGAACGTCACTCTCTTTGGTATCAAAGTGAGTAGTAATTCTGAGTTTGTCACCAAACTTACCCTGTCCAAAGTACGCTAAGCGTCCTTGGTTGTAGATGTCATCTTGGTATTGGTCGTCGACGGCCAATGCCGCTGAGTTACCGGTGACCTTGTTTTTACCAATGTAGAAGTCAGCAAGACCCGCTTGTACCCAATACTCATCTGGAATACGCACATAAAGCTGATAACGGCGCTCTTCGCCATTGTCGAACACCACGCGAGTTGGGAATAAATAAGCGTCTGCTGGTAGGTATTGCTCTGCGTATAGCTCACCTTCTTCCACATCGAACTCGTCTTCGCCAATCACAACTTTGTCGACACCTTTTAACCCTGTACCCATGAATCTTGCCAGACCCGCAGAAGTTGGAATGTTGTGACGCATTAATTGGGCTTTACCAAGTTTGCGGCTTTGATCCTCTTCGCCATCATTCTTGTCAATATCAACTTCAGAATCAGGCTCAACAAGGTCAATCACACCAACTGTAGTCACGTCCATATTGCCGTCTTTATCGAAGGCTTTTAGGCGGAACAACAGCTGTGTGTTCGATTCAAATTGGTAGTCTTGCGTGGTAGCGCCGTCCCAAACAATGTTGAAGTCATTAGCAAATTGCTGTCCTTCTACCACGGCTAATGGGTTCACTAAACCGCGGTCTCCACCCCGAAACACCTCAAGTTGGTAATGATCGACGTAGTAGCTAAAGTTGGTCGTAATAACGAAGCTCATCTCTTGTAATGGCTTGCCATCTTTCACTTCCACATCACTGCTGATGCTCAGGTCGAGCACTGGGTCAAAACGCATAATGTCGCGGCTTACCCAAATCGCACCTTGATCTAAGTAGATGCGCGAGTTATCTGTTTGTTCGTGAGCTTTAACTTCAATACCCAGAGAGTCACTGTCAAGTTTTTCCAATTGGCTGGTGTCTTTCGCGTAGGAAAGTATCGGCAAACCAGCCGCGATGCACATTGTCAGTTTTGATGGTCTCAATCTAATCATAATAATCCTGCTTAACCGTTTGAATTGTCGGCTGGGACGCACCCAGCCAGCGTCTGTTCTTCGAACGGTTAATCATCCCCACTGCTTTGAATACTGAAGTTAAATTTCGTCAGCTTGTTTGGTGTAATTCGGCGTACTTTCGGGTTCTCACTGATCACCTTCATGCCTGTTGGTAGCGAGTCTGTGTCAACTTTGACCAAGAACTGCTTACCTTTCTTATTCAACACCCACTGATCTGGAACGTGGTATCGACCATATTGGTCTGTCTCGATAATGATGCCTTCGACGGTCAGTAATCGAACGCCTGGAATGCCATCTTCGTATAGCCCTTTGTTCTCTACGATGATTTCCCATAAATACGCATCACCATCTCGGTAGAGGTTTCTCACTACATCAATGTTCTCTGCTGACAGACCTTTTTTCTTGTCTCCTTTGTGCTTGGTAATCGCATTACCTTGCTTGTCGAACTCGATATACGTGCCGTTATCCGTGGTCACCTTGAATGGGAAGCCTTGGCGAGTTCGAGTCTTGAATTGGAATGCCACTTTGTTGCTGTGCTCAAGCGTTCGATTGCGTGACAAGCCGTATAACTCATCCACTTCGTAGCCTTTGTCGATGCTCGACATCAGCACACCTTGACCTTGTTGCGTGACTTGAACGTCTTTAAGCTGCGTTTCAACACCATCTTGCGTAATGAAGGTTGAACCGGGAATGTAGTCACCTGCGGTTAAATCGACATCGATATAAATATCATCCGCTGTCGCATCTGCTTGGAAGCCGTCACCATTGTGATCCTCAAACACCTTGCCGATGATCGAAGCGGTGTCGAATACCTTATCTGGCATCACTTCCACCGTTGCACTAGCTAGATTAGATTTCACCACATAGCTTGTGGTCGCACTCTGAGCAGAGAAGCTCTCTGCTGGTGGCGCTTCTGCCCATGCAGTGTTGGTATAGACACCAAAGGTGGCACCGACACTGACCCGCATTAGGTAACGAATACGAACAGAATCAGCCGTTTTAGAATCGCCTTTGCCGTAAATATTCATGTCACCAACGTCAAAGATCAGCTGATTGGTTTTGGTCGGGTCCACTGAAATTTGAATATCATCTGAAGTGTCAAATACACCATCAGGACCGCTATTCACCATCTCAGTAGAATCTGGGATATAAGCAAAGCCACCTGGGTAACGGTCCACCAAACGCACACCCGTGAATGGGTTTTCTTTATCTTCGTTAGTGATGGTTACTTCGTACTCCACCACTTCACCTACACTCGCTTCTGACTTACTCGCAACCTTAGTTACGGTCAGCATGCCTTCGTTGTAAGCTTGTTTCTTCACTTTGATAGTGACATTGGCGGTCGCAACTTCGCCCGTCGGCGCGGTCGCAGTGAAAACGTTGGTGAAGTTGTCATCAATACCCTGATTGATCTCGCCTGCCACCACAATTTGATACTCGTTACCTTGGTAGGCTTTCATGGTGTGGTTTGAGTCAACGTTATTATCTGAGTCAACCGATACCACAGCACCAGATATAAGCTCGGTGATGGTCGCCGTCCACGAGGTAAATAACGCATTTCCATTGCTGCCAATCAACTTATCGATTTCATCCAACAAGTTAACGTTGTCAGCATCAGCAGAACCACGGTTGGTTGCCGTCATGGTAAAGGTGATTTCATCGTCATCATTGGTGTATTCGGTTTTATCCGCAACCTTGGTGACGGCTAGGATGATCGGCTGCGGCTTAATCGTAACGAAATCGTCAGCAAGCACATCACTCTCTGTTTTATCGTACGCATACGCATGGTTGGTAATTTCCCCCATGGCATCCACGTTCACAACACCTGTGATTTCGATTTCCAGTTTGTCGTTTGGAGCAAGCACTACACGACTATTGATATCCACGTTATCACCTTGGATTTTTGGCAACACGATGGTTCGATCATCACTGTATGAACTTGTCATTCTCCAACTGGTGAATGCAACGGCTTCGGTGTCATGAATCGTATTCACCTTCAATTCAGAGAGCAGGTCTTTAAGTACAATCTCTTCGGTGAATGAGCCAGATTCGTTACTCAGCACGACATGATAAGTTGCATTTTCGCCCGGACGGTAATATTCCTCGTCAACGGTTTTCTCAAGCTTGACGGATTCTGGCATCGATAGCAGCGTTGCACTCGCTTCTTGAGTATCACCGCGGAATGTGGCACTTGCGGTGTTTTCAATCTCACCCGTCGCATATTGATTAACAAGCCCTGTGACCACAAACTCAACTTCATCATTCGCAGCAATCGTTAGCATTGAGTCAATGTCTGCGTTCACTCCCGGAATGTTAGTGATGTCTGTTTCTGGATTGCTCTTATTCACATCAATACGCCAAGAGTCGAAGGCTTTAACGGTGGTGCCATCAAGGCGCACTACGTCAAGATCGCTGATGGCATCTTTCACCTCAACGTCTGTTGCTGGCACTGTACCTTCGTTCTTCACTTTGACACGGAAAGTCGCTTCTTTACCCGGAATGTAGTACTCACTGTCGGTGGTCTTCTCGATAGAAATACCCTGAGACTGCGGTTGAATCGTCGCGCTCGATTGCTGCGTGGTGCCATTCAAATCCGCAGTGGCAATGTTGGTAATGTCACTTGCTGCCAACGGATTCGTTTTCGCGGTAATCGTGAATTCAACGATGTCATGTGGCGCGATATCAATAACCGAACGAATGTCTCGATCATCTACCGGCATTGGCGTAATCGTCGTACGAGTGTCTTTGCTAGTGGTTTTAATTGTCCAACTGATAAACGCGCGATCACTGACACCATTCACGTTAGTCGTTCTGATACCCGACAGAATGTCATCGAGTTTGATGTCGTTATCAAAGCCATCGGTACCGTTGTATACGCGAACGTGGAATACCGCGTCCTCACCCGGAATGTAGATAGGTGATTCCACCGTTTTCTCTATCCATACTTCCTCAGGTAAGGTTTCCAAAGTTGCCGTAGCATCAATCGTTGCACCGCCAAACTCTGCTGTGGCAGTGTTTACAACGTTTGCGACCGCACTGACATTGACCGTACCCGTAATGGCAAACTCCACCGTATCACCTGGCGCAATATCAATATTGGTAGAGATATCATCATTTGGTCCTGGGACCTTCTCGATATTGGTGCGAGGGTCGCCCTTCGTAGTCACGATTGTCCAGTCTTTGAATGCTGGTGCCATAGCGCCGCCCGATGTCTCCACTTCCAGAGCAGAAATGAAGTCTTCCACTTTGACATCTGACGCAAAGCCTGAACCGTTGTTGGTCACTTTGACGCGGAAAGTAGAGAACTCACCCGGCTGGTAGTAACGCTCATCAGTGGTTTTCTCCAGAACGATGTCACCCGGGCGAGGTTTCAGCGTCGCAGTCGCAGTAAAGTCTTTGCTGTTATGGTTCAAGGTCGCTTGGTTAACGATATCTCCTGTAGCCTCAGCATTGACGAGACCAATCACGTACAGTGTGATGGTGTCATTTGGCGCAAGGTCGATGTTGTAGTCAATGTCCTTGTCCACGACTAGAGAGTTTGCATCCACCGTTGTTAATGAACTGCCCGAGACGTATTGCACTGCCCATTGCAAGAAGGCTTGATTGGTCGAGCCATCTACCGTCGTTACTGTCAATGCGCCAATCTCATCTTTCAGGTTGATGTCATTGGCGTAGCTATTATCTTGGTTAACGATCTTCAAGATGTAGCCAGCTGCTTGGTTCGGACTATAGAACTCAACCATCGGTTCTTTTGTGAAGGTTAAATCTGGGATTTTTGCTGTACTGGTCGCGTCAGCAGTCTTGGTCGTGCCGTTATAAGTCACTTCGACCTTGTTAGTGACATCCCCGACAACTTCCGGATCTAGCTCCCCTTCTAAGGTCAGAGTCACAACGTCATTTGGACCAATATCCAAACTACCGTCCAAGAACTCCCCTGTCGCTGATGGGAACTTTGTATCACCAGTTTGCGAAGCTGCATTAAAGAAGATAGTGCCAGACTCAAACGCTTTCACCGTTGCACCAGTAATGTTGGTAGAGGTGATGTCGTTTACAAGGTCTTTAACTTGAACGTCATTCGCCCAGTTCGCGGTCGTGTTTTCAATTTTGATTGTATAAGTCAGTGTATCGCCAGATTCATACTGGTTCTTATCAACCGTTTTATCGACAGAAAGATCTGCCGTCGCAGCAACATAAGTTGCTTCGGCTGTTTGAGAGCCGCTTGAATCACTCACTTCCACCAGGTTAGTGATGTCACCAACAAGGTCCGCTTTTACGACACCTTCAACATGCAATTGAACCGTATGGTCAGGGTGAATGTTGTAACGAACTTGATAGCCTTCGCCTTTATCGCCTGTAATCTCCGAGCCAGCAATCTGTTGCGTCAGATTTGGGTTAGTGCCCACAACATTGATTGAGGTAGCAGACCAAGCATCAAACGCGCGCACTGGTAATGTAGAGCCAGCTTTATCGGCACGAATATTTTTCCAAAGATCAGCGATCAGGACATCCGTTGCGTAACCATCACCGGTATTTTTGACTTCGATGTCATAACCAATGGTGTCACCAGGGTGGTAGATAGCTGGCTTAGTCGACGTGACTTTCGTTACTGTCAAGCTGCCCGGTTCTGGGACAATCACCTTCTCTTTTAGGTTATAAGTGAAAAAGGTCGACCCCGAGTTCAACTTACCTTGTAGTTGGTTGGTAAACTCACCAACTGCGTCATCACGAACATGCCCTACAACCTCAATTAAAATCTCAGTGTAAGTATCGTCAGCCGCTTTACCGCCCATTTGTACTGTGACATCAATGTCGCTATTCGCGGCAATGCTATTGAGGTTAGTAATATCCGTATATGACGGGTTGCCATCAGAAATCACACGAGCGCTGACTGTCCAATCTTTTAATGCTACTTGCTCTGAACCGTCAGCCACTTCTACCTTATAACTGCTAATAGCATCTCGAATATCAATCTTCTCGTTATTCGATGTTTGGTTTCGAATACGCATTTGATAACGAACTTCTGAACCAGGCGTGTAGGTCGGTGTATCTGTAGATTTTTGCGCGATTAGGCTCGACGTACCTGGGTCAAGAACAACGGGATTACTATCATCACCATTCACCTTGGCGATGTTAGTTATAGTACCTGTTGCGTCTGCAGCTACCGTACCATCAACCTCGAATACCACGGTATCTCCCGGCATCAAATCAAATGCCGCATTAAGTGGCACTGTACCTTGATAATCACCAGTGATAGAGAATCTATCCGCATCTGGAGCACTGATAATGGCAACACTGTAATCTTGGAATGCTGGCTTGCCATCGGATGTGTTAATTGTGTTCAGTTCATCCACGATTGTGGCATCGTTAGCAATACTCTCACCGGTATTAGTAACACTGACTTGGTATTGCACTTGACCATTCGGGTTGTAATGACACCCAGAGCCCGAGGTCGATGGGAAGGTACAAGTGCTGCTGTCAGCCGTCGTACTCAGTACCGACTTTTCAAAGCTCAATACAGGAGCCACTGGTGGAATCACATCTGTGGTATCGCTTTGATTGCCTGCTCGCCCGATGTTGCCATCAATGTCTCCTAACGCGTCAGGACGAACTTTTCCTTTCACCGTAAACTCTATGACTTCTTCGGGAGCGATATCAATTAACAGGTCCAAGTTATCGGATGCATCATAAGTTTCAATGTAGGTATCCTGCGTTCCCGAGGTACCTGTAGAGGTAAAGATATGAGAGATTGATGTCTCTGAGAATGCCGACTTCGTGGTTCCACCTACGACTTCAACACGAACGCCAGACACGATGTCTTGGATTACCGTCTGGTCACGCCAAACAGGCTCTGTATTAGTAACAGTAAACTTGTAAATCACCTCATCGTTAGGCTTGTAAGTATCGCCCGATGTGTAAGATTTACCTGCAATAGACACAATTTCTTTGCTCACGGCAAGGTTGCTGCCTTCCGGAGTAACCGTCGCTGCACTAAAGTTAGAGCCATTGTATTTCGGCTTCACTACGATTTGATCAAGTGCGTCTTGACGAATTTGCGACTCCATAACAAAGTCAATCCAACCACCTGGAGCAATAGACAGCTTGGCGATATCAATATCGACATCAGCACCGCCTACATACCCATCGATCAGCGTCGTTGCTTCTCCAGAAGTCGTTGCCTTCACAGTCCAACCATATTGATCGAATGCCGGTAGCGTCTGTGAGTCTGCTTCACCATCCGCATTCTGTGCAGTACGAACTTTGACTTTCGAGAAAAACTCTTCGAGAGATTTGTTGTACTCCAGACCTTTACCCTTGTTCTCGATACGCAAGTGGTAAACGATCTTCTCGCTACTCGTTGTGTGATTGTAAGTGGTTTTATGCGTAGCAAACGTTGTATCCGTATACGCTTTATGCGTTTTAGAGATATTTGCTGGCAGCATGTTCACTGGCTCTGATGGCAAGTTATGGCTGTTATCAACGACGGCTACGTTGAGAATTTGCCCTACGGCTTGCTCACTAATCTTCGCCTTAATGGTGTACTTAACAAACGTACCGCCGGTTACAAACTCATTTGCCGCGAGGTTGAAGTTAGTATTGATGTCCGTGTTGTTACTGACTTTACCCGCATCACTGATCGTACTCGCGTCCACACTCGGAGTAATCGTCCATGAGTCAAACGCACGGCCTTTCACACCGCCAAAGTAATCCGTTTGAATTTTGCTGATTTCATCTTTGATTGGCATCTGATTGATGTGAACGTTGTTTAAGTTCTTCAATAAGATTTCGTATTCGATGTAACCACCAGGCGTGTATCCACCTGTCAATTCGGTGGTGCCATCTTGGTCATAGAGTTTTACGACGTGTTTAGAGAAATCGTATTTCTCGGCAGATGCCTTAGTCTCTGCACTCACGGTATCGCCGTCGACGGTCAATAGGTTTAGGATCTTACCCACCGCATTTTTATTGACGGTTGCAGTAACTACATACTCAATCTTTGTACCCGTCGGGATGGAGGCATGGGTATTGATGTCTTTGTTATTCGCGATACTGCTATCTAAATCGAGGATCGCTTTATCACTGCCACTCACAATACGTGGCGCTACCGTCCAACCAGAATCAAAGGCTTTTTCATTTTTACCATCGACGAGATCAACCGTGATACCCGACAATTCATCAATCACTGGGATGTTATAGGCGTTACCTTTACCATCGTTTTCAATGGTTAATCGGTAAACCAATGGCTTCCCTGGCTCATAACTGGATTGATCGACCGTTTTACTAAATGAAAGATGGTAGCCATTTGGAACAACTGTGATACCACCGATAGTAATCGTGCCTACGGCGTCCTCACGAACAACACCTTCCACTTCAAAAGTCACCGAATCACCACCAGCCACATCAATCGTTGTATCGATGTTCTGGTTATCTGCAACGGTGCCATCCAAAGTACCATCGGTGGTTCCTTTACCACCTTTGCTATCTTGCTTACTTACATCAACGGTATAGCCAGACGCATATGGCGTATCTTTGCTACCATCAAGTAGCTGAGTCTTAACACTATCAATATCTTCTTGAACTGGATGATCATTCACATAGCCCGTTTGAGAAGAAACGGTCACTTGATAGGTTAAAGTATCACCCGGCGAGTAGAAGTTTGATTCTTTACCGTTAACCAGCAGCTTTCTGACCACGTCACCGCCATTGTAAGCGCGCTCCATTTCGTGGTGAGAAACGTGTGAATCTTCGTCGTTGCCGACATAACGATACACGTAGGCATCATTTTCAATCTTGTTGTTGAGAGTGGTTCCATCCAGTGAGCCAACAACGTTATCTTTGACGCGTGCTTTGATCTGAAAAGTTCGAATCTCTCCAGGGTCTAGGCTCATTGTCGCGCCTTTACCACCCGGTGGGTAGATAAAATCATCGTTAGTGGCAGGCTCGAAATCTGAACCAGTCTTAAACTGCCAGTATTCAAACGGGTTTTGGTCAGGAAAATCTTGGAACTGATTGTCTTTGTCGTTCGCTAGAACTGATTTGATATCATTCAGATAGTCATAGACTTTGAGTCCATGTTCTGTAGTTGAACCATTGTTTTTGACACGGATTTCATAAGTCACGTCTTCACCAGGAATAAAGCGAACTTTATCGGCTGTTTTAAGAATCGAAACGTTTAATGAATCCCCAGATACATGACCGATTTCAGCAGAAGAAGACTGATTCAAATTGGTCGAAGGATCGTAGGTTTCAGCCGTGTTAGAGATTTCACTCTCCTTGTAGTCGTTCTTAACGACACCAGTTACAACGAATGTTACAGAGCCATCAACTCCACTTACATTGGGGTCAATATCGACTCGGGCATCAAGATTTTCATCCGTTTGGTAACCACTTGGATCCCCTGCATAGCTGCCTGTTTTATATGGCGAATTGTTTGAGTCAGTTTCAGAGGTGTAACTCCAGGTAGAGAAGGCATTAAGAGCTTTGATATCATCAAATACACGAACTTCGTCTGCATAACCAAGCCCTCTGTTTCTTACCGTTATTTTGAAAGATACCTCTTTTCCTGGAATAAAATCATCATCTGGAGTTGTCTTCACAACAATGATTTTTGGATCATGTGGATACACGGTAACCGTATCAGCCACAGAAGATTGAATGCCTGAATCTGGCGTTTTGACATCCGCAGTGTTGTTAAAGCGAGTAAAGAGGATTTCATCAGGCGTATCACGATCGATTTGAGCCACAATGGTGTATAGCACTTCCACGTTCGGTGGAATCTGCACTTTGGTATTTAAGTCCGTGTTGTCAGCGAACGTACCAACATCGGTATATGTAGCGTTTCCATCTAAGCGAGGGTCATCCGAAATAATCTCTGCACTAATTTGCCAAGACTTAAACACTGGTTTCGTCATGCCATCTGGTTCAAGCACGCCAGCTTTAATCGTCGACAATAGATCTTTTACTTCAACGTCAGTCGCGTAGCCATTCTCTTTCGCGTTCTTTAGACTGATTTGGTACGTCACTTCGTTGTCTAATTTTGAGTAAGCCGTCTGCTCACCATGGAAGCTTGAATCTGTGTTTGTTTTTACTCGCTTGTTTAACTGAATCACAAAGTCACGCGGGTCAGAGCCACGGTCGGCATAAACCGAGCCATCCACAGTCACTTGGTTAGAGATATGTCCATTTGCGAGCGGATTGGTTTCAGCAACAATGGTGTATTCGATGTAAGAGTGAGGCTGAAGCGTCGCAATCACATTTAGGTTATCCGGGAACTTCACCTCACCAGCAATGCCGGTGTCACTTGCGGTTGCAGTACTTCCGTCGTCTTTGAAAGCCTGTGCGGTAATGGTCCAGCCCGTATACGCGGCGATCTCACCACCATGAATATCTTGAGTTTTGACTGACTTAAGGTCATCCAAAACCTGAACTTGGTTAGCGAAACCATCACCATCATTGGTTACTGTGATGGTGTAAGTCAGAGCCTGACCGGAAGAGTAGAAACGACTGTCGACATCTTTGCTCGCACGTAAATTATCGTCCGGCGTTTGTACACCAGATCCTTCTTCCGTCACGTTATCATTGGCACAGCTTGCACTGTCATCCAAAATAAGACCGGTACTCGTATCACTCGTTTTTGCCGTTAGCTTGTATTTGATCGTTTTGCCCGGCGCGATATCCGGTGTCAGTGAAAGCGGGCTTGACGTCCAAGTACCATAACTAAACGAACCAGGGTCCGAACCAATGGAATCCTCACCTGAAATAACATCCACTTTCCACTTTTCAAAAGCTTGACCATCGCCCGCGCCGCCTGCTTGTTCAGTCACCACACAAGTCAGGTTATCTTGCACCAAAAGGTTATTGGCAAAATACTTGGAAGAGCCATTGGTAACCGTGATTTCGTATTCAATCTCACCACCTGGCACATACTCTGACGCCAAGGTCGTTTTGGTAATTGAAATGTCGGAATCCGCAACACTCAGTACTTTCTCTGCATTTACCGTGTCTGAAATACTTGAACTCTTAACTAGGGTGTCAGCTTGATCCGTCACTGACGCAGTGAAACCTTGCAGAGCGCCAATGGTAACAGGGGTTAACGTTGCTTTAACTTGGTAGGTAATCGACTCTCCTGGATAAATCGAAACGATATCATTGAAGTCAACGTTCGTTTGCGTACTGCCCGCATAAGATGAATCTGACTTTCCACCAATGTTTGATACCGTGATGTCCCAAGCATCAAAAGGATTTCCGTCCACATCCGTATTGTTGTAGGAAGAAGTACGATCATTAGCTAGACCATTTGGGCTAACCAAATCTTTAATATTCTGTTTTACATGATAATTGTGAGCAATCGCTCCGCCGTTGTTGGTGACCTTGATTTGAAAATCAACTTCACCGTTAATTAGGTAAGGAGATGTCGACTGTAAAGTATGCGCCAGAGCGATATCTGGATCTGCCGGAGGCGTTGTAAGTTCACTACTGTTAACAGTGCCAGCACGAGTCGTTGATGTCGCTTTGGTGACAATGTCGCCAACAAGGTCATCAACAACGGTCGCTTTGATGGTGTAGGTGACGTGACCACCAACAGAGAGCTCAGCGTCTTTAACCGACAAATCACCAGAAGTAGCAAAAGTACCCGTTTTGCTGCCGGACGAGGCTTTAGCACTGATATGAACATCACTGAAAGCTGCACCTGTTGAGCCATCTTGTTTTTGAGCCGTCAGCGTCTCGAACGCTTGCTCGATATCTAGGCCTTTAACGGTAACAGAGCCTCTGTTGGTCGCAATCAGCTTATAAGTTAGCTTACTCCCCACTTGGTATTGAGCCGGCTGAACGGAAGCTTCTAACGTGTAGTCGTAATCCGCAGGAGTAAACGTAATCGTTGATGTATTGGTAAACGTCGTTTCTGTGCCGGAAACGGTACCTTTTACCTCGGTGTTGCCTAAGACAATATCCTCAGCGGCGTCATCCGCAACGGTCGCTTCAATTTGGTAAGTAACCCGTCCAAAAGGGAGTAGGCTAGCCCCATTCACATCGAGGTTACTGTTACTTGCGGTGTAAGTGCCTGGGCTCGAACCTAATGTATGAGAATCAGAGATTGTTAAGCGGCTAAATGCTTTATTCGAACCAGACATGACTTCCCATATCTTATTCGTTACAGCAACATTACTAATAGTATTCGCTGTTGTATTTTTCACATCAATGGAATAACTGATTACTTCCCCATTTTCATAAGCAGTTCCTGATGTGGGACTAAACGATATTTCAATTTCCCCCGCGGCCATCGCTTGGGCGGAAACTAAAAACATCAAAAAGAATAAAGCGAGATAACGTTGAATCACTGACACAATACTTTTCCGACTCATACAAAATATTAATCATTTATTGATTTATGACAGGACAGCGCCCCGTCAAAATACAGGCGTCGAGATACTGGCGACAGAAACGCTCCTTTTGTCACGTTTCTGTCAGTTATTATTCGACATGAGTTAAAATTGTTTGGGTATTAGCTCTGATTCATTTTTGCGACAGATTTGAGCTGTGCAGACGTAATAAATTCACCAAAGGTTTCACACCAAACAATGACTGACGTGTAGTTATCTAAGGGCAGATCTTGAGGAAGAGTGACCATAAAACGGTCAAATGTTTTCACCTCTCCCACCTTCACCATTTGTGACTTCAAGCGATTAAAATCCGCCTCGGTTTCAACAAACGTTGGTGAGAGATACAGCTTATAATCCGGTCCGGGAGCCAATTCTCCTTGAAAAGCAATCGTATCTTCAGTGACCCATAGATCCCCTTCTCCCCAATGAAGAAAGTCACTATCTGTTCGATTTCGCTCGAACATGCCACGGTAGAGAACACCTTCCGAAGAGTTAGACACAACCGAAACATCTGGTGAATCAGGTTGGATAAGAATAGGCAGTGCATAAATACCCGCAGCAAAACCCGCCACTGCAAACAAGATGTGGCTCACAAGCAATAAAATCCATTTCATCGTTATACCTAGCTTTAACTAACAAGACGTCAATATCAAAGTTAGTTCATAAATCCATTTAAAACAGAGCATTACTACAAACTCAGAAATTTCCTATATAGTTTTAAGGGCAATATCACAATTTCGGTGATAATTTCCCCAACCCATCGCCTTTTTAAAAAGTATGTCACTGTTTTTTAATATATGAGTCCTAACCCGAAGCATGAAAAATAGATATCGTCGCCACTGGTTTTAGAGTGTATCGAAGCAGAGGAATTATCATTCGGCATCTTTTGCGCAAAGAGTTTTTTAAATGCCTATTTCAAACGGTGAAAATGAATGTACTCAAAAACAGGGGGG
>NZ_BCUF01000010.1 GCF_001591145.1 Vibrio harveyi NBRC 15634 = ATCC 14126 = KCTC 12724 | reverse complement strand
TCAAGAAGCGGCAACAAAGTATACAAGCCAAGGCCCTTATATTTGCAAAGAGTGCCCTTTGGGAGCGTAAAGAGAATAAAAACCATAGAAATTAAATCATGCATTAAATCTGCGCTTTTCTTTGAACGCGCTTAGAAACTCAAACTCAATGATCCGGTGTAATGCTTCTGTCTACTAAACAAATGGTATGAGTATGATAGTAAGTAAGATATCTGATGAGCTAATTACGGAAAAAGCAAAACTAGAGTGGCTAGCGTATTGGCGTCACTTCAGCACCGTTAAGCATCGCCTTTGCTGCGAAGCCAACTGTACCGCAGAGCATGATTATGGTGTTCTGGTTAGAAAAGACGGGGAAGAGCGTAAGGTTTTCGTGGTGCCATTATGCAAGGCGCACAGTGATAACCTTGAACGATTGGAAGTCTCCGACGGCACAGAAATTATCTCCGCGGATCTGACCTTGTGATTTACGTTGTTGCTTCAACGACGTTTAGGGAACGCTTTGAATCGTAGGGTTTCAAAGCGTTCTTCCTAAGCAAGGGGGAGGTTACATTTTCTTTTGATAAACCCTTTCAGGGCGACCAACTTTACCATGTTGAATCACAGCAAGTAGAAACCCTTTTGCGGCTAAAAACTCAAGATAACGTCTTGCTGTTGTTTTGCTGATGCCGACTTCATTGCCTAGAGACTCCGCCGTGTAAATAATTTCGCCATCATCAAAGGCATTCGTGACTTTATCGAGCGTGAGCTCATCGATCCCCTTGGGTAAGGCTTGCATGTGTGATGATTTGGATTGAAAGTTAAACAGCTCGTCGACGTGGCGTTGATTGATGTTGTCATTTGCTTTTAACGAACTGGTGTACTTCAGATAGCGCTCTAAAGAATCGGTTAAGCGATCATAAGAGATCGGTTTTAGCAGATAGTCGAACACGCCACACCTTACGCCTTCTCTTACTGTTTCCATGTCATTGGCGGCGGTGATAAAAATAACATCTGGTGACTGCTTGGCAGCGGTTATGTCTTTCAATAAATCGATGCCTTTGCCGTCAGGCAAGTAGTTATCCAATAAGACCAGTTTTGGCTTCAGTAACTGAATCATCTTTCTGGCTTCAGCGATACTTTTTGCAATTCCGATAGGTCTGAAACGTTGTGTTTGCTGAAGATAGTAAGAATGAAAGTCCGCGATATTGGATTCATCTTCTACTATCAAAACGTCATAAATTTCCATCTTTCAAACTCTCGTTAGGAATAAATAAAGAAAAGATTGTTCCGGTTGGTTCGGCATCGTCGACGAGGATTGCACCGCCAGCGTTATTGACAAGCTGGTGGACTAAATACAAGCCAATACCGTGTCCCGGTTGCGATTTGCTGGTGATCCCTTTATCAAATAGGGATTCTGCGATTTCATCGGGTATTCCAGTGCCATTGTCAGCAACCTCGACCACCAATTCCGTTTCGTTGGCGTCAGAAATTAGTATCGAGATGCATTTGTTGCTGTCAGGGTTTTTCAACGTTGCTTCATAAGCATTGTCGAGTAGGTTACCTATGATGGCGGCTAACTCATCATCAGTAAGTTTGGTTGGTGTACCGCTTAGGTGACAGTACGGATCAAAATGGAGAGCGAGACCAAGTTCCTTTGCTCGGCTGTATTTGCCTAATAGCAGACCCGCAATCACTTTGGAGTTGAACGTACGAGAAATGAAATCAATCAGCTTTTGATGTGTTTCTGTTTCTTGCCTTATGGCACTGAGCGCCTCTTCGTACGCGCCGATTTGAATCAGCCCACTGACCGTAGAAAGCTTATTTGCGTATTCGTGGCTCAATACTCGTAAATTGTCGGTTTGCTGCTGAACTTGGTTAAGTTGTGATGTGAGCGTGCTTAAATCATTGCGCGGTCTGAAGCTGATGACCCAGCCAGAGTGTTGATTGTCTTCCCAAATCTTTACACGAGTCGCGACCAAGGTTTCGCCATTACAGGTAATAACTTGATGCTGTCTCTGTGACTCCTCCGAGTCTTCTGCCATCTTTGCTCCCAAGAAAAAGTCAGCAGGGGTGACGTATTCGTTCACCATTCGACCTTGGAGGTGGGAAAGATTACGCGCAATTCCTAGAATCTTAAGTCCCCTCTGGTTTGCCGACAAAATACGACCTTGTTTGTCGACCGCAATAATGCCTTCGTAAACCGCTTCAAACACCGAGTTTTGCACGCGGAGGGAGAGGGCGATCTCTTCTGGTTCCATACCATACATCTGACTTTTTATATGACGAGAGAAGAACCAAGCGCCCAAAGATGAGCAAACTAGAATGATCAATAAGGCAAAGAAAAACGGCGTGGAGTAGAGGATCAGTAAATTACTAACGGTATCCAGTAAATAGCCTACTGAAACAACACCAATGATCTCGCCAGTTGAGGAAATAATGGGGGATTTCCCACGTATCGAAAAACCTAAGCTGCCTTCTCGTATTGAGTAGTAGTGCAATCCTTGTTGAAGGGCGCGTATGTTGTCTCCACCTTGCATCGGGTAGCCAACTTTTTTGATGTCTGGATGCGCTAAGCGAATGCCCTTACTATCGCCGACGACGATGAAGTTGGCATCGGAAATCCCTTGTAGGCGCTTAATTTGTTTTTGTACCCGCGCTGTATCTCGTAAAGAGACCGCTTCGATCAGTTGAGGGTCGCTGGCAATTTCACGAGCTTGTATGACTGCGCGCGCACTGACCTGATGGTTTAACGTATCAGAAAGGATGTGGTGGAAATAACCACCGATAAGGAGCAATTGAAACGAAACAACCACAAAAAGCAGCGCCCATACACGCTGTCTAAAAGAGAGGTTACGGCAGAGGTAGTCGTGAAATGTTCGGTCTGGCATGAATGGTAAGCTTCTTATTGATTGAAGGGTAAATTATCAAATGAAACAAGGAAGAGACCTGATCGAGATCTATTGAAGATAGTCAATCGAGCCTCGTTCCTTGTGTAACTGTCTAACCGATCACATATTTGATCATCACGCCCGCTGCAACCGCCGAGCCAATAACGCCGGCTACGTTTGGTCCCATCGCGTGCATTAGTAGAAAATTCTGTGCATTTGCTTCTAGACCCACTTTGTTTGACACCCTTGCTGCCATCGGAACCGCAGAGACACCCGCAGAGCCAATCAGTGGATTCACTTTTTCACTCGCGAAACGGTTCATTAGTTTTGCCATCAATACGCCTGCCATTGTGCCAATACAAAACGCGACGATGCCAAGTGCGAGAATACCGATGGTTTGCGGCTGTAAGAACTTATCGGCAACCAATTTGGAACCCACAGAAAGACCCAAAAAGATGGTGACGACGTTGATCAACGCGTTTTGAGCAGTATCCGATAAACGTTCAACTACGCCACATTCACGCATTAAGTTACCAAAGCAGAACATACCTAGTAGCGGTGTCGCCGAAGGAAGCAACATGGCAATCAGAATCAACAGGAGCAAAGGGAAGCAAATCTTTTCTAACTTGCTCACTTTACGCAATTGCTGCATCGTGATTTGGCGTTCTGATTCTGTGGTCAGCGCACGCATTATTGGCGGCTGAATCAAAGGTACAAGTGCCATGTAAGAGTAAGCTGCTACAGCGATAGCACCCAGTAACTCTGGTGCGAGCAAGCTAGATACATAAATTGCCGTTGGACCATCTGCGCCACCAATGATGCCCACAGCAGCGGCTTGCGCGACACTGAAATCCATCAAACCCATAGAGCTCAAACCCAGAGCGCCGAGCACAGTTGCGAAGATACCAAACTGAGCTGCCGCACCAAGAAGCAAGGTTTTAGGGTTGGCTAACAATGGACCAAAGTCCGTCATTGCGCCTACGCCCATGAATATCACCAAAGGACCAGCGCCAGATGCAATAGCAATGCTGTAAAATAGGTACAGCATACCATCTGAGTATTGATACTCTTCTGCGAGTAAGTGGATGTTGGCAAGTTGAGTTGGTGTCGCCGTTGCAAGTGCCGTTTTTACTTCGGCAGCGGAGTCCGTCGCAATGTTCAACACAGAGCCAAATGCGGACATTACCTCTGGTTTGGCAGCATGGAGCGCGTTTTCTACCGCTGACAAGGCTAAGCCTGCATCAGGTAGGTTAGCAAGAATCCCACCAAAGCCGATTGGCACCAACAACAAAGGTTCGAACTGTTTAACAATAGCGAGATAAAGCAAAATCAAGCCAACAATAAGCATGATGGCTTGTCCCCATTCGAGGTGGAACAAACCAAAGTCATTCACTAACGCTAAGACATTTTCCATGTGACTAATGCCTCGTTACGCCAGTTGAAGTAAAGGTTCGCCTACATCTACTGCGTCGCCTTCAGACACATCAATGCTGGCGATTTTTCCGGAACGTGGTGCGCGAACTTCTGTTTCCATCTTCATCGCTTCAAGAATCAGTAGCACATCGCCTTCTTCAACTTCATCACCAGGCTTGGTGTGGATCTTCCAAATGTTACCCGCAAGTGGGGCGTTCATCGGCTCGGCATCTTGAGCGGTTGTCACTGGCTTTGATGGTGCAGGTTGGGGGGCTGACACGGCTTGAATATCGCCACCTGCGTCAACCTGAACGACATAACTTTGGTTGTTGACGGTAATGGTGTAAACACCGCTTTCTGAGGTAGCATTCATGGTTTGTTTCTCTGGTTTGGTCTTATTTTTTGTTTGTGCTGTTGCTCTTGCTGCTTCATTGCAAGGTGCGGGTTCAAAGGCGTCTGGGTTGTTGCGGTTTTCTAGGAACTTCCAACCCACTTGTGGGAAAAGCGCGATAGTAAGTACGTCGTCAATAGCGCTGCCGGAGAGCGGAATGTTTTGCGCTTTTGCTTGAGTGGTCACTTCTGTGGTCAGGTGATCCAGTTCTGGCTCCAACTTATCGGCAGGGCGGCAAGTAATTGGTTCTGAACCTTCCAACACACGCTGTTGCAGTTCCGTGTCGACAGGAGCAGGCGTTTGGCCGTACTCGCCTCTCAAGACACCAGCGGTTTCTTTAGTAATGGTTTTGTAGCGCTCACCCATAAGGACATTGATGACAGACTGTGTGCCGACGATTTGCGACGTTGGCGTGACAAGCGGCAGATACCCCAGCTCTTTTCTGACTTTCGGGATCTCTTCTAACACCGCATCAAGCTTGTCTGCGGCATTTTGCTGTTTCAACTGACTTTCCATGTTGGTTAACATTCCGCCAGGGACTTGCGCCACAATAATGCGAGAGTCTGAGCCTTTTAACTGACCTTCAAAAGCGGCGTATTTTTTACGTACTTCTCTAAAGTATGCAGCGACAGCTTCCAGCGCTGAAATGTCCAAACCTGTGTCGTATTCAGTGTTTTGAAGTGATGCAACCAGAGATTCTGTTGCTGGGTGACCGTAAGTGCCGCTCATGGAAGAAATCGCTGTGTCCACACGATCTACACCAGCTTCAATGGCTTTCATTAACGTCATATCAGCCATTCCAGCGGTCGAGTGGCAATGCAGGTGAAGGTCGACATCCACTTGCTGTTTTAATGTTGAAACCAGCTCACTGGCTAAGGTTGGCGTCATGATGCCCGCCATGTCTTTGATTGCGATCGAGTCAACGCCCAGTTCACCCAATTGTTGTGCGATGTCGACCCAGGTTTGTAGGTTATGAACAGGGCTAGTGGTGTAACAGAGTGTACCTTGAGCGTGTGCGCCTTGTTTTTTCACCGCAGCAATCGCTTGTTGCATGTTTCGTGGGTCGTTCATCGCATCAAATACACGGAATACATCCATGCCGTTTACCACGGAGCGTTCAATGAACTTATCAACGTCGTCGTCAGCGTAATGGCGATAACCCAATAGATTTTGACCTCGAAGCAACATTTGCAACGGCGTTTTTGGCATCGCTTTTTTGAGCTCTCGCAGTCTTTCCCAAGGATCTTCCCCTAGAAAACGAATGCAACTATCAAACGTAGCGCCACCCCAACACTCAAGTGACCAATAGCCGATGTCATCCAACTGTTGGGCGATTGGCAGCATATCGTCGATGCGTAAACGGGTGGCAAATAACGACTGGTGGGCATCACGTAATACAACGTCAGTGATGCCAATGCGTTTAGTAGACTCAGACATTCGAATTCCTCTTATAGCGAGCTTTGTTTGATTTTTTGATGATGAATAGCGGCAGCAATCACAGCGACGAGTTGGTTATCATCGTTTGATGGTTTGGCAGCACACACTTTCTTTTGCGGAGGGGGAGTTGGTTCGACATGAAAGCGCCCCAAAAAGCGAGACATGGCTTTGACAGCAAAGACCAAGAAAACAAGAAAAGTGAAGACAAAACCCATACCCAGTGTCATGAGGTTTAAGCCTTCGGTGAATAAATTAACTTCCATTAATATCTCCCATTGGACAAAACAAAGAGCAAAGGAAGACTTTGCTCTTTGACAAAATAAGAAGGGGGTTAACCGCCCAACATGCCGAACACGACACTTGCGATGACCAGTACGATACCGCCACCAAGACGAGATGAGATTTGCGCGTAAGACAGCAAGCTCATGCGGTTTGAAGCAGCAAGAACTTCAAGGTCACCAGAGCCACCACGGTTTGCCATACATAGACCGGCAGTGATTGAAGACTCGATTGGGTAAAAGCCCATTAACCAACCACCGACAGAGGCACCAATGATTGCGCCAGCAACGATCAGTGTTGCGATGATTAAGTTCGTGAAGGTTAGTGCATTCATGATTTCGCCAAGGTCGGTATAAGCGATACCAACGCCCACCATGAGCAGCCAAAGCAATTGTTTTGAGAAGAATGAAGACAAACGTTTTGCGCCTTCTTTCACTTCTTCAGAGCAGATACCACAGGCGTTCACAATCGCAACGATGATGACCATGTAAGCGAAAGTGTGGATTTTTACGTCACCAAAACCTGGCAGTATTTCTTTAGAAAGGGCGGATGAGAAGGTGTAAATACATGCCGCCATCATCAAGCCAATCGCGATTTCACGTGGAGTGATTTTTGGTGCTTCGCTCTCTTCAACATCGAAATTAGACTTACGCAATAGCTCGCCATTACCAGTCAAAGACGGTACTTTTTCACCAATGCTGTTTAGAACGGCTGCTGCGACAATCGCTACGATGTTAGCGATGGTTAAAATTGCAATTGCAACCGAGTAGTACTGTTCTTTCGAGCCACCCGTGACTGACTCATAGATTTCAGAAAGTGGAATCGCACCTGCACCGTTACCGCCACCCATGATAGGCAGTACGTAAAGCATCATGATTTTGTCGATAGAAATGCCAAACATCATGCCGCCAAGAATGCCGAGAATTGAAGCACCTGCAACGGCAGCAAGAATGGTCGGAATGTAACCAACTAATGATTTAAGCAGTAGCTTACGGTTAACCGCCAAAATCGAGCCAGTGATCAGAACGGCAATGAACAAGTCGAGGAAATCGGTCTTCTTCATAACTGCAGTGACAGTGTCAATTTCGTTTTGGGTTAATAAACCTGCATGAACAAACCAAGCTGCGACAAGGAAGATCATAACAGGCGCACCGCCAATGTATTTGTTAAAAATAGGTAGGCGTTTACCCAATTCGCCAAATAGCGCACCAACAACAAACATAAAACCAAAACCGCCGACAATATTATCAGGGATGGTGTCTGTCATATGTGCAATTAACATGACCGCGAACATAAATGCATATAGCGGTAACGGTAAGCCAAAGATTCGGACTTGAGATAATAAGTCTAATCCCTGGCTTCTTGTTTCAGTTATTGAAAGGGTCTTTTCGTTCATCATTATTATTCCGTGTTGATTTAACATGGCATAATTTAAATTTGAATGAAAAACCTAACTGTGAGTGTGATCATTTTACTTTGTGGAATATATACACACTTATGAATTTAAAGTTTTTAATTATCCAATCACTTAATTTACAGATAGTTAAGTAATTAAATTCATTAAATTCATAAATGACGTTTAGTAGAAGAAAATAGTCGATACGGATCATCATTTTTCAAATTCAAGTGACGCATGATGGCGGCAACACGAAAGAGGATGATGATCATGTTTGACACCTACGCATTTAGTCGAGTGAACCGAAATCAATACGAGAAATTTGGTGCTATTACCGAGTTTCTAACTTGTTATGATTTGGATGTTGACGCTGATGTAGAGCGATTTGTGGTGGCGAAGTCTCAAGGTAAAATAATTGCTTGCGGCGGTCTTGCTGGCTCAACACTAAAATCTATTGCGATTGATCCTGCCTTACAAGGTACTGGATTTTCTCTACGATTAATGACTGAGTTGACCACGATGGCTTATGAAATGGGGCGCTTTGATCTGTTCTTGTTTACCAAGCCTCAGAATATGCAAAGGTTTCGTGAATCTGGTTTTTTCCCCATTTCTTTTGCGGACGATAAATTAGTCTTGATGGAAAATAGTCAGACCAATTTAAGAAACTTTGTACGTTCATTAAGAAAGAAAAAGAAAGACGGTGATAAAATAGGCAGCATTGTGATGAATGCAAACCCGTTTACTTTAGGGCATCAATACTTAATTGAAACGGCGGCGTCACAATGTGATTGGCTACATTTATTTGTCGTCAGCGAAGAGGGTAAAGGTTTTTCTTATCACGATCGTTTGAACATGATTGAAAGTGGCACTAAACATATTCCTAATCTTACGATTCATCATGGTTCAAAATATATAATATCTAAAGCAACGTTTCCTACTTACTTTATTAAAGAGAAGCGATTGATTGATTATTGTCATACCGCTATTGATCTAAATTTATATCGTCAGCATATTGCGCCAGCATTAGGCATTACACACCGATTTGTTGGGACGGAGCCAGACTGTGTTGTGACTCATTATTACAACCAACAAATGAAACACAGATTAACCACCAAGGATCTCCACGGCGCACCAATCAGCGTTATTGAAATAGAGCGTAAGTGTGCGTCAGGCACCACGATTTCAGCGTCAACGGTGCGAAAACTCTTGCAGAAAGGGCAATTGGATCAACTGGTTCACTTTTTACCCTCAACCTCTATCGACTACCTACAAAGGCACACGGACGCTTTACCGTGTCTTACCCAAGAAACAGTGGCTGCTTAACAGCCCAATTAATTTTTAACCAAGGTGTTAAAGGTCTTTCAATGAAAATAATAAAACCCGCTTTTGCAGGGACGCTGGAATCCAGTGACTTGCAAGTTCGTATCTCACCCAATCCAGAAGGTGACATCGACATTTCTCTTGATAGCACAGTGAAAAAGCAGTTTGGCAAAGCCATTGAAGCGTTGATTCATGATGTGCTCAATTCGATGGGCGTGACTTCCGCAACGTTAGAAGTGGAAGACAAAGGCGCACTAGATTGTGTGATTAAAGCTCGCGTTCAGGCTGCAGTCATGCGCGCGGCAGACAGCAATGACATTCAATGGAGCAAATTATCATGAGTAAGTTACGCCGTAGCATGTTGTTTGTTCCAGGGGCAAACGCCGCCATGTTAAGTAATACCTTCATTTATCAGCCTGATGCGATCATGTTTGATTTGGAAGACTCTGTGGCGCTGAGAGAAAAAGACACCGCCCGCATGTTGGTGTTTAACGCGCTGCAACATCCTCTGTACCAAGAGATTGAAACAGTAGTCCGTGTGAACCCACTAGAGTCTGAGTTTGGTTTAAAAGATCTGCATGCCGTTGTGCGTGCGGGCGTCAATGTAGTTCGTCTACCAAAAACAGACAGTGCAGAAGACGTGCAAGAAATGGAGCGCTGCATTGAAGACATCGAACGTGTATGTGGCAGAGAAGTTGGCAGCACTAAAATGATGGCGGCAATCGAAAGTGCGCAAGGTGTGAATAACGCCATCGAAATTGCTCAATCGTCTTCGCGTTTAATTGGTATTGCACTGGGTGCTGAAGATTATGTCAGGGACTTAAAAACGCAACGTAGCCCAGAAGGGACAGAGTTGCTGTTTGCCCGTTGTTCTATTCTGCAAGCTGCGCGTGCTGCGGGCATTATGGCGTTCGATACCGTTTATTCCGACGCTAATAACGAGCGAGGATTCCTCAATGAAGCGGAACACATTAAGTCGTTAGGTTTCGACGGAAAATCGCTGATTAACCCAAGGCAAATCGAGCTACTTCACAACGTATTTGCACCGACTCAAAAAGAGGTGGATTACGCGATTCAAGTTATCGAGGCAGCAGAAGAAGCGCAAGAGCAAGGGCTTGGTGTGGTTTCACTTAACGGAAAAATGGTCGATGGACCAATTATCGAGAGAGCTCGTTGGACGTTACAAAAAGCGCAATCTGGAATTAAAGAATAGGGCACGAACATGAAACAAATGGAATCCATCAAACCAGCATTGCTGCCAGAGACGTTGTCACTGTTTTCAGAGGCAAATGCGTTAACGCCTCATCTCAAAGACTCAAACTCTAAAAAGTCGAGAAAGCTAAAGTCAGATCTGCGTTCCGCCATTTTAGATTCTGGGCTTAAAGACGGTATGACGATCTCTTTCCATCACGCGTTTCGAGGTGGCGATAAGGTGGTTAACTTGGTGTTAGATACTATCGCTCAGATGGGATATAAGAATCTGACACTGGCTTCAAGCTCTTTAACGGGTATTCATTCGCCGGTTGTTGAGCACATCAAAAACGGCGTAGTGAGTAAGATTTACACATCAGGTATTCGCGGTGAGCTTGGTGAAGCCATTTCTCATGGTTTGCTCAAAGAACCTGTGCATATTCACTCCCATGGAGGACGTGTGCACTTGATTAAATCAGGCGAGCTAAACATCGATGTGGCGTTCATCGGTGTGCCTTGTTGCGATGAGTTTGGCAATGCAAATGGCATGAACGGCAAATCTCGCTGCGGCTCTTTGGGTTACGCCAAAATCGATGCTCAACACGCGCGTAAAGTGGTCATGCTTACTGAATCTATCGTCGGTTATCCAAATCACCCAGCATCAATCACACAAGATTTGGTGGATGCCGTAGTCGAAGTCGAAGAAGTTGGTGATGCGAGCAAAATTGGTGGCGGTGAAACGCGTCTTACCAGTAACCCACGTGAACTGCTTATTGCAAAACGTGCTGCCGATGTGATTATAAATTCTGGTTACTTTAAGCAAGACTTTAGCTTACAAACTGGGTCTGGTGGTGCGTCGCTTGCCGTCACACGTTTTCTAGAAAATAGCATGGAAAAACGAGGTATAACTGCTGAGTTTGGGCTGGGTGGCATTACCTCAACTATGGTCTCTATGCACGAGAAAGGGCTGATCCGAAATCTAATCGACGTGCAGTGTTTTGACTCTGGTGCTGCGGACTCACTTGCTCGAAACCCAAACCATATTGAAATCTCAGCGAATGAGTACGCTAACCCATCTTCCAAAGGCGCAGTGGTTGATCGCCTAGACGTGGTCATTCTCAGCGCGCTTGAAATTGATGTGAACTTCAACGTCAACGTTATCACCGGTTCTGATGGTGTGATTCGTGGCGCGTCTGGTGGTCACTGCGACGCAGCGGCAGGCGCAAACCTTGCCGTGATTGTGGCTCCGCTCGTGCGTGGTCGTATTCCAACTGTCGTAGAGCAAGTGTTAAACGTGGTAACGCCGGGTCAATCGATAGATGTGTTGGTGACTGACCATGGTATTGCCGTAAATCCTCGACGCCCAGAAGTAAAAGAGCGTTTGTTGAACGCAGGACTGCCTGTGCTTGATATGGAAGCCTTGGTTGCGAGAGCGCAATCATTAACGGGCAAAGCGGAACCAATTGAATATGACGATCAAGTGGTGGGTTATGTACGTTATCGCGATGGTTCTGTGATTGATGTCATCAGAAAGGTTAAATCTGAATGAGCATTCGCTATGGGCTGAAAGTTGGTCTCGATGATGTCTTGAGCAACAAAGAAGCTCGTGTGAAACGACAAGGTGAGTGGTTAAAACGCTACTCCCTTCCTTTGCTGTCGTTTACCGTCAATATGCCAGGTCCGCAGAAAATGACGGAGTGCACGGAGCGAATCTTTGAACAGGGTGTGCAAGCGATTCAAGCCACTTGTCTCGAAAAAGGCTGGTCAATGGCAGGACGTCAATTGCTGCGACAAGTCACAGGTCCAGAGGCAATTTTTGCGGTCCAAGCACCGAATGCCATGGCGCTCAAACGAGCCATGATTGAGATAGAGAATAACCATCGTCTCGGTCGGTTAATGGATTTAGATGTGATCGATGTCGATGGAAAGATCATCTCAAGAAAAGGGCAAGGGATGACTCGAAGAAAATGCCTTATTTGCGAACAAGATGCCGTGATTTGCGCGCGCTCGCGTAAACATGATCTTCAAACCTTGGTTTCTCACATAGAGTCGATGGTGTGTTATGACGAATGTTGCTCTTAAACTGTTGCTCGACCAAAATATCGAGCGTGTTCCAAGCGTTACGCATCGCTCTGCTGTAAAGGTGAATCTGTTCTCTTTGGTTTCTGAGTTGGCGTATCACGCGATGCTGGTGGAAGTGCACTTGTCCCCAAAACCGGGGCTTGTTGACCTTATTAGCAACGGTGCTCACTCAGATATGAATGTGCCGCTGTTTGAAGCCAGCGCGAGTGCAATTCGTCCTTTTCTCAATGGCTTTCTTAACGCTGGTCTTGCGCATTCAACGCACTCGGCAGAGACATTACTGGATGTGTTGCGTCCGGTTGGAATTCAAGCTGAACGCGCAATGTTTACCGCGACTGGTGGTGTGAATACCCACAAAGGGATGATCTTTGGACTTGGATTGGTATGTGGCGCGATCGGCTGGTTAAAAGGCAAGGGCATTGCGGTTGACTCTCTGCACATTAGCCAAGTTATTAAGCGCAGCTGTGCGTTAATGGTATTTCAAGAGCTGAAAAATACCGACTCTAAAACGGAAACTCATGGTGAGCGGCTGTATCGAGAATTTGGTTTAACTGGAGCAAGAGGTGAGGCGGCGTCTGGCTATCAAACGATCATGACTTACAGTTTGCCTGCATACCAACAAGCGCTGTATGAAGGCGCGTCCGCAGAACAAGCATTATGGCAAGTGTTGCTCACGCTAATGGTGCACAATCAAGATACCAACGTGGTATCTCGTGGTGGGATGCATGGTTTGCGTTATGTGCAGAACATAGCATCGAAGCTTATTGAGAGTGGTGGTTGGCATAATCCAAACCTCGAAGAGCAGCTACTGGATTTTGACCGCCAGCTTATTGAAAAAAACCTTAGTCCGGGCGGCAGTGCAGATTTGCTCGCGCTGACTTGGTTGCTGGCAGAAATTGATGATTTGACGAGACATATCATCGCGAATCACGACGAATAATTAGGAACAAGTAAACGTATGCACAATTTTGAAGATGCGATGATCTTAGGTATCGCGGGAAACTTCGCAGGTCACCTGCAACAAGCTGGTGAGGCTGATGACTTTGCTCTCTACGGAGATGTGAACGCTAACAAGCCCCAAGCATTGTTCCCCATTTATGTGCCTTTTATCGAACATCCGTATTTGTCGACATATCCAATAAGTGCCGATACGACCAAGTTGCCAAATGATATTTTGAACTTACAAATTGAACCAGAGCTCGCCCTGATCTGTGATGTTACTTATGAAGGTGGTCAGGTCTTACAGCTCACGCCGACGCATTTTGGCGCATTTAATGATTGTTCGATTCGACGCCCTGATGCGAATAAAATCAGTGAGAAGAAAAATTGGGGTGCAGCGTCAAAAGGCTTGGCATCCCAGCTTATTGAACTAGAACGACTCACTCCTGATAGCGATATCGGCAGATTTAGAATCGCGAGCTTTCATAAGCGAGGAGAGCAGGTATTCGCCTACGGGGAAGATTGCGCGGTAAACGAATACTCCTATTTCTATGCGGATCTGCTGGATTGGATACGTGATCAGATGAATCATCAAGTGGATCGTGGTCCGATGGAAAACATTCACGCATTACTCAAACAAGCAAATCTCCCAAGCCAGCTAGTGGTCGCAGTGGGTGCAACGCGCTACACCGAATATGGTGAGCAGAATTTCTTGGAAAGAGGCGATGAAAGTGTGGTTGTTGTGTATGACAGCCACCTATACCAACCAAAAGATGTGCTCGGCATGGTACAGAAGTCGCAGTATGAAGCGACAGGCTTTTCTTATGTGAGTCAAAGAGTGCTTTAAGTTTAAGCCAATAGAGAACAAAAAAAGCCCGCAAATTAGCGGGCTTTTTAATGTCTTATTCGCTGAATGAAATAAAAGGAGTGATATATATCTAATATTTATATTAGTGTTTGTCTTATTGATATTTAATGTATTTTGCTCAAGTTTTAAAAGTGGACAGTGAATCACAGATTCGTTAAGTGCATTTAATGTTTATTATAAGTTTGTTTAATAACGTAATTACTCTAATTATAAATATGTTTTGAAATTTTATAGCCTTATAAGTTAATGAAAAATAGGGTTATATTGCTTTGATGATAATTCGGTTAGTTAATGTCAGGGTATTTAAAATTGTGATGTTAATTCCTATCAATAACCTCAAAACTTTCATTGATAAAATTTACGTATATTCTTTTTAACTGTTTCCAGATTAAAACTATAAACACGCAATAGGTGACAGTGGTTATAAAGTATCCGTTGTGGCTGACTTGCATAATAAAATGGTAGAGAGTGAAAAAGTGAAAGCAAATAAAAACATTCTTAAAGCAGCAGTAGGTATGGCAATGCTATCTGGCTTGCCAACAGCAGCCAATGCTCATGGCTGGTCAGAGTTTCCTAGTGCACGTCAAAACACGTGTTACGAGCAAGGCGGAATTTGGTCAGGTAACCCACCAAATGCAGCTTGTGCTCAAGCAAAAGAAATTTCTGGTACCTATCCGTTTGTTCAGCGCAACGAGTATGCGAAGAACATTACCGATTACAACAATATGGCAGCAGTGAAAGCGGCGATTCCAGATGGTACGTTGTGTTACGCAAATGACCCTCAGAAAAAGGGCATGGGCGCACCACACACCGCGTGGACTCGCACAGAGCTAAATACGGGTACATTCGAATTTGTATTTAATGCGACGGCACCACATAACCCGTCTTTTTGGGAGTTTTACCTAACCAAACCAAATGCAGACCTAAGCAAAGCGTTGGCGTGGAGCGATCTTGATTTGATTCAAACCGAAGGTAATGTCCCAGTTGAAGGTGGTAAATACCGCATGAATGTGACCATCCCTTCTGATCGTTCAGGCGACGCGATTCTTTTTGTGCGCTGGCAGCGTAACGATGCGGCGGGTGAAGGCTTCTACAACTGTTCTGACATCACTATTGTGGGCGGCGAAACGCCTCCACCAGAGCCAACACCTCAACCAGATCTCGTGAAAGGTGAGCTATACATCCCAGTTAATTTTGTTGGTCCAGACCTTGGTGATACGGTTAAGTATGACATCATCAATAAATACGGAGATGTTGCACGTAGCTTCGATATTGAAGTGAATTCATCGAACATCAACGACTGGCAACGTCTATTGGCGTCAGAGATCAATGGTTGGCACGAAGAGTTCAAAGATGGAGCGGTGTTCATTGGTGATTGGCATGAAGAAATGTCTCATTACATGTACTTCCAAAACGATCCATCACGCAACTTCTTTAACTCGAAAGATGGTCGAGCGTCGGGTGTGATTTCAGTGATTGATGGTGATGACGGTAATGTTGAACCATTGGCAGGTGACATCTACGAGTTAGTGAAGAGCGACAAAGTAGTTAGCGCTGGGGACAAAGTGGTGATTTCTACCAGCGAAGCTGCGAACTTAACTCAAACTCAAGGCTCTTCTGTGAGTATTCAAAATAACGGCACTGCGTCGATTGTCGTTGATACTCGTGCGATTACGCAGAATGAGACCTTGTCGTTTGTTGCGAACGCAGTAAACAGCGAACGTGCAGAGACATTTACGTTTGAAGTGATTGTCGACGATGGTGGTGTAGACCCTGAGCCAACGCCAGATCCTGATCCAACACCAGACCCAAGCGATGACGCATGGGATTCAGCAAAAACTTACCTAGGTGGTGAAGTTGTCGCGTATGCTGACCAAAATTGGAAAGCACAATGGTGGATTAAAGGTGGTGATAACCCACAAGCGGCTTACCAAAAAGATAAGTGGGGCGTTTGGCGTCCAGCTAACTAATCATTGGTTGTAGCCAAATGGAATTGGCTAAGGCAAGCATGAAAGCCACTGTTTTGAGTTAAAGACAGTGGCTTTTTTACGTCGTTCATAAACTGACGGGGTAAGTGGGGTGATATCACCAAATGCAAATATGGGCAGAAAATCGTCCCTATCCCAAGTAACCTCGCCCTGAATTCTGGATCTTGAAGTCACTTGGGAATAAATAAAGACAATAGGCTGAAACGAACGGACAGAGTGATATTAGTGCTATGTAAGAGCTTGAAACTCAAAGAGCGCCTAAGCGCTCTTTTCTTTTGTACTGCCTTTTGGGTGATGACCGAACTTGTCATTCAAGTAGAGCAGTCCGCTGACGAAGAGTGCCACGACGGAAACCGTGAAGAGGGCATACATACTTAATACCCAAGCGAATGTGGCAGTCAGAAAGGCAATGAAGGAAAACATTCTGCTGAATGACATTACATGACCAAGTTTGTTACTTTTCATAACGCCTCCCAAAGCTTAGTGGGTAGAACCAGAGTGCTTTCACTCCGCATTCGTATTGTCTCTCTTCTGGGGGGAATTTACCCAAAAAACAGGCTAAATATTTCTCAAAAAAGATTAAATATTGACCTGGTAGACAGTTTTTTACTTGTGATTTTATATGAGTTTCATTGCTCATTGTCTATGCCAACATTTTTGATTCTGCTGAACGTCAAAATTGATTCCCATCTTTGGCTACAGTTAATGCATCCCCATTGACAAAGCAGGAAACTCTTATGTTCAAGACTCAACTTAAACGTGTCGTTGTTATCACTAGCCTACTGGTTTCATCATCTGTTCTGGCAAGCACGAATGCGTACAATACAGATATTCCTACCAGTATCATGACACCTGATAAGGTTGAAACCAGCATTGGTACTTTGAATTTCAAGGATGGCGTACCAAGCCAGCAGACGATGGATACGCTATACAACAACCTCGATACCATGCGAGCAACAGAAGTGTTTATGAACGCGATTCCTATGGCATCCCTGGAAGCGTTAAGAGTCGGGCATGAGAAAATGGGGTTAACCACATCCAATCAGGTGATGCTGTTTGATGATCTGATGGATTCGAATCCGCTGTTCTTAACCGGAAATACAGATACGGTATACGCGTCCGCATTTCTCGATCTCGAGCGTGATGGTCCAACAGTGGTTGAAATCCCACCGGGTATGGGACCAACGACCGTCAATGATGCATTCTTTCGTTTTGTGACGGACATGGGTGTTGTAGGACCAGATAAAGGTGAGGGTGGCAAATACCTTATTTTGCCTCCGAACTATGAAGGTCCAGTGCCAGAGGGTTATCACGTTTCTCAATCAACAAGTTATGTGAACTGGTTTATTGCTCGTGGCTTTTTGAAAGACGGTAAAACAGACGCGGCGGTGAATTCATACCATAGTGGTTTAAAGATTTATCCATTATCTAAGAAAGGCGAGCCGCCGAAGATGGAATTCATCTCTGGTAGTGGTAAATCGTTTAATACCATTCATGCAAATGATGACCATTTTTACGATGAAATCAAAACGGTGATCGACAAAGAACCGATTGAGTTTATCGACCCAGAAATGCGTGGACTGATAGCGACCATCGGCATACAAAAAGGTAAGCCGTTTGCCCCAGATGCACGAATGCAGAGCATATTGGAAGATGGTGCAGCAATAGGTAATGCAACCGCACGAGCGTTGATGTTTAATCCTCGTACCCAGAACGCTTACATTTGGGATGATCGTAATTGGAAGACAGCGTTCATTGGTAATGATTACCAATGGCTGATTGAAGAAGGCAACGGTGGTCGCAACCTAGATGCGCGCACTTATTTCTTCTATATGGCGACGGTTAATACGCCGGCAATGGCGCTCAAAATGGTTGGTAAAGGTTCTAAGTACGCAATCGTTGATAAATCTGCTCAGGGAGAGTTCTTTGATGGCAGCAAAAACTACAAGCTGACCATTCCTGCGAATGTTCCGGCGAAGAACTTCTGGTCAGTTGTGGCTTACGATACACAAACGCGTTCAGAATTACAGACCAGTCAACCTTTCCCGAGTAAGAATGACAAACGCGATGACATGATGACAAATGCAGATGGCTCGATTGATTTGTATTTTGGTCCGAAAGCACCAAAAGGCAAAGAAGCAAACTGGATTGAGACTGTGCCGAACAAAGGTTGGTTCACTATCTTGCGTGTCTACGGTCCATTAGAACCTTGGTATGACGGCTCGTGGAAGCCTAGTGATATCACGGAAGTGAAGTAAGATAATTGAAGAGGCAACCGGTCAATTGATAGACCGGTTGCTTGTTTTTGGCTTGTTCTTATGGCTCTGTTGCGGCTTTGTCTGGTCTTGTTTGAGGGATTGTCTATTTGCGACGACAAGTGATAGTCGTTCTAATTTGTTTCTTGCAGTGCTTGTTTAATAAAGGCTTCTACCTGAGCAATGATCGGGTGCTGGTAGAATGCTCGGTGATATTGAACGCCTACATCAAACATCATTGGTTTAGCATTCAGCCTTAACGGCAATCGGAGAACGTCCTCTGGTAGGGCATCATCGTTAATGTGCATCCCGACAAATACATACGGGCTGACTTTTACGCAATCAAGCGCTGCCGCCATAGAAGAGACCGTTAGTTTCTGTTCCAAATTTACCCCAGTGAGTTTTCGCATTCGTTCATAGTACGCACTGACATCAAGAGAGCCCATAGACACGCGCACCGTCTCGAGGTTTTCAATGTCACTTAGCTCTAGCTCGTTATGTTGGCTAAGTGGGTGTTGATCATTCACGTACGCAAAGATGGGAACAGAAGCAACTTTGCGCTCAACCATTCTCTCATTGAGCTCATTTGGAAAACCGCCAATTCCAATGACGACGGCACCTCGTTTTGGGTTTTCGATACTTTCTATCGACCAATCAATAAATGAAATCTTCGGCTTTTGATCTTCCGTTGTAAGGGCGGAGACTAAGGGGGTCGTCAACATGCCAGATAACGGATTAATGATGCTGAATATGTACTCATTGGCTTGCTGATTAGCATTGAAGCTTTGTGCCAGCTGGGGGATTTGTTCTAGGCGTTCTAATGGTTCGCAGATGACTTCACACAGCTGCTGGCAAAGCAGGGTTGGGGTATAAATGCCTTTTTCTGCATTGAAGAGTTCGTTATCAAATCTTTGACGACATTCAGCCAATTGTCGTGTGAATGTCGCTTTGCTAATGTCGAGGGTATGACACACTTTCGCCTGCGATTTTTGCTGGCTGAGTAGATAAAGAAAGCGATACAAATTCAAATCAATAGTATTTTTCACGAGCTCAGTACCTGAGGTTATTGAGCTTTAAGTATCGGTGTCTCTCATCCTCTGTTCCAATAAAATTTAAAACAATTTTTCCTTTTGTGACATGGGGTTAGCTTGTAAGAGTATGATGTGCTCAATCGGAAGGCGAAACTAAGATTGCGTAAAAGGTGAAAAACAGTGCTAGGTAAGCCCTTGAACTCATCCTATAATTAGGTTGCATATGGAGGATGTTTGATGGTCAAACATCCTCTATTTTTTGAAACCTACAACAAGGATCCGGCATAAGTTGTTTTTGCTGGTGTTGTTTACATTTACCAAGAAGGTGATTTAACACTAATAATTGAGGTTCTTACGATGACTCTTAACAAGTACTTTGTTTTCATTCCGACTGATATGGATCAGGAAACGCACAAGGAACAGAAAGTGATATCTGAAACGGAAACTCAACGTCAGGCTTTAGTAAAACAGGCGCAGCAAGAAGGCGGACTGTAAGGCTAGGTTTCAAAATAAGAAGAGCACCCGAAGCGGTGCTCTTTTTTTATCTCTGAACATCTATCACTTTAGCATCCCAAGGCTTTTAAGCTTGCGATAAATGGTATTGCGGCTTAATCCCAACATGCGTGAGGTTTTGCTGATATTACCTTGGTTCGCTTGATAAGTTTTTACCAGCTTATCTTCGACAGTCGAACGCATATCTTTGGTTTTCGGCACGCTAACGTCTTCAATCATACTGGTATGACTAAGCTTATTAGCAAGATGATTTGGCACATGGCTAAGTTCTAGTTGCGGCTCTCCTTGCGCCATCAATGAAGAGACTTTGATTAAGCTATCGAGTTCTCGCAGATTGCCAGGCCACACGTAAGTCATCATCAATGAAAGAAGGTGGGGACAAATGGTCTGTTCCGAGTCAGAGTGGCGTCGATGAATGTTCTCAATCAGTGCTTGCTTATCATTGCGCTCTTCAAAGCGAGGTAGTTCGACGATAAGTCCGTTGAGGCGGTAGTAAAGATCCTGACGAAATGCGCCTTGTTCAATCAACAACTCTAAGTCTTTGTGTGTTGCGGCGATGATTTGCGTATCAACTTGGATGCTTTGGTTTGAACCAACAGGAAGTACGGTTTTGTCTTGTAGTACGTGGAGTAGGCGGCTTTGCGCTTCTAGAGGCAAATCTGCAATCTCATCTAAGAACAAGATGCCGTTGTGCGCTTGGCGGATTTTACCTTGGTATCCTTTGCTGTTTGCACCAGTAAATGCGCCTGCAACATAACCAAACAGTTCAGATTCAACTAAGTCTTTAGGTAATGCCCCACAGTTAACTGATACCAAAGGACCACTCTTACGTTGGCTGTTTTTGTGTAACGCTTTGACGAATTCGTTTTTCCCTACACCGGTTTCTCCAAGAATAAGTAAGCTAATGTCTTTGTCGATAACGCGATTTGCTTGTTGCCAACAATGCTCGACCGTGGTGTCGCCATAATGAAGATCGTTGGATGCAGAAAGAGAGCGGGAAGACGTTTTACTCTCTGACAGAGGTTGAGTTTTAAACACCAGTGATTGACGGCTTAGCGAATTATCGAGTATCGAATCCAGAGATTGTCCAATCACATTCGGTTGATCAAGCAATTGCGAGGCAACTTGGTTATGCGCAAGGATTTGCCCTTCCTCATTGGCGATGATAATGCCTTGCCACCCACTGCTGAGTAACCCTTTTTCGCATGCTAAATCGACTCGAATATGTCCTTGAGGGATTTGATTGAGGAGTTGGTTTTCGACTTGCTGAACCATATTCTGGACCAGTACTTGCGTTGAGAAATCGTGCTTTTTCTCTTCGCTGGTAATGTCCAACACGCCCATTAAGTTACCCAAATGATCAAAGATTGGACTTGCTGAGCAACTGATAAAGCGATGATGTTGAATAAAGTGCTGATCACCAATAACAGACACCGGTTTGGCTTCTACTAACGCAGTGCCAATGGCGTTGGTGCCTTTCAGTTTTTCTTGCCAGCACGCGCCAGAACTGAGCGCAATTTCGGTCAGTTTTTCTCGGAATTTAGGTTGCCCCCAGCTACCGATGATCACGCCATCCGCATCGGTCAGTATTAACCGACTGTCGCTGTGCGCAAACAACTGATTAAACAAAGGCAGGGCAAACCGCTTCACGGCATCGATTAAGAAGTTAAGCTGGTGGCGCCTGTCCTGCAGAAACGCAGAAGTGACGCGAATATCGTCAGGTCGACGTCGCTGTTTTAAACCCGCTTGTTCACTTCTGTCCCATGAAGTAGAAAGCCAGTTGTTGTTGGTAATGTGTTGAAGTTCCATGACTGTACCATTTTGTCACAGTGAGGGTGTGCCATTTTGGAACACTTGAACACTGGTGTTCACACCATACATCCGCTCAAACGTCACTCACTTAGTTTGTTATCGCTTGGCAATCATAGTTTTACATTTAATTAACAACAAGACGTGTGTTGTTGGCATGTGACTTGAGTAATGAAGTGACAACATCGCTGAGTTGAACACTCGGTTGTTTAAAACAAAAAACTGAACGAGAACAAAAGGAAGAGTTATGATCTATGCACAGCCAGGTAGTGAAAATACCGTCGTGAATTTTAAATCACATTACGACAACTACATCGGTGGCGAATGGGTGAAACCGAGGGGTGGGGAGTACTTCGATAATACGTCACCAATCAATGGTCAAGCGTATTGTAAGGTTGCTCGTTCTAGCGAGGCAGACATCAACCTTGCATTGGATGCAGCGCACAATGTAAGAGCAAAATGGGCCAAAACCAGCGTTACTGAGCGTGCCAACATTCTACTGAAAATAGCAGACCGCATTGAACAAAACCTTGAAGAACTTGCGGTAGCAGAGACATGGGAAAATGGTAAACCTGTGCGCGAAACACTGGCGGCGGATCTTCCTTTAGTGGTCGACCATTTCCGTTACTTCGCAGGCTGTATCCGTGCTCAAGAAGGCAGTGCGGCTGAGCTTGATGAACACACTGCAAGCTACCATTTCCCTGAACCAATTGGCGTTGTAGGACAGATCATTCCTTGGAATTTTCCAATGTTGATGGCGGCGTGGAAGCTTGCTCCTGCGTTGGCTGCTGGCTGTTGTGTGGTGCTCAAACCTGCCGAACAAACGCCAACTTCGATTCTCGTTCTGATGGAAAAGATTGGTGATCTCTTGCCAGCAGGCGTGGTGAACGTGGTCAACGGTTTTGGCTCAGAAGCAGGGCAAGCACTAGCAACCAGTAACCGAATTGCAAAGCTGGCATTCACGGGCTCAACCGAAGTAGGTAACCATATCTTAAAATGCGCAGCAGAGAATCTCATTCCATCAACCGTTGAGCTTGGTGGTAAGTCTCCAAATATCTACTTCCCAGATGTGTTTGATCATGAAGATGAATACCTAGATAAGTGTATTGAAGGCACGCTGCTTGCGTTCTTTAACCAAGGAGAGGTGTGTACCTGTCCATCACGTGTCTTGGTACATGAATCTGTGTACGACAAGTTTATTGCGAAGGTTGCGGAGCGCGCGAAGACCATTAAACAAGGTAACCCATTAGATACTGACACTCAGGTGGGGGCACAGGCATCGCAAGAACAATTCGATAAGATCCTGAGCTACCTAGAAATCGGACGCCAAGAAGGGGCCAAAGTCGTGTTTGGTGGTGATGTGGCGAAACAGGAAAACGACTTGGAGCAAGGCTACTACATTCAACCGACTTTGTTACAAGGTCACAATAAGATGCGCGTATTCCAAGAAGAGATCTTTGGTCCGGTCATTGCTGTGACTACTTTTAAAGACGAAGCAGAGGCGCTAGCGATTGCCAATGACACGGAATATGGTTTGGGTGCTGGTGTGTGGACGCGCGACCAAAACCTTGCTTACCGCATGGGGCGTAATATCGAAGCAGGGCGCATTTGGATTAACTGCTATCACGCGTATCCTGCACATGCTGCGTTCGGAGGCTACAAAAAATCAGGCATTGGTCGAGAAACCCATAAGATGATGCTCGATCACTACCAGAACACGAAGAACCTATTAATCAGCTACGACGTCAATCCGCTAGGCTTTTTCTAAAGCGAAGGTATCGCAGTAAAATGTAATATACCCAAGTAACCTCGAGATGCTAGGTTCAGCGAGAATGACTTGGTTTGTAGACGTGGCGGCGATTTAAAGATCTAGTTATTACACTGCGTCGTTTTCCTTACTCTCGAATCAATGACAACGCTCTGAATCCTGCATCTTGAAGTCACTTGGGTATACCTATATAAGAAGAGCCCCCTAAGTCATTCAACTTAGGGGGCTCTTAATTAAAGTGAACTTCACGTTTCTAACTTGGATTAGGCTTTTACTGCATCAAAATCATCTGATTGAGAAGACGGTTTGAAGAACAGTTTTGTCTCTTCCAACACCACGTGGCGCAGAGCAATTAAACCAATTAGGTTAGGGATTGCCATTAGACCGTTTACGATATCAGCCAGTAGCCAAATCATATCTAGGTGAAGGAAAGCACCTGAAGCCACCAAACCAACAAAAATCAGTTTGTACGGAAGTACTGCTTTTGTACCGAATAGGAATACAACACAGCGCTCACCGTAGTAGTTCCAGCCAAGAATGGTGGTAAATGCGAAGAACATAAGACCGATAGATACCAGCATTGGACCTAATGTCTCTGCGTTAAGACCAACCGCAAATGCGTGTGTTGTCATCGCTGCACCTGCAAGGTCACTTTGCCATGCACCCGTAAGGATCAAAGCAAGACCAGTCATCGTACAAATGATGATGGTATCGAAGAAGGTACCCGTCATAGAAATCAGACCTTGTTTAACACAAGAATCCGTTTTCGCAGCCGCCGCAGCCATAGGCGCACTACCCAAACCAGATTCGTTTGAGAATACGCCACGAGCGATACCAGATTGGATTGCCAGCATAATACTTGCACCCAAGAAACCACCAGTTGCCGCTGTCGAAGTAAATGCAGACACCAATACAAGCTCAACTGCATTTAGCAATTGGTCTGCATTCATGATGATCACACTCAAACACGCTAGCACATAAAACAGCGCCATTGCTGGCACGACTTTACCTGCAACGCTAGCGATCGACTTAATACCACCCAAGGTTACGAATGCCACTAATAGCGTCAGGATGAAGGCAGACAGCTCGCGGTTTACACCAAGAGAAATCTCACTTGCATCAAGAATTGCATTCACTTGAGGGAAGGTACCGATACCAAAACAGGCTACGCCCAGTGCAAATACCGCGAACATGATAGCTAGCGCTTTCGAGCCAACACCATATTGCAGGTAGTACATAGGACCACCAATCATTTGGCCTTTGTCGTCAACACGACGGTATTTCACAGCAAGAAGACACTCAGCGTATTTGGTTGCCATTCCAAATAGGGCAGCTAGCCACATCCAGAATAGGGCACCAGGACCACCAAGTTTGATTGCTGTTGCAACACCAACAATGTTACCTGTACCAATAGTTGCAGACAGCGCAGTACATAGCGCTGCAAAGCTAGAAACGTCACCCTGTTTATCAGATGACTTATCTTTACTGAATACCATCGCTAACGCAGTTGGTAGGTGTTTAAATTGGATCAAGCCTAGGCTAAAAGTGAAGTAAACACCGGTTCCCACAAGCAAAAGCAGCAGTGGCGGACCCCAGACAAAGTTATCAATGGTTTGAAGTAAAGATTGTAGGTCGTTCATGATTTCCCCTTAATAAAACAACTAATAAGGAGAAGAGGGAAAGGACGAGATCAAGGATCTCTAATAGCTATGCTATTCAAAACAAAATAAGGCGGGAACGCCAAATAGTTAGGTTGTTACTTTCCACTCCTCTGTCCTTTTGCCTGAGAGTTTCACCCCGCACACATGTGCGGGACTTGCTCCTTCGGCGACCGATTTAACGGTTCTCTCCAGAGGTTCCTCCAACTACAGTCCCCGCTACCAAGGTAGCACCTGAAATAGTTAATTCTTCGGCGAGTTACCCTAACTAAATGTTAAAATTTAGTTAATAACCACTCTCCTGCAGTCTTCATCGGAACATTTACTCAATTAAATGAGTAAAGGTTAGTTAATGATGCTGGTCACCATTAACGTGTGAACTCTATCATGTTTTGTTACCATTTCAACACCAAATGACGATTTATTTTCAACACATTATGCGGACTTTGTGGGCTTAATTTCATAGGTTTGTCGATTAATTGAACAAATGAGTCAATCTTTTGTTCATTGTTTACTTGTATGGATGGTCGAAATCTAATTCGATTGAACGATGGGCGAGTAGAGCTGTGTCGATAAGTTATTCAGTTTAGAATAGAAAATTGATCAAAACGGGAGCAATCGCTTCAAAATCTACGCTAAGTTGACCGTAAGCGACGTAGAAATAGGTTACAATGTTTCTTTGCGAAACTGTCTATGGAATCAGATAAGTTCACATTATTGGACAAGGAGGCGGTATGACTAGATTGTTAGCCATTGCGGTATTGATTGGATTAGCGTTTGTGCTATTTCGTTATCGTACCAATGAAAAAGTCCAAAAAGCGACGGTCATTACGCTGATCAGCGCATTTTTAATTTATACCGCGTCAATCATGATTGCGGAACTCACTCGCTAGCAAACCGGTAGAGTCCTTGGAGTAAGATACGGTGACTTCTCAGAATAATATTGAAGATCAAGACGAAGTAGTTGTCATTGAGGAGCGCGATAAGCGTACCCACATTTATATTGCCATTGCGGCAGTACTGGGTTTGGCATTTGGTGGTTTGGCTGGGTCGGCAATGACAGCAAGTAAGTGGGAGTCCACTTACCAAGTGTTGGAAGAAAAGTACCAAGCACTAGCACAAGACAAGACGGATTTGGTTTCTCAAGTGAAAACACGCGAAGCGAGCTTGGATAAAGAAATCGATGCAAAAGTCGCTACGTTATTGGCAGAAAAAGAAGAAGCTCATAAAGCGGAACTAAAAGCGCTTCAAGCGCAGTTAACTGAAGTAGAAAAAGTGAATATTTCACTTGAGTCACAAGTGAAAGAACAGAAAGCGACGCTAAGTACCACTAAGAGTGAAAACGATAAGCTTAATCGCCAAGCCGATATGCAAGCGACCATCTTTGAGCGTTCACGTGAAGTGTTCCGTAAGGAGCTGCAAATCTCGCAAGAGTTGGAGTCTCTAGAGAAGGAGCGTGAATCGCTATTGCCTAAGATCGAAACGTTGAAAAAAGAGTGTGACGTTTTCCTAGAGGGCAAGTCTTGGGACGTGAAATCAGACGCGTGTGACCGACACGATGAAGCAAATTCTCGTTTAAGCCAAGTTGACCAACTTATTGAAGTTCACAAGATGGACCTAAAACAGATCAAAGACATTACGGCAGAGATGGGACTGTAGAGCAAGCGCTTTTCACTCCCCAGCTTGGTCGATTCAGAAATACAAAAGGAGCTCTCAATGAGCTCCTTTTTTGTGTCTATCCGTCAGAACGGATTAACTCTAATTCGATGTCGATTAGATGCGAGAAGCGTCATAACCTGAAGCTAATAGCAATTCACGTTCATGTTTAATCAATTGTGCTCGGTCTTCAATCAGTTCATTCAACGCTTGAGACGGTTTACCAGCCAGTGATTTAAAGGCATCGAAAGACTCTGCGCTGTCGATTTGGTCAATCATACCACTGATAACATTACGTGCTTCGCAAGGGTTATCGTCAGTGGTGAAGTATTCAACTTGCTTTGCTGCAGACTTCATTTCGGTGAGCAGTTCTAGTGGACTACTTTCTTTTGCTACTGCCATGTAATTATCAAGTACACGTTTCGCATACAACAATTCTTTTAGTGGGATATCTCGGCCACTTACAATCAGCGATTCATTAAGGATCATACTTGAGCTCATGGGCATTCCTTTTTATCAATAATTCAAACTTCTTGGGCATTGATTTGAGTCTAATTTATTGCTGACTGAATGGGAATGCCTAAAATGCACATTTTTAACCGATCTTTCTGATTACTTACGTCTTTTTAGTGAGTAAATACGCAAACGGCGTATCTGGTAGAATCTTCAGATGATAAGGATGTCAAGTACTCGGAGTATCGACCGTTCGAACTCTGCATCAAATACGGGCTTTATTCGTCCTCAATATCAATTGATGAAGAAGCGGCCCGGTGTCACCCCAAAGCTTTGTTTGAATAGATGATTAAAAGCACTTACGCTCGTAAAGCCGCACTCAAATGCAACGGTAGTGACAGGGTGAGATTGCGCCAACAAAGTCAGAGAGTGGAATAATCTTGCTTGTTGACGATACTCGATGAAAGACATGCCAACTTCATTACGAAACAAGCGGCTCAAAGTACGGCTGCTGACGTTAATTTCTTCTGCCCATTGCTTTAGTGAACGATTGTCCGCAGGGGTCTCCAACAGTGAGTTACAAACTTGTTCGAGTTTAGCGTTGTTGGGAAGAGGGATTTGAATGGACGCTTGTGGCGCGACTTTCAACTGATCCAACAAAACCTGAACAATACGCCAATACGGTTCCGTGGTTGCTTGATCGGCAGGTTGCTCAGAAAGATGAATGATCATCTCACGCAGCATTGGTGACACATTGAGAACATCACTCTGATTTGGCAGCTCAATATCGATGCTTGGCAACAAGTAAACGTTTTTCATCGCCGCATCCCCATATATGTACACCTTGTGTTTCTCATACGCTGGGATCCACACAGCCCTTTGAGGCGGAACGACCCATAACTTCAATTCTGTCTCGACCGCCATCACTCCACTGCTGGCGTACACCAATTGGTTATGTTGGTGGCAATGCCAGTCAATGATGTGCCCGTTAGGGTAGTGTTTGGGAATGACCACCGCCTCTAAGCGATTGATACTGGCGTCCAAACTGATGGCTTTGACGTTTTGGCTCATTTGAGCAATAACCTGTCTCGATGGAATCTATACGCCAAATGCTAGCCAGATAAACTGAGCTTGTCATTAATTAGCTTTCCGTTATTTTGTTTGGAGTCGAGATGAACCGCTCAATTCACGCGGGTGTCCTTAATGTGGGGCACTCACTTAATCATTATTTCTTGCTCATTTTTCCTTCTGTCGTACTAACGCTGCATAAAGAATGGAACATGAGTTACGCCACACTACTTCAAGTAGGAAGTGCAGCCATGCTGGTTTATGGCGTGATGTCGCTACCGGCTGGTTGGCTAGCGGATCGTTGGAGCCGAAAAGGCATGATGATCGTTTTCTACTTTGGGATGGGCATCTCTGCGTTACTTACCACTCTCGCGCAAACGCCATGGCAAATGGGATTGGGGCTTTGTGCCATTGCCTTGTTTGCCGCGATTTATCATCCTGTTGGTATTGCACTTATCTTCAGCTCTGCAAACAAAACAGGCAGGGCTATCGCGGTAAATGGGCTGGCAGGCAACTTAGGTTTGGCATTTGCGGCAATGGGGACCGCTTTGTTATGCCAATGGTTCTCTTGGCAAGCCGCATTTTATATTCCAGGTATCGTATGTTTGTTAACTGGCGTCATGTACTGGTTTGCATCGAAAGACGTTACCGGTATCGAACATGTGAAAAATATACGTGACGGCGTAACGATACCTTTGCGACAACTCAAAGTGCTGTTCGCTTGTGTGGCGGTGATTGTCTTCTTCGGTGGTTTGGTCTTTCAATCTACTACGACCTCGTTACCAAAAATCATGGACGTACAGTTTAGCCAATCATTGAGCCTTTCAAGCACGTTGACCACCTCTATTTTTGTCTGTGCTGCGTTTATTCAGCTTGTTGTGGGTGAGTTGATAGATCGTGTTGATATCAAGAAGCTGCTCGCCTGCATTACTGGTGGGCAGCTGTTATTCCTGCTATTGGCGACGATTACTCATGAATGGTCTTTGGTTCTGGTGTTTGTTGGTTTGATGTTGTGTACGTACGCGCAAATACCGGTGAACGATTGGCTTATTGGCCGTTATTCCGATGCGAAATGGCGCTCTAGGACCTACGCCGTTAAGTACACATTAAGCTTTAGTACCGGACCTATCGCGTATTGGCTTATTGCTTCTACTTATGCTCATACACAAGAGTTTGTGTTGATGTATTTCATCCTTGCCGGTGGGATGGGGATCGCACTGTTGAGTGCTACGTTAATGCCTTCGTCAAGCAAAAGAAAACCGGCTAGCACCACACTAGTGAAACAGTGAAACAAAAAGGAGCGCGTCGGGCGCTCCTTATCACGCTCCGTGCTTACACAAAGAGTAAGATCGAAAACACAGTTTGAAAGAATGAACTCACTCTAGATTGGTTGGTTCTTACTGGTTCTGGTTTTGGTGTATTTCGATGGCGCTCGGCACTTAATGTATAGTAAGAGTAGTAAATGGTATTCATATTGACCTCCTGTATGACTTTAGAGATAGTATGAAAGTCTAATTGGGAACAAATAACGAACACATGAATATGGATAGTTCATCTTTTAAATCTACCTCGCATTTGAGCCGCTTACGTCAATTGAGTCGGCACTATCAAACTCAGGAGAGAAAGCCGGTCACCATCGCATCACTAGCAGAACAACTGCAATGTAGCGATCGAAATGTCAGTAAATTAATGGTGGCAATGGAATCATATGGTTGGGTGACTTGGGCTCCGGGTAAGGGGCGGGGAAACGTGTCCACGCTCACACTACTTGTGACGTTTGAAGAGGCGTTAAAGCAGGCATTAGAAGAGTGGGTTAAAGCGGGAAAAATCAACCAAGCACATCAACTTGCAGAGCAGTTTGATGGCGAATTGGTGTTTCAAGAGAACTTGCCTCTGTGGTTGGGTGATGCGCAAACCGAACTGAACAAGCAAAATACCCTTGTTTATATCGCACCTTATCAATTACCAGAGTGGCGACCACATCAAGCTCACTCTGTGCGTTCGGTGATGCTAATAGATAGCATTTACAATACATTGCTGCGTTTTGACCCTCACTCTCAAAGCATCTTGCCCGAACTTGCGCACGCATTTGAAAATAAGGGTGATCACGTTCGAATTCGCTTGCGTAGTGATGTGACTTTCCACAATGGCAAGCGATTGAGCGGCACTGATATTAAAGCGAACTTTGAGCGAAGATTAAACGAGGCTCATCCGTTTTCGGTCTTGTTTCGCCACCTTGATTCTATCAATGTCGAAGGGCAATGGGTGACGTTTTATCTACGTCAAAATGACCCTGTATTCCTCAATTTATTGTGTGACAAACACACGGCAATTATGGATTGTGAACAGCCACATAAGCCTATTGGAACAGGTCCCTATTATGCGGAACGATTGGAGAGTCACCATTGGACACTCAAAAGAAATCCTCGGTATTTTGGCATTGGAGGGTTGATTGATATGGCTGAATTTTGGTCATTGTCACCCTGTAGTAAAGTGGGTCATGCGCACATTCAGCAAATGCAGCGCGCGATTCATCTTGATAATGTCGGAGATGATCACAGTAAGCAAAATGGTTGTTCTGTCCTTCATTTTTTCTACCACAAAAACCAATTGAGCAAGCAAGAGCGTGCTTGGATTGTTCATCACTTTAGAAAGCATGCTGATCATCGCGTAGAGTTAGCAAATAGTCTGATGAACGAGCACCAAGACAAAGGTTTTCACTTGTTTGAAAGCCAAATGACAAAGCCAAAGCGTCCAGTGGTGATCGAAATTCGTGAGAACTTAAAAGCAGAGCTTGCTCCACTCATTGAGATACTTTCCGAGCTTGGTGTTGAGTGGACGATTCAAAGTCCAGACGACGAGAAACGTGCGATCGCTGATGTCGGTTATGGTTGTTACGTATTTGGCGATGACCGAGCTTATCAGTATTACGAGTGGATGCTTGCCAGTGACGCGTTTACTCGATGTTTGAGCGAGAAAGAGAAAAACAGTTTAGTGCAGTTCGTTGATGGATTGATGCGTGAAAGTGAAGACAGTCATGGATTGCTAGAGAAGCTATTCCGAGCGGAGGATTGGTTGATACAGAACTACCATTATGCGCCGCTTTGGAGAGAGCACATTGTCTACTCTCAATCTGAAGAACTGCATGGAGCAGAAACTGACCGAATGGGTGTGATGTCTTTGAAAAACATGTGGCTTGAATAGGGACTGCAGACACTAAGAATACAACAATGTGAGAAAACAAAAAGGAGCGCATTGGGCGCTCCTTTTATTCATTTATAGCTCAATGAATGTTTGGTATGACTACTGAACCGCTTTGGATGCATACCAGTTGTTTTGGTACGCCTTAGAGGCAAATAGTGCATTGGCTTTCGCGCGTTCAATAACGGCTGGATCAACGTTCATCGGCTCCATGGTTTGTTTATCAAAATCGTATTGCATTGTTGATACTTTCTCACCCGGAGAGAATACAACGAGGTTATCTCGGGTTAGGTAACCAAAGTTCTTGTCATATTGCATCATTGCACGTTCATCTTCACGAGCCAAAGGCTTAGTCAGGTCACGACCGATCATCGGTGTTTTTGCATCGATACCAATCAAAGACAGCAGTGTTGGTGGCATGTCGATGTTGTTTGCAATGCGGTCATCTTTGCGCGGTTTGATGTCTTTACCAATGATTAAAGCAGGAATGTGGAAGTGCTTCACTGGCACCAAGTTCGCACCGAATACACGAGCATCATGGTCAGCAATGACGATGAAGATAGTATCGTCCCAGTAAGAAGATTTTTTCGCTTTATCAAAGAACGTACCAATCGCATAGTCTGAGTATTTAACGGCATTGTTGCGCGTCATATGCTCAGCATCGTAAGGTTCAATCTTACCTTCTGGGTATTCGTATGGGCTGTGGTTACTCGAACTGAATACTAAGCTAAAGAAAGGCTTGTCAGTTTTTGATAAGCGCTCAAACTCTTGGTCCGCTTTAGTGTAAAGATCTTCATCACTTACACCCCAAGAGCCAACAAACTCAGGGTTCTCATAGTCTTTTTCTTCCACAATCTGGTCGAAGCCGTTACCGAAGAAGAAGGTTTTCATGTTATCGAAGTTTGCTTCACCACCATAAATAAACTCAGTGTGGTAACCGCGGTTTTTCAGTAAGTCAGCAATAGTAAAGAAACCTGTTTGGCTTTTGCTTAGTTTTACCACTGCGCGCGATGGTGACGGTGGGAAACCTGTTGTCACCGCTTCGATACCACGAACAGAACGCGTACCCGTTGCGTACATCTGAGTGAACTGCCAACCTTCATTCATCAACTTGTCGAAGTTAGGTGTAAGAGGAAGACCACCCAAGGAACCAACGAATTGAGCGCCCAAACTTTCTTGAAGCAAGATAACCAAGTTCTTTGGCTTTCCTTGATATGTTGCTTGGTTGCTGTTCATAGTTGGAAGTAAAGATGGATCAAAATCAGACTTAGCAGAAGAGGCGCGAACGATGTCGAGCATCTTCTGATCATCCATTTTTCCGTAAAACTGCTCTGCGCTCTTTTCTGACTTCATGTTGTTGACAGCAAACAACAGTGAATAGGAAGAGTTGAGTGCCAGATCGTTCATTAGAGGATCATTCGAAAATGCCACCATTGCAGGGTTAAGAGGGCGGTGACCCAAAGATGAACGAGCGCCAGCGACACCAATCAGAACCACTAAAATTGCAAGAACAGGACGCCATTTCCAGTTTACTTGCTGAGCGTTATCCGTCAGTTTCTTACTCCATTTCCAACCTAAGAAAAGCGTAATAACCGTACCAAGCGTGCCGATGAACAGTTCTAACTTGTAGCCAGTCCAAAGCATGCTGAATACTTCTTTCGGATAAATGAGGTATTCCACGAACAAACGGTTCGGACGAAGATCGTATTCTTGTATAAATGGAGCGGTAGCAAGCTCCATGTATACCAAGATCCATAGACCAGCGACCATCCAACAACGGAGTAACCATTTCCAGCACTCACCAATCTTACCGGTCACCGGTAACAGCGCAGATAGTAAGCCTGGCAGGATAAACAACCAACAAATCGTTGCAAAATCGACGCGTAAACCCTGACCAAGAATGTAAATAAGGTCGTTAAAAGATTCGATCCGGTCAGAGAGCCAAAAGGCTAATAAAATCCGCGAAGTGGACAAAAAGACAAGCGAAAATAGCGCAAATACAGCAACAGGCTGTAAAGGCCCAAAGGTGGGCTTTTTCATAAATATTCCCTAATTTACTGATGTGTTTGGTTTTTATGATGCGTCTTGTATCAAAGAAAACGTGAAACAAACGTGAAATATAAGGCTTATCTATAAATTTAATTGTAATGATTGGTACAGCTTTGTAAGGAGGCGTAATGCGATACTCAACTATACGAGTAGTGATTTTTTGAAACTCAACATTTGGAAGTAAAAATCAGCAGAGAAGAGAATAATTTGCGTTAGTTATTATTTAACGTTAATCACAAAAGGAGATGCATTAAGCTTCTTTCATTCGTGTTTTAATGCATCTTTGTTAATATCACCGATTTATAAAATATAAATATAACGAGTGAGTTAGAAATATCTTTCGAGCTTATGACTGAAATGCAATGTGACGCAGTCGGATCAACGTACGTTTTGGCTTTGAATTAAAATATGGATTTAAAAATGCAAGAAACCAGCAGTATGCCTTGCGAAGAAGTGTTAGATAAATCGTCTTCTGATGACGCGCCTATTCAAAAAATGAAAGTGGCGTATCCAAGAAAACCAATTTTTGATTGGTTTTTAGCTTTCAGTACTCTCGGCTTTTACACAAACTTTTGGCTCTATCGCCGTATTAAAGAAATAGACCAACTATCCGCTAGAAACTTCAAACCGTTTTTATGGTTTTTTGTTCCTTGGTTGGCGATTTTCCAATACTTCGCATTTCGCAGCTTGGATAGCACGCTTTGTGAACTCGAAGAGGATAATAAGAACCTCAATGTTCGTACCGTTTATTACTTAGGTGCATTAGGGTTCTTGTTATCAACGATTTACTTCTCCCTAACTTCGCAGTGGGCAACACCCTTATGGCTAGACTTTGTTGCATATTTACTTACTGCTACTTCATTTACTGCTTTTTCTTATCGAGTAAACAATTTCAAACGTCAGCGAAGCGATATTGAGTTTACAGGCAAAAAAGGTGGTTACCATCCTCTGGAATGGTTAGTCGTAATCATTATGACACCGGGTGTGCTGTTGATGTATGGCGTGATGTACAACAATTCCGTAATGAAAGACAGTTTAGAAGCGTACCCAGATCAATCTACTTACATTGAACAGGGACAGGATTTTCAGCTCACTTTCCATGGTGCTAATTGGCATCGTTTAGAGCTTGGTACGTACAGTGATGGCTCAGCGTTAGCAGAGTTTGCGAGTGAAGAGTTTGGTTCTTACCTAATCGTGTTTAATAACCGAGAGCTCCAGGATATTAACGAGCACATGCATGATCGTCGTCAATGGATTGATGAGGAGATTGGTGCGTCTCGTTGTGTAGAGTCACGCAGCTTTGTCGGTAACGATTTTGCGCTCAAGGTAGAGTTAGTCTGCACCAAGGAAAGTGGCTCAATGTTAGCTTCGGGTTACGTGACTTTGCTTCACTCTGGTGATAATAGCTATGAGCTAATGGGAATCCTAGATCAACCCGCTAAAACTTACTCTCATAGAAAACCAGAGTTTGCAGCGATGGCAAAGGAGTTCACATTACAATGAATTTAACTCAGTTATTTAGCCTAGTCGCTATTGCTGGGTCGTTAGGTGTGCATGCTAACGAGTATCCCCAAATCGACTGGAAGTTATCACAAGACGGTCTACGGGACGCGTTAGCTCTCATCCCTAAAGATAAATCACATTCTGCAATGGCTCAGCTTTTACGTGAAACTAAGTTTAATGTTCGAGCCGACGTTGTTAGAAAAGAGCAAACATTAGTCAACTACTTTCCAAGGTTTGTCGACGTTGAATCGCATGGGACGATGGGGCTGTACTTTGACCCTAATTATGAAAAAGTGATAATCAAAGCGGCTGCATCAGTTTCACCAAACGGAGTGATAAAGCAGATTGACCCATCTCAAATTCAGGTGCTAGGTACAGGCGTTTATAACACCTTTTCCAGTCAAAAAGAGATCGCTTTAGCAATCCCAGGCTTGGAAGAAGGTGGTATTGCTGTCTTGAAGTATGAAATCATTACTCAACGTTCAATGATGGAACATGATTGGGCTGAAGAGCTACATACACAACGTAGCTACCCAATGGATAGTTTCCGACTCGACGTCGTGTGGGATGAGGCTTCGCCAGTTTATTGGGCAAATGACAGCGAAGATGTGAATTGTAAACAGACCAATTCAACTCTCTCATGTTTGGGGCACAATATCGCTGCTTTTGATGGTGATTATCAGGTTAAGTGGCGTGATGCTATTAGTCGCATTGCTTTGGGGTCTATGAGAACATGGCAAGATGTCGCGGATCGCGCGTCAACCACCATGAACACAGCGTTTAGAGATCAATCGGGCTTAGAGCCGCTGTTTCAAACATTGACTCATGGCGCAATCGACACTGATGAGAAAATCAAACGCATTTTGAGCTTTGTGTCTCGTGATATTCGTTACGTTTCGCGTTCAAAGTTCGGTCATGCGATGACACCGCATGACCTTGCCGAGACGATTGAAAACCGCTTGGGTGACTGTAAAGATAAATCTGTTTTGCTACTCGGATTATTGAATAAACTGGGCTTGGACGCTGAGTTAGTTTTGGTCGCAACAAAGCAAATCAAAACAGAAGGGGTATTGCTGCCAACAATGACGGCATTTAACCATGTAGTTGTTTGTTTTGAGTATGGTGAACAACGTTATTGTGTAGACCCAACTGATACACAAACCAATTGGCAGTACACACCTGAGTGGATTCAAAGCAAAGTGTCTCTTCCATTGACGCAAGACGCTCAACTTGGACAAATGCAACAAAGCCGTTACCGATGGCAAATGAATACTGACACCGTGATTTTATTTGATGATTTGGGTGGACAAAAAGAAGTTCAAGAAAGGGTTTACGTCGGTGAATATGCTGGGTTAGTGCGCGCCAATTTGTATGAACTGGGTGAAGCTGAACGTATCGAAAAATTAACGGATGAATATTCCGAAGTGGTAACAAGCATCGGTAACCCCGAATTTCAGGTCAAAAATCTCGACACTATGTCGACTCGAACCGTTGTCCGGTCTGAGTCGGTCATCGAGCCGTTTCTAGGCGTTGAAGAAGAGCTTCAATATGAAGAGCATGATGCATGGATCAAGAAGGAATTGGCTGACCTGAAAATGTACAATGAGAAGTATCCTGCACTTTTCCATGGAGTGAGAGTTGTGTCTGATGTGTATTACGATACCAACAATTTATGGGAAATTACGGATATTCCTCCGACTCTTGAATTGACCCATTCTTTGGGCTCGTTAACACGCAGCGCAGAACTGATTTCGCCGACTGAATTGTCCGTAAGAACAATACTTGAAGTGAGGTCTACAATGGTCGAAGTGTCTGAGAGAGAGCGCTTCAATAAGATGCTTAATACATTTGCAGAGCAGTCTCTAATTAAGTTCTATGGCAAAGTGTTAAAGCAGCCCTAACTAAAAATGAACAAAGGAGCTCAAGTGAGCTCCTTTGTTCATCAGTTCAATACAAGTTCTTTAGCATCAAGTTCATTCGTAGTTTGATTGTACTTCTTAATCACTAGCGCCAAGCGAATCAGCATTGAAATTGCAGCGGTAGTTAATCCTGTCACGATACCAATCCAGAAGCCTTCTTCGCCCATGGCAGGAACGATTTCATCGGTGATACCCAGCAACATACCCAATGGAAGTGCCAAGCCCCAGTAAGCAAGAATTGCCAGAATCATTGGGATCTTAGTATCTTTGTAGCCACGCAGAGCGCCGTTTGCAGAGGTCTGCAGTGCATCACTGAATTGGTACATCGCAGTAAACATCAGCAGTGTAGCCGCTGTTGCTGAAACCACAGGATCTATGGTGTACAAACGAATGATCCACTCTGGGAACAGCAAGAAGAAGCCGACTGAAATCAACGACAGTAGCGCGGCAGTAATAATGCCTACCAAACTGCGGTGAGAGGCCGTTTCAAGCTTTTGTTCACCCAATGCATGACCAACGCGAATCGTGATACCAAATGAAAGACTCATTGGGATCATGTACGTCATGCTAGAGATATTCAGTGCTATTTGCGCCGCTGCAACGTTCTCCGCACCAATACGACCAATCAATAGGGCAATCACCGCGAAGATACTGCCACAAACCGCAATGTTTAAGCCAATCGGCATCCCGAGTTTGAACAGCTGTTTGATCTCTTGCCATACTGGTTTTAATTCTGCGAAGTGAAGAATGTTTTTATAGTGGTGATGGCTCTTGATGTAGCTAAACAGTAGGGCAGACATCAGCCAGTAAACCAAGCTAGTAGCCCAGCCACAACCAACCGCCCCCAGAGCCGGCATGCCGAATTTGCCGTAAATCAGAATGTAGTTAACAGGGATGTTTACCAACAAACCAATCACAGAAATCAACATCGGTGCGCGAGTGTTGTTCATCCCTTCGCAGAAGCCATTCAAAGTGTAGAAAAGCGCAATGCCTGGAACACCAAACGCCAACGCGACAACGTAATCACTCGCGATAGGGATGATCTCAGGCGCAACACCTAAGCCAACGAGAATGGTTTCCCCAAGTAGTAAGTAAACAATCAGAATCGCACTGACAAACGCAGACAACCAAAGCATCTGAATAAACGCGATACGCACGTTATTTAAACTTTGTGCGCCGCGGTGGTAAGCCACAACAGGTGTTAATGCCATGATGATGCCGCGAAGCAATAGCGAAACGGGTAGCCATAAACTGGTGCCAAGTGCGATCGCAGCAAGGTCGGCAGCACTCACTTGTCCTGCCATTGTGGTATCGATAAAGCCCATCGACTGAGTGGCAAGTTGCATCAGAATGATAGGGATCGATAGGTATAACAAAGCGCCCGATTCTTTAAAAAAGCGAGAAAAAGAGGAAGGTTTGTTTTGCATGGAAGTAATTAAACACCAATATCAATGCACCAGTGGAAGCAGGATAGCGTTGTGCATTGTAGGGTGTGCCGCGTAGGCACGCGCAATATACGGATTTTTGTTCTTGCGTTCAATATGTAATTTAGATCACAAGAAAACGATTGCGAGAGCTATTAAAGTAAATATTTATCGCGTGAATGCATTGTGTTTTTTACTGCTGATTTTTAGATGAAAACAAGCAATTTTAGACACACTCGTTTCAATAATCATCAGTCATTATTCCGCTTTTCGACGGTTGCACAGCTTTTTATCTGACGTCTCAATTTATTTATTGTCTGATTATTTTCTTGGTGATATTTATCGCCTTAGTTTAGGCAATGTATGGAATAAAGAATGGAAGCCGAGCAATTAGAAGTACTCAATTTCATTAGCCAATACCCACCTTTTGATGATTTACCGGAAGAGCACCTAAGAAACATCGCAATGAATGCCGAAGTCGCCTATTACCGCGCAGGGACGGACATTCTCAAGAAAGGCGATGACATTCGTGATTTATACATGATCCGCAGTGGTGTGGTGGAAATCTTCCGCCGTAAAGGGGAGTTGTACAACCGTATCGATGCTGGTGGCTTGTTTGGACAAATGGGGTTGTTGATGAACAACCGTGTCCGTATGCCAGCCAAAGCGATTGAAGACACCTTGGTTTACTGCATTCCAGAGAATATCTTTACGGAGCTATGTGACGAGTTTGAGAACTTCGCCGATTTCATGGAGTTGGAAGACAGCGCAAGGCTGCGTACCGCTGTATCAAACCACTCAGATGGGAATGACTTTACGACTGCGAAAGCGCGCAAGATCTTAAGTCGTGAGCCAGTGACGCTAGAAGCCAGTGCAACGGTTCGTGAAGCGGCGATCTTAATGGCAGAAGAGGGCGTCACTGCGCTTTTGATTGTCCGCGCGCAAGAAGACATTACTGAAGACGACGATGACCAACTGCTTGGTATCTTGACCGAGAAAGATCTGTGCGTTCGCGTTTTAGCTGAAGGTCGAGACAGCGATATTCCTGTAAGTGAAGTGATGAGCTACGACGTTGTGTCGCTCGATTACAGTGCTTACGTGTTTGAAGCTATGCTGACAATGCTGCGTTACAACGTCCATCATCTGCCAATCCTAAAAGATAAAAAGCCGATTGGCGTAATCAGCATGACGGATATCGTCCGTTATGAGTCGCAAAACAGCTTGTTGCTTGTGAGTTCTATCTTCCAGCAAAACTCGGTAGAAGATCTCAAAGCGGTATCTAAACAAGTGAAAGACTGCTTTGTCCGAATGGTGAGCGAAGACGCAAATGCGCACATGGTTGGACGAGCGATGTCGGTTATTGGCAGCAGTTTTAAGCAAAGATTGGCAGAGCTAGCAGAGCAAGAAATAGGTCCTGCGCCCATCCCGTATTGTTTGTTGGCGATGGGCTCCATGGCGCGTGATGAACAGCTTATCGTCACAGACCAAGACAACGCGCTGATTCTAGACAACAGCTACGACCCAACATTGCATGGTGAGTATTTTGCTCAGTTCGCGAAATTCGTTTGTGATGGATTAGCCGAGTGCGGTTACACCTACTGTACTGGCGACATTATGGCAACTAACCCACAATGGCGTAAAACGCGCTCAGAATGGGAAGAGTGCTTTGCGAACTGGATTGATAATCCAACGCCAGAACGACTTCTGCATAGCAGTATTTTCTTCGATTTACTTGGTGTACATGGACGCGTGAAATGGGCTGAGCAACTGAGCGGGTTCATTGTCCGTCGTGCTAAGAAGAACAATCGTTTCTTGGCTTGTATGGCTTATAACGCAATCCGTCGTACACCACCACTAGGCTTCTTCAAAGACTTTGTGATGGAGAAAGACGGACGTCATCGCAATTCCATCAACTTGAAGCGTCGTGGTACCGCACCAATGGCGGATCTGATTCGGGTGCACGCTTTGGCGATTGGCTCTCGTTCGCAAAACTCGTTTGAGCGTTTGGATGACATCAACAATGCGGGCATCTTACCGAAAGGTCGCGGCATGGATTTAAAAGACGCTATGGAGTTGATCTACATGGTGCGAATCCGACATCAAGCGCTGGATATTGAAAATGGGGAAGAGCCCGATAACAACATCGAGCCAGAAGAAATGTCGGAGTTTGAGCGTCGCAACTTAAAAGCTGCATTCCAAATCCTAAGCAACGCACAGAACTACATTAAGTTCCGTTACCAGAGAAGTGGCAAATGATGTGGTTTTCTAAACAGAAGCAAGATAGTCGAGATTTGCTTGATACCAGCCAGACCCCCGATTGGGCGGTTTTCTTCGAGCAACTTTCCGAACAAGCGAAAGATACTCGATTAAAACGTTATTACTCTACGCCTATTGTGAATGGTGATACGCCACTAAAAGAGGTACCGTTTGTCTCCGTCGATTTTGAGACTACTGGCTTAAACGCAGAGGAAGACGCCATTCTCACCATAGGCTTGGTACCATTTACCCAAGGCCGCGTACAGTGCAGTGGCTCTCGTCATTGGGTTGTGAATCCAAATCGAGAACTGAATGAAGAGTCGGTGGTGATTCACGGCATTACCGATTCTGAAGTGAAGAATGCACCTCAACTTGAACAAATTCTTGATGCCATTCTTGATGCGTTGGCAGGTAAGATTGTGGTCGTGCACTACAAAAACATTGAGCGACAATTCTTCAATAATGCCTTGTTAAACAGTATAGGTGAGGGGATTCAATTTCCAGTCGTTGACACCTTGGATATCGAATACGCAATTCAGCGTCGACAATGTGAAGGTTGGTTAAATAAACTCAAAGGTAAAAAGCCTGGGTCTGTGCGACTCGGACATGCGCGTGAGCGTTACCATTTACCTGTTTATCAGCCTCATCATGCCCTTACGGATGCACTTGCAACCGCCGAGTTGTTGCAGGCACAACTGCAGTATCACTTTGACGGTGACATGCCATTGTCCGTGGTTTGGCAATAGTGGTTCGGTAAATTGACAACAAAAATAATTAGTCGTCCTGATAACAAAATGCAATGCGATATCATGGCGGTTGAGGGTAAAATTATAAGGTAGAGCAACCCTTCTAAAAGCGACACAACGATCGCACATAAGCTTTGCAGCAAGTGACACAAGAAAGTCATCACTCAGCTTCCTACACAAGCTTAATTTGAATTTAATCTAGCCACGTTTTTAAGGAGATAAATCGTGAGCACCGACAATAATGGCGGTATACAGCGCCCCGACGGTAAGGTGAACCCGATCGATACTGATTACCAGATTGGTCAGGACAACGTCGCGTTAAAAGTAGGTCCTTTCGGACTTGATATTCACAACCGTGTGTTTGCTATTTCAGGCATGTCGATCATCCTGTTCGTAGTGTTAACACTGACTTTCCGACAACAAGTAGAACCGTTTTTTGCTGGTTTGCGTGGTTGGCTTGTATCTAACCTTGATTGGTTCTTCCTATCTGCGGGCAACGTGTTTGTCGTGGTGTGTTTGATTCTGATCGTAACGCCACTTGGTCGCGTTCGTATCGGTGGTACAGAAGCAACACCAGATTACACTTACGCAGGCTGGTTAGCGATGCTATTCGCGGCTGGTATGGGTATCGGTCTGGTATTCTTCGGCGTATCTGAGCCTATGTCTCACTTCAGTGCTGCACTTGGCGGCGTGAACGTTGAGAATGGTATCCGTACTGACTGGGCTCCATTAGGCGCAGCAGAGGGGGATACCGCGGCGGCATCTGCACTAGGCATGGCAGCGACGATTTACCACTGGGCACTTCACCCTTGGTCAATCTACGCACTGTTGGCTCTTGGTTTAGCGATCTTCTCGTTCAACAAGGGCTTGCCTCTAACGATGCGTTCTATTTTCTATCCTCTTTTCGGCGAGCGAGTTTGGGGTTGGGTTGGTCACGTTATTGATATCCTAGCCGTTGTTGCAACTGTGTTTGGTCTTGCGACTTCTCTTGGCTACGGTGCATCACAAGCAGCAACAGGTCTAAACTTCTTGTTCGGCATCCCGATGACAGAGACAACGCAAGTCGTGCTTATCGTGATCATTACGGCGTTAGCGTTAATCTCGGTAGTTGCGGGTTTAGATAGTGGTGTAAAACGTCTGTCTGAAATCAACATGGGTTTAGCAGCACTATTGCTATTGTTCGTGATCATCGTGGGTCCAACGCTCGCAATCATGACGGGCTTCTTTGAGAACATCATGTCATACCTTGCGAATGTTCCAGCACTATCGATGCCATTCGGTCGTGAAGACGTGAATTACTCTCAAGGCTGGACGGCGTTCTACTGGGCATGGTGGATTTCATGGTCACCATTCGTAGGTATGTTTATCGCGCGTGTTTCTCGTGGTCGTTCCGTTCGTGAGTTTATCGTGTGTGTAATCCTGATCCCATCAACCGTGTGTGTATTATGGATGACGGCATTCGGTGGTACGGCGATCAGCCAATACGTGAACGATGGTTACCAAGCGGTATTTGATGCAGAGCTTCCACTTAAACTGTTCGCGATGCTAGATGTGATGCCTCTGTCTCAAATAACCTCTATCGTGGGTATTATTCTGGTTGTGGTGTTCTTCATCACATCAGCGGACTCTGGTTCTCTTGTAATCGATACGATTGCAGCGGGTGGTAAAGTGGACGCACCAACACCTCAACGTGTGTTCTGGTGTACATTCGAAGGTTTAGTTGCAATCGCGCTAATGCTTGGCGGTGGTCTAGCGGCTGCACAAGCAATGGCGGTAACAACTGGTTTACCATTCACAATCGTATTGTTGGTTGCAACGGTATCTCTAGTGAAAGGTTTAATGGATGAACCTCGCCCAACATCAAAATCAATGAAGAAAGCGAAAGCGTAGTTTGAGCGTCCTTCATAACAACTAAAAAACGGCACGTCTCAACGTGCCGTTTTCTTTTCTGAATTCTTCATATCTAGCCGGAAATTGGCTACGACTTTCTTCCTGTTCAAAGCTTTTTTTATGCCACAATATCGATAATGTGCAGCGCATCTGTCTAAAAATATTTTTAACCCCATAAATACATTAGAGCTCAAACTATTTTTAAAATCATCTGCACTTTGTCTTAGTGCGATCTGGATCAAATAAACGGGTATTTAGAGCCGGTTGGTTTGATTTTTATGCACAATCAGTGTGCATAATAAAAAAGAAATTTAATTAGTGTACGAAGGATATGTATCTACATATGATTACCTCAGCACCTTGGGTGATGTATCCAGAAATTGGAGAAGACCCAAGCAAAAAATGGATTTTTCGTGAACCTGTCGTGTCTGATGGCGACGATATTTATGGTTTAATCGCAGATTGTCCGCCGCTCGATATGAACTCTTCATATTGTAACTTCCTCCAATCTAGCCATTTCAGCAAAACCTGTGTTCTCGTCGAGCACAAAGGTGAGATCGCTGGTTTCATCTCTGGTTATCAGAAACCGGATGAGCTCAATGTATTGTTCATTTGGCAAGTCGCCGTCGCACCGCGATTTAGAGGCAATGGATTGGCTTTCAAAATGCTCAAAAACATTCTTGACCGAGAAGGTCTCGAAAATGTTAATGCCATTGAAACCACGATCACCAAGGCAAATGATGCATCTTGGGCATTATTCAAAAAGCTTGATGCGCAAAATGGCAATGACGGTGAAGTGACCACCTTCTTGGATGAAGATAAACACTTTAAAGGCAAGCACGATACTGAATATTTGTATCGTATCCCCCTCAAATAAACCCACTAATAGGAATCAAATAACGGTCTTATCATGGATATTTTTAAAAAGCAGGAATCCAACGTACGTTCATACTCAAACAGTTTTCCGGTTGTTTTTCGTAGTGCGAAAGGTTGCTGGTTAGAAACAGAGCAAGGTGAACGTTACCTCGACTTTCTTGCTGGAGCGGGATCTCTCAATTACGGTCATAACAATCCAGTACTTAAGCAAGCGTTGCTTGAATACATTGAAATGGATGGCATTACACACGGCTTGGACATGCATTCAGAAGCAAAAGCCGCCTTTCTTGAAGCGTTAAACCAATACATTCTTCAACCAAGAGCGCTGGACTACAAAGTTCAATTTACAGGTCCAACGGGAACTAACGCTGTTGAAGCTGCCATTAAACTCGCCAAAAAAGTAACGAGTCGTAGCAGCATTGTGGCCTTTACTAATGGTTTTCATGGCTGTACGGCAGGTGCGCTTGCAGCGACGGGTAATCAACACCACCGTCAAGGAGCGGGATCAAGTTTAAACAACGTCACGCGAATTCCATTCGAAGGCTATGCGGGTATTGATGGTCTGAAATTATTTGAAACCATGCTGACTGACAATTCGGCAGGCATGGACAAGCCAGCGGCAGTTCTACTGGAAACCGTGCAAGGTGAGGGCGGTTTGAATGTTGCCTCCAACGAGTGGCTGCAACGACTTAGTAAGTTGTGCAAAGCTCACGATATTTTACTGATTGTTGATGACATCCAAGCTGGGTGTGGTCGCACAGGTACTTTCTTTAGCTTTGAGCCATCAGCTATCAAGCCGGACATGGTGACGCTTTCAAAATCTATTGGCGGTTATGGTCTGCCAATGGCGATTGTTTTGCTCAAACCTGAATTAGATAAATGGAAACCAGGCGAGCACAACGGAACGTTTCGCGGTAACAATCATGCTTTCATAACGGCAACCAAAGCGCTAGAAACCTATTGGTCGACGAGTAACTTTGAAGCTCATATCAAATCTTGTTCCAGCAAAGTCGAGAGCGTGATCCAACGTTGCGTACAGCGTTATCCTGAGCTGTTCGTACAGCGTAAAGGTCGCGGCATGATGATTGGTATTGAATGTAAGAGTGGTGACATCGCGGGTAACATTGCAAAAACCTGTTTTGACAATGGTATGGTCATTGAAACCGCAGGTCCAAATGATGAAGTGGTGAAGTTTTTCTGCCCATTGACCATTTCTGAAGCTGAACTTACCCAAGGGCTTAATATCTTCGAGGGCTCGGTTGAAGCCATCGCAAACAAACACTTCAAACAAGCATCATAAATAAGGAACAGATCATGATCGTTAGAACACTCGACGAGTGTCGCAATAGCGAAAGGCGCGTGGTATCGGATAACTGGGAAAGTGTCCGTATGCTCTTGAAAGATGACAACATGGGCTTTTCATTTCACATCACGACCATCTATGAGGGTACGGAAACGCACATTCATTATCAAAACCATTTGGAATCTGTATTTTGTATGAGTGGAGAAGGTGAGATCGAAGTAGTCGGCGGTGAAACGTACCCAATTAAACCGGGTACGCTATATATTCTAGACAAGCATGACGAGCACTATCTACGAGCTTATAAAAACAAAGAAATGACCATGGCTTGTGTGTTCAACCCGCCCATCACAGGCGCAGAAGTTCACGATGAAAACGGCGTTTATCCTCTCGTTGATTAACCCATTAAGGTTTTAAAGGGGCGAGGCTTCGCCCCTTTTTCTTATCCATTCTTTCAAATTACCAACCATTAAGGCCCATCATGACACTTACCGTAGAAAAGATCGGCGGTACATCGATGACAGCATTTGATGCTGTGCTCGACAATATTCTCCTTCGTCCACAAAATCCATATAACCGTATTTTTGTTGTCTCTGCTTATGGCGGAATGACCGATGCACTATTGGAATGTAAAAAGACCAGTAAACCGGATGTCTACCAATTGATAGCCAAACGAGATGAAGCGTGGCAAGACGCGTTAGCGTATGTTGAAAGCCGTATGCTCCTGACCAACGAGCACATTTTTGCTGACCCGATGAATCGCATGAGAGCTGATAAGTTCATTAGGTCTCGCATTTCAGAAGCAAAAACTTGCGTGACTAACATCCTAGAAACTTGTCAGTACGGGCAGTTCTCTCTGCGTCATTACTTACCTCAAATCCGTGAGTTTCTCTCTTCAATTGGCGAAGCACACAGTGCCTACAATACGGCATTAAAGCTCAAGAACATGGGGATTAATTCGACTTTTGTTGATCTGTCCGGTTGGGATAATCAGCAACCTCTAAGCTTGGATGACACAATACATGAAGCCTTTGAAGGGATTGATGTTACCCAAGAACTTCCAATCGTGACAGGTTACGCATACTGCAAAGAAGGGTTGATGCATACGTATGACCGTGGTTACAGCGAGATGACTTTCAGCCGAATTGCAGCAACAGTCAAAGCCGATTTAGCCATTATTCATAAGGAATACCATTTAAGTTCTGCCGATCCAAAAGTGGTCGGTGTCGACAGTGTCAATCCGATTGGATTTACGAATTATGATGTGGCTGATCAATTGGCGAACCTTGGTATGGAAGCTATTCACCCTAATGCCGCCGCAGGTCTTCGCGAAAGTGGTATTGAATTGCAGATCAAAAATACCTTTGAACCTGAGCACAAGGGCACTCTAATCTCTGCGGATTACCGTCCGGAAAGTGACCGCATTGAAATTATTGCGGGTAAGCAGAAAGTATTTGCGCTTCACCTGTTCGACCAAACCATGGTTGGAAAAGTGGATAATGTCAGTTACGAACTGATGGAAATCATTGCTGATGCCCGAGTCAATCTTATCGGTAAAGAGATGAATGCGAATTCAATAACGTATTACCTAGGTGGCAGTATCGATAGCTTAAATAAAGTGCTCTATAAGGCGGAAAAGCGCCATCCAAGAGCTTCTATTACTGGTAAAATGGTTGCGCTGATTTCTGCGATTGGCTCTCAAATTGATACTAACAAAACACTGGCGAAAGGCGTGTTAGCCCTGATGAATCGTGGAGTCACACCGATAGCACTCCATTCATCAATGAGAAACGTGAATGTGCAGTTTGTCGTCAGTGATGATGAATACCAACAAGCGATTTGCGCATTACATGGCGAGTTTTTTGAACAAGACCGCGGAGCGAAAAAATCGGTGAATGTTGCTTAATCGACTTGCCTGATCATGTTGCAGTTTTAAATACGGGGGATCTCTATTTGAAACTGCTTAACTGAATACATACTTTAAACTTCGCATGATAGTAGAGAATACAAGTGTAAATAATGACTTTGAGCGTCGTTTATCAATCAGTTCTTCTATCACCACGGTGGCGTCTTTAGTTAACCTTGCTCGCCAAATTAAGCACCAAATGACCCTAACACGATAACATTGGTTGTTAATGGTCATTGGGGCATTTCTAAACGCAATAGCATAAAGCCGTTTTGAATAGAGGATCTCTTCGCCAATTCGCAAGGTAAATCTTGTCGACAGGCGGTGATATTCGGCAGTGACGAGTATGCCATCGACATAATGTGATTGTGTTTGAACGGTTTTGAATCCCATCTTGCTCTATCCTTAGACCTCGAACTTAATCCAACGAATCAACATATTATTGGAAGTTCGTACAAAAAGATTCAATTACATTGTATTTCTTAATAAAAGTAGGGTGAGCGCATGCGATGAGGTATGCAACGGTTAGGGGGCAGTATGAAGGTCAAGCTGAAAAAGCCTTATGTTTGCTAGATGAGACGGTTTGTTAAGTTTGATTTTTTAATAAAAAGAATGCCTAAAGGTTATTAAATAAGAACAAGCTCTATTTTTAATTGCTCAAAACTTTTAATTTGATAAATGTAATTTGTCAAATTAAAAACTTTTATTTTCTATCTGTAGGTGTATTGATGATATAGAATGCGCGCCCCTTTTTACTGTTTTAAAACAGTGAGCTTTTTAAGATTTTATGAAATTAACTATGAGTTTAAATAATAAGTCAGTTTGTGCGCTAATGTTAATGGCTTTGGCGGGTTGTGGTACTGAGTCAAAGAATAACGAAGTTGAGGCTGAACATAGAACGATAAATGGTCTAGCTTCTAATGGGGGTGCGATAAAAGGGCATGTGACCTTTAGTGGTTCTCCAAAAGCGCTATTTGGGCATGATGTTATCAATGTTGTTAAAGATGGCGTATTTTCGATACAGAATGCCGATGAGATTGAGTATCCAGTGTTGCTTAAGATAACAGGCTTTCATGGTATCGAGTCTAATGTCGAATACTCCTTATTGCTTGATAACAATGACTCACGAGTGAACCTATCTGCTTTAACAAGACTCATTGTAAGTAAAGTTACGGGTGTGGATGCCGATTTGGCATTTGATAACTTCGATACGTATAAAAACCTGTTTACGAAAGACGCAATAGAAAATGCACAAAGCGAGTTGGTTAAAGTTATTGAGCCGTTATTGATTGCTGCAGGAGTGGAAGTTAATGTGAACTTCTTGTCGGAACAGTATAAGGCAGACTTTACCAATTTAGACAGTGTGCTTTCTACACTAGATGTAGAATACAAAACTGATAGGGCGGTAATAACTTATATACCTAATAAGAACTATTCTGTTGAACTCTCTTATAAAGAATCTTGGTCTAATTATTCACTAATTCCTTCCGGTAGTGATATTGAACAGTTAAGTCGCGATTTGAAAGTCATTCATAGAGCTAGTGAAATATTAGAAGAAATGATTCTGTTGAGAGAGGATAAGGTTGCTTTTGAATCTCTTCTTTCTCCTAATGCCCATTGGTTCGGAAGCAATTATCAGTCATTACACGAGCGTTACTTCGATATTTTACCAGCAGAGAATAATCCAAACCTACAGCGTTACCGTGACCTAATTATCCTTGAAAGTCGACCTGAAACACAGCAGTACCTGCTTGGCTATACTACTGCCTTTGAAGCAAGCACTGCATCTAGCATTTCTAGAGATCAAGCATGGTTTGAGTTTGTCGATGGTGAGTTGAAATTCCTAGGTGATGACAAGCCATTTCCGACTTCTTTCTATGCGCTATACAAGCTCAATGCAGCGCCAAGCGAATACAACTGGTATCCGCAAGACGAGTTTAGATGGGTTTTCGAAGCAACGGGTTTCCTTTCATCAAGCGATTGTACAATCAGTCTAGACAGAGGTCATTGGCAATGGGGTTCTGAAGAATTTATTGACAGTCTACCTTCATTAAATGAGGTATTTCCAGGGCTACAATATGTCACGGTTACCTCTCCGACGAATGCGGAGATTAAATTAGACAAAATATATCGTGAGCCTTCAGATAACACTTGTCACTTAGTTGATAGCCATAACAGAGTTAGTGGTCTTTTAGACGGATACCCAATTGAGTTAGGGAAGGATGATATTGCTCTGAATAAAGCGTACACCGTGACTTACGTATATTCTGATCATCAATTATCTAAAACCATTTATTTAACTCAACCGCCAGAGGGCAAAGAAGCTATGGGACCGTATCTAGCTAAGCTAGTCGATGTTAATGGCTCTAAGGCGTCGTTTTTATATGATTGGCAACGTGATGACAAATTTGTGGTTGAAGGTGATCTGTATGTATTTTTCCCCAACCATGTTGGCGTTGGTACGAGAATGAATATCGAGACCGGTAAGACAGAAGTTACTTCTTCGCCAAGTGATGATGTGGTTCGAATTTTTCACACTGCATTTGATCCATATGGACGAGTCATCAATAACTACTTAGTTTCTAGTGATAGCGTCACCCCTTTGAACTAAATTGATGAATAACAAACCGAGCAGTAGCTCGGTTTGTGTATTTAGAATGTCTATCTTTAGATATTCGGGCGAGCAGTCTCGTTAGTTGAAGGAGGTAGGTGAGGAAGAGTCACCTCTGGTTGATCACCGGTTAACGAACGTAAGAATTCAGTGATTTTAACCGATTCCTCTTTCGTCAGCTTCTGACCAAGCTGAAGGTCAGCCATCATTGCTACTGCTTCTTCTAGATCCCAAACAGAGCCGTCGTGGAAGTACGGGTAGGTGAGTTCGATGTTACGCAGTGTCGGTACTTTAAACACAAACTTATCGAAATCATTCCCCGTGATCGCTTTGCGCCCTATGTCTGGGTTGTCTGTTGCAAATGGCTTCACTAAGCCCATTTTTTGGTACATTTGCCCGCCAGCCAATGGACCACTATGACACGCTGTACAACCTTTTGCCTTGAATAAGTTATAACCCTCAACCTGCGCTGTTGTTAGTGCGTTGTCGTCGCCTTTCAACCAAAGATCGAACGGCGCATTTGGTGTACGCAACGTTTGCTCAAACGTCGCAATCGCATCGGTTACATTATCGATGGTGATTGTCTCACTGCCATAAGCTTCTTTAAACCACTCACGATATTGAGGAATCGATTTTAGCGTATCGATAGCCAATTGGTGAGTGAATGCCATTTCGAGTGGGTTCTCAATTGGACCTGCTGCTTGTTCCTGCAAATCTTTGGCGCGTCCGTTCCAAAACTGAACGAAGTTTAAGTCTGAGTTAAACACCGTTGGTGAGTTGATAGGACCAATCGCCCATTTATGACCAATGGAACTTGGTAGGTTATCGACGCCACCTTTTGCGATGTTATGGCAAGAGTTACAAGAAATGGTGTTGGAGGCGGATAATCGAGGTTCAAACCACAACGTTTTACCCAGTTTTACCTTTTTCGCATTAAGACCAGCAACCGGTTCGATCACCTTAATGGGTTCTGCGGATTGGCGCTCAGCATAAGCACCGAAAGATAGGACTGACAAGACGCTCACTGCTATAAGAGTTTTCATAATAACTTCCTTTTTAAGTGATTTTTTCACTCTCACTAGGGCGGCGTACTTCTTATTGGTACGCTCTGGAAGTCACGGTATAGCAATCGTTTTTTTCTATAAAATGCAAAAAATCGATGGTTTTTATGGCAAAAAACGATGTTAAAAGCGAACAAAGTTTGCACGATTTGATTTTGCTTGCTTTCAGCGGTGGTGGTTACTTTTTATTTACAAATATGTAAAGAATATAAACGAATGGTTCGTTGATTTAGGTCAATTATGCAATTAAGTGAGAACCATAGGAGGGAGTCCCTAGCAAAGTCCACGATTGAAGGTTTTATCTCGCTAGCTTAGGTTGGATAGAGGATATTTAACAACTAACAACTCCGATGTTTAGAGTTATTCCATTTTAGGGATTTTGCTCTAAATCTAGATGGGCTTTTACATTTCAATTTCAATAAAGCTTGGTCATTGATCATGTTTTTGAGTATGCGAATTATTATCAATTATGCATGTTGTTGCTTATTGTCTAATTTGATGGTGTAACGTCACTGCAGCACGTATTGAGCGTACTACGCTGATTGTCTGTCTTTTCGTGTTGACAGTTTGGTACTAGGTAAAAATCAACAAGACTATGATTTCAAGGAACATTCTATGTTAAAGAAACTACTAAGTTGTTGTATCACCTCGGCACTCTGTTTCCATTCTTCTCTCGCTTTTTCGCAATCGACAGAACTCCCAAATAATGCGGATTTAGCGCAGACACCTGCGTCACTGATGCTTGCGCCTAAAGACATCGCCATAGCTGATCGTTATATCGTTGTATTTCATCAACCTCAAATGATGATGAATAATTCACTTGAATTACAGCAGTTCACACAACAATCTGTGGACCGAATGTCTGGTTTGTACTCAATACAAGTGGAATCAGTATTCGACAATTCGATCAGCGGTTTCGTTGCGACGTTAGCTCCTGAACAGCTGAAAGCGTTACGTGCTGATCCACGTGTTGAATACATCGAGCAAGACAGAATTCTCACACTAGACCCAATAGTCTCGGCAGAAGTAAACCAAAGTAATGCAATTTGGGGGCTAGACCGAATTGATCAACGTAGCCTGCCTCTCAATAACAATTACAGCGCCAACTTTGATGGAACGGGCGTAACGGCTTACGTTATCGATACGGGTGTGAACAACTCGCACGTTGAATTTGCCGGACGCTCCATTTCGGGATATGACTTTGTCGACAATGATGCGGATGCCAGTGACTGTAATGGACACGGCACACACGTAGCGGGCACGATCGGCGGATCTTTGTATGGCGTGGCAAAGAACGTGAGCATTGTTGGTGTCAGAGTGCTTAGCTGTTCTGGCTCAGGTTCAACGTCCGGCGTTATTGCGGGTGTTGATTGGGTAGCTGCCAATGCTTCTGGTCCTTCGGTTGCCAACATGAGTTTAGGTGGTGGGCAATCTGTTGCTCTTGATAGCGCAGTGCAAAGCGCAGTTCAGTCCGGCGTTAGCTTTATGCTTGCAGCTGGTAACTCCAATGCTGATGCCTGTAACTACTCACCTGCGCGTGTTTCTTCTGGTGTTACTGTCGGCTCGACGACGAGCTCTGACGCACGTTCTAGTTTTTCAAACTGGGGTAGCTGTGTCGATGTTTTTGCTCCAGGATCACAAATCAAGTCTGCTTGGTATGATGGCGGTTATAAGACGATAAGTGGCACTTCAATGGCAACCCCACATGTTGCTGGTGTTGCTGCGCTTTATCTCCAAGAAAACAGTGCACTTTCACCAAACCAAGTGGAAGCGCTGATCGTTGAGCGCGCAACCAGTGGCAAAGTCACGGATACAAGAGGCAGTGTGAATAAATTGCTTTACAGTTTAACGGATGCCGATTGTGGTCAAGATTGTGGTGGTCCTGATCCAACGCCAGATCCAGAAGGTAAATTGACCTCAGGTGTGCCAGTGAGTGGCTTGAGCGGTTCAACAGGGCAGGTAGCTTATTACTACGTAGATGTAGAAGCAGGGCAACGTCTAACGGTACAAATGTATGGCGGCAGCGGTGATGCAGATTTGTATCTACGCTTTGGCTCTAAGCCAACGATTAATGCTTGGGATTGTCGACCTTTCAGATACGGCAACAGTGAGACATGTACAGTTAATGCCACTCAAAGCGGACGTTACCACGTAATGATTCAAGGCTATTCAAGCTACAACGGTGTAAGCATCCAAGCGAGTTACTAGTTACTGTTACGCATAGTAGAAAGTATCGATAGCAGTAAAATACAAAGCCCACTTGTCGGTGGGCTTTGCTTTATGGCGCTGTTTTGATGAGTCGTGATTGACGTTATTCAAACGCATGACTCTTTTGTTTTAAGAACTCGATCAGTGTGCGGACTCTTAGCGGCATTAGCGCTTTCTCTTGGTACACCGCATAAATCGGAATTTCTAAATCGTGCACATCAGGTAGGATACGTACGAGATCTCCTCGCGCTAACTCTTCCTTCATCATAAAGCTCGGCATGATGGCAAAACCAAGATGATTCAGAACGAACGCTTTGACTGTCGCAGCAGTTCTCACTTGTACCTTTGGGCTGTGAATCAAACGTGTCACCAGACCTTTGTTATTGGTCATCGTAAGCTGCTTATCACCGTGAACGATATGGTGGCTAATCCAATCCAGTGTTAAGAGATCTTCAGGTGTGGATACCGCCTTAACTTTGCTTAGATAGGTTGGGGTAGCGCAAAGCATATCTCGGAAATAACCAAGCTTGATTGCATATAAGCTCGAATCTTCAAGGGCGGAAGAGGCACGTAGTGCAATATCACAACGAGATTCAATCAGGTTGCTGTAACTGTCACTCTCAATAATATCGAGTTTGATTTCCGGGTAGAGGTGCATGAACTCACTCAGTATATCCACCATCGCTGAGCTAGGTGTGGATATCCGAATCGTACCGCTTGGAATCTGGTTAGCATCTTGCGTTTCTGCATTCGCTTCAGATGCAATATCGCCAATCAGTTTGCATTTCTCATAGTAACGCAACCCTGCGTCGGTCAATGAAAGAGAGCGAGTAGTGCGATGCAGTAAACGTGTATTTAGCGCTTGCTCAAGTTTAGAGACGATCTGCGATACACGCGCTTTACCGATATCAAGCTCATCCGCTGCTTGAGTAAAGGATTGTTTCTCTGCCACTTTAGCAAAGACCATCATGTCATCGAGTGAAATCATATAGCTTATTGTCCGGAAGTTCTTATTATTCACTATTGTTTAGTAGTAATTAACAATCAGTTTAATCAAAGGGTAATTATCTATCAATCATCAAACGATATAGTGTCTCCATCGACAGCGGGGAGCCACAGCAGCTTGGTCATCTCCGCGTTATTAAAAAGAAATTATTTAAGAATTGAATGGAGAAACCGTCATGTCAGATCGCAAAATTCTAGTAACAGGTGCATCAGGTAAACTAGGTTCACAAGTAGTAAAAGCACTGCTTGAAGAGCTAAATGTTCAACCAAGCCAATTGATTGTAACTACTCGCCATGCAGACAAACTGCAAGCGTTAGCAAGCCAAGGTGTGGATGTTCGCGAAGCAGACTTTTCTAGCTCAGAGTCACTAGAGAAAGCATTTCTCGGCGCAGACAGCATGCTGCTTATTAGCATCGACGCTTCTGGTCCTCGTACTCAAGCACACTTGAATGCTGTAGCGGCAGCGGAAAAAGTAGGGGTGAGCCATATCGCTTATACGTCGATGCCTTCTGCAGAGAGTTCGCCAGTGATGTTTGCTCATGAGCATGAAGCTACTGAAAATGCGATTAAACAAAGTCGCATCCCTCATGCCACCATCATGCGCAACAATTGGTATTTTGAAAACTTGGCAGAGTACTTCGCAAGCATTCTACAATCGGGTCATTGGTTGACGTCGGCAGCAGAAGGTCGCTCGGCTCAGTTATCACGTAAAGATTTGGCTTTTGCAGCGGCATCTGCATTAGTAAAACCAGCGCAAGGTAAAGTTATACTTCCAATGAACGGTGCACAATCTATGACACATGCGGAAATGGCGAAGGTGATAGATAAAGTGTTGGGTACATCGACCACCATGGTGAACTTGTCTGATGAGGATTACCAAGCACAGTTAGAGTCGTTTGAATTGCCTGCACCAATCGTAGAGTTATGTGTGACAATGGACAAACACAACCGTGGAAACTATTCAGACGGCACAAGTGAGGCATTTGAAAAGCTAACTGGTAAGCAGCCACAAAGCTTTGAAGCCTGGTTAGAAGCAAACAAAGCGGAGCTACAAAAACTAGCGAATGCTTAAGATGATTTGAAACTAAAAAGGGACTCATTTGAGTCCCTTTTTAAATGTCGTTGACGAGACCTTAACTATAAATTATTCATTGGTTTTAACGTATTAATAGCGAACAGGTCGAAGAGAAAATAAATGAATTTTCCCCTTCATAATGAGCTTTTGTTTAGTAATAATACCTTATTGAACGGTTACTTCATCACCACTCTTTATTCTAAGTGTCAAATTTATCATATTGTAACAAATTCTTACATTTGGTAATTAGGGCAAACTTAATGCGATATCAATCTCCTCCAAGTGACCACACCGAACAAGCACATCAATCCGTCCAAGAGCGCGCTGAACAACAGCGTATAGCTCGAAGGGAAGAACTAAAAGTTACGCAAGCAGACAATAAACGCTGGGCTGCTAACCGAGAAAGAGTCCTTGCTGAGCGCAACAACGAAAACACCGACGTCGCACTAACGCCATTAAAAGAAAAAAAGAAAAAGAGTGGTCTCAGTTCATTGTTGTGTGCAAAACCGAGTTTTTCCAAACTACCGACCAAGACAGTTGCTTATTGCTGGGTCAATACAAAAGCAGAAAGTGGCGAAGACAATGTTATTCCAAGTGTTGAAAAAGAACATGGTCTGCTGAATGTAATTAGTAATGCTAAAGTCACTCCAAAGGTGAAACACGTTATTTATGTCGATAGACGTACGAAAGGTAGAACTTGTTACGACTCACGTGTAGAGCTTCCTGAGAATGTTAAATTCGTTTCAGTTGATGAATTACTGACGAAGAAAAACATGACAACACCTGCCATTGCGAAGAAGATGACAGAGCTGTATGAGGCAAGCATCAACTACGGTAGTCCTGCCTTTGCAAAGAACATGGTCTCCTTACTCGCCCTAAATGCCGGAGATTACTTCTTCGATATCGGTGTCAGCATAAAGCCAGACGGCAATTTAGCTAAGCACCTTAATGGCGAGAGCAAATTTTCTGGCGGTGCAGTAGGTAACGGAAGCTATCTGATGGGTGGACACGACAAAGAAGCGATCGAAATGGTTGTCGAGTTCCTCTATGGATTGTACACCTGTGAAAGAGCGCCAACTGTGCATCCTAAAAAAGCAGTGGAGATCTTAGACAATCTCGATAAATCACTAACGCCAAATGAGGTGATAAGCAAGGTTGTAGATAATGCGAAATTAGACGAGCAAATCACGCCGGCTGAATTCGTTACTTATTCTCGTAAGATGGAGAAGGAATTTGCTGAACGTGGCGTTAAGACAACGATGTGTGAATATGCCCGCCACACTGACGCCGTTTTTGGTAACACCATTACAATACTGACAAATAGCGTGAAAAAGAAATTTGCGGATGGAACAGATTTCGTTAATACCCATAAGATGAGCCATATTCATAAAACAAAAGTGGAAGCGCACCACGTCCCAGTTTTGTAGAGCGCGCAGAAGAGTATTGAGCTCATCCAGTTACTCGGTACGGCGCTAAAATCAAAAACGCCCACACTTGTTCAGCAGTGTGGGCGTTTTATCTTTTTTGATTCACCAGCCAGTATTACTTAACCGTTAGTACTCAGATTGAGTGCTCCAACACTGGTAACAATGATATGAATGTTATCGCTGCTAGGCTGATATTGAACATACGCTGCTTTAATGTGGTATTGAGATAAACACGGATTTTTTGACCAACCCAGACCCAAGTCATATTGGCAAACAGTCCGAATGTCGTAAACACGAAAGTAATCAATGCGACAGATAACCAATAGCTAGAGGGGAGGCTATAACTTGTGACCAAAGCAAGTGATGCCATCCAAGCCTTCATATTACCTAGTTGAAACAACGTAGCCTGAGTTACGTTGATTGGTTTGCTTTTGGTGGCTTTACCCGCGAAAGAGTTGGTACACAACAGCTTTATTATCAACCAGAACATGTAAGCCAGACCGATGTATTTTATGGTGAGATACCAACTTGGATGAGTCTGGAGAGCAACGCCAGCACCACACGCGCAAAGCAGAATTAACCCGATAACACCAATACGGATACCAATTAGGTGTCGCCATGATTTCCGGACACCAAATTGTGCCCCTGAGTTGGCGAGCAATAAGTTATTTGGACCGGGCGTGATGGCGGTAACAAACGCAAATAAACTCATCGCTGGCATTAGGTCCCATAATGTTGTCATTTCCTTTCCTCTCAAATAAGTGCAGCTGAGCCAAGAGTAAAGGGGCAAAGTGAGAGAGACCTACATTTAATGCGTCATGGTGACAATTCTTTGATTTCATTTTCGTCAGGCCTTATTTATCCTGAATACAAGAATTAATTGTACCCCTTCGGAGAGAGACAATGTTAGTCCCTGATATATCGGGTCGTTCCGGACCTAAGTTTATGGCACTGGCTGATGCGATTGCTGAGGTGATAGAGAGTGGTGAACTCGAACCAGATACGAAATTACCCCCTCAGCGTATTTTGTCTTATCGCTTGGGTGTGACGGTTGGAACGGTGACAAGGGCGTATCAGGAGCTTGAGCAGAGGGGCTTAACAGAGCCAAAAGTAGGAAGTGGAACTTATGTTCGGAACAGAGAAACTGAACTGAACCATTTTTATCATCCGGTATTGGAAGAACAAGGCATTGATTTAGCGCGCTGCCGACCTTTGTTATTATCGCAGCCGAAATTTCTGGCGAATGCGTTGAAAGAGTTATCTCATGAGGAGATCGCGCAGGCAGCCGTGCTGGATTACTACTCCGCTGATGGCATTCAGGGTCATAACGAGACTCTTCGACAATGGCTGATGAGCAAGTTTAATATCGATATTGACGCACGGCGTCTAATGTGGACTCATGGAGGGCAACACGGGATCTCGCTGATTATTCAAGCATTAAGCCGTCCAAAAGATACTATTCTTGCCGAAGGGCTGTGTTATCCAGAGTTCATCTATGCATGTCAGCAATCCGAACGAAAGCTAGTGCCAGTAAAAGTCGATGAACATGGATTAGATCCAGAAGATCTGGCATTGCACTGTAAGAGGCATCGCCCAAAACTGCTTTATCTCACGCCGGGAATACAAAACCCGACCGGAGCTCAATTAACAGATAGCCGAAGACTAAAAATCATAGAAATATGCCGTCGTTACAATGTGTTGATTATTGAGGACGACGTTCTCTACTGCCCGCCATCTCATCGAAAGAGTCCTTTAGTCGCTATTGCTCCGGATATTACCTTATACGTGGGCAGTTTTTCTAAGTACTTCGCGGGTGGATTGCGACTGGGCTTTATCATTCTTCCATTGTCTTTCAAAGAGTTACTGCAACGAGCGCTACGAGCCAGCTGTATGTACGTTAGCCCTTTGATAATCGATCTGGTTTGTCGTTGGTTAACCAGCGAAGCGATGCAGGCGGTGGACGAAGAGATCGCGATGGAACTCAGTGCGCGTCATCGGATCTGGAAGGCTGTATTTCCCGAAATCCAGATTGGCGTCCCTGGCTACAATGTATGGTTACCTTTGCCTGAGCCATTAACAGGGTATCACTTTAACCAATCGTTGTTGAAACATGGGGTCAGAGTGAGAGAAGCAGAAATGTTTGCCGTGGGTCGGTATGAAGTGCCAGCAGCGGTGAGGATATCACTCGCCGGTCCACTAAGCCGCCCACAATTGCAGTCCGCTTTAGAGACCGTAAGAGAGCAAATCGTACGGCTCACTTAAAGGCTCTAGAGGTAATATTTAGTCATTGAAGTTTGTTTCTGTTGAAAGGCGTGTAGGAGCGAATGTTGGGAATACGTGTTTGTTCCATTCTCGTATAGAATAGACTTTCTTCACTAAATACGTAGGCTCATATCGACCAATATTTACCAATGTATTCAACTTCAGCTTGGGGAAGTGAAGTTCCGTACATCGCACCAAGCTGTTGGTATGGTTTAATATTACTCTATAGGCTTCTGTCCCTCATTGGTGTCATTCTTAAGCGCCTTTGAGTGGGGTAATTTGCCTTAATGTAGTTCGACACGGTCGTCATTCGCCAAGGAGAGGGGAGGTGTGTTTGCTTTGCTACCTGACGTAACATAGCGAAGTACTCATCCATGTCTTTATCCTCGCTCTTATTAAAACTGTCAGTCATTTTTTGAAGGTTAGCAAAGTCTTTATTTAAGTCCCCATCATTGTAATTCAAGCAACTAGCTATCCTTTCTAAGGTGTATTTTGTAGCTTGAGGGCTGTAACCTGCTTTCACCAAAATATCGACAGCAAGAATATCTGCTGCAACCTCATGTGGAACCTTCAGATTATTTGTCGTTAAGTGGAGCTTATTGTAGTTTTTTTTGAACTCATCCGCCTCTTGGGGAACTTTAATGTTCTTCAGGTATGTGTATGTTTCTTTAGCCTTTTGGGTGTGAAACTTATCCCTTTTTGACTCAATTAAACTAATTTGCTCACTATGAAGCAAAATTTTGTGGACTATTTCATGAGCCACAACAAAAAACACCTCATCTATGTACTTGGAGTCCGAGATTAAGCCATTACTAACTACAACCTTGTTTTGACTTATCACAGCTTCATACAATTTAGAGTCAGTGAGCTCGTACTCAATCGAAAGCTCGCAACCAAAAACACCATCAACTTTCCTAGCGATATCACTAACAATTTTTTCATTTTCCCTTACCCCAGAATTGTTCGTGATTTTGAAACCACTACCTGAAAACTTTTCACAAATAGGATCTTTGTTTAGCATATCAAATGGAAGGGTTTTGTATTTTAATGCTGGGGTCTCTATATCCTCAATGTTGCCACTATTAACAACCTGATCAACGTTGATTTCGAAATCCTGCAACTCAGCGAGATTTTCAATGTTAACCTTGTCACTATCAAGCACCATTGAGTCTATGGTTAGCACAGTATCCGGCTCACCCTTGATAGAACAGCCCACGAGAAAAATGATTGCAAAAAGAGTTAGTTTAATTTTCATGGCAGTCTTCCATAATTCCATGTGTCGCGTAAGTATTTTTTTCATAAGTTGAAGTGAAGGTTTTTTCCACGCAAGGCTCACTGACATCAGCCTTAATCTTCAGCTTGAGATCCATCTGATGGATGTACTTTATTGCGCCATTTAGCTTAAGTTTCACCATCCCATGTTTTGTCACCTCCAATACTTCAATCTGTTCCTCACTTGGATCTGGCAGTGTAGAAGCTTTAACAAAAGCACATGTTTCAAGTTCTGTCGGGCTAGTGCAAACTTCAATCTCACTCGAACTATATTTGACCACTGTGTTTACAGTCGCTCCAGACGGAACCGTGTAAAGTAACAAAATTGCCCAAAGTAATTTTCTCATATAGCTTCCTTTTAAATATTTTGTGAGCGTCCAAAGCTTAACTTGGATAGTTTTTTTTGAATCCACCTAATTAACATGGATAGTTTTATTTGAATCCACCTAATTAACATGGGTCTGATCAGCATACTGACACTTATCAAAGTTATACTTGTGAGCGCAATCCAGTTAGCTGGACCAGTCGCTTCTTGAATGTTCAAAACAACGGCACAAACAATTACCGAAAATAAAACAAAAGTGATAAAAGCCCCAATGGTTGGAGCATTAACCTCCGAGTCGTCACGGTACTGGTGATTTTTTAGATAAATAGAAACTCCGAGAATAACTGTCTGAAGGAGTGCCTGAAGCAGATCAAAATGCGAGAAATCACAATTTTTTGCGATGGGACAGTTTTCAATTGCATTCTGTGAACGCCAGTAATCGTCATCAAGGGAGACTAGATTTACAAAAGCCATTGCATGAAAAAACACACCATCAAGTTGACCATGAACAGGTGAGGTAACCAAGTCAGAAGAACCAGTCAGCTTGTATCCGATAAATACCGCTCTATCTCTAATAACATCACGTAAGGCTTGGTTGTCTGTGGCGTTTCCTTCCAGAAACTCACTTGCGCTAAGGGTTAGGATTGGTGGGCATTGAACTCTAAGTTCAGCCAAATCCTCCTTACTTTGAAAGGTGCTTACAATATGTTTCTCAAATGCCTCAATAAAAGTTCGCTGATTTGATTGGCACCCATCTTTAACATTTAGAAAATCTAGTTGTTTGTCGCTGTATTTATTGTTCCAGCGAACAACCATGGGTTCATCATGTGGTTCATTGCTTTTAAACAATTTACAGTCTGATGTTTTGCAAAATTCCTCGTAAACAGTCATGGCGACAGTTGGATAGATCTCCCCATTGTGATTGATTGTTAATGGGTAGCGATTGGGTTCTCCTCTCCATGAAACAGGAGTTAGGATGGCACTTTGACTCAGTTTGTGTCTAGCGTTATTCGGGTCATTCAGTCTCCAGCTTTTATCAAAGTCTAAGTCTTGAGCTAAAAATACAGGATGGTTTTTACCTACCCGTTTAAGAGTGTTCGCCCAGTAATCGAAATCTTTCGAATGTGGGTAACTCTGAAGTATGTCGATAAATATCGAATTAGGGTTGTATCCACTTATTGCTCTCAAAATCCTTGCAAGGCTATGATAATCCACAGGGTAGGTAAGGTTGCGACTCTCAATTGTGTATTCATCAATCAACACAACAACCGCTGAATCCAACCGTGCATCAAAACTGGAGGCTGTAACATCAAGGTATACCAGCTCACTCTGCTCTTGACTGGTGTTTTTAAGTCCCAGTGGGTTAAACAAGATGAAACACGAAATAAGGAAAGCTTGGAGCAATGAATAAAGACCCCAAAAAACCTGACGGCACCCACGCTTAAAGCCATCTGAAATGAATATTCCCCGAACTTTTTTAGACACGGTCTTAAATTGATTTATCAACACATTCAAACTCCCTACGCACCATCTTTATGAGGCAGCATGAAGTAGGATGAGTAGTAACATTGCTCGAATGCATCGCGCTCTGACGTCATAGCTTTTACCTCACCAATAGAAAATGGAACGGCTATTAGAGTTAGAAGCGCTATATCACCCTGTAGAAGAGTTGTTGAGTTAAGAACACCATCCGTGCTACCAATAAAGTGTGTATTAGGGGAAAAGACAAGCGAGTTCCTATCAAGCCCGACACCACTTCGACCAAAGAAAAAGCCAACTCTATGTACGGGGAAGCCGACATGGTTACCCTCAAATCTTTTTCCCTCCATATAGAACATTGAATAGGCGGTGTTTGGTGTTGGGTATTTGATTGTGTATTTGCTGTTGTACCAAGGACTACGAACAGAAGAGAATGGCACAGCTTCCGTTTTACTCGTGTTTAACTGGTAGTCAGCGTCAACGCCACCAACCACTCGCTTTTGAGGCTTTCCATTTTCATATCGCCACAATAGTCCGCAATTCTCGCCGGAGAATGAGCGGATCGCATGATAAAAGCCGTCTTCGTTAAGAATGCGATCTTTATCCAGCCACTCATTTTTAAACTTCATATCTTTGTAATAGAGCCACAAGATATTCTTGGCATCTTTGCTAACAGGGTAGACGTGCGAACGCTCTATTGCCTCGTGGTAAGCGAATGCGGCTGGAGCATCAGATAGCTTAGGGTATTCGTGACAGAAAACTGAAAAACTGAAGAATGATATAGACAGGTCGCACTCACTAAAGTGCCTCGCTAGTCCCATGGAACACCTCCTGTGTAACACCGTACTGCAATAACTTACATGTCGTGTTTCGATTGATGAAATAAACTCAATGAATAGCTAACCCCATGAGTGAACAACTCGATGAAAGTACATTTGCTAGCCCAGAATACCACTAGATAAGAAATCCTAAATAATAGTGAGGCAGATTTGTGATGCAGTATAATTAATATACAACTACCCGCATCGGCATTTTATTTGATTTGCTCCAGTTAAATTGGGTACATCACTAAGCAGCTTTGCTATACCAATAGTTAACCGTATTCTTGTAATTTAAGTAGTTACTCTAAATTGTTTCCCAAAAAACATGCCAAAAGAAAGAGCAGCTAAACATTTTGCGTTCTCAGTTCTACAAACACCCACACTTATATGAAGGTGTGTGCGTTTCTCTTTTCTAATTCATTATCTGTTATTGTTCCGCTGTTTTCACTTCTATCATGGGGGCATGAGTAGCGGATAAGTTTTGTTTTGCATAGCTCGTTAACTGTAACCATGAAAACAATCCAGCGAGTACATCGCTATTGTTGCCGCAATGACGATAGTAAAAATGTCACCCTGTAACGAGCCAATAGCAATCGCTGGGATGTACAGAACCAGCAATCTAACAAAGCAAACGAAAAGGGCGATTTTGGGTTTACCCAATGCGTTGAAGATTGAAGTGACAACCATACATAAGCCTAAAGGACCGTAGCTAAACGGAATCACCCAAAGGGCTAGCTTCAACCAATCTTGCATTGTGTTGTCCGCCGATAGTAGAGGAACAATGATTGGTAAACTTACCACTAACAAAGTCGCGATGACCAAGTGGAACAAGATCACAAAGCGAGAAGCTGATTGAACAAGCGCTTGGATTGAATCGAAACGTTCGGCACCGAGCTGACGGCCAATCATTGGTGGTAACGACATGGTGAGCGCCAATGTGAAGATTAGCAAGAAGCTCTCGACTCGGTTGAGCAAACTCCAAAACGCAATTTCATTGGCACCAAGATGAGCGATGAACATCACGGTCACGAACGCGCTGACTGACGGTAAGATTTGGTTCATCATGGTTGGAATCGTGGTTTTGATCAGTAGATTGAAATCCTCTTTGCTGGCTAAAGCACAAGAGAAAGGAGCGAACCAGTGGCGACCTTTGGCTCTTTGCATCATGTAAGCCGCGCTGATGGCAAAACCAAGCATAGATGCTAGCGCTGCACCTGCGATCCCCATGTTAAGAACGAACATAAAGATTGGATCAAGTACGAGGTTGATAAGGCTTGCGATGACAAAAACGGAGCCAGTGACTTTAGTGTCACCATTCGCACGATAAACACAGGTCATCAAATACAGCACAGCACTCGATAGTGCGCTCAACAACCATAAGCCCCAGAACTGACCAAATAACACTTCAAGTTGCTGATACTGGGTGCCGCCGTCTTCCACAGAGATAAATGCGGAAAACACACTTTGTTCCATCAACCACAACGTAACTCCAATAAGTGCGATAAAAGCGCTTCCAACAAGCAATGCAAGTGAAGCCGTATTGGTAGCTCGTCGTGTGTCATTTGCACCAAAAGCATGAGAAATGATCGATGTTGCCGCGACACCGATGCCGACTTGAATGCCGATAAATGCAGCTTGGAAAGGCATGGTAATACCTTGCACCGTAAGCTCGTTTACACCAAGCTTGCCGATAAACACTGCATCAATAAGTTGTACTGACATTATCGCAAAGAGACCGACCGTTAACGGCAGTGTTTTTTCGAGAACGGATTTTAAAGTCGAGGAAATCGCTAGCATCACAAGGCTCATGATTGGAAAGTTTGGGAACAATGCCAGTATAGAGTTGTGATTGTTAATGATAAGAGGGGTAATCCCTAAATCAGTTTTTAGATTTGGTTAATAATGAAGTCGCTGTGTGTTCCACCGTGCGGCTGAATAGTAATTGCAAACTTATATGCATATCGGTTTTTCGTTTTCTATGAAATAGAACTGCCATTGCTACGGTCTGTCTTAATCAACGTATTACCAGTTCGCTATTTACTAAAGTATGAACACATTCGGGGAAGATTATGTGGATTAAGAAGAATCATCGCTGGGCTTTATCTGAAAACGAAGCGACGCCAGAGTCCGTCTATAAAGAGCGTCGTGAAATATTGAAAAAGTTAGGCATTGCGGTTGTCGGTATGCCACTCGCTGCGAATGCACAAGCTGGTATTTTGGACATCTTCTCGTCAAAGGAAAAGCCAGTCTCAGATAATCGAATTGATCTTAGTGTGACTAAGCCACAGCAGTATCAAGCGGATCTTTCTCTTACTCCTGAGAGCAAGGTTTTGAAATACAATAACTTCTATGAGTTTGGTACCGATAAATCTGACCCAGCGAAAAACTCTTCTGAATTTGTGTCTGACCCATGGACGGTTGAGATCGACGGCTTGGTGAATAACCCGATTAAGCTCGACTACGATGACATCTTTAACAAGTTCACACTAGAAGAGCGAATCTATCGCTTACGTTGTGTCGAAGCATGGTCAATGAACATTCCGTGGATTGGTTTTCCTCTAGCAGACATCATCAAAATGGCGGATCCAAAAAGTAGCGCGAAATACGTTGCTTTTGAAACCCTCTACGACCCGAAACAGTTCCCAGCTCAAGGCTCGTTTAGCAGTATTGAATATCCTTACGTCGAAGGGCTTCGTCTCGATGAAGCAATGAACCCGCTCGCACTGATTTCTGTGGGTTTGTACGGTAAGACGCTTGCACCACAAAACGGTGCGCCACTTCGCTTAGTTGTACCGTGGAAGTATGGTTTCAAAAGCATTAAGTCTATTGTTCGAATTCGTTTAACTGACCGAGAGCCGCCAACAACGTGGAATCGTTTAGCACCAAATGAATACGGTTTTTACGCTAATGTGAACCCAAATGTTGACCACCCACGTTGGAGCCAAGCAAGCGAGCGTTTCATCGGTGAGGGCAGTGTGCTCAGTACTCGCAGACAGCCAACATTGATGTTCAACGGTTACGAGGAAGAGGTGGCGCATCTCTATAAGAATATGGACCTGAGGAAGTTCTATTGAGAAAGCTGACGCCAAAACACATCATTGCGCTTAAGGTCCTTATCCATCTTGTCTCTTTAGGCTTTTTAGGTCTGCTGGTTATTGCGATTAATACCGACAACTTAGGTGGCGACCCTGTTCAAGGCATTATCCATTACACGGGTATTAGCGCGCTGAATACGCTGTTTATTACCTTGTTAGTTTCTCCACTTGCGCGTTGGACCAAGCAGGGTTTGTTAGTTCGAGTTAGGAGACTACTTGGGTTATACAGCTTTTTCTGGGCAGTGCTTCATTTGGTTGCGTTTGCTGTTCTTGATTTAGGGTTAGATTGGAGTTTGCTTGCCTCTGAAATCGTCAAACGCCCTTATTTGACCGTTGGTGCGGCAGTGTGGGTGATCTTGTTACTTCTGGCGGTGACTTCGACTCAATCCATGCAACGCAAGATGGGTTCCAAATGGCAAAAGCTGCATAACTGGGTTTACTTAGCTGCGATATTGGCACCGATTCATTTTTATTGGTCGGTGAAGTCAGAGGTAGCAGAGCCGACGATCTATATTTTAATCGCTATTGGTTTGCTTTTTGCTCGATGGAAGACATTAAAACAGCGAGTGTTTCGAAAACTATTATCCAGTTGATGCGCTGTTAGACTAATTGCGACACATGAATCGATAAATTAAAAGGGGCTACGTGAGCCCCTTTCTTCATTGGATAAAAAGCCGCTAACCCAGGCTTTCTGTTGCTGTTGGCTCACCAGGCTTCCACACCTTTCGTTCGCTTTCACCAAAGACCTTGAGCTAGGTCTATCAGATCCCATCATAACGCTCATACCGTTAGCCCGAACCCTACGACTAATGTCTAACCATCTGAGACTATTTGTACTTTTTCGTTTGGTATAAGGTACTAGCAACTTAATTTAAAGGGTTCATAAACGTCAGTTATCGAGTTCTTGTCGCAGAGAATATAGAGACAACGACTTGCTTAATCTTCGTTTATTGAGCAAACAACGTTGGTTGGAAAAACACACCTTAGAGTGTGAACGAAAGGAATCACAATGAGCAGCACTTTAGAGTCCGTACATATACGAACAGATAAGCCTAAAGCCAGTGAGGATGAACTCACTTATGAACAACAACATAAACCTAGCTCGGAGTTTGAGTCCCGAGAACAATATTTAGAGCACGAGTTACAGATCATGGCGCCTAAACGTTGGCGTCCTAATTTGCCGTTTAAAGATTATCGATTCGAGGTAGAAGACACCATTCCGGCGATGGCCGCGACCATTGGTAAAGTTGTTATGGTGGGAGCCATTGCAGCAACCTTTGCCGGAGCGCTAGGGTTGAATGAAGGCTTTGTTTTAGAAAATGTACGTTATGAACTACTCATCGCCTCTGTTTTCATTATTCTTTTCTCAGGCTTTCTGTTGCCGACCGCAAACCTCGCGGGTACACACGGCCCGCTCATCCCATTGATTCCTATCGTCGTTGCAGCAGGCGGGCACCCAATGGCCTTTGGTCTGCTGATTGGCGCTTTTGGCATACTGTTAGCCATCAGTAAAGGTGGCAGCATGTTGGCAAATCTCACCAGTAAAGGCGTGTGTGGTGGTTTATTGCTCTACCTTGGCTTTGTTGGAACCGTCTCTCAAGTCAAAAAGCTGTTCGCGTGGGCAGAGGGAATAGGGATGAGCCACATTGCTTTTGTTGTGATCTTTTGCACCATTATTTTATATGCATTACTGGAACACTTTCGTAAGCGTTGGCTAGCGGTTCCTCTTAGTTGCTTGCTAGGCGGTACTTTAGCTTTTGCTATGGGCGCTCCGTTTTCTTTTCAAACCGAGCCCGGCTTACCCAATATGAACCCTATGTATTGGTGGGGGGAAGATACGGGTTGGATGCTAGGTTTACCTACGATTGAGCATTTCATGGTGGTATTGCCTTTTGCTATTTTAGCCGTAGCCATGTGGTCGCCTGATTTTTTAGGGCATCAAGTGTTTCAAAAAATCAGCTATCCAGAACGTACAGAAAAAGTACATATGAACATCGACGATACCATGACCACCGCTTCCATTCGTCAGACGTTCGGTTCTCTGCTCGGTGGTACTAACTTTACGTCTTCTTGGGGAACTTACATCGTTCCGGCGGCGATCGCTAAACGTCCTATTCCTGCAGGCGCTTTGCTAACGGCGCTGTTTTGTATCATCGCCGCTGTTTGGGGCTACCCAATGGACTTAGCGATCTGGCAACCTGTACTTTGTGTTGCGCTTATTGTTGGGGTATTTGTTCCTTTGCTAGAAGCAGGAATGGAAATGACGCGTGAAGGTAAAACCACTCAATCGGCAGCGATTGTTGTATTTTCTTCAGCGTTAGTTAACCCTGCATTTGGCTGGTCTCTCACCATGTTGCTAGATAACTTAGGCTTAGTCGGCTGTAAAGAACGTAGTGGGGAACTCAGTAAAATGAGCCGTTGGGTGTTGCCTGGCATTATGTTTGTTGTGCTAACAAGCGTAATGGCATTGGTGGGCTTACTTCCGGGGATTCCAGCAATTATCCCAAGCTTTCGTTAAATAGGCTCATAGTACGATTTATGGTTTGAAGAACCTTTTTCTAACCTGATAGAAACGGTTTAGTTCTGTTGATCTAAATCGTTTTTATGCCTTAGTGTGTTTGGAGCGATTAACCTCTCATTTCACTAAGCTGTAACTCAGCAGTTGATTGCTTGTATGCAGATCACTGAGTTAGTAATCGTACTATATGATACTTAGCGCAATAAAAAATTAGTGACCTACTTTTTGCCTTAATTGATGTAAAAGTCACAAAAACTAAATAGTTTCAGATGAGATTATTTTTCTAGCCTATGCTAATAGTTGAGGGTGCAATTGTTTGCTTAGTGTGGGTAGTGCGTAGTTAGATAGCTTCAATCAAATGAAAACAATTATAGATTTAAGTATTTTTAATAGCAGCTTTGTAGCGTAGGCTTTTTAAGCCTTTTTGGACCATTTGTATTATTTGTGACTAGATACTAAATGATGAACCGTTGGATAGGAATTGCAAGCATACTCTACTCAGTCGTCGTTGCAGGATGTGCTGTTAGTTACATTGATGACGAAGGGCGTCATAACGTGATTGGTTTTGCTCATGTTTCCTTTAAAGGTGCAGAGGACAACTCCCGTACAGCTGGAGACAAAGTAGAGGTAACCAATGTTGGAGTCTTGTTTATGCAGGGCAAGATACACTCAGGCGTTAGTTTTGGCTTCAATAATGAAGTAAGTATGGTCATCAAGAATGATGTACTGATTCTAGAGGAAGGCGTTAGAAATGAAAAAAATAATGATTAAATCAACCATTATCCTCTTAATGACATTGATTGTTGCAGCATGCACCTCTACAGACGAGGTCGTTTTTGTTACAAAGTCTTCGTTGAGCATAGTCGATATTGATTCGACTCCTGCGGAAATAACACTCGGTTATGATCGAGTTGAAGGTTATTTCGCTCCGGGCTACAGCAACGGGGCCCTACCACCAGTTATATCCTCTATACGTACAGATGGAGGCTTATTGGCTCCAGAAATCCAACAGTTATACGCTACAGGTGAGGCTGCAAATATAGTTACAGATTCGACGAACAAGAGAAGCGTTATAGAAAAGACCTTAGAGGGAGATAAAAAAGGTATGTTTTTTGGTACGAGCACGAACTTAGGTTTTAAAGTTGGTGTTACTCAAGATAAACCTTCACTAATTATAGGTTATAAGCGAATGGAAGCGTCTTACATTCCTTTAGGAACTGTTAATGGCGTAGATGCTTATCCATCCGTAATAGCAAGTATAGATACTACTATCAATACACCTACGAATTCCAACCCTGATGGTTTGCAAGTTGGACAGTTTTTCGCAACTGGGTTGGCCGCTGAACAATTAGCTTCTAAAAAATATATAAAGCAAGGCTTTGATGAAAAAGCCAAAGAGGCAATTGATAGATATAATGAAGAACTAGGAAAGCAACAAATTTCTGCTTTACATACTCTTAAGTGTGCTGCTTCACTAAATGATGAGCAGTGGGCACATGTGGTAGATGCCGCTTCAACTTCAAACCTTTTAAGCGGAGTAGGCAGTGAGGTTGAGAAAAGGTGGCAACGGTATATTGAGGATAAAACGGTAGAGAATAGACAATCAGCAACGAAGCTGTATTTTTCGGCAATTTCGAAGTTAGATGGTGCTTCTCCGACCTATGCGGCCGTTCTTGAATCACACAGAAGCTTAGTTTGCAAATTAGCAGGGGAAACAAACAATGCCTAAAATCATAGAAGTTCCATGTGAGAAATGTGAAGAGACAAAAAGGGAAATTGAAGAGGATAACCTATGGATCGTCTTAAGCTGTGAACCGATAGAGGATAAGCCCGGTTGGTGTAAGTTAGAGTACGACTTAAAGTAATTAACTTGTGCATGGCGAGACAAGTATGCGGGGGCCCTGTGACGTATTATTACATTTGAACAAGTACGATATTTAAAATTATCTTAAGTGTTTTAGAGCAATTTACTAGTACACTAATTGAGCGTGAAGCTACGTAATAATATTGAAGTGTTGTTTTGGTCAATTAAATTTGAAGGCTAAAAAGACTTTTTCATATATTTTCTTACTCAAAGTACGCCGATCTTAATTTAGTTCTCAGATAGTTTTTATCCAGAAACGAGCCAGCCACTCTTCAGCTCAACTTTCACACTAAAATATCCCAGCAAACAAAAAGGGGCTACGTGAGCCCCTTTCTTAATTGGATGAAAAGCCGTTAACCTAAGCTTTCTGTTACTACTGGTTTGGTATTGCGTTTGGCGATCCAGTAAGCAACGCCGCCCCAAAGAACTGTAAGCACCCAAAGAGCAGTCCAGTGCTTTGCGACTTGCTGCCATGTTGCGCCCATTTGGTTAAGTGCTAAAAAGCCTTTGATTGCCCACGTGCTCGGGCTCAAATCAGCAAACCAAAGCAGCGGGGCAGGAATCGATTCAACCGGCCAAATAAAGCCTGCTAAGAAGATTAATGGCATTGAGCTAACCAGCACGACCAATGTCACCAACTCGCGTCTTGGTAATAAGTAACCGAGCCATAAACCTAATCCACAACAGCCGAGCAAGAACGGCAACAGCAAGGTCAACAATTCACCGGCATTGGCAACATGATTGACGTTCAAGCGTTCAAAACTGAAGCCAAAATAGTAGGCGCTGAGCAAGTAGTAGATAGCAACGAAGACCAAGGTTCTGGCCAGCAACAGAGCGCCTGTTGGCACTTGTGACCAATACCCACGACCATGGCGCTGAGTACCGGTTTGCAACCCGACTGCCATGATCAACGTTTGTTGAAGGATCAATACAAACACTGCTGGCACCACGTATTCGATGTAGCCCATGGTTGGGTTGAAGGTTGGTTTCATGTTGAGTTTGATTGCAGAGTAGTCATGGCTCGCCATGCTCAGTGGCACACCATCGATTACCATCTTGCTTACTTTAACTTGAGCGCCAAGCGTACCACCAGCTTGTGCTAAACCTTCGACGACTGTGCCGTACACCAAGAAGTAAGAAGCGTCGGCGGCATAAGCCAGAGTAGGGCTGCTGCCAAGCATCAAATCTTTGTAGAAGTGTTCTGGAATCACCAAGAAGCCAGTGATCTCTCGGTTTAAGAATGCTTGTTTCGCATCGGCAATAGTATGTAAACGCGCCACTACCTTAACCTGAGGCGTGGCATCGACCATGCGCTCTAAGGTTAGACTGGTTTGGCTTCCATCGAGATTCACAATCGCTATTGGCTGTTCCCTCGGTGTCTGTTGTGCGTATGGAAGTGGGTATAAGAAGGAGTAAAATACCACGCCACCAAAGACCGTCAGTACCACGACAGGGTTGGTCATCACTGAACGAAGTTCTGTTTTAATCAGTTGCCATAGTGTCATACAACCTCCTGGCTGCTATCTGTTGAAGATGCGCTGTTTAGCAAAGCTGTGTTGCGATGTTTTGCTAATAAAGCTGCCGTCATCAGTAGCGGGATAATGTAACCAACCATCGGCCAGAGTGAGCCGATAGATTGTGCCGCACTTGCGCCGTAGCTTGCTTGGTCCACTTGAACTTCGATGTAATGCGTAATTGGCAGCAACCCTCTCCATGCATGGGCAAGAGCATTCATGTCTGAAACGGGGAAGGTAATACCCATAAACGCGAAGCTTGGCGCGGTAAATGCGCCAGCAAAGCTCATCGCGCGAGCTGGGTCCATCGATAGGAAGAAGAACAATGCTCCCATGATGATGCATGCGATAGTCGTTACGAACTGCGCTAATAGCATCACCAGATAACTGCCTTCCATCGGCCAATCAAACACCATGTAGAACCAGACTAAGAACAGCGCGCCTTGTGCCATAAAGACAGGAATGTACTGGCTTAGAATTTTGCTTAGTCGAGTGAAAGGGCGCTCGCCTAAGAAAGCAAAACTATTGTTGCCGTTACCATAAAGGCGAAAATGCGCTGCGAGGATCAAAATGGTGCTGACCACGACACAGATCTGCCAGATCGCCGGAACAATCGCTGTTACCAAAAACTGAGCGTAGTTGGTGTTGCGGTTAAACAAGGCTGTAATCTGGGTGGAAATCGGCACGGCTTGACCAATAGCTGCAAGTGTTGTGGTGTTGCCTTTTGCTAGGTTACCCATGGTTTCTAACTGCGCATCAAAATACCCTTGAGACTGCGCGACCGCTGAGTTAATCAACTTGGCAACCAAAATGTATTGGCTGTTAAAGAAGACCGATAGTTGAGGTTGTCGATGCAAAAGAATGTCTTGGTCGAATTGAGGGGGAATCACAGCATAAGCGTAGATATCACCCTCGATCATCGCGTTCTTCGCTTCTGTCGAACTGGTGTAGTGATAATTAACAGAAAGAGTGGAAGAGGCATCAAGAGATTGAATCATCTTGCGTGACAGCTGCGAGTGCTGCAAATCAACCACACCAATCGGGAGATCTCTTGCAATACCTGCAGAGAAAACACCCCAAATAGTGACGGCCAATAAGATCGGCACCCATGTCAGGCAAGATAATAACCACTTATCGCGCCGCAGGATTTGTCGTTGTGAGATTTGAATCGTCATAGTCTTAAGCCAACGTGATTACAGCTCAACCACAACACTCATGCCCATGCGTAGCTCAGGCTCTGGTTGGGTAGGGCGAGCTTCAACTTCGAATGTGCGAAGATCAAAACCTTTCGATGCGTCTGTCGCGCGCCATGTAGCAAAATCGCCCATTACAGCAACGTGAGTCACTTTAAATTCAACGTCTTTATCCAGCGCTGGTAGGTACGCTTTAAAGGTCGTGCCTTTGGTAAAGTGTTTGAGCAAGTCTTCGCGTACGTTCAGTGTTGCCCAAGAATCTTGGGTATCAATAACCGTCACAACCGGGAAGCCTTGAGGTGCAAGTTCGCCGCTTTGCAGTAGAACTTGAGAGACTTCACCATCAAACCAGCTGTAGATTTGCGTGTCTTTGGCATACGCTTCTACTTCCGCTACTGCGCCAGCCGCCATGCGTGCTTTTTCTGCTGCTGCGACTTTGGTTTCGCTACGCGCGCCTTCTTTCGCCATGTTGTACATTTGGAACGCTGCGCTTTCGGTGTATTTAGATGCTTGCCATTGCGTCATGGCTTCGTCGCGTTTTTGCTCCGCAACTACGCCATCTTTATAAAGGTTGTTTACACGTTGGTAGGTCTTTCCCATCAAATCTGCAGCCGCTTTCGCTTTCAACCATTGGTCTTTTGCGGCTTGAATTTGTTGCTCACGTGCACCTTTTTCTGCTTCTAGGGCCAATGCGCCAGCGGCTTTTTCACCTGCCTTGGCTTGCTCCAATTTTGCTTCGATTTCTGGGCTGTGAAGGGTAAAGATCAACTGACCTTTTTCGACATCATCGCCTTTGCGCACCATGACTTCATCAATACGACCAGGAACTTTAGAAGAGATGCTGTATTGCTGCGCTTCAATCAACCCCTGTAAACGTGCCGGTTCTGGTTGATACGCTTGGTAGAACTGATAACCAACCCAAGAAGCGACACCCAAAGCGCAAAGTGATAGTAGAGCGGGTTTTAGAGATTTTGCTGCCATGACTTATTTTGCCTCTTTGGATGCTGATGCTGGAACGTAAGCAGTATGTTGGTATTGAGCGAAGCTGTTCATTTCGCTGCTCAGTGCTAATAATTTGGTTAAAGAAATCAGATAACGGAAACGTGCCGCTGATTGCTGTGTTTCTACGCTGGCGACATACAGTTGCGCGTCAACGACATCCAAAGAGGACGATAAGCCCTGAGTGAATGCTTTTTCGCGCAAGCGTAGGTTCTCGTCCGCAAGGGCGATACTAGATTCTAGACCTTGCACTTCATCAATGGCTTGTTGTGCTTCTAGGTAGGTCTTTTGTACCAGAAGCGACAAGTCTTGCTTCGCTTGTGATTTCAGCGCATCCACTTGGGTGACCATGCTTTGTGCTGCTTTTACTTTCTCGCTACGACCAGTGGACTCAATCAGAGGGATGTTAACGCCAACACCCACTAGCCAATCCGGTTTCATTTGGCTGGCAAGGGAATCGTCTTCATATAGGCTGTAATCACCGTATAGGTAAACTTCCGGATAGTATTTGCCTTTCTCGGCTTTGATTAAGCTCGACGCTTGTTTGTGCTTGGCATCCAACAAATCTAAGCCGGGGTAGGTCAGTAGTGTTTGATCAACAAACGCACTCAACGGTGGAAGGTTGTTGTTGATAAACAGCGTTTCTGAAGGTTCTACTGAATCGTTCTGCGCTAAGATCTTGCCCAAAGCCGCTTGGGCAATACTCAGGTCACTGGCGGCTTTGCGCGTCTCGACCTTAGCTTTGTCTAATGACGCTTCCGCTTGAAGGCGCTCAACACGGGCGATTTGACCTTGCTCTTCCATTTTAATCGCAAAATCACGGTGCTTGGTTAAGCCTTTTTCTACGGCTTGACGTGTTGCTAATACTTCTTTGGCGAGCACGACCGAGAAGTAGTATTTGGAGAGATCTTCAAAGCGAGCTTGCTGCTCCATTGCGAGTTGGCTTTTTGCCTCGTCCGTTTTACCTTCTGCGGCGGTTTGAGCTGCATTGATGCGACCACCAGTAAATATCGGCCAGATAGCACGAATCGAAGAAGAGAAGATGTCGCGTTCGGTGATCGTCGATGTGGTATTCGCAAGAGCGCTAAAAATAGGTTGGAAAACAGGTGGCACGCTAATGTGTTGCCCAGTGCTGTCGAGAATTTGCTGACCAGACAGTGTTACGTCGGTATCTAAGCGTGTGTAGTTCGCACCAATACTGACTTGCGGCAAATTGAGGTTATCAGTTGCGCTTTGTTGGTATTCGTAGCTTTCAACATTGGCACGTTGTGCTTTAAGGGAATAGTTGTTTTCTAACAACAAATTCCATGCATCATCGAATGTGATGGGAGCCGAGTGACAGGCAAGGGAAATTGAGCTGCTGAGAAGACCCAAAATCCAGAACTTTCCGGTTTGTTTCATAGTGGCTACTTTGCTTTAGAGTATAAGCTCTAATATAAAGTATTCACTACAAAGTGTTAAGTGATTGGGCAAAAGAAATGTTGGTTAAATGTTGCGCCCAGTTAAGTGGGGCTTAGCTGGACGCACCGTTGTTGTGTGACTTGTACTGATTCACTTCATCGAAGGGCAGTGAAATTCTGCTCTCCACTCAAGCTGACGAGAGCCTCGCATAGTATTCAGTAAGTCTTTACCACTCATCTGTGGGAATGAAAGCAGCACCTTGAGATCAGAAGAACTGGTGTCACTCTTTTCATAAGCCCTGACGTGCGTAAACGTTGAATACATATTCTCTGACAGCATAGCCTTATTCAGGCAAATTCCAAATGTATCGCGTTCCATGTTTTGGTGTTCCTTCTAACTATAAAAGCACCTCTGTTTATAGTTATTGCAGTTGCAGATGGTGTCTAAGTGGTTGTCCTACGGTCAGTATTTGTATTTTTATCAATGTATCTTCAATTTACTGACGCAAGTGTTGAGCGTTAAATAGACTTCCAGTTGGCTGCTTTCTTTATTCGAAGCTCTGCTAGGCTTCTTGACTAAAAATTATACGATCGAAAGTCTAAAAACGCCTCAAAAACCGCTAAATTTGGTGTGATCATGTTCAAGATTTAGATGGCAATTTATGTATGATGTTGAATAAATTACAACATTATTTCGTTAGCATTATGATTGAATTTTGATATTTCACGGCGGCTATAAATGCGCTAAATGAGCCATGAGTGACAAAGCTAAGTGTTGGAACGGGTTTGTTCGAACTGAAGAAAGCACGGCACGCCTATAAATTAACCGTAAACCGTTCAGAACGTTTCGTCTGTTCACAGATTTGTCATTTGATTAGAGCGAGCATGTTAACTCAGTGTTAACTTAGGCAAGTGTGCCACAGTGACGTGGAAAACTGGCGAAGATAAAGGAAATATCAATGAGTTGGAGTCGGATCAGCTTTCGTAAGCGCATGCTTATTATTATGACGCTGTCGGGTTTGATCGAACTTCTTATTCTGGTGGCTGCGGGCTTTACCTACCTAAAATTCGACCAAGAACAAGAGATGGGGGAGAAAGCGCTTGGCGTTGCTCGTTTCTTGTCTACTTCTCATATTGTTCGCGAAATGATTGAGTCTCAGAATACCGACCCTTATCAACAGCGGTTTCGTGAAATGACTGAGGCACTTGGTGCTGCGTTCATTGTGATTGGGGATAAAAATGGTGTGCGTTTGATTCACCCTGTCGACGAGCGCATCGGTAAGCCAATGAAAGGCGGCGACAACCAACGAGCGCTGGTGGAAGGTAAATCATACATCTCGACGGCTCAAGGATCATTGGGTTATTCCGTCCGTGGTAAAGCGGCAATTTTCGATCAACAAGGCAACATCATTGGTGTGGTTTCGGTCGGTTATTTGCTGGAACGCTTACAAGACCGCATCGAGCCTTTCTTTGCATTCCTTATCTTAATGGCATTGATCGTTGTTGCTGCCAACGCGATTGTTTCCAACTATGCATCCCGAAAATTTCAGCGTGCCATTTTGGGTTTTGAACCAGAGGAAATAGGGCGTTTGTACGGTGAACTCGACGTCACCATGAGCACTATTAAAGAAGGGGTATTAAGTATTGATGCCCAAGGTGTATTGCGTTCCATCAACCGAAGTGCGTGTCAGATTTTAGGTATTGAAAGGGAATCGGCTCTGAATAAACCGCTGACAGATACCCTGAGAGACAGCGATTTGTATACCGTGCTGGAAACAGGGCAAGAAGATCACGATATCGAGATCTTCCTTAACCACAAGCGTTTAATTGCCAACCGTTCGCCAATCTACGTCGAAGGAAAAATCGTCGGTGCGGTTTCCAGTTTCCGTCTGCGTGATGAAATAAACGAACTTACTGAACAGCTTTCGCAAACTAAAGAATACGCCGATTTGCTTCGCTCTCAGACTCACGAGCACAGAAATAAGCTTAATACGATCAGCGGATTGGTTCAGATGGGGGAACTCGAAGCGGTTCAACAATTGATTGGGCAAGAGACAGCGCACTATCAAGCGATGATAGAATTTTTACGCGATACCATCAAAGACCCGCTTATTGCTGGCATGTTACTGGGTAAAACCGAGCGTGCACGTGAACTGGGATTACAGTTAGTGGTAGAAGAAGGCAGTCGATTGGAGCCATTACCTGAGTGGTTGAATGCAGAAGATCTGGTCACGGTACTTGGCAACCTAATCGACAACGCTTTCGATGCGACGCTGTCTGCTATTCGTGTTGAGTCTGCGTTTGCATTAGAGCGCCGCAGCATTGATGTGTCGATCAGTGATTATGGCAACGAAGTGATTTTAGAGGTTGTCGACCAAGGGTGTGGACTGCCGGAAAACATTGAGCCACAAGAGCTTTTGAAAAAGGGCATTTCAACCAAGTCGCGTCAGAATCGAGGTGTGGGATTGCATCTTGTTAATCAACTGGCGACGCGTTATCACGGTTATGTTGAGATGCTACCAAATACAGAACATGGAACGAGAATTATCGTGTATTTGCCTAAGGAAGAACAAGTATGAATACGGCAACGCGAGTCATGATCATCGAGGATGATATTGCCATTGCAGAGCTACATCATAAATATCTGAGCCAACTCTCTGGCTTGGAAGTGGTGGGCATTGCAACGACACGGATGGAAGCAGAATTACAGCTTGAGGTGCTCAAGCCTGATTTGCTGCTCATGGATGTGTATTTACCCGATGGAACAGGATTAGAGATCCTCAATACGCTTCGTGCGAACAATCAAACTTGTGATGTGATTTTAATTACCGCGGCAAGAGACGTAGATACACTGCAACAAGCGATGCGAGGTGGTGTAGTTGATTATCTGCTTAAGCCAGTGATGTTTCCAAGGTTGGAGGCTGCATTGCAAAAGTACATTTCGCAACGCCAACAACTCCATGTCGCAGAAAGCTTGGACCAGAATTTAGTTGATAAGATGCTGCAATCAAATGTGGTACCAGACACGTCGTCGCACAGATTACCCAAAGGGATTGATGGGGTAACTTTGGATAAAATTCGAGGATTGTTCGTCGGTGAAGAGATGTATACGGCGGATGAAGCTGGAGAGCAAATTGGAGCCAGCCGAACAACGGCCAGACGTTATTTGGAATACTTGATCAGTTCTGGTGAATTAGAGGCAGACTTAAACTATGGCACGGTAGGGCGACCTGAGCGTTGTTATAGAAAAGTGACAAGGTAACTCAATTCGAACTTTAAATACTGTTCAGAAGCGTTCTGTAGTAAAAGCTAAGAGAAATGAAAAGCGGTGGCTTATTGGTAGCCACCGCTTTTCATTTGTGAGATATACAGTTTGTTTTTATGTTCTCGAAAAAGAACTTGTTTGAGCGGCTTGTTAGGCGTTAGAACTTGTACTCAAGCTTCGCTTCGATAGATCGTTCAGCACCAAACCAACAGTTGTTCTTGTCATAACAGCTGTAGTATTCCTCATCAAAGATATTGCTCGCAGACAGCGTGACGCTTGCGCCGTCGAGTGATTGTGAAGCCGCCGATAAGTCATAGCTCGCCGCTAGGTCAACCAAGGTGTAATCTGGCACTTGGTCACTGTTTTGTGCATCCATTTCTGTTTTACCCACGTAACGAACGCCAGCACTGGTGCGAAGCCCTGTCAAAGTACCTTCGTAGTAGTAATTTGCCCATAAAGAAGCGGTTTGTTCTGGTACCCACACTGGTGTTTTGCCTTCTTGGTGGTAATAGCTGTCTTCTTTAATTTCCATATTGATATAGGTGTAGTTTAGCGTTAGGTCAGCTTGCGGTGTTGCTTGCCATTTCGCTTCTAGCTCTGCACCCTGAGAAACCACTTCACCAGCTTGGTATTGCGGTGCGTATGGGTTGTTAGGATCGGTCAAGATCGCGTTTTTCTTGGTGATATGGAACAGCGCTAGGTTGCCTGATACGTCACCACCCAGAGGGGCGTATTTGAAGCCCAGCTCCCATTGATGACCAGTAGAAGGGTCGAACGCTTTACCTGATGCATCAGCCCCCGCGATTGGTTCAAAACTCTCTGAGTAAGTCAGGTAAGGAGACAGACCAAAATCAAGCTCGTATAACGCACCAACTCGGAAAGATACGTTGTTTTCATCAAGCTTTTCCTTGCTCGGTGTGACTGTGCCTAGGTAATCACTCACAGTGTTGGTGTCGGATTCGTATTTATCCCAGCGAAGTCCGGCAATCATCACAAGGTTTTTGTAGCGAAGTTGGTCTTGGAAGTAAACGCCAAGCTGTTTCGTCTTGATATCCAGTGCTTGCTGGTAAGCGAACTTTAGAGCGTCGCGGTCAATCTGATTGTGATTAGGATTAAAGATGTCTTGCGTAAGCGAGTAACCTAAGGTGTCTTTGTATTTCACATCAGAATCTAGGTATTGGTAATCTAACCCAAGTAGCAAGTTATGCTCGAAATTGCCATGGGCAACGTAGCCTGATAATTGGTTATCAATCACAAATGAAGTTGAGTCTTCATCCGTGAGGTAAGCATTACGACCAATCGTGCGATTATCAGCGGCTAATGGGCTGTTGTACGTGTTTTCTTGGTACGAGTCAGCCGTCATGTAGCGTGCATTTTGCAAGAACTGCCAGTTGTTATTGAAGTCGTGCAGAATTTTGTAGCCAACCATCAACACTTCACGTTCATAGGTGTTCCAGTTTTTGTCGCCCAAGTAAGTATCAGGAGACAACGAACCGAGTGGGTTATCGAGAACGGAGCCCGCTGCTGGAACTGTGGTGTAAATACCTGCCGAAGGATCGTTTTGGTAGTACACGTTGACATTAACAAGCGTGTTGTCTGTCGCTTGCCAGTCGAATGACGGCGCAATCAGATAACGCTCGTCTTCTGATGTCTCTGCTTGACCATCTCGCTGTTTCGCCATCCCTACGATGCGGTAGTTCACGTTTGAGTCACCAATTTGCCCCGTAGTGTCGAAGTTCACTTCTTTCAGGCTGTTGGTGCCAGTACTGACTGATACCGTGTTAGCTGGCTCAGATTGCGGAGTCTTTGCGATGATGTTGACCATGCCGCCTGGTGGAATGTTTCCATATAAAACAGACGTAGGTCCTTTGAACACTTCAACTTGCTCAACCGCAGCCGCATCAATTTGTGGCTGTAAGTTCCAACCGTTGAATAGGAGAGGGAGACCATCGTAGAAGTTGGTGTAGTTAATGAAACCACGGATATTGAATAGGTCTAGACGCGTAACGGCACCACCGCGCAGTTCGGTATTTACACCAGATGAGTAACGAAGTGCTTCGCTGACCGTGCTCACTCCGCGTAAATCCATCTCATCCTTCGTAATGATGGTGATTGCCTGTGGGGTTTCTTCTGGTTCTAATGACGTTTTTGTTGCCGTATTTCGGTAAGTTTCACCTAATACGGTCATTGTTTCGAGTTGAGTTACGTCTTCGTCAGCAACAGCGTGTCCTGCGATCAGCGCAGAAACAACAACTGCAAGTGTTGAGCGACGAAATTTAATCGGGGTTTCCATTTTTCCTAATTCCACTACTTTTTCTAGTTATTGATAATGATTGTTATTTGTATTTTATAGATAGGAAAAATAGAAAAGTTAACAATTTGGTGCAACTCGCTCTAAAGGATAGGACTTTTCTCTTACTTCGAGTATCGGCTGTAACAACGCTCTACGGGTAACCAGTATTGCATTTGGGCGTTATCACTGTCGGGTTGGTAGTCTGCCGGATAGTTTTCAAGCTCATACCCATCGACGCCGCGATAATTTGAAGCAGGTAACCAACACATGATGAACCACTCAAGGGTTTGTGCAAGTTTCGCTGCCTTACCGATGTGAGTGATTACGGCATAAGTTTGCTGTGGTACGAATAAGGTCTCTAACTGGTCAGACACTGCATTTGGAATGCTTGGTAAATGAACATTGCCATCGAGTTCATAACCTGCCCAATATTGAAGATTCGAACCATCAAAGTGAGGGTGGGTGACATCAATAACACCGAGATGGCGAACTGGTGACTCTTCGACTTGATCGGCAATGAGAGAAAGCTGAAGCCATAACTGCGGCACTTTGTAATGGAAGTTTGGAGAAGGGGAGAACAAACCGCAGATTGGTTGAGAAAGCCCCTGAAGATAAAAGCTTGGTTTCGTTTCAATCTTTACTTCGATAAAGTGTCCGTCATTGTGCGACGCTTCTGGAAGGTGGCGTAACGTAAATGGTTTACGTAACCCTGATAACTGTTGGTTTTTTCTATATTCGCGAGGGCTGACAGAAAACATCTGCTTGAATGCGCGGCTGAATGCGTGCTCGGAGGCAAACCCCATTTCCAGCGCAATATCCAAAGAGCGCTCACTTCCGCCGACTAATCGCTCTGCTGCGTAGCTTAACTTAAGCTCTCTAACGTAGTTTGCAACCGAAAGTCCTGTTTGCTGCTGAAATACGCGCTGCAGCTGCCAGCGAGACCAGCAACTTTGTTGCGAGATGTCATCAACGCTCAAAGGGGAATCAAGATTACTATGAATGTAATCCAATACGCCTTGAATACGATGCGTCGATTGCTGTTTTGCTGAGCCCTGATTCATAGCAGTCCTAACGTGTGTTGATAGAATTCTCCATTATCTTTAATTAAGTATCATTATCAACAACTATGAAGTAGAGTTGTAAATTCTGCATAGTGCACAGAGCTTATGTAATGGATTGCAAAATTGAACAATAAATAATCTTTTTAGAGTTTTTGCTTAAATTTTATCACTAGACCGAGCAGGGTATTTATTTCTTTTAATTCAATTGATTATGATGATTTGTGTAAATTATTTAAACGTTTGCACCGCCAAGTGTTGATGTAAATCAAATAGTCGTAGACAATACGCCCCCGTGTCGGAAATCTCCTCCGAAGAGTGCAAGGTTGTACTCGAGAGACATAAGCGTCTTATATGACCTCCAAATGTTGAGAACCTGACTATGTTTAAGGGGCTCAGTAGTTGTAGTGATTTGAGACTATAGGCTTTACCTATCAACGTAATAGGTAAGACCAATTTTCTATTTTTGAGTGCCATTGATAGGGTTGGCTCAATCCTTTAGCCGTATCCGGGCACACAATAAGTACCTCGTTTTTAAGGGAAAGATGATGGTAATACCAGAAAACAGCAGCATCGTTATTTTTGGTGCTTCAGGTGACCTTACGTACCGTAAGTTAATTCCTGCTCTCTACCACCTCTATGCGAACAAACAGCTTCCAGAGAATTTTGCCATTCTTGGCGTAAGTCGTACTGAGTACAGCGACGATTCTTACCGTGAAAAGCTGAAAAAATCGCTTCAGGAAATGGAGAAAACTGAGCCAGAAACGCTTAATGCATTTATCAATCACCTGCATTACCAAGCAATCAATACTTCTGACACACAAGATTACAGCAAGTTGGCGACACGCTTAGACCAACTGGCAAACGAATACCAATTCGAACAACGTAATACGCTTTTCTATCTTGCAACGCCACCAAGCCTATACAGCGTGATTCCTGCCAGCCTTGCAGCTCACGGTCTGAACAATGAGGAAGATGGTTGGAAGCGTCTGATCATTGAGAAACCATTCGGTTACGACCTTGAATCAGCGCGTTCACTGGATAAAGAGATCCACGAACACTTCCAAGAGCATCAGATCTACCGCATCGACCACTACCTAGGCAAAGAAACGGTTCAAAATCTGCTTGTTCTTCGCTTCTCTAACGCGATGTTTGAGCCGTTGTGGAACCGTAACTTCATTGATTACGTGGAAATCACAGGCGCAGAATTCTTAGGCGTAGAAGAGCGTGGCGGTTACTACGATGGTTCAGGTGCTGTACGCGACATGTTCCAAAACCACTTGCTACAAGTACTGGCAATGGTTGGTATGGAGCCGCCTGCACAAATTAATGCTGACGCGATGCGTGATGAAGTTGTGAAAGTGCTTCAGTGTCTTAAACCACTGGATGAAGACGCACTTCGCAACGACCTTGTATTGGGTCAGTACACGGCGTCTGAAGTTCGTGGTCAACAACTCCCAGGTTACCGTGAAGAGAACGGCGTAGCAGACGATTCTCGTACTGAGACTTACATCGGTCTGAAAGCTTACATCAACAACTGGCGTTGGAATGGCGTGCCTTTCTACGTACGTACAGGTAAGCGTCTACCGACTCGCGTGACAGAAGTGGTTATCCACTTTAAACAAACACCACACCCAGTGTTTGGACAAAACGCACCAGAGAACAAGCTGATTATTCGTATTCAGCCAGACGAAGGCATCCAAATGAGCTTTGGCCTGAAAGAGCCGGGCGCAGGCTTTAAAGCGAAGGAAGTGAAAATGAACTTCCACTACGCTGACCTGCAAGAAACCCAAATGCTAACTGCTTATGAGCGTCTACTTCTTGATGCCCTAAACGGTGATGCGACGCTATTTGCTCGTAGCGATGCGGTTGAAGCGTGTTGGAAATACGTGCAACCAATTCTAGATTTCAAGCAAGACCCACAAGCGCTATTCGGATACGCATGTGGTACATGGGGACCAAAAGAAGCGGACGACTTGCTACAGCGAGCTAACCGCGCATGGCGTTTCCCTTGTAAAAACCTAACAGATACGGACTACTGCGAACTATGATCAACCACAAGATCTACCAAACAGCAGAGCAGGTAGTAGAAAGCCTTGCTAACGATATGAAAGCGTTTAGCGAAATGGGCCGACCTGTTCACATCTCTCTTTCTGGCGGCAGCACACCTAAAATGCTGTTTAAGCTTCTGGCAACAGAGGCTTACGCGACGTCAATTCAGTGGCAAAACCTCCACTTCTGGTGGGGTGATGAGCGCTGCGTTGCGCCTGATGATGCAGAAAGCAACTATGGCGAAGCAAATGCTCTACTCTTTACGCAGGTCAATATTCCTGCTGAGAACATTCACCGTATCCGTGGTGAAGAAGAGCCAAAAGTAGAAGCAGAACGTTTTGCGAAAGAGATGGCAGAAGTGATTCCAACTGAAAATGGCACTCCTGTGTTTGATTGGATCTTGCTTGGTGTTGGCGCAGATGGTCATACTGCATCACTGTTCCCGGGTCAGACAAACTACGATGATGAGAACCTATCAGTGTTGGCGTCTCATCCTGAGTCTGGTCAGATTCGCGTATCAAAGACGGCACGCGTATTAGAAGCAGCGAAGCGCATCAGTTACTTAGTACTTGGTGCTGGTAAAGCAGATATCATTGAAGAGATTAACAGCTCACCAGCACGCGTACTTCCATATCCGGCGGCGAAGATCCAAGCGACATCGGGTCTGACGGAATGGTATTTAGATTTAGACGCAGCGGCGAAAATCGTTTAAGACGGTCGCTGGTCGAATAAAAGACAATTGGAGAGAAACAATGAAAGGTGATATCGGTGTAATCGGCCTTGCTGTAATGGGTCAAAACCTTATCCTAAACATGAACGACCACGGCTTTAAAGTTGTGGCTCACAACCGTACTGCTGCTAAAGTAGACGAGTTCCTGGAAGGTCCGGCGAAAGGCACAAACATCATCGGTGCATACTCTCTAGAAGAACTAGTAGAGAAGCTAGAAGCGCCACGTAAAGTGATGTTGATGGTTCGCGCAGGTGAAGTTGTAGACAAGTTCATCGAAGCTCTAGTACCTCTACTAGACAAAGGCGACATCATTATTGACGGTGGTAACACTAATTACCCAGATACAAACCGTCGCGTTGCTGCACTACGTGAAAAAGGCATCCACTTCATCGGCACTGGTGTATCTGGTGGTGAAGAAGGTGCTCGTTTCGGTCCATCAATTATGCCTGGTGGTTCTGCTGAAGCATGGGAAGCTGTTAAGCCTATCTTCCAAGGTATTGCAGCGAAAACTGACGCTGGTGAGCCTTGTTGTGACTGGGTTGGTAACGATGGTGCAGGTCACTTCGTTAAGATGGTACACAACGGTATCGAATACGGTGACATGCAGCTTATCACTGAAGCTTACCAGTTCATGAAAGACGGTCTTGGTATGTCTGCAGATGAGATGCAAGCTGTATTCGCAGATTGGAACAAGACCGAGCTAGATAGCTACCTTGTTGAAATCACTGCTGACATCCTTGGCTACAAAGATGAAGACGGTGAACCACTAGTAGAGAAGATCCTAGATACAGCGGGCCAAAAAGGTACTGGTAAATGGACTGGTATCAACGCACTAGACTTAGGTATTCCACTGACTCTTATCTCTGAGTCTGTATTCTCTCGTTGCCTATCTGCATTGAAAGACCAACGTGTTGAAGCTGAGTCTCTATTCGGTAAGACAATCACACCAGTTGAAGGCGACAAGCAAGAGTGGGTTGATGCACTACGTCAAGCACTACTAGCATCTAAAATCATCTCTTACGCTCAAGGCTTCATGCTAATGCGCGAAGCATCGAACGAAAATGGTTGGGACCTAAACTACGGTAACGTAGCACTAATGTGGCGTGGTGGTTGTATCATCCGTTCTGCGTTCCTAGGTAACATTCGTGATGCGTACGAAGCGAACCCAGATATCGCATTCCTAGGTTCTGATGAGTACTTCAAAAACATCCTACAAGGCAGCCTAGCGGCATGGCGTAAAGTAGCAGCGAAATCTCTAGAGTCTGGTATCCCAATGCCATGTACGATTTCTGCGCTATCTTTCCTAGATGGTTACACAACTGCTCGTCTACCAGCTAACCTGCTTCAAGCTCAACGTGACTACTTCGGTGCTCACACTTACGAGCGTACGGATCGTCCACGTGGTGAATTCTTCCACACAAACTGGACTGGTACAGGCGGTAACACAGCGTCGACAACTTACGACGTTTAATTGCGCTTTAGTGATTTAAAACAAAAGGATGCCAAGTGGCATCCTTTTTTAATGACTGTTGCAACCTGTGTTCCTTGGGTTCAAATCTAACGTAACGCTCAGAATCCATACCTTGAAGTCACTTGGGCATATAGGCATATTTCGTCCTTATATTCCCTCCTGGTGTTGGTGTTTTGACTCAAACCGAAAGGGGAGAAACGAAACTCTTTGGTTTTAACGCCACCAAAGAACAGTCGAGTGACTGCAAGACATTCTCTGCAGTATTACCAATGACCATACCTTGAATGCCCGTTCGAGCAATGGTGCCCATTACAAGCACATCTACATCCTCTTTATTGACCCAGTTTGGTATCTGCTCATCAGCGGAACCGTGCAAGTGATGGATAAAGAACTCACCATCAATTTCAGAAATTTGGATGATGGAATCCAATGCTTCACGGTGTGCGATTCGGTGAGCATCGATTTGTTGATCGAGCACTTCATCTTCAATCTGAATCCAAATATGATGCCTTAGATAGCTTTCCATCTGATACTCCCAACAAGACACGATGTGCAATTGTTGGTTGTAGGAGTCTGCGATGGAGTGGGCTAACTGGAGAAGATGAACTGTTAATTCTTGTTGCTCTCCACTGGAAATGATGGGATCGATAGCCACCGCCACTCGTTTCGATACCGTTACATGTTTTGCTGCTCGGTTTAGCCATACAGGGCAAGGGCATTTACGCAATAATTTCATATCGAGCGCTTTAAACCCTTTTGTTCCCTCATCCAGTGGCTCAGCATCTTTGATTACCAGATCGTAATGGTGTTTATTAACTTGTTGAATGATAGAGACAACAGGTTTGTCACCACTCTCAACGCTGATTGGGAACGGCTCTACATCGTCAGAGAAAGGATCATTCAACTGAGCGGTTTTAATGTCAGTAAATAGGGAGTCTATCAGAGAGTTTTCGTAGGTCTGTTGGTATTCGCGCATATTGGATGGCATCTCAGGGCACACGATAAGCCCAGATAAGCGAGCGTCATGGATTGTGGCAAGTTTCATTGCTTGTTCCAGTGAGTCACTTTTGCCAGCCAATCCTTGGCTAACGAACAAGATATTTTTGAATCTTTTCATACACACCTCCTTTTTATTAAGTGTTGTATCAGAAAGGTAATATTTCCATGTTTATAGTGTGGTTACTTGACCTGAAACAACATAAATTGGATGTGCAAACTGAGATCAATACCTTAGCTAGATTACGGATGATTGAGTTTGAACGCGGCTTGAAAATGAAAACGCCCAAAGAGGGAATCTTTGGGCGTTTCGTTATCTGGAGGAATGGTTAGGAAAAGAAAGTCGTTTGTTAAGAACACAACGAAACAGCTTCTTCAGACGGCAATGGGTAAGGGCGCGAATAGTGGTAGCCTTGGACCAAAGAGTGGCACTCTTTAAGCATCTCATGATGTTGAGTGTCTTCGACACCTTCAAAAATCAAACCACGAGAACAAAATGGTGCTAAGAAGTACTCTAACGCTTGTATAGACTCTAGATCCGCGTACTTGAGGAAGCTTTTGTCGATTTTAATACGGTCCCAAAAGATGGTGTCGAGCGACATATTGGCGAGTTTGTTGTTGCTATGATAATCATCCAACCAAATTTCGATGTTGTTTGCCTGTAACTGCGACAAGTTATGGTGTATTTCTTTCGATTCGGTATAGCAATCAAGCTCACTGATTTCTAATGCGAACTTGGCTCCGTTGAAGCTTAAGAGCTTTTGTACAAAGTGCTCGTCAGCCAAACATGAAAGCTTAATATTAAATGAGTGTCGCTGGTGTGGGTATTGGGCGAGAGAAAATTGAATTTGCTGTAAAGCGAGCGTTTGAATAAACGAATTATCTACAATTGAAAAGAAGACGTCGTTATTAATGTTATTTTTGTCAAAAGTACAAATCTTCGATAACGTTTCGTAATATTGAATTTCTTGACTTTTAGGGCAAATGATAGGTTGTACTAATGTTTCTATATCAAAGTCAGTCAATTTGAAGTTAGGCAGGTAAGGCTTATTCCTTTGCATATTATTCACTTTTTCAATTTAATATTACGACGTTACACTTAAGCATTGTTTTGCATTTTATATCCAAAGTAATTGCTTCAGGAAATTAAGAATTATAATAGCGCTATAAATTATATTTAATGTTCATTAAGCACCGTGAGGAAAGCAGGTGCTTAATGAAGGTTGAGAATGGCTTATTTCGCGACCACTGATAGCTCTACGTCGAACTCGTCACGACCACTGATGCTGAAATAGTATTGACCCGTTTTTATGGTGCCGTCTTCATTCTTTGGAATCGAAATGGATTCGTTACTGCCATGAGTAAAGTTGGTCCACTCGTACTCAAAGTAGTGACAGACTTTGTCATAACAAGCATATAAATCGGCGTCACCGCTACCGGTAATCGATACTTCCAATTGATTGAAGCTCTGCGTCACGTCGACAAAGAAAAGTTTCTCTGCGAACTTTTCACCACTAACTTGAACACTGGTATTGAGCTCAATTTTCTTCGGTTTTTCTTTTGGCTTCGGCTTAGAAATGTCCGTGTCATCAATGTCTTTGGTTACTTCATCTAGCCATGAGTGAAACTCTGTATTGTAGGTAGGACCGAGTCGTTCAAGGAGTTTAACCCACTCTTTGTATTGTCCGGTACGTGAATATCCCAAAAGCTCGGTTACGTCTTCAGGATGCTTTTCTAACATAAAGCGCACGGCTAGGTAGCCCCAACGGTAAACACGATTCAAACCGTCGCTGTAGTTGGTACGGAACACTTCATCTAAAGTATGAGTTTTGTCTTTACCAAGTACTAATGCCGCGGTATAGCCGTCTTTGTAGTGCATGTATTCAGCGAAGCCTTCTAACCACCAAACGATGCTACCTTCGCGCATTGTCTCGTGGAAGTCACCGTATTGGTTAAATCGTCCGTCCAAATAGTGAATGTATTCATGCTCTAAGTTTAGAATCGAAAAGTCGTCATCCCATCCGTTTTGATAAGCGACGAATCGAGGTACATTTCCTTGCTTGGAAGGGTCTCGTTCGAGGAATTGTCCGCCGTTGTTGGTCGTGTTACCGAATAGGAAGCTAGAGTAGGTTGAATAGTCGTTTTTGGTTTTAAAAACAATAACGTCAACACTGTCGCTATGATCATCAGCGACAGGCTGATATCCCGTGTTAACAATTTGGTGGAAGTCATCTTCTTTCAGGTTCAATGTTTCGCAGCTTGTCACTGCTTGAGCTTCAGTCATTTCCTGAGCGAGTATTTGCGCAGGTCCACGACAGTCGTAACTGAATGTCATGATTTTCTGTTTTAGATCTTGCTTCGCATTACCAAGCCCGAGTTGTTCTAGGTAATCCGACGCATAAGCATTGACCATTTCAGCAATACCAACCCATATTCGGTCCGATTTACCACCGAGTGGGTAACGTGCCAACAAGCTACGTAAAGTATCGATGACGACTTGTTTTGTGCTCGCATCTTGGGTTTTGACAAGTCTAGCGAGCTCTCGGGCGGCGTTGCCGAGTAATTGTTCAGAGTCGGTGCCAATTGCCCATTCGTTATTGGTAATAAAAGCACTCATTCGGTGAATATAACTTGGGTCAGACTCGATAAGGTCGTAAAACGCTTTGGTTTGAGAGTGTCCAGCCATAGCGATAAAAACATTGTTGATCGCTTTGCGGTAGTAATAGCTTTCGCTTTTATCTTGAGAAAAGCTATCGAGAACGTTGAAGACGTCAGGAGCGGCAATGGCGAGCTGTCGAATGCTATCGACGACAATCAACATTGATGCAAGAGCTTCTTGTTGCTCGCGTCCTTCAGTTAAGGCATGTGGCGAACGCAAAAACTGTTGAATTGTGTTAGCAATGCGTTCGCTCAATTCCGACGGGAAAGGTTGTAGCTTTTTAGCAAACGTATCGTGGCGATTTTTGTAAGCCGCTTTAATAAATTCACCCAGATAGTAAATTTGCTGAGCTTGCTCTTTTGTACCTTTGTAAGCTTCAATTGCCTTTTTTAAACCTACGTCAACTCGACTGACACTCAATGTGCTAAAAACGGTATCTGCTTGTTCAGCAGAAGGGGAGAACCAAGTTCTCATACACTCGTAGTCGCTGTTGGCGACACGTGATTCGATATTAACTCGGTCAAGGTTAAGTTCCGTAACAGTACATTTTCCTTTGTGTGGGAAAAGCTCGGTATCGTCATCTACGTCAGTATCGTCGTCAGTGGTTCCGTCGTCTTTGGTAGAGTCATCATCACCCGTAGTGTCATCATCTGAGTCTTTATCATCGTCTGATGTTGTATCATCATCGGTAACGGTGTCGTCATCGTTGACAGTATCCGTATCGTCGTCATCTGCTGTAGAATCTGAATCTGAATCTGAATCTGCGTCAGTGGTGTCATCATTTTTATCGCCGGAATCCACATCAGCGATAGGAACTGTCGTGACACCACCGGAAGAATCATCGCCACCACATCCAGTTAAAACACCAAGCATGGATAAAAGAAGACATGCGGTTGTAATATTTTTCATAGAATTAGTATTGTAATTAAAATGGGATTTAAATATATATTTTTACTAATCCATAGTTAAATAATAGGATTTAATAAGAAAATAAATATGTCTTATGATCCTTGAGGATATTTAAATGTGATATTAATCAGATAACCAATTTTTATAACGTTAGTAGAATTGTTAATTGGGAAGAAAAATTTGATTTTGATATACATAACGTCACTTTTTAACCTTAGTCGACGAGTATATGAAAAAAATATATTTTCCGATCATCAGTACACTGATGGCTTCTTTTGCCCATGCTAATACGTTACCTGCACCTACTTGGCATGAATTCCAATTAAATGACGGCTCTAGGAAAGAGCTAAAACTTTATGGCGACCAAGAATCTTTTTGGTATCAAGACCGGGAAGGCATTATCTACGTCTATGACGAAGATACAGGATGGTTTTATGGTCAACACGAAGTGGTTGATGGTCGCTTTGTTGCGACTTCAATTGGTGTGGAAGCCAAATTAGAAACACCACAATCAGTGAAAGCACTGTTAAAAGAAAAAGTCAGTCCGACGTCCTCTTTAGTACCTTCTAGTCGTATTGATCCGCTAAGTGATGCCTATTTTGAGCAAACGCCACCTCGAGCGGTTAACGCGACAGATGACCCAAAGCATCAACCTTTGTTGGTTGTCCAAGTAAGCTTCAATGATGAAGCGTTTGTGAACGACTTTACCGATGTGATTTTTGGTGACAACCAACAAAGCGTCAAAGACTACTTCCACAAGAACAGTTACGGACGTTATATCGTTGAACCGGCGAGAGAAACACAAGGCACAGCGAATGATGGTGTTATCGATATTACGCTGGACATTGCGCATCCGAATTGCCATTCAAAAAATGATTCGACGTGTGATGGTAAGCTAAAAGCGGCGTTCAAGGCGGCTTACGATAAGTTAGATCGTTACGTAGATTTGTCGACTTACGACGATAACAACGATGACAAAATTAGCCCTGATGAGCTGTCGGTGATGTTTGTATTTGCAGGATACGATAAATCTGCGGGCTCAATTAACACACCATATATCTGGCCTCACCGCTTCAGTCACAATACAGTTGAGATCGATGGTAAGACGATCCGTGATTACTGTTTGTTTGCGGACTTCCAAGGCAATCATCAGTCTACGATGGGGGTCATTGCCCATGAGCTTGGACACTTGATGCTTGGACTACCGGATTTATACTCCTACAAGCATTCTGGTTCCGTGGGCCAATGGGGTCTTATGGGCGGAGGAAGCTGGGCAAGCAAACAAGGCGATAGCTACGCAGGGGAAACTCCGGTCAATATGCTGGCGTGGAGTAAGGAAGCTGCTGGTTTCATTAAACCTAAGGTCATTGATACTTCTGGTTCCGCGACCATTGAAACGGCACAAGGCGAGGGAGTGATGTATCTCGACCCTTACTTGAAGCAACAAGGACCTAGAGCGTACTTCGAAAACCGCCGCAAAAACCAATATGACCGTGCGTTATCTGGTGAAGGACTACTAATCACAGCAGTGAGCGTGGACAACCGCTTTAACGACAATGGTCCAATGCAAGTACAGGTTTTCCAAGCGGATGGGCTTGATGAATTACAAACGCGTGGTTGGTCTGATCAGGGGGACGTGTTCCCTGGTTCAAGCAATGTAGTGACAGTTACGGACGATACATCGCCTTCGCTAAAAACAATCACTGGCGGGCGCGAAACCAATATCTCAATTAATGATATTGCGAGTACAGCGCAAAATGGATCGCTACGAGCGTCAATTCCTTCTTCAAACAATAAATCGGCGTGGATCACCTCACTGTCAAGAACTTACGTTTATGAAGACTCACGCAATAACACAATAGGGTTTGGGTTAGATAACAACGAAGGTTACAAGACATTGGTAGGTTTCTACTTGTATGCGAAACCAATTCAGCCAAATGCCGATATGCGCTACCGCATGTTTAAGTATGACTTAACGACTAACCGCTGGGGGAATGCATCTATCAACGTTGATACACAAGTTGAAGTGTCATCGGGTGCGATTCCTGATTCGGGCGGTCGAGTGATGTTTGCTGCACCATTTGAGATTGATGACGGCGAACAGCTGTTGGTGATTGAATTAGAAAACGCAAAGCCGGAATACAGCTACTCATTCTTGGATGCTTACTTGTCTAACGGACAGAAAAAGAAACAGTTTTTCGGTACTACAAATACGTACAAGACGAATGGTTTAAGCGAAGGTCGTGGTCGTAACTATCCGTTTGCTGCTTTGTTAGAAAAACCTCAAGCAAAACCGAGCATTACTGCCCAGAGAGACTCTGTGACGTTGATGAGTGGTGAAAGCGTTACGATTGATGTACTAGCGAACGATCGTTCTTCTGATGCAAATAACACCATTAAGTTGGACAAAATCACAACAAAACCAGCGATTGGCAGTGCAGAAATTGCTGGGCAGAAAATTCGTTACTCAGTACCTGTTTCAGATATTCCTGAGCAGAGAACAGTGATGAAGTATCAAGTGTCTGACGATTTTGGTACGACGGCTGAAGGTGAAGTTGTTATCACCGTCAATTCTCCAGTTGTTACAGCGAGCAACCTTCAATACAAAACCCAAGAAGACAAGCCTTTAGCACTTGAATTACGGCAGCAGCAAGGATTGGAGAAGGGTGACACCATCGTGATTAAAACCGCGCCTAAGCATGGTAAGTTAGATGGCGATACCTACCAAAGTGATGAAAACTATTTTGGTAACGACCAGTTCGAATTTGCAATTGTGAAAGAAAACGGGCGTGAATCTAACACTGCAACGGCTGTAATAACGATTGAAGCGGTCAATGATGAACCAACGTTTGCGGTAAAAGCAAGCCGTAAAGAAGGTCTAGAAAACGACAAAGTTACATTATCAGCCCTTGATCTAAAAGATGTTGACTCAGCTGATCACTCGTTCAAATGGCGCCAAGTTTCAGGAACCACCGCTAAGTTTACCACCACAGAGACACCAAATGTGGAAGTGACTTTACCGAAAGTCAGCAAGAAAAGTGAAAAGCTGACGTTTGAAGTGGCGGTAAACGACAAAGATGGCGCGATCATTACCAAAACCGTTGAAGTGGTCGTTAAGCAAGCTGTTGTGTCGGAAACCGATCCTGGTAAAAGTGAAGAAGGTGGCTCAATGGGCTTGTGGATTACTTTGTGTATGATGCTAATTAGCCTAAGAACAAAGAGTAATAATTTGTACAGATTCATAATAAGGAATGATATTCCGTAGAAAAGCATTATAATTCATTGCCTTATATGCACAGGATGAATGCAGATTGAAGGAAAACAATAAGAAAAACCTCCGTGTCGTAGCATTAGCTCCGACAGGGAGGTATTTTGCGTCAATAATAAGCTCATTAGAGATCCTAGAAACAGCGGCTGAGTTTGCTGAGTTCCCGGGTTTCATGACACATATCGTAACGCCAAACAACCGGCCATTGAGCGGTCGAGGAGGGATAAGCGTTCAACCAACTTCTCAATGGCAATCTTTTGATTTTACTAACATACTAATTATTGGCTCCATAGGAGACCCCTTAGAATCGCTTGATAAGATTGATCCTGCACTGGTTGATTGGATCAAAAAATTACATAAAAAAGGCAGCAAAATAGTTGCCATTGATACCGGTATTTTTGTCGTTGCGAAGGCGGGGCTTTTGCAGCAGAACAAAGCGGTAATGCACTCATACTTCGCCCACCTTTTTAGAGAGCTTTTCCCAGAGATCATGTTAGTGACTGAGCAGAAAGCGCTCATCGATGGGAATCTCTACTTATCTTCAGGACCGTACTCTCACTCAAACGTCATGTTGGAGATTGTCGAAGAGTACTTCGGAAAACAGACTAGAAACCTAGGTAACCAATTCTTAAGCACAATAGAAGGAAGTGGAAACTCGCATTCATATTGTGATGTCTTTCGCTACATGCAACACAAGGATGAGCTAATTCTTAAAATCCAAAAATGGATTCTTACTATGGACTTGGACATCGTTACCATCAGCGACCTAGCGAATGAAGCTTGTTTGTCAGAGAGGCAATTAAAGCGCCGTTTTAAAGATGCGACCTCTATTAGTCCACTTAAGTTTATTCAACTAGGTCGTTTGTCTTTCGCTAAAGAGTTGTTGAGATCAACAAAACTGTCCATTGATGAGGTCGCTAGTCGTTCTGGCTATGTGGATACACAATTTTTCAGGCAGATATTCAAGAGAGAAAATGATTGCTCACCACTTGAATATCGCAAGAAAAAGCAAGCAAAAGTCTAATTATAAATTTATCTTATGACCTATAGCCACTCTACATGTAATTTTATTAATAAGATTGTCATTTCTTTAGTCGTTTAATGCTTGCTCGGTCATTCGAACGAAAATGGCAAACGTTTGCTATTTTCGTTCGAATATAAATGAGTTGGTTTTAGATTGATTTTTAATAACGTTAGCTTATACTCACATACATGGATACTTATAATGACTTAATTTCCATTAATAATATTGTCGTTCTTATAATGTATATCGTTTGTTATAAATTAAAACTGTATGCATATTATTAAGTAGTCACTCGAAATATAAAGGGGGGGTTTAGGCCTCATAAAGGGGGTGATTAAGACACAATATTATAAAATTATCTTTTTTTAACTAATTATTTCGCAACGCGAAATAATAAATAAAACAGTCATTTACACCAAAATAAATCTCCTCTGATCAGTTGCAAATTTGAGAAATAAGCAACGTGTTTCTTATACAACTGTTGAATAGTTAGACGTAGAATAAGACGCTGAGTTATAGCGGGAAGCCAATTATTAACTGGCTCAATGTGTAGCTTTATGGATGTATAACAATTATAACTATCGGATAATTATTGGGTCTTGGTGTTAATTAAATGAAAGCTAATAAACGAACCATTGATGTAAAGTACTTACGCACTTTTTCACATGTTGCAAGACATAGAAGTTTTACTGCAGCTGCAGAAAGTCTATATTTAACCCAACCAGCCGTTTCACAACATATTAAAAAACTTGAATGTACTATAGGCGCAGAAGTCTTTGACCGAAAGGATGGTTTTAACTTGACTAAACATGGTCAAATATTACTAGATTATACGGATCAGACGATGTCGTTATATGATCAATTATTTGATGAGTTGGCTCAAGTTGATATGTTTGATCGGTATTCTATTGCGATTTCTGATTCATTCGCCCCTGAGTTAGTCGCAAAAGTAATCAGTTCTTTCAGAGTATATAACGACGTCGAGTTGGCTGTGACAAGTTATAGCGACCTTAATTGTGTCGATAAAGAAAACCACGATTTGGTGTTTGCCATCGGTGATACCACATCTGTGGAAGGGCGTGTATTTCCCCTAAACAGAGAACAATACATTTTAGCTTGTGACTGCGCGGTTGATCCTGAAGAGTGCTATCCCGAGCGAATCGTCTTTTGTAACTCTCTTTCTAGGCGAGATGCCGAGGTGCTTCTTGATTCTTTTGGTGTAGATATTTCTAAGGTAAAACATTGGCTTACGACCTCATCATCACGACTGATGATTAACGAACTACAAGCAGCAAACACGTTTGTCGTTTGTCCAAGTTGGACCTTAGGTGATCACAAATGTAGCCAATATTTATTACCAAAATACATTGAGATGTATGTTTGGTGCAACGATTCGGCAGCCAAGAAAATTGATCAAGAACGTTTAAGAAGTTTGATTACCGAAACTTTCCGACTCACATCTAAAGGAGTGGTAAGTAGAAAACCTCCCACTTCCTTACTGACCAGTTGTGAAGTAATGTAGTAAAACGCCATGCCTATTATAAATAGGCATGGCGTTTGTATTTATAGTCAAGAAAAAAGGGATAGATAAAAGAAAAAAAGTCCACTAATACCGATCGGTATTGTGTAAGGAATGCCATTTTTAAAAGGAGGAGCTTGACGAAAAATGGCCGTCATCCACATCAAAAGAATTTGAATTCCGCCCAATAATCCAATAGCAATCATTGCTAATAACATATATTCACTATGTACACCTAAAAATAGTGCACCGATTAATTTTACATCCCCACCTCCAACTACGTTCATCATCCAAAGCAAAAAGAATGCAATAAAAATACATGTACTCACCAGAACTTGATTAAAAGGAGCTGGAGAATAATACAAGCTAGCTAATGAGGTAACACTGATAAGAAAAATGAATCGATGCTTCACAATCCTATAGCGAATATCACCATAAAAAATACACATCACGCTGGTAAGGCAAGTTAGCCAAAAGATAAATTTTATATAATTCATTTTACTATTTTAATGGAGGGAGATTGGAATTCAATTGCTTCCTAATAATAAATTATTATGTAACGGATTACATGTGTTTATAACAACTATTTATAAGTGAATAAAAAAGCTTAATTGGTGTGATTGTTTCTATTGAGGTAGATTTTCTACGTTCACGAAATGAGTGATTAATTCAAGGAAATAGAGGTAAACATGCTTTTAAACATCAATTCTAAACTTCGTAATATCCGTAACAAATTTAAGTCAGACAAACGTGGTGTAACTGCAGTGGAATACGCAATCATCGCTGTAGCAATGTCTTCAATTATTCTGTTTGTATTTAAAGATGGCTCTTTGAAAACAACGCTAAATGACGCGATGGGCAAAATTTCTACTTCAATGGAAAGTGCTAACTCTGCTGGAGGTTCTGGCAATTCTGGCAATAAAGCTGACGGTAAACAAGGATAAGTTAACCAGTTATAAATTTAGAGAGGGGAAACCCTCTCTTTTAAGGTTTTTATTCTATGAGTAGAGCATTAGTTTTTGTATTTGTTGCCATCACTATGTTTTTGGCTTTTTTCTACGTCAGCGATTTTTTTGATCAGCCTGAGCCAGTGGCAGTGGTCGAAAATGAAGTGTTTGTAGAGGTCGCATTCGTTAATCGAGTTGTAAACAAAGCTGAGCCAGTTAACGCCAATGCAATAGATATTCGTGAGTTTCCCGAGTCGGAAGCAAAACAGCATTCATACGTTCCTTACGCGAGCATCAAGATTGATTCAGGTGCGCTATGGGCGAAAGACGTCAAAGAAGGTATGCAATTAACACCAGACTTGGTTTCTAATCCTGGTGAAAAAGATTACATGTATCTTTCACTTAAAAAAGACCAAGTGCCTTATTACTACTTGTCGCAAGGCAGTAGCATTGTAGAAGCGCTACCAATTCAACCTGGCGATCGCGTCAGTTTTGTTGCCACAACCTCATCTCAATCCAATTTATTAGAAAGTGGCTATTCCGATATCGATAGCTTAACGAGCAACGTCATCATTGACGGGGCTTTGGTTTTGCAATCGATGAACGTTTCTGAAGATGATGATTCGTCAAATGAAGAATATGGCTTGATTATCGCGTTGACCGTTAAACAGGTACTTAAGCTTGAAATGGCACAGAAAATTGGAGCCATAACTCTGGTTCCAGCAAAGATGGTTCATAAATACTTATCTGTAAAAAGTAGCGATTTGATTGAGCATCGATTTGGCGTTCGACAGCTGAGAGGGAATTAAGGGTGTTCAATAAAAATATATTATCAGTCACGCTGGGATTGGTTTTGCTTCTCCCAGCTTCCGCGTCAGCTGGGGATCTATTAAGCCTTGATAAAGGTGCAGCGAAGACGATTAATGTAAAACGCAACATTGATACCGTGTTTGTCGCGGATACTCAAATTGCGGATTACAAGGTCATCGCAAACGGGAAATTAGTGATTTACGGCATTGGCCGTGGTGCCACTTCCATTATCGCTTACGACCGAGCAGGAAACGAAATTTACAACGCAGAAGTGGTCGTAAATAAAAGCTTAAGGCTTTTAAAACAAACGCTTATTGCAAGATATCCCGATGAAGATATTAAGCTGACCAATATTGGTGAGCAGGTTGTTATTGATGGTGTCGTGAGCAGCGAAGAAATCAAAAACAAGGTGTATCGCCACGTAGGTGAAATGCTGAAAAAGAGCAAACAAAGGAACACTTTTGAGCTCACTAATGCAAACGGAGAATCTGGCGATGCTCTCGACTATACAGCGACTTATGTGTTTGAAGACATCATCAACAATCTGAAAGTTCTCACCACAGATCAAATCAACGTAAAGCTGACGGTTGCAGAAGTTTCAAGTTCATTCTTGACCGAGCTAGGGGTTTCATACGCTGAAACAAACGGTAAGTCCATTGGTGGTGCTGGCCAGTTCGTTAATAAGATTTTGGACTTTACTGCTGAGGATATCGTTGCGGTTATTTCAGCGAGTGGTAATGACAGCATTGGACAAGTGCTTGCCGAACCAAATCTATCTGTGATTTCCGGTGAGTCTGCAAGCTTTCTAGTTGGTGGTGAAATCCCTATTACAGTTCGCGATAACGATGGTATCTCTGTTACTTATAAAGAGTACGGGGTAAAGCTGTCTATGGTGGCTAAGGTAACGGATTCTGAAAACATTCGTTTGTCACTGCTACCGGAAGTGAGCTCTATTGATAAGACCAATGGTGTGAATTCTGGACTCATCAGTGTGCCTTCTTTGAGGACTCGCAAAGCCCAAACGACCGTACAATTGAAAGATGGTCAAAGCTTTGTTCTAGCAGGTCTGTTGACATCAGAAGAGCAAGAATCACTAGCCAAAATCCCTTACCTGGGTGATATCCCGATTTTGGGTGCGCTGTTTAGTAAAACCAATACTGAAAGAAGAAAGACTGAGCTGATCATCGTAGCGACAGTTAACCTCGTCGATCCTGTTAAAGAAACCGATATTAAACTGCCGAAGTTTAAACGAACAAGTGATCTTGAGCGTTTGTTGAAACTTGATCTTTCAAACGTTGATGACGAAGAGCTGGAAAATACGATAAAGGCGGGAGGCTTTAACTAATGAAGGCAAACCTATTGTTGGTGGTTTCTGTATTACTCTCGGGTTGCTCGGTATCGGTAACACCAAACAAAACAACCGTAGACACAATTGTAGAAACCTTTGAGTTTCGAGTCACAAACAAAGAAGTGGCGATGGATAAATCGGTTAACTTCGTCAATCAAATCAATCTTCAGTATCCGAAGTCGACATTTGCAATCAATTACGACGCCAAAGAAAGTCAGTTTGTTGATGGCTTTGTGAAAGAAATCAAAGCCAAAGGCGTAAACAAGTTGCGTTATACCCTAAACGCAAACAGCGAAAGCAAAGGCGTAAAAATCGTTGCGAAATACCACAAGATGCAAGAGCAAACTTGTGATGCTGTTTCATTCAACACCCTTAAACATCATCCATTTGGGTGCAGCTTGGAATACAACAGACGCTTGAGTATGACGAATCCTGTGGCGGAGTAAAAAATGGATTTAGATAACCTATTCAAAACGACTTCATCAAGCAAAGATAAGAAGAACAACACCATTGATCTGGTTGTTTCAGATGATTTGGCTTTTCTTCAAGCAATCGACGAGCTCTACGCAATCGAAGGTTTCGCTTCACCTTTAAAAGTCGACGATATTGATGACGAAAGTTGGCATAAAACTAACGCTGAAATAAAGCATGTCATTCTTGACTTAAGAGCATGTGGCGAGTTGATTTCAGAAGTTGCGGAGATCTCTTCAAGATTAGACGTCAGCATTTCTCTTATTGTAGTGAGTAACATGGACTCAATACTGATGCGAGATAAAGTCTTGTCATTGGGAGCCAACTACATTCTTTGGGACCCTGAACTCGATGGTCTATTAGGGGCGCTTAAAGAGTCAAGTGCAGCGACATTCTCACCAACAGTTAAGAAGAAGTCTCGTATTGCCAAGCGAGTCTTAATGCTTGGTAGCAAAGGCGGGGTGGGCGTGTCCACGATCAGTGCTTTTCTTTCACACAGTTTGAGTCAACAAGCGAACTTAAAAACCTTGCTTGTTGAGCATGACACCATCGCACTTAACTCAGACATATTTCTAGGCTTAAAAGGGCTAAAAGCGCAGCAAAACAGCATTGATTTGAACCAGTCTGAACTGGATGCCGCGATTGCCGGAAGCTACGTGAAACCTGTCAAAGATAGGCTCAACTTCCTCACACTAGAAAAGAACGTTGCTTGCTTGAGCGATCATGTAGATTCGCTGTTTCGCATCTCTAACGAACTGGTTGATCAATACAACTTTATCATTGATTCCATGCCGCTTAGTGCGATTGATGAGCTGACAGCAGAAGACATCAGTGACCGATACAACCGTATTTTTATTGTTTGTGAACCTTCCGTGGCGTCACTAAGAGCGTACCACTCGATCAAGAAGAAGTTGGGTAAGTCTGAGCATCGAGTGATTTTCTCGATGACACGATCTCAGAAGGACTACATGATGCCGCTTCAAGGGGCGAAAGAGAAAATCAAAGCAAAAGACGCGATTGATTTTGCTTATGAAGCCAATCTAGAGAAGCTCATTATTCAACAAGGCATTCAAAATACGGCAAAGCTTAAGTTTGCACCTGCCATTGCCAATATTGTGAATTCGTTGACGGGTAAAAAAGTCAAAGTACAGAAAAAGTTCGCGTGGTTTAAGAAATGAATCACTTGAAAGAAGTTTATATCGAGATCCGGGACGAAATCTTTGACGCCTTAGATGCAGCCTCGTTAGTTGACGTTGAACCGTTGGAGCTTGAGAGCCAACTAAAAGACTCCGTTAATATTCTTATTGAGAAGAAGCAACTTCAAATCAGTAGCTTAAAGCGTTTAGAGCTGGTTAAAGCACTGCTTGACGAGTTGAAAGGTCTTGGACCCCTTCAAGCGTTGGTCGATAACGATGAAATCTCGGACATCATGATCAATGGTCCCTCAGACATTTTTATCGAATTGAACGGTAAGGTAGAAAAGTCACCAATTCAGTTCGTCAACGAGAAACAGCTCAACACCATTGCTAAGCGTATTGCCTCAAATGTGGGGCGTCGAATTGATGAATCAAAACCGCTTTGTGATGCTCGTTTGGAAGATGGAAGTCGTGTAAACATTGTTATTCCGCCTCTTGCAATCGATGGGACATCCATTTCGATTCGTAAGTTCAAAGAGCAAAAAATCAAGCTAGAAAACTTGGTTCAGTTTGGCGCGCTATCGGTTGAAATGGCAAAGCTGCTTTCGATTGCCAGCCATTGTAAGTGCAACATCCTTATCTCTGGGGGTACGGGTTCAGGTAAAACAACCTTGTTGAACGCATTGTCCGGTTTCATTGGTAGTGGTGAACGTATCGTTACCATTGAAGATGCGGCCGAACTTCAATTGCAACAACCACACATTGTTCGATTGGAAACTCGTCAAGCAAGTGTTGAAGGGACGGGTGAAATCACTGCGCGAGATTTGGTAATCAACGCCCTGCGTATGCGACCAGATAGAATCATTGTTGGTGAGTGTCGTGGTGGTGAAGCGTTTGAAATGCTTCAAGCAATGAACACTGGTCACGATGGCTCAATGTCTACGCTTCACGCGAACACCCCTCGTGATGCGATTGCTCGTGTGGAGAGTATGGTAATGATGGCGACAGCCAGTCTACCGCTTGAGGCGATTCGTCGAACCATCGTGAGTGCGGTTGATCTGATAGTCCAAGTACGACGACTCCATGATGGTAGTCGTAAGATCTTGTTTATCAGTGAAATTGTTGGTCTCGAAGGTGACAACGTTGTTATGGAAGATATCTTCCGGTTTGAAAACAACGGAATGGGTGATGAAGGCAAAATCTCGGGCGAATTTCGAACGCCAGGTCTTTCTAAGCGCTCTGTAATTTATGAGCGTGCGAAGTTCTTTGGCTTGGATGGGGCGCTGCAGGAGCTGTTCTCATGATGCTGATTGTCATTTTGCTATGGGTTGTAATTGCGTTGTTTCTGTTTATTGGGCATTCGAAAAAACAGAAAGAAATCACATCGATCATTGAGCAATCTAATACGTTCGAGGGCGTTTCTGGTTCTCGAGCGGTTATCGATTCAGAAAGCTTTGATATCAGCTACCGAAAAAAGATTAAGGATAAATTTAAGCAGTTGAAAAAGCTGTTGAGTCCTAATGCAGGAATCAAATTAATTGGCTTTTTTGCGGGCTCTTCATTAGCGGTTTACTTCGTTAACGATTGGTTCTTCATGCTTGAGTATTGGAAAGTGTTGCTTGCATTGGAGCCAATACTATTTGTGATGTTTATTCTCAAACTTAGTGGCATTCAAGCGCAGCGATTCAAGGATAACTTCCCGGATGCGCTGAACATTCTTTCTGGTGCGCTCTCCTCGGGTCAGAGTATTGTCCATGCGTTCGAATATGTGGGCACTCAGCTTGATAATGAAGTAGGCGAAGAGTTCAAGAAGATGTCAGAGCGCCTGCTTATCGGTGAAGACCCAGATGATGTCTTGGCGCGAAGTGCTGCGTCGTTCCCTTATGTTGAGTACTTTTTCTTTGCGGCGACGATTCGAATCAACTTGAGTCGAGGTGGTCAACTAAAAGACGTCATTAACCGTATCAACCGAATCATGTTTGAAGCAAGGGCGATCGAGAAGAAGAAAAATGCACTGACGTCAGAGGCGCGTGCTTCAGCAAAAATCATCGCGGCTCTGCCGGTAATCTTTATCATGATTTTGAAAGTAACCAGCCCTGAAAATTATAACTTCGTGATGTTTGAAGATGGAGGGAAGCCTATTTTCTATTACGTGTTGATCAGTGAAGCTATCGGATTCTTCTTTATCTACATGATATTAAGAGGGGTGAAGTAGTGGTCGATATAAAATTAATCTTTTTAGCATTAGGGTTATTTATTTCACTATCTGTCGCGTATTACTCGTTAAAAGTGTTTGATAAAACCAAAGCGAATATTTCGACAAAGAAGATCATTGACTCAACCCAAGAAAAGACGCCTTTTGCGGATAAGTTGGCAGTACAACTTTCGCGCCTGTCTTTTAATAAAGAAGAAACGAAAAACAACTTAGTTAGAGCAGGGATTCATAGTGATTTTATTGCACAAGCTTATTACCTGCTGAAGATTATACCACTTTTATTTTGCTTAGCATTTATTGGTTATTCTTACATGCAGGGAGACATGGAGTTTTCATCTGCGTTTATTTCATTCTCGCTTTCGATGCTTGTGTGTTTGATTGCGCCAGATATGTACATTTCATCGAAAGGGAATGCGAACGTTCGTCACGTCAGTAGTCGACTGCCTTTCTTGCTCGACTTAATGAACGTGTGTGTGCATACCGGGATGACGCTCGAAGCGAGCTTGGAATATCTGTCGAACGAGCTAAAAACAGTCGATGAAAACCTGGCTTATGTTGTTAAAAAAACGTCAGAACGAGCCAAAATTGTTGGTTTGGATCGAGCGCTTACTGAGTTCTATGATCTGGTTCCAACCACAGAAGCGCAAAGCTTTGTCATGACTCTTACTCAAAGCTTGAAGTACGGCTCATCAGTAGGTGCGGTATTAGCTTCCCTCGCTTCTGATATTCGAGAAATAAACATGCTCGATTTGGAAGAAAAAATAGGAAAGATGGGGGCAAAAATGTCCATACCAATGATCGCTTTTATCATGGTTCCTATTGTTGTTCTAATCGCAGCGCCAGGGATAATGAGGATGCTAGGATAATGAATGTAAAAAACTATATTTCCCTTTTTGTTTTACTGCTTTTAAGTGGTTGTTCAACCATCAATCAGGAATTAGTAACCAAAGAAAAACTACTAACTAATTCTGGACAAACTGAACAACTGGTCGAGTTTTATAAAGCAAATTTGGTTGAAGTTCCAAGCTATAAGATAAAACTGATCAATTTATACCTCGATAATAAAGACCAAAAGTCTGCCGAGTTATACATAAATACTCTTGAGAAGAAAGACCTCGAAGATCCAGAGATTATTTACATCTTAGCTAAGTTGGAATATCTAAAACGTAATTATGACGCAAGTGAACGCTATCTAGATGACTATTTAGAAAACGGCGGTCCGAAGGGTAATTATTATCTTTTAAAAGGCAAGATTTTAGCGCGTAAGAAAGATTACAACGGTGCAATCGCCAACTTTAACGACAGCAAGAAAAACGGCGCATCGGACCGAGAAGCGAATAACAATATTGCCGTCGTGATGATGTTGCAAGGTCGTCCGGAACCTGCGATGGAACTGCTCTACAGCTTGTTTGCGGCTAATCCGAACGATGAAAAAGTCCGCTCAAATCTACTATTAGCTTCGACTCGCTCACACCGACCTGACGTAGCACTGGAAGTGTTAAAGCACGACAGCAGCGAACAGGAAGCGCGAGTCAAACTGAAAAAACTCATGCAGAGCGTTAAACCGCTTCCTAAAAAAGTAACGAAAACAGTTCAACCAAAGCAGGTCGCTAAAGTAAAGGAAAAGAAAAATATGGAAATGGAAACGAAATCAGTCGATTTGAAACCAAAGTACGTAGCACGCTCAGTTCTAGATCCAAAAAACTTACGCCCTAAAGCACCTTCAATTTACCGAATTCAAGTTTTGGCAACCTATAAGGTGATTCCTTCGGATTACTTAAACTATCTGAAAGGCAATTATGGAAGTGTGTATTCCTACACGCACGGCTTATGGAAGCGTTACTGCATTGGTGAGTTCAGTGATATCAATGACGCAAAGAAATTTCTTGAAAATATGGATATCAAAGGTGCCTTTGTTGTTGATTACACGAAGAAAAGGTACGTCGAGCTATGATCAAGTTTCAAAAGGGAAGTTTGACGGTCGAGACCGCAATGGGCTTGCCAGTTTTACTAATGGTTCTGTTTACTTGGTTTGACTTGTCGGTTTTAACGTACTCAATGGGTGTGACGGATCATGCATTAACCACAGCAGTGATGAGCAGTAAAAAGCAAGGCAGCTCTCACAGTACTGAAAAGGTCGACTACCAAGACGTAATTAAAACCAAGCTTGAATCAAGTGGTGGCGCACTATGGTCAAAAGTTGTTGATCACTCAACAGTTTCGGCATCGGTTTATTACTTTAAAAACCTAACTGACTTTATCCATTGTAATCGCAGTGGAAAAGCGTTGAGTGAATGCCCAAACATCAAGAAAGGCGACACTGCTGAAAACTCAGTCAACATGCCAATTGCCATATACCAATTGAGCTTCACCTATCAGCCTCTGTTTAACTTTGTTATGCCAAGCATGAACATTAGTCGCGAGATGGTCGCGGTTCAGGAGTACGAGCGCTGTACGTTCAAGTTAGGAGAGGAGATCAGTTGTGGTAACTAAGTCAAAGCAAACCGGTGCTTTTATTGTTGAGCTTGCATTGGTCTTACTCTTTTTTGGCTCCATTATTGCCATGCATATCAACTACACCATCGCCGTTAATAAAAAAGGGCAATTGGATAGGGTTGTGTATTCGATCGTCAGTGTTATTAGTGAACGCCGACAGTTGTTTGCCAATGAGCTCGATATTTGTGGCGCAGGAGGTAAGCAGTGCGAGACACACATGAACAATTCGTTCGATATGGCGAAAGGCATGTTGAAACGCACACTACCAGATTTTGACGAAAATGAGCTGGGGATGCGAGTCATAGAGCTATCTTTAATTGATAAAGATAAGAAGCTTGTTAGAACCACCGCCTTAAAAGGCATGACGGCGGGGTGTAATTTTCCGGATCTAGAGGAAATTACAGTGGAAAAAGCAACAAAACTATTGCCTTTGACTACGCAGAACCGACGCCTTCCTCTTTATCATGTGTCTCTTTGCTACAAAACGCCGTTTAACATTATCGGTCTTATGAGCGGTGAGCCGATCAAAGTCGTGACCAGTTCCTATTCATTTGCAAGGATTTAATATGAAGCGCTTCACTAAGCAAAAAGGGGTTGCTGGGATCATATTTCTTTCGTTTCTCCCTATATTAATCATCACTTTCTCGTTTTCTGTTGGCTATACGCAACGTTTGCTTGCGCACTCAAAAATAGAGGAGGCGGCTGAAGTTGCGAGTCTTGCCTTGATTGCAAGTCCAGGCAAAGACAATCAAGAAGACAAAGACTATGCGCAGAGAATTGTCGACTTATATATTACCGACAATATTAGCGACATTCAGATCAACGTATCGACCAAGAAGTGTGAGTACAAAGACGGTTGTGTTCAGAAAGCCAATGAGTTATCGCCATTTGCAGACTTCACCGTGGTTGCGACCTCTGAGCATGATTCATGGATTTCACATAATGAAATCGGCGTAGAGCCAAAATTCAAAGTGTCTGGCGACTCGATCACCCGGAAATACTTACCTCAACCGGTGGATATCTACTTCATACTGGATACCAGTCAATCGATGAGTAACCTGTGGTATGGGCAAAACAACAAAACCCAGATGCAGGTGGTGAAGGAAACGATCACCAAAGTTGTCGAAGATTTGAAGGACTTCAAAACCGGTGAGAATAAGAAGAGTCGCGTTGCCTTGTTGACTTACAACGCCTACAACGTGAAATACGATAAAAAAGATCGCAGACTAAAATTCTACGACTATGCAAGTGAGTTTTCTCACACAGAAGCATCTTTCCAAAGCATTGTCGATGATATGTTTGACCAGTCTGTGGATGAACAAAACGTGTACCACTCTAGTTATTACAATCAGGCACGAGATATTCCAATAACAGACAACTATCAGGAATTTATCAATATCTTGAATTCGAATAAGGTAATGCCTGCTAGGGGCGGCGGCACCAATTCTTGGTTAGGTCTGATTGCAGCAGCGAAAGAGGCAGACAAAGTTAAGAAAGAAGAGCGTAACCCAGAACAGGTGTTTATCTTCCTTTCTGATGGTGCAGATACAGACGTACGATTCCCTGACTATCTCCATCGAAACAGTACGTATAGAAACAAATACGACGTGGTCACGAAAAGTTATCGAGACAGTTATGGTTATATTCAGTATCAACAAGTTTACGACAAGTTCTTGAAGTCATTAGTGCGTGAACACAACCTTTGTGAACAGCTCAAGAAAAGAATTTCTAGCAAAGAAAATAAGTTTCAAAGTGAACACGCGAAGTTAGAAGGTGAAAAAACAAAAGTCACTATGGGCGTTATAGGTGTTAACTACAACGTACAAAAGGACGATGGATTCGGTGATTGTGTTGGCGAGAAAAATATTTATCACGCAAAAAATGGTAAAGATGTCTACAAATACATATTAAATCTGATTAACGAAGAGACAGGACGATTAAAAGATTAAAATGAAAAAATTATTATCAATCGCGATTATTTTTACCTCAAATGTCGCACTCGCTAATTGTATTAATCATGATGAAAACTACGTGAGCTCTAAAATTCTTAAAAGTTCCGAAACAAAAGTCACTCAGGTTGTTGGTAAGTTAGCGGTGACGGTAAATGAAGAACGCTCTATTGTACAGGATAAGAGAGTAGTTAAGGTTGAAGGGTTGAATGCGACCGACAGCTGCACCTTTGATAAGAACTCGATGTCGTTGATCCTCAACTATGATACTGATAAATATCGTTTAACAGACACTCACAAACAAGCGATTTCGCAATACTTGGAACTGGTTGACGAAGGTACTCGTGTTCTTGTTGAAGGGCATACTGATGAAGTCGGATCTCAGGCTTATAACAAAGGCTTGTCTGCTCGTCGCGCGAATGCCGCAACAACATACCTGAAACAAGGGTTAGGTCTAGGCAACAGGATTGTTGAAAAAGCATTCGGTGAGTCTGCGCCGATTTGTAAGGTAAATGAAAACAAAGTATCTGGCTGTAACCGTCGAGTTGTATTAACGATAGACTAATGTGTAATCCACTATTTGCTGTTGTCATTATAATTTTTATGTGCTCACTATTAAGTGGGGTTGTTTAGTAAAAGAGCTTGGTACTTACCAAGCTCTTTTATTACTGATATTTATTATGGAATAATAAATGTCTATTTCATTTTTAAATCATTAATCGATAGCATTTAATTTTGTTTCTATACAACGATAATTAAAATGTCTATTTCTCGATGCGTTATCGCTTCTACCTTTTTTCTATTCATTAGCAACCCAGTATATTCAGCGGAGCTCATTATTGGACCAAGCATGAGTTCGCAGTTAGAGAGGGTGATATCAAATCCTTCCATTAAGAAGGACGTATCCGATTCATTGTTAGGAATCGACAAGAATCACAATCACATCCGTGACGACGTGGAAGCTGTGTTGAAAGCACTCAAAATCAGTGAAATTAATCACGATTTTCTTTTGCGTTACGTACAATATTCTTCAAGCATTTTGCAACACGACTTCTCGAGTAACGATGCGAATAATCAGCTCTTGGCATACGAGATCTACAAAGATTACCGTTATGTCAGACATTGCTTTAAGGAAGCCGGGGTGGACGGTAAAGATCTTTATGATGCGATACACGCGGTAAATCGACTGATGTTCAATACCGATGCTCGAATTGTCGCGTACCTGAACTACGAAAAGTACATCGACATAAGTACCATGTATGAGGGCATTAGTTACGATTGTAATAACTAGGGGGTGTTGTGATTTCAATTGGGAGGGACTGGGTTAGAGGAAGATTTCTTATACCTTGGAAATAAATGACAGTGTCACTTTTTACTTATAGTCTTTTGTCTTAGCTAGGTATCCGCTCAAAGCTAATCACTTTGAGCGCTTTAGTTGTTCATCCTCTATATTCTACCGATTTTATATATTTTCGATTGTAAGTTACTTAAAAAGGAATACAATCGCGAAATGTTACCCCTCCTTGGTGGATCTAAAAATGATAAAGAAAACCCTCCTAGCTATGGCACTTTCTGCCAGTATTATTGCGCCTGCAATCGCTTGTACTGGCATCTCTCTTTCAACTACTGCAAATGACCATATTCACGCTCGAACGATTGAATGGGGTGAGAGCGATCTCAATAGTAAACTGATTGTCGCCCCGCGTGACTATATGTTCACATCAACCATGCCAGACCAAAAGCACGGTTTAAGCTGGAAGAGCAAATATGGATTTGTTGGTATTTCAGTGAGTGATGACCGCTTTATTGGCGAAGGTATTAACGAAGAAGGGCTAACAGCTGGTTTGTTCTACTTTAAAGGGTACGGTTCTTTAAAGGCTTACAACCCGAAAGATCGCGCAAATAGTATCGCTGATATGGACTTTGTCCGTTGGATGTTGTCACAATTTAAAACCGTTGAAGAAGTGAAAACCGCAATGAAAAACATCGATATTGTGCCAGTGTATATCGATGAAAAAGGGCAGCCATCACCAACCGGACATTGGCGTGTTACTGATAAAGCAGGCAACAACATCGTAATTGAAATTATGGATGGTGGTCAGGTACATATTTACGACAATGAGGTGGGTGTACTGACTAATTCGCCAACCTTCCCATGGCAAGTAACGAACTTGAACAACTACATCCATCTGCAACCGGGCACCAGTGCGCCGACCAAGTTTGGTGACGTTGAAGCGAAATCTTTTGGTATTGGCTCCGGTTTCTTAGGTTTGCCGGGAGACATTACGCCGCCATCACGTTTTGTTCGTGCTGCGTTCTTTGTTAATACCGCGCCAGAATCAAAAAACTCGCAAGAAGCGGTCTCTCAAGCGTTCCATATTCTAAACAACTTCGATATTCCAATTGGTACTGAGTTTAACGCCGAATATCGTGAGCATATCCCAAACTTGCCAAGTGCCACTCAATGGACATCAGTGATCGACCAAGGAAATGGTGCGCTTTACTACACAACCATGCATGACAGCCGAATTAAAAAGGTTGATTTGAAAAAGATAGACTTTAACCAAAAGCAGGAGCTTAAACGTCAGCTTGATAACGGCTCGTTTACAGTTGAAGAAATCCGTCTTTAATTCATAAACCCAAGAGAGCAGGTGAGAGCCTGTTCTCTTTCAGTCATTTTCCTTTTATTTCCCTTCTCTTTTCGTAAATCTCTCTTTTTCAACGACAAGCTCCCAAAGGGCATCCTTTGCAAATAGTAAGGGGCTTAGCTTGCATGCTTTGTAGCGGATTCTTGATTTAGACCCACTAGACCTTTAAATCGCCGCCGCGTGTTTAAACCAATTCGTTCTCGCTGAATCAGGTATCTCGAGGTATATAGCTAAGATTAGAAAATCAGGCAGAAAGTGCTGTTTTTAGCCTTTTAATTCGGTTTTATGCGATTCTCATAGGCATTCTTTCAGAAATGTTCTAGCGTATGCTATCCAGACTTCCTCGGATATTTGCCAGAATCTCCCTAAATATATAAATGTTAGTTGGGGAAGTGGCGTGAAGGATAAAATGGAGAGATATTGGATTCAGTTGGTTGATAAAGCAGGCACTGCTTCTGATTTGTCGGATTTAACCCGTTTAAGGTTGCGAGGCTGTATTGGTAAATATGGCTTGAGATATAAGGTAGAAGGGGGCGTGCTTGCCGAGCATCGTTATGATCGAAAACGTCTTAGCCTAAATTTAGAGAGTGAAGAGTAAGCTCCACTCTCTAAGATGTCTTATGAATTGCTTTTGCTGGTTATTTTTTCTAAAGCGATTTGTTTAGCATCATTACTTGTGAACATTTGGTATGGACGCAGACCAAACAAAGGCATGATTGAGTAGATATGATCGAACAAGTCCGCTTGCACACCTTCATAGTAAGCCCAGTCAGTATTGTTGGTAAAAGCGTAAACCTGCAACGGAATACCCTCTGGCGTCGGCTCTAGTTGCCTCACCATAATCAGCATGTACTGGTGAATGTCTTTGTTCGCTTTCAAGTAAGCATTAATGTAAGCGCGGAACATACCTAAGTTGGTCATTTGACGTAGGTTGCCGAAAGCGGGTTCCTCACTCATTTCTTGATTGTAATCACTGATTTCACGCGATTTTTCATAAATGTACTGACGAAGGATTCGGATGCTTTTTAGCTTTTCAATTTCTTCATCAGATAAGAAGCGAATTGATGTGACATCAACATTCACGGACCGCTTGATACGGCGACCGCCAGAATCTGACATGCCTTGCCAGTTAATGAAGGCGTTTTGCACCAATGCGTAAGCAGGCAGCATGCTCACGGTGTTATCGAAGTTTCGAACTTTTACTGTGGTGAGTGAGATTTCCTCTACTGTGCCATTCGCACCGTAAGAGTCCATTTGAATCCAATCGTTCAGGCTGATCATGCGGTTTGCAGATAGTTGAATGCCTGCAACAAAGCCCAATATCGTATCCTTAAACACCAACATGACGAAGCCCGTCGCAACGCCTAAACCTGATAGGAAAATCACCGGTGATTCGTTGGCAAGAATCGACATGGAAACCACAACACCAACAAAGAAGGTGAACAGTTTTATCAGTTGGACGAAGCTTTTGATCGGCATTCTTCTCGTGATGCCTTTAAACGTCGCAATGTCATTTAACGCATCAAGCAGGGCAAAGATCATCCAGATAAAAATGACTAAAATAGAGATGCTTAGAATCCGGTCAAAGATGTTCGCTAACCAATCGTAGTGACCTACGGCGAGAGGGATAAAGACATCCAACACCATGATTGGGATCAGTAATGAGAGCTTTTCTAAGACATCATACTTCGCCAAGCTTTCAGCGAGTGGTTTATTGGCTTTTTGTAGAACATTATTGACTGACCGCACGATCAGGTGATGCACTATCAAGTAGCTGATCGCTGCTGCGGTTAAGCTCGCAAGAATGAAAACGGTTGTGAGTTCGATGCCATAAGGGTCACTATTGATGCCCACGGAACTGAGTTTGTCTGCTATGAAAGTGCGAATGTGATGATCGAGCAAAATGTCATCCTCAAAATGTAACCTGAATGAAGAAGTGAGAACTTCTTTGAAGAGGTCAGGCAACAGGCGTTAGAAAGCCGCTCATCCTACTCTCCATCTCTTTGTTTTGCACTGGTTTAATCCAGCAATCTTGAAACTTATTATTCAAAAATAGCGTATAGCCGATGATGTGATACAGGTTTAACATCCAATTATGCAAACGGGACACGTATTTCTGTTAAGTCTGTGAACTCCCTATGTTTTATTAGACTAGACTGAGAAGGCGGCTCGCGTTTAATTCAAGAGGCATTCAATGGAAAATTCTAATCAATCACAACAGCCTACATTTTTGTCTAAAGGCTGGAAATACTTCGTTATCGTTGGCGTTATTATCTCTTTAATGGGCATTGGTGCTATGAGTTTGCCAGTGCTTGCGGGCGTAACGATATCGACTATAGTAGGTGCGGTACTACTGTTCAGTGGTTTGGTTCAGGCATACCACACGTTTTCTATTAATGTGTGGAAAGAGAAGCTTTGGTACGTATTAAGTGCTGTGCTGTATATTGTCGGCGGTCTGTTCATTCTGTTTAAACCATTGGCAGGTTTGGTGACCATTACTATGTTGATGGTGATCGTGATGATTCTAAATGGTTTAACCCGTGTATTTTTCGGCTTAAGTAATCGCAGTTTACCAAGCAGTAATGTGATCGTGCTCAGTGGCGTGATTTCTGTTCTGATTGGTGGCTACTTCTTTATGTTGCTCGACGATCCTGCGTTCTCGACTACATTGCTAGGCACTTTTGTTGGTATCTCATTATTGATTGAAGGCATTAGCTTTATCTTTATGGGGATGCAAATGAAGAAGCTCTCTTAAAGAGCGCCATCTAGTATCTCGAGGTTACTTGGGTATAGAACAGTACAAAGTGCCTGCCGATTCGGTGGGCATTTTTTATAGAACGATAAAGGTGAAGGGATTAACGAAACAACAAAAAGCCCGATCATCAACTCGGGCTTTTATTGTGAATTAATGAGATCTGTTAACGCTCTGCGTTATTTGGATTCATAAGGTTTAGTGAGGCTGACATTGCGCTTTTCTTTGAATGAAAGAACCAACTGAGGCACAAGTGACATCGTAATCATGCCGATCATTAGGCTGTATTGAATAGGCGTGAAGCTTTCACCCATCAAAACCAAACCAGAGACAATGCCCGCAACAGGGTTAGCAATGCCACCGAAAGTAAAGTCCACAACCGACATACGCTGCAATAACCACACGTACATGCCGTAGCCAAGTGCGGTGTTGAGTATGATGACCCACAGTAGTCCACTTAGGTTTCTTAGAGTGATGTTTTCGACTGCTTGAACGTATGGCTCAGGGTTAATGCTTGCTAGTACACCTGCCGCGATAGATAAAACAACGCCGCCTAAAATAAGTTGCCAAGTGAGTACTGTCCACCAATGCATTCTTGAACCTAGAGACTTAGTTACGCTGCTGCCGATCACAATACACATAATGGCAGAGAGCATAGCCACTAGACCGATCGGGTTTAGCGTAATCGAGCTTGGGTCGAACAAAAACCAAGCCAGGGCGATAAGGGTGGCCCCGCTGACTCCTTGAATAAGGCTCGGTTGGCGCTTGTAAACCACCCACCCAAACAGCATGGCAAAGACAGGTACTGAAATCATACCCACACCAGAGATTGCAGAAGGTAAGGTTAACGCCATCACGAAAATGAGACCAAAAAAGAGGGCAATATTAATCGTGCCAAGCACAAGCAAGATCTTCCAATCTTGTTTCTTTGGTAAAGAAGGTTTGATAGCAAGTAGCAATAGACCAGCTGGCAATGCTCGCAGTGCACCAAGTAACACTGGCGGCCAGTCTGGCAAAGTAAACTGTGTCACAGCGTACGTTGTACCCCAGAAGAACGCCGGAATCATCGCGAGTAAAATGTTCATGTTAAATATCTTTACGTTGAGATAATTTGTTGTAAAGGTACGCTCGTTATTGCTTCTTGTAAAGTATCTTTATGTTAAAATAAATTGGTCAATCAAAATGTCTTTGGAGATAAAAGGATAAATGGACGCAATTGATAGAGTGGTAAGTCAGTGGACTAAGGAAAAGCCTGATCTCGATACCGAGCCAATGGCGATCATGGGGCGTTTAATGCGGATTGCTAAATATATGGAAAACCACGTTGCCGAAGTGCATAAGCGCTACGATCTTAAAATGGGTGAGTTCGATGTATTAGCTACGTTGCGTCGTAGTGGTGAACCTTATCGTTTAACCCCTTCGGAGTTGATCTCATCGATGATGCTGACGTCTGGTGCCATGACCAATCGACTCGACAAGCTGGAAAAAAAAGGATTGATCGCTCGCGAGCACAGCAAAGAAGATCGCCGCAGTGTGAGTGTTCAGCTTACTTCAAAAGGTTTTGAGCTGATCGATGCGCTTATTGAGCAACATTTACAGGCTCAGCATGAATTAATGGGGTCGTTGACTCGTGACGAAAGAGCACAGGTTAATCAGGCATTAAAATTGTTATTGCCTCAATATGAATAAATGAATTCAAAGGTTTAGGATAGGGATGAATCGATTAGATAGTTAGCGCAGTTTCTCGATACATTGATGTGTGCAGAAAGTGACTTTCCGTTCGGTCCTGATGCGTTGGTTTTTAAAATCAAAGGGAAGATGCTCGCCATTCTAGCCGAGTGAAATGGGAGAGAGTACGTAAGCGTTAAAGTAACGCCTGAAGACGGGTTAGTACAAGATTTGTGTGAACGCTCATATGATCTTGTGGTCGCCAAATTAACCAAAGCTCAGCGTATTTCATTGGGATATCAGTAAGATAGTTTGTTATTGCTCACAGATATTCGGCTTATTATCAATATCAATAAACAAAAACTCGCACCTTTAACTCGCACCGACTATATAAATGTTATGGTGATGTTAAAGGTGAAGTTATGCGTGCACTCTCTGAATGGTTAGAAGCTTACGGTGAAAGCCATCAAAATCCAATCAACCAGAAAATTCATAAAGTTGCTTTCCCTGGCATCTTTCTTTCTGTCGTCGGGTTGATATGGTCCATTCCGCAGATTCCTTTGTTTGGGTTCAATCTCAATTGGGTATGGCTGGCGGCGTTACCAGCTTGGATCTTTTATTTCCGACTCTCACTAAGCGTATTTATGATGATGATCGGCTACACGGTTGCGTGTATTGGCTTGATATGGTCAATGGAGATACTCGGTTGGCCGATACTCCACATCTCAATGCTGCTATTTGGAATCCTTTGGATATTCCAGTTTATCGGGCACAAGATAGAGGGGAAGAAGCCCTCGTTTTTCGAAGATATTCAGTTTCTTTTGATAGGACCAATCTGGGTCTTTCGTAAACATTAAAAGAAAGGTCTGTTTATCAGATTCGCGACTTAGGCTGTGCTACCATCCTGCTGCTTTGAAACACCCAGAGGTATGAGGTGTAGAGCAGTAATGAGGTTGCCACATGAGTGCAGATCAGCATTTTCAAGGTCAGTTTGAAGTCGAATTGAAGTACCGTGTACAAGATAAACAAGCTTTTTTAGCGGTGTTGAATGGTTTAGAACATGAAGTCATGTTTGAAGACAATCAAGAGTCTGATTGGTTCTACGACACGCCAGAACGCAAACTCAGTCATGAAGGAAAAAGTCTGGTAATTCGAGAAATCGAGCCGTCTGGTATCAAACTTTGGATTGTCAAAGGACCGGAAGAGGATCGCTGTGAAGCCACCGATATTACTAAGTCACATGCTGCCAAAAGTATGCTAGGAAACATGGGCTACGAAGTGATTCTTCAAACCAAAAAAGTACGCAGCATTTACTTTATCGGCTCGTTCCATATTACTCTCGACCATCTAGAAGGCATTGGGCACTTTGCGGAATTCGCCATTATGACCGATGACGAAAGTTCACTTGTTCGTTATAAACAAGAGTTAGAAGCGCTTGCGGCACGTTTTGGTTTGGATGAGTCGAACAAGGAGTTCCGTTCATACAAGCAGATGTGGCAGTCTAGGTAAAATTCACGTCATTTCTTATTGGTCTGACAAGCAACTCCCTCCAACAGCACTATGATTAGAAGTAGTGTGTAAGCAATGCGCCTACGCCCATTAACAAAATAGGTAACCATTTGCGATAGTATCCATGACAATGTCACGAACTTGGAGGGGCAATGTACAACCGCGAGCACAAATACGTGTATTGGCGAGAAGAGCGCAAGAAAGGCAAGTGGCACTATATTATTAAGTCTTTCTTGATGATCTGCTGTGCGTTGCTGCTTGGCAAAGTCATTGGCTTGTTTATATTCGGTGAGCTGCAAACCTTTAAAGACATCACGGAGCAGTTTCCTGCGGATTTATTTATCGTGATGCTGGTAGGCTTTCCGATTAGCGTGATAGGTTGGTATCACGAAGAGTCTAAATTTTTCCGTGCTCTAAAGCGTCGAAACAAGAAGTTTAAAGCTCGATTAGAAAACCGCAAAAAGAAGAAATAAGACCGTTTGATAACATACCCAAGTAACCTCGAATCAATGACAACACTCTGAACTCCGCATATCAAAGTCACTTGGGCATAAGCCGTAAGATTCGATTTTCGCGGCATTTTTGATGGCAACTTTCATTTCAACGTTTCATTCTTTCGTCTTGTCTCATCTCCATTCAATTAGTGTTTAACCATCTCCCATTTTGTCTGTTGCTCGTATCGCGTGAAATTGTGCGCCTGATGGCATTATTTATTTCTGATTGCGATGCGGTGCTACTTTCATGATTTTTGCCAAGATTCTTTGAGCGTCTCTTTGCTAAATTTTCGCAAAGAACATCCTAAACAGGAACGGCAATGGATAAGAAAATCATGCTACACAGCCAACAGGTGTACTTCTGCAATGATGAAGCGTTGGCAGCAATGCAAACTGAATGTCTAGAGACCTTATACGACTACAATCAAACACGTCCTTCGGAGGGAGAGAAGCGCTCTAACATATTGAACCACTTGCTCGCATCGGTTGGAAAGAATTGCTACATCGAACCGCCATTGAGAGCTAACTGGGGCTGCCATACCCACCTAGGTGACAATGTTTACGCTAACTTTAATCTGACTTTAGTTGACGACACTCATATTTATATCGGCGATCATGTCATGATTGGACCGAATGTCACCATCGCGACTGCTGGGCACCCAATTGATCCGGAACTAAGGCGTGACATCGCTCAGTTTAATATCCCAGTTCATATTGGTAATAACGTTTGGATAGGGGCGAACTCGGTGGTATTACCGGGCGTGACAATCGGCGAAAACTCCGTAATTGGCGCGGGGAGTGTCGTGACAAAGGATATCCCAGCTAATGTTGTTGCGGTTGGCAATCCTTGTCGAGTATTACGAGAAATCGGCGAGCACGATAAAGAGTTTTACTTTAGAGATCGTAAGATTGAGCAAAACATGTTTAATGGTTAGCCCGTTACATGAACATCGTTTGAGCATTTCGGAAAAGCGGGCAGGTCGGTATTACTCGACCTGCCATGGCGCTAAAAGACAAAGTTCACCATGATGGTGTACATGTTTGCATTATCATCCTCTGGTGTATCGACGAATGCGCCAGATGCATTGCGATAAGCTTTGAAGTGTTGCCATTCTGCATTGAGTGACACATTGTAGTGAAGATCGTATCTCACACCAAGTAGGTAGCTGTCCCCAACCTTGTGCTCGTGGTCATCAAACTGCTGACCATAAGTCACGTAAGGGGTAAATTTGTTCAGGTTATACGCGCCTTGAGCGTACCAAGCGGAAGCGATATCGTTGGTTTGACCTTCGACGGTTAGCGTGAAGGCATCAAACTCGTACTCAGCACCTAATGAATACAATTTAATGCTCTCATTTTTCAACTTATCAGTGTATGACGGAAGAATAATGATTGAGCCATCAGGCGCTTGAACCGGGAAGTTAGTTAACTTGGTTTCTTGGTCATAGTTCGAATCCAAATACGTGAAATTCCAACGATAGTAATCGCCACTTAAGATGAAGTTAATACCGTACATTTCATTGGTCTTGAAGGTGAGCTCAGTACTGTCATTGAAGTCGACCGTACTTTCATCGTGGAAGCCGACAAATGGCGTAGTCGTCAGTGTCATGCTGTCATTGATGTCATAGTTCCACAAGAATGAAATGCCGTTAAACGCGGTGATGCCTAAGATACTGTCATAAACTTCATTTGGTGGGCGAGCAGGGGTAAATGCGTGTCCGACATAGTAGTATTCAGAGGCTAAGAACACGGGCATTCTCAGACGACCGCCACGAAACTCAATATTGCCATAGGTATAGGCGAGGTAAGCCCACTCTAGTTGCGGGTCACTCCAATGGTCTTGCGGTCTTTTCACCACCTGCGCGGATGCTTTAAACGCGTCGTAGTAAAAATCCAGTTGAACACCTAATGTGGTGTCACAGTCATAACAGTTTTCGTCATCGATAAAACGATTCACTAATACTGGCGTTTTGTTGTCTGTTGTCGCCCATGAGGTTGAGCCAAAGCCACTTAACGATAAGTTATCGGTGAGTTCGATTGCTGCCAAGCTCGGGAAAGCGACGCTACTTAGTGTTGTTGCCGTGATGGATGCGATGAGTGTTTTCTTCATATTATTTCTCCGAACTTACAACGTAGAGGATTTGAGCATTTGAAGGAAGGCTACTCACTGGTGCATACCCAATGCGGTTAGGCTTTTCTTTCATCCATTCTAAAAGGGCTTCCATACTGGAATTATCAATGACTTTCGGTGGGCGAGCTTTACCTGAAAACGACAAGCTAGCCCAGTGCGCATTCATTTGCGCCGCGTTTTTATTGAGTAAATAACGGTAGAACTCTAAACGTTCAGATGACGCATCCGGCCAATCAGACAGTTCGATTCGCTTACCTTGTAAACGCTTGGTTTTACCACGATACAGTTTTCTCGCTTTGGTTATGTTGAGCTCATCAAAATTAGAGTCGAGGGAAAAAATCGCATAGCTATCGGCTGCGAGAGCTTCACTATCGAACGACATCAGCAAAGCAAAAGCCATCAAAGCTGTAGAGAGCGATTTGAGAACGTTATTTTTAGCTATAGAGAAGTGGGTATCCATACTATTACCCCTTAAATGACGCTTTCAATCTGGTGCAGAAGTTTTTCTTTTCTGACAGGCTTCGGTACGTATGCATCCATGCCAGAGTCGTAGCAACGCTGGATATCATCGTCCACAACACTTGCTGTCAGTGCAATAATCGGCGTTTTGGGTAATCCCGAATTTTTTTCGTAAGCACGGATTTCTTTCGTCGCTTCGAAGCCGTCCATTACAGGCATCATGCAATCCATCAAAATGATGTCGAAACCGTTATCTTGTTGAAACATATCAACGGCGATCTGACCATTTTCGGCAATCTCAAACTGATACCCAGCTTTACTCAGCAATAACGAGGCAACTTTCTGATTCACCGTATTATCTTCTACAAGCAAAATGCGCTCAGAGCGGCTTGGAAGTGTATTGATAGAGGTCGGTTCAGGTTTATCTTGCAGTTTAGATTTCGCGCTAATGCCAGTACCAGAGAAGGCAGACGATACGTTGTCTTCAACGATTGGAACAGTCGCCGCTTTTGCTAATTTCTCTTTCAATATGTTGGCTTTGAAAGGTTTCGGTACGTAATCATCCATGCCAACATCAAAACACTTCTGAATGTCGTCATCGACCACACTTGCCGTTAACGCGATAATTGGGATCTTCACACTGCGATTTTGTTCGTGTTCCAGCTGTCGGATTTTCTGCGTGGCCTCAAATCCATCCATAACTGGCATCATGCAATCCATAAGAATCAAGGAGTATTGATTCTTTTTGAACATCTCGACCGCTTCTAGTCCATTTGCTGCTAGGTCAAAAGTAAAACCCGCTTTGGCTACGTGCAAGCCTGCGATTTTCTGGTTTACGGTGTTATCGTCGACCACCAAAATCTTACTTTGCGACGGTTCTGATGTACCCACCACTGCTTGTAAATTTGCTTGGTTGAATTTGGTCTCGCAATTTTCAAGCGCTTTGACCAGACGTTGCCCAAGAAGAGGTTGCGTAATGATGGCACTGACACTTTCACCAAAATCAAATTGGTCACTATGAAGGTGTTTAACCAAGCATAAGCGGACGTTCTGCGATTCAAGCTTGTTGAAGTGATCTTCGCTTTCCATTGCAGCATTTGGTCGAGTTTCAGCGTAGATAACAATGATGTGCTCATTGTCATTAATCCATGTTGGTAAACTCTCTAAACTCGTAACCGATTGGTGAACAGCGATACGGTAGAAGTTCAATTCATCACGAAGCGTTGTTTCCATGTTGGTGTCGTCGCAGACCAACCAAATTTGTCCATAATTTGCGGTGTGTTTTGCATCAAAGTCGAGTTGAACAACAGAAGGGTTCAGTTGGAAGAAGAAGCGGCTACCTTTGCCTTTTTCTGATTCAAGTTGAATTTGCCCACCCATTAACTCAACCAGTTGAGTGCTGATGGCTAAGCCCAGCCCAGTACCGCCAAATTGGCGGGTAGTGGAGTCATCTTCTTGTGCGAATGGTTCGAAGATCTTTTTCTGTTGTTGCTCATCAATACCAATACCGGAATCTTGAACAGAAAACTCCATTACGGCATTTGAACCAGAAACAACATGAGTTGTAACAGAGAGGAGCACCGTTCCTTTATCAGTAAATTTAACGGCGTTAGACATAAAGTTCATTACGACTTGGCGTAAACGGTGATCGTCGATCATTAAGCGGAAAGGCGTGTTGCGGCTGATGTTTACTTTAAGGTCGATGCCTTTCTCTTTTGCTTTTGGTGAAACGATAGAAGCAATATCGTAAATGGATTCACGCACACAGGTCGAGTGCGGACTGATCAATAACATACCTGATTCAATCTTAGAGAAATCGAGTATGTCGTTAATCAAGCTAAGTAATAGTTGGGAGGACGTTTCAATCGTATCAACATAGTCGCGCTGTGTTGCGGTTAATGATGTATCAGATAGCACTTCAGAAATACCAATAACGCCATTAAGAGGGGTGCGGATTTCATGGGACATGTTGGCTAAGAAGCTGCTTTTCGCTTTGCTTGCTTTAATTGCATCGTCTTTTGCGCGCTCTGCGTCTTCTTTCGCTTGAGTTAATTTAACCTTGGCTTGTTCTCGTTCATAACTGAGTCTCTCGACTTCTTGGGCAAACTTACTCAGTTCGTCTTTACCTTTGACTAATTCGACAAGGGGGGATTCTTCGCTGTAACTGTCACGACGTAAGAACTCAAGAACCAGTTGAAGATTACTGGTTACTTTTCGAACCAAACGCACGGCTAAGCTCACGACGAGAATTGTCATGACTGACATGACGCTAATGAACATCAGTCGTTGTTGGTTTGCCGCGGAAATGGCATGTTCTACGTCTGCTTGCAATTGCTCCGTCATTTTGTTGTCGACCGCCTTAAGCAGAGCGAGTCGACCGTTTAGAGCTGTTAAACCAGCTGCGATTTCTTGTGGTGGAAGTGTACTAAGTGCTTCTTCATTTAAAAGGAAGCTTCTAAATTCTTGACTGCGTACAAAGACGTCATTGGTGAAGGTTTCAATAAGCAATTCAACTTGCTGTTGGTTAGCGTTTAATGTGACGAAGCGTTCTAAGAACAGTTGCTGATTCTTAACTAAGGAGTCGATCTCGCTGCTGACATCTACGTCATAGCTTTGATTTTGTTCAATAGAGTAAATCAAATATTGACTGAGCAGGTTTTCTTCTTGAGACCAGAACATTAACCACTCAATTTGCATCAATGCTGAAAGGTGGGCTTGAATTTCAAAAGTTGCATCATTGAATGGCACCTTTTCTAATGCCAATAAAATCTGTTTGTAGGTATCTGCACGCCACTCTGCGATATCGAGACGCTCGTCCATGTCGGTGGCTGCCGACAGAGAGAGGTTCGCTTCTTCGAGGCTAGAAAGAAGGTCTTTCATCTCAGCGCCTTTATCCAAGAAAATGCCATTGGCACCATTGCTGAGTGATTGAGTTACCGATTTTATTTCTGCTTCAACATCGGTAACTTCAGTGTTATTCGGCAAATTATAGAGATAAGAGACTTTGTCCATATAGTCAGAGAACAGTTGCGCTTTCTCAAGATCTTGCGCTTGGCTAGATAGTCGATGAACTTGCTGTCCGGCTAGAAAGAGAAGCAAAATGATGGGTAAGAAAACCAAGCTAAATAGCTTGTGTTTTACCGATAGGTTATTCCATGAAAACGATCCGACCACTGTGCACGTCCATATCCAATAAGTTGATATGAAAAGTGTAGGCTAACTATCTCAATTGTTAGAAATTCAGCACAAAAATTCGTACTTTTGCCATATGAAAACTGTGACACCTGCGACAAAAGTTCGATTTGTTAAGGATATAAAACTTTAAATCTATCAATAAAAATTGCGTTTCTCATTCAGTGAGAATTATTCAATTTACTGATATTTATAAACAAATTTCATTTGTTGAATGATTAAAATGTTTTGTCGTCAAGACTACTAAAATGTCTGTTTCGATATACAGGGGTGAGTATAATTGGCGGATTTTCTTGCTGGTGAGACCGTAGTGTAAACGTACTTGTATTTTTTAAAATCTGTACGCCAACATTCAAGGCCCATGAGCTGGAAAAAGGCTTAAATAAACCGCTAATCGATGGCAAATAACAATAACTAAATCATGAACGTATCTCGAAGTCTTCAGTCAGTCACCCTGCGTTACACTGTCCCAATAGTGTTGATAGCACTCTTTACTAACTTTACTTATTGGGCGTATCAACAAGTTGATGAGGCGAAAAACCTAGCTCGATACCATGTAAAATCGGCAGAGATCAACCTAGGAACCATCATCGATGGATACCGCGATTTACTACGAGCAATGAGCAAAGACGAACACTTCATCGAACCCGATATTACGTTGCAAGAACGGGCAAATCGTGCGGTCCCTTACAAGCAAGCCTTTGAGCTTGCGGGTATTGGCTTTAGTGATGGAGTCGGGAACATGGTGAGCACGCACAACAATAAGGTGCACTCCATCGCTCATCGAGATTACTTTCATCAAGTGATTCGCAGTAAAAAAGCAGTGATGACCGACGTTCTCACTGATATCTCAAACGGCAATATCGTATACGTGTTATGTCGCCCTATGTTCGATGAATTGGGAGACCTAATGGGTACTATCTCAGCTTCTATTCATTTTGGTGAAATTCAAACCGCGCTCCAAAGCGACAGCGAAAATGATATCTACAGCGTTTTACTGGATGAAGATCTGAATATCATCAGCCATTCTAAAGATGAGTTCTATGTAGGGGTAAACTTATTCAACTACGGTTATGAGAAGCTGTTTGATCGCGAAGGGAATCTAAAAGCACTTACCAGGGCAAATAATGGGGGATTCTTTACTTACAGTTCGCCATTTGATCTATCTTACGTTGAATTCACTAAAGTAGATGGAACACCTTGGATTCTGTTATCCAAAGCTAAGTTCAGCAGTTTGTTGGGTGAAGGCACCATGATGTTTGGTGTGAATGTTCTCATGATCATTGCTATTTACGTTGTGATTGCTCGTATGATGGGGAAACAAGTGGTTGGTTTGACCCAGCCCCTTGACCGATTTTTAGAAGAGAGCCAAGTGGTGTTCAACGACACGTCCATGGAACTAAAGGAACATTTTGAACAAGTTCTTCAAGCAAGTCGGAATGGTGTTTTTTGCTCACGAAGTGGCTTGCTGACTCGTGAATACTTCTTGCGTGGCGCTGAAAAGTCACTGTCGCTCAGTAACAGTCCTAAAGCATGTATCTTCTTTGATATGGACAACCTGAAGTTTATCAACGACACCTATGGGCATATGGCTGGGGATAAAGTGATTGCGTTGTTTGTGGCAGTGTTGCGAGAACATTTTGCTCACAAACGAGACCTCATCGGTCGTTTTGGTGGGGATGAGTTTGTTGTTCTAACTCAAGAGTTTAATAGTAAGCGAGAGCTAGAATTAAAGTTGGATCAGTTTCTTCACCAACTCCAAGCAACCGCAGACCGTTTAGGTATTGATATTAATCTAACCGCGTCGATTGGTGTTGTGATGACAGAGGATGTAGAGCGAGATATTGAGACGCTTCTCCATTGCTCAGACATGGCGGTGTACCGCGCAAAACAACTAGGTAAGGGGCGCTACAAGTTTTACCACTCATCTATGATTGAAGTACCTTTGGTCAGTTCGGTGTAGAAAGCCCAAACGAAAGCCAGCAATGATATCTTGCTGGCTTTTTTGTTATTGCTTGAGATGGTTACCTAACAGAGAGGCTTTAACTATTAATTCTTAGGTAGCGTTGTGAAGATAGTCCATTCTTTCTCGACTTCACCTTTGTATCCGACCACGGTTGCGGTTACACGGCGATTGAGTGCATGACTTCTTTCATCTGTCCCTTGAGCGGCAAGCTTGGTTTCACCAAAGCCGACGATTCTTAGACGATCTGGTGATATCCCATTTTGAATCAGCTCGTTGCGAACGCTTTCTGCTCTGCGTTTCGAAAGGGCAAGATTGTATTCATCCGTACCAGTGATACTGGTGTAACCTTGCAGTTCAATTGACGTTGTTGGGTACTCTTTAAGGAAATCAGAAAGGTCGCTAATTTGCTGAGCAAAGACAGGGTTGATTTCAGAAGAGTCGTTAGCAAATAGAACTCGAATCTGCATTTCTTGGGATGATTTCGCGTATTCCCCACAGCCGTCGTTATCGATCAAAGAGCCTTCTGGTGTTCCAGGACACAGGTCTCGTGCATTAATAACACCGTCTCTGTCATCGTCGATTAAGTCAGCAATCTGGTTAGCTGTCGGTGTTTCCATGTATTCGTATTCATCACCGGTTACTCTGTTTGAATTAGAGCCACTACAAGCGGAAATCAAACCAACCATGAAAAAAATAGGTATTACTTTCATATTAATACTCCACTTTCTCTAGCCACTCTCGTGGTATATCGATACGCAAAGAGTTAAGCAGTTGACCGGTTGCGTTCATTACGCGGTATTTTGCGTATTGCTCAGCATATTTGGCATCCAAGTAGTCCTTACGTGCTTCAAACAGCTCATTTTCTGTGTTGAGCAAATCAAGTAGGGTACGCTTACCAATACGATATTGTTTCTCGTAGGCAATGACTGTTTTTGCGGCTGAATCTACGTGATCGGATAGGAACTCTTTTTGTTGCAGCGTAAGATCTAATGCGCTCCAAGATAGCCTTAAACCTTCTTCAACATTTTGATATGCACCTTCACGAAGGTCTTTCGCTTTGTTGAGTTGGTAAGCGAAGTTTTCTGAGTTCGCTGCGTCACTACCACCGTTGTAGAGGTTGTAGCGCAATCTGAGCATAGCCAGTGTTTCGTCGCTTCTGCCTTTTAGACCGTCAGCATCATCACGCCAAGTCTGAGAAGCTTCAATTGAGATGGTTGGGTAGTTAACGCCCTTAGATTGTTTGTACTGGAACTTTGCGGAATCCACATCAGCCAACGCGACTTGGATGACTGGGTGGACTTCAAATGCTAATCCGATTGCTTCGTCCACGGTGTAAGGAAGGAAGTTTTCATCGGCACGTGGAAAGATCAAACCTTGTGGTGTTTGACCCACTAAACGAGTGAACATGGTATGAGAATCGAAAAGGTTGTTCTGTGCAGCCGCCAAGTTACCGTGCGCTTTCGCTAAACGAGCTTCAACTTGCGTTAAATCGGCAGTCGATCCAATCCCAGAACTTACGCGCTTTTTAATATCTGCGTAAATTTTCTTATGCACTGCAAGGTTGTTCTCTGACAGCGTTAATATTTCGTACGCTTTCACTGAGTCTAAATAAACTCTGGTTACTTCTAACGCGGTGTCTGAAGCGTCAGCGAGTAGTTGAAACCTTACCGATTCAGCATCTGCTGCAGTTCGGTCCATATCATTCAGTGTTGCGCTGCCATCCCATATGAGCTGGGTTAAAGTGATGGACGCTTCCTTTCGTGTTAAATCCGTGTCTCCACGGCTCACTTCTTCAGCCGGGTCAATCCCTTCATAACCGATGCCCGCATCCAAGTCTATGGATGGTAAATATGCTCCAGATGAGGCTTCGTTGATGTATTTACGACTGTTGAACTCATTGAACGCACTCTTGATGTCTGGGTTATTCTTCAACGTGAGCGCTACGGCTTGCTCTAAAGTTTGACCGAACACGGGTGACGTCAAAATGAAACTGCAGCAGCAAGCTATTTTTAGTCGATTCCATTTCACAGTGGTTCTCCTAGAAAATTTGTATAGCTTTTTAGTTATTTCATCTCAAGATTGAGACGAAACATCACAAATAACAGCTTATCGTCGATGGATTAATCAACATTCTGTTAACCCTAGGCTTTTATTCAGAAAATCCAGTGATCCGCCTAATAAAACCTTAGCACATATGAGCCAGAGTGCTCATTTGGTTGGCAGCCTTTATCAGAAGAAAAGCTTGAATTCTTAATATCATAGCGTCCTACAACCTGTTTCGCGCCTGAAGTAAAACGATCCCCGCCTATGGAACTCGTTCCCATCTCGTTGTCGCCATATACAAAGAAAACACGATGATTTTGACTAAACTATAGTCGTATTTGTTGGGGTGACAAACTTTTGACAACTTGAAAGCCTGGTGGGGTGATTTATGGATCGAGTAACCTTTAGCTCGCTTGCGAGTAATATCGTAGTTATTGGAATTGACGGGGAAATTAGGACCTTAGAACCAGGTCAGGTCCCTGCATCTGGGGAATTGGTTATCACTGAAGTGTCTGACACTTCTCAATTGAATTTCGAACAAATAGCCCCTGATGGCAGCTCAATTAATGTAACGGACGATATCACCGCACTAATTGAGGCAATCGCAGCCGGGGAAGACCCTGCACAGCTTGAAGGTGACTTTGAACCTGCAGCGGGTGAAAGCGATGGTTCGAGTCCACAGTCGACTGGAGCAATTGATCGTACAGGCGCAGAGGCCCTTGCTAGTACGGATTTCGAAACGGTCGGTACAGCAATACCCCTATCAGAAACTCAAGAGCTATCGTTGCTTGAGTTTATCAACCAACAAATAATTATCCCTGCTCAGGTTATCGTTCAGGACATATCCAGCCCGACAATAAACGAAGGTGATCAAGCGTCTTTTGAAGTCACTCTCGACCAGCCCACACAGCAAGAGACTGAGGTGACATTATCCCTTAGTGATGATTCTGCGACAGGGGGAGCTGATTACGACAACTCGGTTATTACTATTACTTTTGAAGATGGAAGTACGGATCAAATAAATGTCGGAGAAGATGGGACGTTTTCTGTTTCAATCCCCATTGGAGATGAGTCGTTCGTAATCACGGTGGATACGATTGATGACGACGTATTTGAAGGAAACGAAACTTTCACGTTAAGCGGTGGTACGGAGAACCAACCGGAACCCGTTACAGGTGTGGCAACAATAACAGATGATGGCACTGGTCCGGGTGAAGAGCCTGATGACGATCGACCGACCGTTGCTTCTGTCAGCGATACAACCGTAAACGAGGGTGAGGAAGCTGTGCTTGAGGTAACGCTTAGCAACCCGAGTACGTCAGAAACGACGGTGAACATGACGTTATCTGATGGAACTGCGGAGGGTGGATTAGATTACACAAACACTTCCGTCACTATTACGTTCGAGGATAACAGCACTCAGATTGTTAATGTAAACCCAGACGGTAGCTTTGCTGTCACTGTCCCTGCGAATGAGGTTAGTTACAATGTCACGATAAATACGATAGACGATGATTTGTTTGAAGGAACGGAGACGTTTACGTTATCGGGCTCAACAGAGAATCAAAATGGCACAACGTCAGGAACGGGAACCATCGTTGATGACGGTTCTGGTCCCGGCCCCAATCCGGATGACGATAGACCGACAGTTGCATCTATTAGTGATACTACGGTTAATGAGGGCGATTTAGCCATATTAGATGTGACGCTTAGTAACCTAAGTACGACCGATACTGTGGTCAGTATGAATCTGGCTGATGGTAGCGCTGAAGGTGGAATAGATTACACCAACACATCCGTTACGATTACTTTCGAAGACAACAGCACTCAAGTCGTAAACGTCAATCCAGATGGTAGCTTTGATGTATCCGTGCCAGCGAACAATATAAGCTACAGTGTCACTATTAGTACGATTGATGACGACCTCTTTGAAGGCTCAGAAACATTTACTTTGTCTGGAAACACTGGCAATCAAGCGATTCCTCAGACGGGAACAGGGACCATTGTTGATGATGGTACTGGCCCGGGACCTGACCCTGATGACGACCGTCCAACGGTATCCATTAGCGATGCGGGAGTTGTTAATGAAGGTGATACGGCAAACTTCGTTGTGTCTCTAACTAATGAAGCTGATTCTCCAGTCCAAGTGGAACTAGGTCTTGATCTTGGTGATACCGAAACGGGCGATCTTGGCGTCCTAGAATACAACACTGGTTCAGGTTGGGTTGCCGTTCCAAACGATGGTGTAGTTACGGTACCTGCGGGATTAAGCGAGTTTGATGTTCGCGTTGCTACTATTGATGACGAAGTGTTTGAAGGTCCTGAAGAGTTCAGTGTTAGTGTGACAGGTTTGGACTCAGTTCAAGGTTCTGATTCAGGTAGTGCAACGATTGTCGATGACAATACTGGTCCTAGTCCCGATCCGGATGACGACCGTCCAACGGTATCTATCAGTGATGCAGGTACGATTAACGAAGGCGATACCGCTAACTTTGTAGTCTCGTTAACCAACGCTTCTGAAGCCCCAGTTGAGGTGCAACTCGACCTTAACCTCGGTGAAACGGAAGCAGGTGACCTTGGTACTCTTGAGTACAACACTGGTTCAGGATGGGTTGCAGTACCTGTCGATGGAATAGTAAGCGTTCCTGCTGGTATGACTCAATTCGATGTTCGAATCGCATCGATTGATGACGAAGTCTACGAAGGTCCTGAAAACTTCACGGTAGATGTGACCGGTCTTGGTCCTGTTCAAGGCACTGATACGGGTACCGCAACCATTGTCGATGATGGTACGGGACCTGATCCCGATCCGGATGATGACCGTCCAACGGTATCTATCAGTGATGCTGGCACGATTAACGAAGGTGACACCGCTAACTTTGTTGTCTCGCTGACCAATGCATCTGAATCCCCAGTCGAAGTGCAAATCGACCTTAACCTTGGTGATACCGAAGCAGGTGACCTCGGTACTCTTGAGTACAACACGGGCTCTGGTTGGGTAGCCGTTCCTGTCGATGGCGTAGTGACTGTGCCAGCAGGCTTAACTGAGTTCGATGTACGAATCGATTCTATTGATGACGAAGTCTACGAAGGTCCAGAGAACTTCACGGTAGATGTGACCGGTCTTGGTCCTGTCCAAGGCACTGATACGGGTACCGCAACTATTGTTGACGATGGTACTGGCCCTGATCCCGATCCGGATGATGACCGTCCAACGGTATCTATCAGTGATGCAGGTACGATTAACGAAGGCGATACCGCTAACTTTGTTGTCTCGTTAACTAACGCTTCTGAAGCTCCAGTGGAAGTGCAGCTCGACCTTAACCTTGGTGACACCGAAGCAGGTGACCTTGGCACTCTCGAATACAACACTGGCTCAGGTTGGGTTGCCGTCCCGGTTGGTGGTGTAGTAAGTGTTCCTGCAGGCTTAACTGAGTTCGATGTGCGTATTGCTTCGATTGATGATGAAGTTTATGAAGGTCCAGAGAATTTCACGGTAGACGTAACAGGTCTTGGTCCTGTTCAAGGCACTGATACGGGTACCGCAACCATTGTCGATGACGGTACTGGCCCTGATCCCGATCCGGACGACGACCGTCCAACGGTATCTATCACTGACGCAGGCACAATTAACGAAGGTGACACCGCCAATTTCGTTGTATCACTGACCAATGCTTCTGAAGCCCCAGTTGAGGTTCAACTCGACCTTAATCTCGGTGATACCGAAGCTGGTGACCTAGGTACTCTCGAATACAACACAGGCTCAGGATGGGTTACAGTGCCTGTCGATGGCATAGTAAGCGTTCCTGCTGGTATGACTCAATTCGATGTACGAATCGCTTCGATTGATGATGAAGTCTATGAAGGTCCAGAGAACTTCACCGTAGACGTAACAGGTCTTGGTCCTGTCCAAGGTACTGACACGGGCACAGCCACTATCGTCGATGATGGTACGGGGCCAGAGCCTGAGCCAGATGATGACCGTCCGACGGTATCTATCAGTGACGCTGGCACGATTAATGAAGGTGACACCGCTAACTTTGTTGTATCACTGACCAATGCTTCTGAAGCCCCAGTAGAAGTGCAACTCGACCTTAACCTCGGTGATACCGAAGCAGGTGACCTTGGTGCCCTTGAATACAACACCGGCTCAGGCTGGGTAGCCGTTCCTGTCGATGGCGTAGTGACTGTGCCAGCAGGCTTAACTGAGTTCGATGTACGAATCGATTCTATTGATGACGAAGTTTATGAAGGCCCAGAGAATTTCACCGTAGACGTGACCGGGCTCGGCCCTGTCCAAGGTACCGATACGGGTACCGCAACCATCGTTGATGACGGTACGGGACCTGGTCCAGATCCGGATGACGATCGCCCGGGCGTTACTATTAGTGACGCTGGTGTCATCAATGAGGGTGATACGGCTAATTTTGTTGTTACTTTGGCGAATGTTTCTGAAGATGATGTTCAAGTCGAGCTAAGTCTCAACCTTGGCGATACCGAAGCAGGTGACCTCGGTACCCTTGAATACAACACGGGCTCTGGTTGGGTTGTGGTGCCTGTCGATGGCGTAGTGACTGTACCAGCAGGGTTAACTGAGTTTGATGTACGAATCGCTTCGATTGATGACGAAGTCTACGAAGGTCCAGAGAATTTCACGGTAGATGTGACCGGTCTTGGTCCTGTCCAAGGTACTGACACAGGTACCGCAACCATCGTTGATGATGGTACGGGCCCTGACCCAGATCCAGATGACGACCGTCCGACGGTATCTATTAGTGATGCTGGTACGATTAACGAAGGTGACACCGCCAATTTCGTTGTATCTCTAACTAATGCTTCAGAAGCTCCAGTGGAAGTGCAGCTCGACCTTAACCTCGATGACACGGAAGCAGGTGACCTCGGTACTCTTGAGTACAACACCGGCTCTGGTTGGGTAGCTGTTCCTGTCGATGGCGTAGTGACTGTGCCAGCAGGGTTAACTGAGTTCAATGTACGAATTGCATCGATTGACGATGAAGTCTACGAAGGTCCTGAAAACTTCACGGTAGACGTGACCGGTCTTGGTCCTGTCCAAGGTACCGATACGGGTAGCGCAACCATTGTTGATGACGGTACGGGACCTGGTCCAGATCCGGACGACGATCGCCCTGGCGTTACTATTAGTGATGCTGGTGTCATCAATGAGGGTGATACGGCTAATTTTGTCGTTACTTTGGCAAACGTTTCTGAAGATGATGTTCAAGTCGATCTAGGTCTCAACCTTGGCGATACCGAAGCAGGTGACCTTGGTACTCTCGAATACAACACCGGCTCAGGTTGGGTTGCCGTTCCTGTCGATGGCGTAGTGACTGTGCCAGCAGGGTTAACTGAGTTTGATGTGCGTATTGCATCGATTGATGACGAAGTTTATGAAGGCCCAGAGAATTTCACCGTAGACGTAACAGGTCTTGGTCCTGTCCAAGGTACTGACACAGGTACCGCAACCATCGTTGATGACGGTACTGGCCCAGATCCCGATCCGGATGATGACCGTCCAACCGTATCTATCAGTGATGCTGGTACGATTAACGAAGGCGATACTGCAAACTTTGTTGTATCACTGACCAATGCTTCTGAAGCCCCAGTCGAAGTGCAACTCGACCTTAACCTTGGTGACACGGAAGCTGGCGATTTAGGCATA
>NZ_BCUF01000009.1 GCF_001591145.1 Vibrio harveyi NBRC 15634 = ATCC 14126 = KCTC 12724 | reverse complement strand
TATTAAGAAGCCTCGCTAGAAATAGCGGGGCTTTTGTCGTTTTTAGTATTTGGAAATTAGCTAAAGCTTTGCCACTATGAGAATTTGAAAACGAACAGGTTGCAGTGTCACTCAATATCTATAATGGTGATTTTTCTAAGCTTAACTTTATGAATTTTAGGCACAAAAAAGCCCAAGCTAAGCAGCTTGGGCTTTTTAATATCTGTTGTTTAAAAGAGTGATTAGAACTCTTTCGGAGCAAAACCTGTCATTACGTCTAGGCGCAATTCTTTACCCACTTTTGTTAATGGGTGAACGATAACTAGACCACGAACACGCTTCTTAAGCTTACCAATGTCTGCTTGCTCAGCTTTTGTGATTTCACGAGAAAATGGCATATCAAGCAGGCTCTTACGCTCTTTGTTAAGTTCGTATGTTTGCTTGTGCTTAAGTTGGTTAAGTTTCTTCGTTAGATCGTCAACTTCATTCGTGAACTTAGTAATCATTTCATGATCACCACGAGAACGTGCCGCATCCAGTTTGCGTTGGCAAGTATCTAAACGGTTGTGCAGCTTTTGAATATCGGTTTTTATGCTCATGGTAATTGGACTCAAATTTTTAATGGTCGAGGAGTATAGCATAGCTGAAATTCAACGCTCTACTATACTGCTCGATCTATTGATTTAGTTGATCAGTTCATTACCTGACGCGTTGCCAGCAAAGAAAGCATCCACGTTATTTAAAGTCACTGAGGCAATGTTGTTTAGTGCTTCGTGAGTCAGGAAGGCTTGGTGTCCAGTGAACAACACGTTGTGACACGCGGATAGACGACGGAACACGTCATCAACAATGACGTCGTTTGACTTGTCTTGGAAGAATAGGTCTTTTTCGTTGTCGTAAACATCTAAACCTAGTGCGCCAATTTTGCCTTGTTTCAGTGCTTCAATTGCGGCGACAGAATCAAGCAGTTCACCACGGCTGGTATTAATGATCATCACACCATCTTTCATCTGCGAGAATGCCTTCTCATTCAATAAATGATAGTTCTCTTCGCTCATTGGACAGTGTAGCGAAATGACATCTGCGTTCGCATAGATCTCTTCAAGAGAGCAGTAGCGAGCGCCCATTTCCAATGCTAGAGGGTTTTCATATGGGTCGTAGCAGAGCAGCTCCATGCCTAAACCTTTAAAGATACGCATGGTTGCAATGCCAATCTTGCCTGTACCCACAATGCCAACGGTTTTGCCATGGAAGTTGAAGCCAACCAAGCCTTCCAGGTTGAAGTTTGCATCACGCGTGCGCTGGTAGGCTTTGTGTAAGCGTCGATTTAAACACATCATCATACCGACAGTATGCTCAGCGACAGCTTCTGGGGAATAAGCCGGGACGCGCACTACTTGAAGTCCAAGCTCCTTTGCTGCTTCTAAATCGACTTTGTCGAAGCCTGCGCATCGCATCGCGATTAATCTGGTCCCACCAAGAGAAAGCTGTTTAAGTACTGGTGCGGATAAATCATCATTTACAAACGCACATACGACTTCACAGCCCTGAGCCATTTTTGCGGTTTTTGAAGTTAATCTAAAATCATGGTAGTGAAATTCGAAGTCTCGATGGTTTTTAATTTTATTGAAAGACGCTTCGTCGTAGGATTTCGCACTGAAAAAAGCAATGTTGAGCATAATACCCTCTCTATTTGTGCTGAATTTATAAAGTAATCTCCTTATAAAGTAATCCAAGTTAGTCATAATGAGTAGTGAAATTTGCACATATTAAGTTTGCTTTAGTATTACCTTGTGACTAGCATGGTTGCTCTTTTTTGTGTTCCCTTAGAATGGGTGAGTTAGGCGTTCTGGCGATGTCAGTAAAATGGTTGTCTTTAATCTTGTGTTGTTCTTTTGTTCCTTTTACACAGGCTGCTGTGGACTTGGTCAAAGTAGACAAATCAAAACGCAGAATGTACCTAATGGACAATGGCGAAGTGGTTAAAGAATATCGGATTGCGTTAGGGGCTAATCCGAAAGGGCACAAGCAGGAAGAAGGGGATAACAGGACTCCAGAAGGTGATTACACTCTAGATTATGTGATTAACGATTCTGCTTTCTATCGCTCTGTCCACATCAGTTATCCAGATGTAATTGATCGCTTGGAAGCGCACCGAAGAGGTGTCTCTCCGGGCGGAGAGATCAAGATTCATGGCCTCAAAAATGGCGAGACACAGTCCCCTCAGTTTATCCAGAGCTTTGATTGGACCAATGGGTGTATCGCCATCACCAATGAAGAGATGGATGAGTTTATAAAGCTAGTTAAAATGGGAACGCCAATCACCATTGAGTGGTAATGGAGCGACTAGTTTCAACCCTATTCTTGAGACATAAAGCGGCTTGGATGATCGCTGAAGATGCCATCTAGCGCCGGCAAGTGTTTCAACTTGTTTGGGTTATTCACTGTATAGCACATTACCTTATATCCGGCTTGCTGCAGCTTCTTAATTTGACGGGAACGAACCCAGTTAATATTGAGGTTGCAACTGTATGCGTTGACTTCTTCTAACAGTAGCCCGTCTTTACGGGTAAAGAGCTCACTTAGCACCCCCAATCTGTAGCCTTCACAGTGCTTGTATAGTGCTCTTATCACGTCGTGACTAAAGCTCGACAAAAGGATAAATTCTTTGGTCAATGGTCCTTCAGAAAGGGTTTTAGCGACTATCTTCGCGACATCCTCTGCTGAATGGTGGTCAACTTTAACTTCGATATTAAGATTTAGGTTGTTTTTCGCAGCGAGCCCCAGCAACTCTGACAGCGTCATGATCGATTCATTGCTGAACTCTGTACTGAGCCAACCACCAAAATCTAACGTTTTTAGCTCAGCTAAAGTCATTTGATCAACACGACCTTTGCCGTTGCTGCAGCGGTTTACTGTGTGATCATGACATACCACTAGTACATTGTCTTTGGTGGGTTGTACATCAACTTCAACCCAATCAAGACCCAAATCTATAGCGGCTTGAATACTGACTTTGGTGTTTTCTGGGTACTTGCCTGCCACGCCTCGGTGACCAATCAATAGCGTTGTCATATACGTCTATTCTCAATTAGAAACTGCAAAGAATTGTACTCCTTTTTTGTACCTGCAATAGAGTTTAAATGTATGAAGTGATTAAATGATGGTTATTGATGCATATATAAAGAAGAAATTTCCATCATTTAAACGTCATTAAGTCGAGAAAGGCTAGCTTAGGTAGGTATTCTGGGTAACATAAAGTGATTGGACTTTTATGCTCTTACTGCCCAAGTTTTTAGTGGGAACGCAAAGTGAGGGCATAACTTTTATTATCAGGGAGAGAAGTATGAAAATTGGTGTAATTGGCGCAGGTGCCGTTGGTGTTGGAGTATGTAATTACTTACTGACCATGGGCAGTGTAAGTGAGTTGGTTCTATTGGACCAAAACTTAGAGCGTGCTGAAGGGGAAGTCTTCGATTTCCGTCATACCACTGCACTGACCTTCTCGAAAAACACTCACATCATTCCTACTGACGACTATCTCGATCTTCTCGGCGCTGATATTGTCGTAATCACTGCGGGAGCGCAGATTAAGCAAGGTCAGACGCGAATTGATATTGCAGAAATCAATGCCAAGATAGGTGTTGAGATTGCACGTAAAGTCGAACGAGTAGCTCCAAATGCAACCCTCATTGTTGTATCTAACCCTTGTGATATTGTCGCGCACTTTATTGCAACCAATACAGGCTTTGAGAATAGCAAAGTGATCAGTAGTGGCTGCGTGATCGATACTGCGCGCTTGATGAGCATTGTTGCCAATCGCGTGGATTTGGACCCGAAGAACATCTTTGGTTATGTTCTCGGTGAGCATGGTAGCAATTGTTTTACGCCAAAGAGTTTGATTTCAATTGCAGGACAACCTGCAGATTTCTATTGCGATGCCAATAATGTAGAGCGTATCGATGCAGAAGAATTGCTCGAAGCTGTGAAGCAAGCTGGGTATGAGATTTTCCGTCGTAAACAAAATACCGTTCATGGGATCGCTGCAAGTGTGTTTCGTATTATTCAGGCAATCAAGATCAATGAACGATCAGTTTTGCCTGTAGGGACCATGATGACGGGTCAATATGGTGTTAATGGCGTGGTATTGAGTTTGCCTACTGTTGTTGGCAAGAAAGGTGCAGAGTCAGTACTCACTCATCCATTTACACAAGAAGAGCTAGATACACTTCATTCGATTAGTATCAACTTACGAGGCATCGTTGAAGATGTCGCCAAAGTAACAGGTTTAAAGTGTTGATTTAAGTAATTAAAAAATCAGCATTTCTTGCGATAAAAGCTGACTGAAAAATGGGCTTTTTTTATGTCCAGTTTTCGTACAGAAACCTTAGAATCTATGGTTGTTTAATCTGCAAATGAGTAATAGAATGCGAACCATTTTTATTTGAGTTGGTATTGGTAATGTCCCGAGTTCTTATCGTAGATGACGATGTTCCGTTGTGTGAATTATTGGAGGCGGTGTTACAAGAAGAGGGTTACACCGTTTCATCTGTCCATTGTGGGGAAAGCGCTTTGCAATACATGGAGAAGACGCCGGTTGATCTTGTTCTTCTCGATGTCATGCTACCAAATCTAAATGGTATGCAAGTTGCGCGTCGTATCTGTCAACGTTTCGCGACGCCGATCCTCATGCTAACGGCATTAAATGATGAGAACTCGATGCTAGATGGCTACCAAGCAGGCGCAGATCAGTACATCGGCAAGCCCTTTAATGTACCTGAGTTGTTGATGCGCATTAAAGCAATTCTTCGTCGCGTAGGATTAGAACGTCAAAGACAAGCTATGTGCTGCACAGTACAAAGTATCAGTGATCAGCTGAACAGTTTGCCGCTGACAGGTACTGAAGCAGAGTTACTTTGCTATTTGGTAAAAAACCAAGGCGTTGTGATTTCTAAAGCCGAATTGCAAACCGAGGTTTTGAAGAAAGAGCTAAGTCCGTTTGATCGCAACTTAGACATGCACATCAGTAATATTCGTCGTAAATTGGTGGAAGCGGGATTGTCCAAACAGCACATTAAAACGTTTCGTGGAAAAGGTTATAGCTACCTAGAGGCTGTGACGAATTAATGAAATTTGTGTGCCCATCCTATATAGCCAAGCGTCGAGATAGTCTGGCTTTTAAGCTATTTACTTACATGACGGCGATCGTCATCAGTATCCTTGCTGTACAAGCTGTCGCTGAGCAAGCCTTAGTAAAAGCAATGCTAAAAGTACCAGCGAGCGTAAAAGCAGAAATGTTGGACTTAGCGCATCAAGCCAATGTTTTGATCGAAGACGGAGATATGGATGAGCTTGCGGATTGGGCGAATGCGCAACACTTTTACTTATTCGTGTTAGACGAAAATCAACACCCACTTACCCATCGCTTGATGCACCCTCATTTTGAGTTCAAACTTAAGTTTAAAAGACGTTTAGATGAACAACTAGAAGGCAGAGTTAGTCGCCCAATTTTCAGTATTCCTCTTGTGGGCAACAACAGTTTGGTCATCCAACTGCCTCATCGTTTACACCCAGCTCATGACTTTATTCTCTACTTTTCGATACTGAAAGTTGTGATTGCAGCGGTCATTCTGGCGCTGTTTTCTCTATTAATGGCAAGGAACTTACAGCAACCTTTAGACCGACTTCGTGAGGCGAGTAAGAGGCTATCAAATGGTGATTTTACTGTCAGTGTGGTTGATGAGCTGAAATCAAACACACGAGAATTTAATGAACTGGCGCAAGACTTCGATCATATGACCAAGGAAATCCACTCTTTGGCTGAGAAACAGCGTCGATTAATACGTGATGTTTCACATGAACTTCGTACACCATTGGCGCGACAGAACTTGGTGTTACATCTGTTGCGAAAGCGTGTGGGTGAGAATGAGCAAAGCCTTGTCACTCGCATGGAAGAAGAAGCAAATGAACTTAATCACTTGATTGGTGAGATACTCGAAATCAGCCGTTTGGAGAACGCTCGCTACGATACTGAGATGAAACGTAGCGACTTAGAAGTTCTGCTTGCTCCTCAGGTTGAGCGTTGCAAGATCGACCTAAAAGCTCAACAAACTCTTACTTTTAAATCGGACGCGACAAGGACAAAAGCCCAGTGTGACGACACTTTAGTCGTGCGCTGTTTGAACAACTTGATTGGTAACGCGATCAAGTATGCGGGCGACTCTGCGCAGATTAATGTGTGCTTAACAAATAAATCCACCGATAAGCACCACTACTTAGCTGTGACCATTGCTGATAATGGTCCGGGTATTCCACAGGATAAATTATCCGACATCTTTGACCCATTTACTCGATTGGATGCTTCCAGAGACAAAAAGCTTGGTGGCTATGGTCTTGGGCTCGCAATAGTAAAAGAATCGATGCGAATGATGGGAGGAAAAGCCATCGCCACAAACCGAGTGGATGGTGGGTTGAGTGTAACATTGTTGTTTAGGCAATAGATCGCTCGCGGCTATTCGTGATTTAGATCACGTTCGAACAAAGTATTACTCTCATGCCCTTTACAAAAGTTTACGAATGCAAAGAATGTAAATTTAATGCAAATGGTAATGGTTATCACTTATATTCTCTCGCAAAATAAGTAGAAGGGAATCACATAGCACCTATGTGTAACCCAACATTTTGGAGTGAATGTGCATGTTTTCTAAAAGCCAACTGGCGTTAGTGATTGGGGCGGTGTTAGCAGCACCTGCAGTGGCGGAAGTTCAAAAAGCGGATGAGCACCTTGTTGTTGAAGGTCGCGAGTTTGGTTACAAAGCTGATACCAATACAACAGCAATGCGTATGGAAATGACGCAACTGGAGACCCCAGGACAAGTTGCTGTGATTGATGAAGCGGTTATTGATGAGCAGCGTGCAAGCACGTTAGGTGAAGTGCTAAAAAATGACGCGAGTGTTAGTGCCGGTGGTACGAGTCGTAACCGTGAGCGTTTCTCATTGCGCGGTTTTGAACTTAGCAGTTCTGACGGCTTTTTACGTGATGGTCGTCAGCACTGGTCACACTACCGTCAGCCAATTGAGCTTTTAGAGCGTGTAGAGATACTTAAAGGTCCATCAGGTCTACTTTACGGCAAATCTGAGCCAGGTGGTCTTGTGAACATGGTTTCTAAGAAGCCAACAACAGAAACACAAGTTAGCTTGAGCCAAGATATTGGTTCAAACGATCACTCACGCACTGTTTTAGATGTGAGTGGTGCACTGAATGAAGAAGAGACATTGCGTGCGCGCGCAATTCTTGCAAAAGAGAGTTACGGCTCTTGGCGTAAGTATGGTGATGGCACAGAGCCACAAACTGACCGAGTTGTCGGTGGTCTGGTTGTTGAATACGACATTACCGAAAACGTGATGGTTTCTGCTCATTATGACAGGACTAAAGATGAAGGCAGTGTGGATTCTGGTGCTTACATTGTAGACGGTAAGCCTGTGCTTGGAGACAAGTATATTTGGGATGCGCAATGGTCGAAGATTGATAACGATGTAGAAAACTACGGTATCGATATTAATGCGCAAGTCGCGGATAACGTAAACGTCAAAGCAGGATACAACCGTCAAGATTTCAAGCGTTTTGATGTGGAGTCTTACCCTAAGTTTGATGACTATGAAGAAAAAAATGTGATTAAGCACAAAGGGAATGATCGTTCAGACAATTGGGTGTTTGATACTGCGTATGTAGACGTTACGACTGACTTCTCTTTGCTTGATACTGATAACACACTTTTAATTGGTGCAAACTACCTAGATTACAGTTATGACCGCTTTATGGCATTCCACCAAGAGTCTAGTGTCAAGCCGGGTCAAACGGTGCCAAAGCCAGGGTATCGTAGCTCGAAAAAATGGCCGACTAGCGAGCATGATACATGGGGTATCTACGCGCAAAATATGATGACAATTAACGATTACTGGCAGGTACTTGCAGGTGTTCGCTACGATGAAAAGCGCAGCGATACATTAACTGAGAGCCAAGTATCACCAAAGCTAGGCGTTATCTTTCATCCTGCGAGTAATGGTTCAATCTATGTTCAGTACTCTGAAAGCTTCATGCCACAAGGTGCTGTGGCTGACTCTGACTTTACCAATGATGGAGAAGAACTAGAGGCTGAGCGTGGTATTTCTTATGAAGTGGGTACTAAGTGGGAACTGTTTGATGAGCGTTTATTCTTAACCGGTGCGCTGTTTGACATCACATTAGAAAATGTACGATTAGATATCGTCGATCCTAACGACTCAAAAAAACAGATTGCTACTCAAGATGGTGAGCAAGTGCACCGAGGCGCTGAAATCTTAGCGCAAGGGTTTGTTACAGATAAGCTTTCGTTAACTGCTTCTGCAATGTACCTAGATGCAGAGATTACAGAAAGTGCAAAACTAAAAGGCAATCGCCCAGCTGATGTGCCTGAGCTTTCTGCAAGCGTCTGGTCTAGCTACAAGGTCCAAGACAATACGAATGTAAACTTGGGCGTGATTTATGAGGGTGAGCGCTACGGTGACGCAGCGAACACGTTTAAGAAAGATGGGTATGCGCGTGTTGATATGGGCGTGGCGTACACACACAAGTATGATGAGAACTTAGATATTGTGGCCCGATTCAATGTTGAAAACGTGTTTGATACTGACTACCTAGCAGGTGGCGGTAGTACGAACCCGGACAACTATGATGGTGCAACAAATGTAGTGATAGGCGAAGGTCGAAACTACATGGCAACAATTCAGTTCAAGTACTGATAACAATATGATTTTTAAAGGGGAAGATTGGTCTTCCCCTTTAGTCGTTTTTAGAAAACAGAAAATATAACTCGTATGAATCTAATGAAATCAAGTATCGCTCTGTTGATCTCATCGGTTTTGATTCCCGTTCAAGCGGAAAATCTTAACGATGCACAAGCAGTGCAGAGTAAAACCAATCAAGCATCGGCTGTTAGCCAGAAGCGTATTGATGTAAGTGCAGAGAAATCTTTGACTCTTGAGGCTGAAATAGAGCAGTTACAAGAAGAAGTTGGCAACTTGAAGATTTATCGTGATCACCTATCTAGTTTGGTAGACAGTCAAAACGAAGAAGTGGCTAGTCTGAATGAGCAAATCGAACAAATCGCTCAGACTCGCCAAGGTGTCGTGCCACTGATGTACCACATGCTTGATGGTCTTAAGAGTATCGTCGCTAATGATAAACCGATCCGCAAGGCACAACGTGAAGAGCGTATTGCAAAGCTGGATGCAATGATGACTCGCGCAGACGTCGCAGATGCTGAGAAGTTCCGCCGTATTCTTGAGGCGTACCAAATTGAGATGGACTATGGCTCTAAGATTGGTGTTTACCAAGGCAAGATAGCATTAGATAGTAATGATCAAGTCGAAGCCGATATCCTTTACCTAGGTCGTGTTTCATTGGTTGCACGTAGCTTATCAGGTGAGCACTTCTGGAGCTGGTCACAGCAACAAAAAGAATGGCAAGCAGTGGGCACTGAGCAAAAAGCGGAACTAGACAAAGCGTTTGCGATGGCGAACAAACAGATTGCACCGAGTATGCTTACTCTGCCAGTGTCTCTTAACGTAGCGGAGGGCAAATAAATGATGAAAAAATGGCTATCGGTTGCGCTGATTTCTTCTGCTGCTCTTCTACCTCACACAACATTCGCTAGTGACGCATTATTGCAGAAAGCACAACAAGAAAATCGTCAACAGCAGTCGCACAATGTGGCTCGTGAATCTGGTTTTAAGAAAACGCAGCAAGAGTTGCAAGCGATGAAAAACCAGCTTGTTGCCGAGCGTGCAGCGTTGCAAGCAGAAGCGGACACCCTGAGTGTTACGTTCAGCGAAAACGAATCGCAGCTTGCCCAACTTGAAGAGAAACTTCGCCTAGAAACAGGCAGCTTAGGTGAGCTTTTTGGCGTAGTTCGTCAAAATGCAAAAGAATTGGAGTCGGAGCTTAAGTACTCTGTAACAGGTGTCGACGCTAACTCATACCAAAAAAACATTGATGATATCGTTGCAGCGAAATCACTGCCGACATTACCTCAACTGCGTGCAATGTGGCGCAGTATGGAAGAGCAAGTCAAAGCAAGTGGTGAGATGGCGAATGTGTCATTCACCTTGTTGGATGGTGAGGGCCGTGAGCAAAATGTTGATGGTGTCCGTCTAGGCTCAATGGCGTTGTTGGACAACGCAGGCTATGTGAAGTGGAATGGTCAGCGTGGTGATGCGGTGAATTATCTGCGTCAGCCTGAAAACGGTCCTACGGCAAGCACATTAAGCTCAGGAGACATTGACTCACTCGTGATTGACCCATCGCGTGGCATTCTCCTTGACCAGTTAGCAAATTCTCCAACCATGGCAGATCGCCTAAACGCAGGTGGCGTGGTGGGTAAGATCATCCTTGGTTTACTCGCTATTGGCTTGATCATCGCGCTGGTTCGTGGTGTGTCATTGATCATCGCTCGTCAAAAGATCGCGAAACAACTTAAGAGCCCAACTCAACCAGAGGATAACCCTCTAGGTCGAATTCTAGCGGTATACCAAAAGGATAAGCACCGTAGTGTTGAAGCGTTAGAGTTGCGTCTATTGGAAGCGGTAGTTGATGAACAAACTCACCTTGAGAAAGGCTTATCGATGCTTAAGCTGCTTGCCGCGCTAGCACCTATGCTGGGTCTGCTTGGTACGGTAACGGGTATGATCGAAACTTTCCAAGTTATCACTCAGTTTGGTAATGGCGATCCAAAAGTCATGGCGGGTGGTATCTCAATGGCACTTGTGACAACTGTCCTTGGTCTTGTGGCTGCGATGCCATTGCTTCTTGCTCATAACGTATTGAGCTCTCAAGCAGAGAACATTCGCAATATTTTAGAAAAACAAGGTATTGGTCTTGTGGCAGAGCAAGCTGAACGTGATATGCCAAAGGGTAAAAATGCCTCTAACACGGTAGCGGAGAACGCAGCGTAATGGAGCAGATCCTACTCAACACATTGGGTTTGGTCAGTGAGGATTGGGCCTCGACCTTGGCGAGCTTTATGCAGCAAGGTGGGCAGATCCTATGGTGGCTGGCTGCCGTTGTAGCGGTATGCTGGCTGCTGGTTATGGAGCGTGTTCTTTATCTGACAACGGAATTTCCGAAGGTGAAGAGACAGCTTTGTGAACAGTGGCTAGCAAGAGCAGACCACTACTCTTGGTACGCGCATCAAATCCGCGAAGGATGGATTGCAAAGGCACAAATTGAACTGCGCCAAAACCTATCAACCATCAAAGTGTTGGTTGCAATTTGCCCAATGCTAGGTTTGTTAGGCACGGTAACGGGCATGATCACGGTTTTTGACGTGATGGCGACACAAGGCAGTAGCAATCCGAAATTGATGGCTTCCGGTATTTCACTTGCAACACTACCTACAATGGCAGGTATGGTTGCAGCACTTGCAGGTATGTTTGTACATGCTCGTTTAAGCAAAGTGTGTGAACGCAAAGCCCTCCAGTTAGAACAATCTTTAAGGAGTCAGAAGTGAGACTCGGACGTAGACCAAATCAACAAGATGAAGCCCAGATCGATTTAACCTCGATGCTGGATATCGTATTCATCATGTTGATCTTCTTCATTGTGACTAGCTCATTTGTACGTGAGTCAGGTGTAGAAGTTAATCGCCCACAAGCTTCCAATGTGGTCAGTCAAAAAGACGCAGGCATCTTTATCGCCGTGACGGCAGCAAATGATGTCTACATCGATAAACGTTTAGTGGATATTGAGCGTGTTGAAGCCACCATTGAGCACTTACTGCTGGAGCAACCAGACGCAGCGCTTGTAATTCAAGCGGATGAGCATGCTTACAATGGCACAGTTGTGAAAGTCATGGATGCCGCGAAAGGCGCTGGTGTGAAGAACATTGCTTTGGCGGCGGAGAAACCTTAATGAAAAGGCTATTACTCGCGCTACCCGTGTCAGTTTTGATTGCGGTGAGCTTGTTTAGCTTTATGGCGTGGATGGTCGATAAAGGCAATCAGCGAGCACCAAAGCCCTCTGAAGCGGTGCGCTTTGATATGGTTATGATCGAGAATGATGCGGATGTTCAGCGTCGTCAACGCTCGGTTCCTGAACAGCCAGAGCCACCAAAAGCGCCAGAGCCGATGGATTTGTCTCAGGCTCAAACGCAAGTTGAGCCGATGAGTCAAGTGACGCCAATCAGTGCATTGGGCTTGAACACTTCTCTTGATGGTATTGCTATTAGTGCTCCAAACTTGAAAGGCACTATGGGTAATCAGCAAGCGATCCCTTTGTATAGCCCAGAGCCACGCTATCCAAGTAAGGCACTGAAACGCAAAATCGAAGGTTACGTGATGCTACGTTTTACTATTGATGCTGCGGGGCGTCCAAAGGATATCGAAGTGCTTGATGCCAAGCCAAAACGTATGTTTGAGAAAGAAGCGATTCGAGCATTGAAGAAGTCGAAGTATCAGCCGAAGGTTGAAAACGGTGTCTCAATTGAGCAGTACGGGCAAACCCGAAAAGTGGAGTTCAATTTAGCCAAATGATGAAGAAATTCTTAATCGGTGCAGTATTGAGCCTATGCGCTTTTACGACGACTGCCAATGAACTGAGTCAATACACCGCGACTCGTGTTCAACGTGCGCATAATTTGGTTCAAGACGAAAAGTTGCAAGAAGCTATTTCAACGCTTGAAGCATTAGAGTTATCGCGCGGTTATGATCGTGCATTTGTCGCGCGTATGCTTGGGATTTTGTACTGGCAAAATGAGCAAGTGAAGTCGGCTATCAAGCAGCTAGAGATTGCGGTTAATAGCGGTCTCTTAGACGATGATCAAGCTTGGCAAACGCGCAAGATGTTAGCGGATATGTTGCTTAACGAGCAGCAATTTTCAAAGGCATTACCTCACTACTACGACTTAAGTAAATCTGTTCCTGAAACTCAGAAGGCATATGAGATTTGGTTGCGTATCGCTCAGTCTCACTACCAGTTGAGTCAATGGAACAAAGTCTTGTCTGCGATGGGGCGCTATGAAAAGTTTGGTCAGCCAGATGAAATTGGTCCTTTGTCTATCAAGTTGTCAGCCGAACTTGAGCTGCAAAAATGGAAGCCAGCCATCGGTACGATTAAGCGTTTGATTGCGATTGAACCTGAGCGTGTGGAGTGGTGGCGTCAGCTAGCTGCGCTCTATCTTCTTGTTGATGATAACAAACGCGCTCTTGATGCATTGGCGCTTGCAAAACTAAAGGGTGTCGCACTTAGTCAAGATGATTTACGACTTCTTGCTCAGTTATATGGTGCGCGTGGTATTCCAGAGCGCGCAGCTTTGGTGCTAGAAGAGGTGAAAGACATCAACTCAGACAGCAAGTTAAAAGCGCAGCAAGCGACATATTGGCAAATAGCAAAAGAGTGGGACAAATCGATTGAGAGTTGGCATGTTGCGGCTCAATTGGACAGAAAATATAACTGGAACTTGTCCCAGTTATTAGTGCAAGAAGGTCATTACAAAGAAGCGTTAGCGACGTTGGATAAAGTGACTGGTCGTAAGGCTGATGTGGCGCTGGTGAAAGCCCGAGCTTACTACAAGTTGAAACGCTTTGAGGATGCGCTTGCAAATGCGAAACGTGCCAATGAAATTAAGCCTTCGACTCAAGCTGAGAGTTGGGTGAAGTACCTAACGCAATTGCGCAAAGCCAAAGCAAGCCAGAATAGTTAATGCGTATTTCATAGCATCGAAAGACCCGAGTCAGATCTCGGGTCTTTTTGTTTTTATAGAAGTGAGCAGGTTCGATTTCTTTTAATCGCTGCTGCGTCTACAAACTAAGTCATTCTCGTTGCAGCAAATATCTCGAGGTTACTTGGGGACAAGGTTATATTACAACTACCCAGCACTAAGACTGGACCGTCAGTTTTTATAAGGATAAATACATGATTCTTGATTCTGCCATTTTGATTTGGCTACCGCTTGTATTAGCAATTGGCGCGGCATTTGCTCGGCAACAAAGGGCAGCCTTCGCATTGCTTGGACTTACACTGCTAGGTGCATTTGTTTTTGATCGAATTGAGCTCATCGCGCTGATCAGTTCGTTGGTTGTTCTTGGAGTCTCATACCGGTTGCCGATGCTGGCATTGAATCCAAAGATGAAACCTATTTACTACCTAGGGTGGGGGATTGTCGTCCTTTGGTGTGTGATGCTTTTTGTCCATTTGATCCCTGGCTTTAATAATCTGCAAGTTCTCGACAAGGTATCCGCGGGACCACAGAGTGCGCCATTCTCAATGTATCTTAATCTGGACAAGCCACTTGCCTTCTTTGCTCTCCTTCTTGCTTATCCTATGCTGCTTGGCGGTGAGTCAAAAATAAGAATAAAGCCTGCGCTGCTGGTGATGATACCCCTGCTTTCACTATTGCCAGTTGCCGTTATGCTTGGTGCTCTAAAACCGGAGTTTAATTTGCCGTCATGGTGGTGGCTGTTTGCTTTGAATAACCTCGTATTAACTTGTGTTGCAGAAGAGGCTTTATTCCGCGGGTTTATCCAGCAGTCATTATCTCGTCGTTTTGATTGGCGATTGGGTTTGGTGGTGGCAAGCATTTTGTTTGGTTTAGCTCATTTTGCAGGCGGTCCATTGTTGATGGTATTTGCTGGACTTGCAGGGATAGGGTACGGTCTTGTTTTCCACTTCACTGGGCGCCTATGGTGTGCTGTATTAGCCCATTTTGTGTTTAACTTCTGTCACTTGATTTTCTTTACTTACCCAATCTTAGCTCGATAAGATTTTCCTATAGGCTCTTGCCTCCATGTGGGGAGCCTTTCTATTCTATCAAACGTAAACAATGTAAATTAAATGCCAATAAGAATGATTATCACCTAAATTAAGCCCTCATTTATTGGTGATGATTGTTTTTTTATGTTGCTCAAAAGCAAAGGCGTCCAAACTTGGGCTCGCCGTCTGCACATTTACGTTTCCATGGCTCTTTTATTGGTGACCTTGTTCTTTGCCTTAACGGGCATCACCTTGAACAGACCAGCATTGTTTGAGCGCAGTGAGCCAATCATTCAACAACACACACTCACGATCCCTTCAAAGCAACTTTTTGCAACTGAAGGCAGCTTCCAACCCAATCGTTCGGCTCTATTGAACTTCCTAACTCAAGAAACCCATTTGCGCGGCACTCCGTCGGCTTTGGATGTTTATACCGAAATCGAAGATGGAGAGTTAGTGATTGGCGAGCTTTCTTTGGATTTTAAAGGTCCGGGTTATAACGCTACCGTTTTTGTCGATATGACCACGGGAGAGGCTGAAGTTGAAACAACGAATTACGGCATTGTCGCGCTACTGAATGATCTGCACAAAGGTCGCAATAGTGGCGATGCTTGGAAGTGGTTCATTGATATCACTGCATTATTGATGGTGTTCTTTGTTCTAACCGGAGTGTGTTTGCTACTACCAAAGAAAAAGACTTTAAGAACGTCGATGCAGTGGATGGCTGTTGGCACCTTGCTGTCGCTCGTTATTTATTTTGTTGCTGTGCCATAACAGCCTCTATTCAGAGAATTCCCCTATGTTAAACACAGACCGATTTTTGCGTCGCAACTCATTAAGCAAACTAACACTTATTGCTGCGCTGATGCCTCTTTCGCTTTTTGCTGCCCCCTTGCCTGATCGTGCCAAAGTCGATTTTGAATTTGAGTTGCCAAAAATTGATACATCAATGTACGCCCGTCCTTATGTTGCAGTATGGATTGAAGATGATAAGCGCAAGCCGGTAAAAACCATCCAGTTATGGGTTGGTAAAGATGAATGGCTAAAAGATCTTCGAAGCTGGTGGCGAAAGGTGGGTCGTTATGATCGCGAATTAGTGGACGCCGTGACGTCTGCTACTCGTCCCGCTGGTCAATACCGTTTTATTTGGGATGGCACCAATGATGAAGGTCTGCGACTCGAACAAGGTACTTACACGTTGCATGTTGAAGTGGTACGCGAGCACGGTGGACGGAATTATTTGCGACAAAAGATGCAACTAGCGGACAGCGAAGTTCGTTATCAAATCAAACCAACCCAAGAGACGGGCATGATTACCGTCAACTACCAAGTTAAGTAATAGAGAAGGAATAACGATGAAAACCAAAATGAAAGCGGTGGCACTAGCAAGTGTAATGGCGATGGGGCTAGCAGCTGCAACAACAGCACAAGCGCACCCTCGTTGGGTTTTGCCTTCTCACTTTACAGTATCAAAAGAAGGTGGTGATTGGCTGACGTTTGATGTGACTGCCTCTCACGGTACGTTTGTTTTTGATAAACCAGCGGGCAGCGATCAAGCATTTGTGATCATGCCGGATGGTCGTTCGGAGCGTCCGAACTTTGTTGTTCGTGGTAAACGTCGTTCGATGTTTGATTTCTACTTTGAAGAAGAAGGCACACACAAGGTCGCGATCAACAACCAACCAAGCTACTACACCCAATACAAAGCGGGTCGCCGCGACACAGTTAAGTGGGCTCGAGCAAGTAAAGCTGATCGCGCAAGTGTTATTCCAGAAAAAGCACGTGATGTTGTTACGCAACTGAGCTATACCCGAGCGGAAAGTTACGTGACGGTGGGGATGCCGACAGAAAAAGCGCTGGAAATTGAAGGCAAGCTGCTAGAGATGAAACCGATCACTCACCCATCAGACATCATTGAAGGCGAAGCGGTGACTTTCCAATTCTTCTTTAATGGTGAGCCTCAACAAGGTGTCACAGCCGAAATTACTCGTGAAGGTACCCTTTACCGAAACCACCAAGAACAAATGGATGTCGTGAGTGATAAAGAAGGCAAAATTACGTTTACTCCAGAGGTGGCTGGTCGCTATTTGATGAAAGCCAACTACAAAGGTGAGCTGAAAAACGATCCTCTCGCAGATAAAGCCAGTGTGAATGTTCACCTAACGTTCGAAACGCAATTAAATTAATCAAGTTTAGGCTCAGTGCCCCACTGAGCCATTTTGGATACACCATGAAAAACAGCTCTATTCTTATCGCTTCCGCTCTTTCGGGCGGCTTACTGTCCTTTCAAGCTGCGGCGCACTTTCCATTAATGAGCTGCCATTTAGAACAAGACAAAGTCATCTGTGAAGCAGGTTACTCCGATGGTTCTACCGCAGTGGACTATGACGTTGAAATGTACGATTACGATGACAACTTGATTGCCAAAGTAACCACAGACAAGCGCTCTATCGCTGAGTTCACTCATCCTCAAATGGATTTTTATCTTGTTTTCGACGCAGGGCATGAAAACCCAGTAGAAGTTGATGTGGTTGAGTTGAAAGAGAAATGATCACTCAGAAAATTCGACCGGATAATGGCAGTCGCGAAGGTAAATGGGTGGCATTAACCATCGCCGGCATTCTTGCGGTGTCTGCCGCCTTATTGCCCTATCATCAAACCGAAGTTGAGCACGCAGAAGCACTCGAGCATCAAGTGTTGATGACTGACCTTGGGCAAGAAGAGTTGGCAATGGTTGCAGAGCTTAAACTTGCTCATGAGGAAATTCGAGATCTCCACATTGATGAGGGTGAGTGGCCTGAAGTCAGTGAACTCGAAACGTTTTGGCTCGCTCCATTTGTTAAAGACCAAAGTTGGCAGCGCAAAGGTTCTCATCAATGGCAGATGTTGGATGCAGGACTTTATCTTGGCTTGAGACAGGACGATGAAGGTTCAGCTTCGATGCTACTTGATAGCCGTCACGAGCATGCTGATATCTGGTTTTCTACGGCTGTTTCTATCGATATCGAGGGCTTAACTCAGCAAAGTCAACGAAAGCTAAGTGGTTGGCAACAAATCGTGTTAACGCCTTCTTCTCCTGCAAGCCCTCATAAGCATTAAGCAATAACCAACATGATAACAACTATGAAGACACGCTCTCTCTTACGTCGAATTCTAACGGCTAGTGCTTTACTGGTCGCTTCCGCTTCAAGTTTTGCCGAAACGCTCAACATTGGTATCACTTTGCAACCTTACTACAGCTATGTAAAAGCGGTGGTCGGTGATAAAGCCGAGATCATTCCTTTGGTCGATGCAGGGTTCAATCCTCATAACTATTTGCCCCAACCCAATGATCTTAAAAGATTGAATCAGATGGATGTGATTGTCGTCAATGGTATTGGGCATGATGATTTTGCTCTGAAAGTTATTCAAGCTGCGCAGCGCGACGATCTGGTGGTGATTGAGGCAAATAAGGAAGTTCCACTATTGCCCGCTATGGGGCAATCCGTTGGTAAAGGTGCAGTGAATCCACATACCTTTGTTGGACTATCCACCACGATTCAAAAGGTTTACACCATTGCCAGTGAGTTGAGCAAACTTGACCCAGAAAACGCAGCTTTTTATCGAAAAAATGCGCGAAAGTACGCAAAAACGTTTCGCCTTTTAAAGCGTGATGCGATGTTGTCTCTAGGGCAGCTAGATACAGCAGGTATGAAGGTCGCAACAACGCACAATGCTTATGGATACATTCTACAAGAGTTTGGCGTCGATGTAGCCGCGGTAATCGAACCTGCTCATGGCGTAGAGCCAAGCGCTAGTCAGCTACAGGAAACCATCGAGAAGATCCGCCAATCTGGTATTGATGTTCTATTTTACGAGCTGAATATGCCAAATCGTTTTGTTGATACGATCGAAGAAGCGACGGGCGTGAAGCTATATCGCTTTTCTCACATGACGCACGGCGAATACGAAGCCGACAAAGTCGAGGTGGAGATGCGCGACAACGTAGCAACCTTAATAGAGGCGATGAAGTTTGTTGCAAGCAAGCATGAGCAGGAGAAAGCCTAATGCGAGGTCCTTCGATTTCTCTTGATAAAGTCTGCTTGCAGTACGGGGACAACCTTATTCTGCAAGACATTCAGACTTGTTTTGAAGCGGGTCAATGCCATGTGATTATGGGACCAAACGGTGGTGGCAAAACGTCATTGTTACGTTCGGTTTTAGGACTTACACCATTTTCGGGTGACATCTCGGTGCATTGGGTGGAGGCTGAGCAAGCCGGAAAAATAGGTTACGTACCACAAAAAGCCATGTTTGAAGCCAGCTTACCTTTGACGGTCATGGATTTTGTACTGCTTAACCAAACGCGTGTGCCTCTGTTTTGGCGCCGTAAAACCAAGCAAGCTCAACAGGCGCTAGCTCAATTAGAGCGTGTTGGTATGGCAACAAGAAGTGATCGTCGTATGGGACAACTATCTGGCGGTGAGCAACAGCGTGTTCTCTTCGCCCAAGCTCTACTCGATAATCCAAGCTTACTTGTTCTAGATGAACCGACAACGGGTATGGATGAGCAAGGGGTACGTTATCTAGAAGGTTTGATTCATGAAGTGGTAGCAGAAGGTAAAACCGTTCTTGCTGTCCATCATGACGTAACAGCGGTGCGCCGTTTGGATGCGCAGGTGCATGTTGTCAATCGTCAAATCGTCGCTTCGGGGCATCACTCAGAAGTATTGAGTCCTGAGCGTATTGAGTCTCTGTTTAAGCACTACACGGCAAAAGTGGAGGCGGCGTAATGGATTGGTTAAGACAATTTGCCCTCAACGGAGTAGAAGCCGGGTGGCTCAGTGACAGCTTCGCTTATGCGTTTATGGTTAACGCAATTGTTGCAGCGCTAATTCTTGGTCCGTTATTGGGCGGTTTGGGCACCTTGGTCATCGCGAAGCGTTTGGCGTTCTTTTCTGAAGCCGTTGGTCACGCAGCGCTGACTGGTATAGCGATCGGTGTGCTACTTGGTGAACCACCGGAAAATCCATTTATCGGGTTATTCAGCTTCTGCATGATTTTCGCGCTATTGCTGCATTTCGTGCGAAATCGAACCAACGTTCCCTACGATACACTCGTGGGTGTGTTCCTCGCTCTTGCTTTGGCAGTAGGTGCTGCCCTGCTGATGTATGTGGCACGAAAGATCAATATTCATATGTTAGAGAACGTTTTGTTTGGCTCGATCCTGACGGTGACAGACAGAGACATAACGATTCTTGCGGTGAGCTGTTTGATCATTCTATTGTTACTGATTCCGACCTTCAACAGAATCTTACTGACTTGCATTAGCCCTGACATCGCGCGTGTTCGTGGATTCAACACCAGCTTTTATGACTACCTGTTCGTCATGATGATTACGCTCGTGACAATCGCAGCAGTGAAGATTATCGGTGCGGTTTTGGTTGGAGCGTTACTGCTTATTCCGGGGGCAACGGCACGCTTGCTCACTAAGCGAATGGGCAGTTTTGTTTTGCTTTCATCCTTATTGGCTACCGTTGCCTGCTTGGTTGGAACCGTTTTGCCAATGGAACTTGAATTGCCGGTACCGTCTGGCGCCTCAATTATTATTGTCTCTGCTGCGTTTTTCCTAACGGCAACGATCTACCGCATTGTGCGAAAAGCTTAAATCTGGATAACCAATTATGAAGATGAAAAAACAAATCATAACAATGGGCTTGGTTTTGACGAGTACATTTGCACCGTTCTCTTATGGCAAAGATATTATTACCAGCACGCCTGTGACTTACATGTTGTCTGAGCAACTGATGCAAGGCACAGGCATTGAAACCAGTTACTTGCCACCTAAGCGATATGGCGTTGAACGTTTGGTGAACTGGTTTGCAAGTAAAGGTCAACAACAAGCCATTAAAGCCGGGCAGGAGGCGACCGTTGCGATTACGTTGGGTGCTATTTGGCATCAAGACCCAACTTTTGTTTATGCTCGTCAGGGGAACATTCGCTTGATTGAGATTGACGCGTCTCAGGCGATATCTCCAAGAGCACCGGGCGTTGCGGCACTGACGTTAGACAATGGTGATACATCTAAGTATGCGTGGATGAATCCTACTAACTTAATTCGAATGGCTGCGATCGTGGGTGAGGATCTACAAAAGGTTTATCCTCAATATCAAGCTCAAATAGAAAAGAACCAGCAAGCGTTGATGTTAGAAGTACGTGAGCTGATTAATCAACAACAGGACGTTATCTTTGCGAAAGAGATTGATTCAGTGGTCTTGCTAGGGGAATCATTAGAGGATTTTGCGTCTGGAAACCAACTGTTCGTTGTTGATCGTCAATTCAAGCCTGAACTGGAATGGTCAGAAGCAGAGAAACTGTCTTTAAAAGCTCAGTTTGAAGAAGATAAAACTCTGTGGCTAATTACAGATAAAAGACCCTCAAAACAGCTACAATCGATTATTTCATCAGATCGCATACTGCAAATTGACGTCATTGATCGTTGGGGGAGTAAAGGAATAAAAACTGAGAAACCACTCGCGCGCTGGCAGTTGTAACACGAAAAACACCACAAAAATTATGAAGGGGACTGAAAAGTTCCCTTTTTTTATGTGGTTTTGATCAAATTTTGAGCGATTAATTGGATTGGTTGCATATAATTTATTTGTTTCATTTATGTTTCATTACTACGTTGTATGTGTTCGTTGTGTTGAAAATTTTTGTCTTGCTGTCGTAACGAACCGGTATAAACAACTATATGGATGTTAAAAATGAAAATGAAAACTCTAGCCGTTGCAGTGGCGGCACTAGCATGTGGTTCTCAGGCTTTCGCAGCTGAAGTTTACAATAGCGAAGGCACATCTCTTTCTATCGGCGGCCACGTTTCAGTGGGTGTTGGTGAGTACTTTGAGGAAGATGTTCGCATTCATGACGTATCTCCTCGTATCAATGTGGGCGGCAAACAAGACATTGGTAATGGCGTGACAGTTGATGCCAAGGGTGAATGGTCTATCAAATTACTGGACGGGGGCGCGAGCTCGTTCAACACACGTTTGGGCTACATTGGTGCAACGCATGAACAGTTTGGTCGCGTGGTAGCGGGTACACAATGGTCACCATATTACGATGTAGCTGGTGTTGCGGATTTACCAATCGCGTTTGCCAACGACTTCTTGTATGCAGACCAATATAATTTAGGTTCCGCTCGTGCTGAGCGAATGCTGAGCTACCGTAAAGGTTTTGAGTTCGGTGAAGGCTTTGGATTTAACCTCGGTCTTGGCTGGCAAGGCGAACATGATGAATACGATGCTCGTGGTCAGATTGCAGTGAGCACAAGCCTTGCCGGATTTGGTCTTGGTTACGTATACAGTGGCGGTGACCGTGACATCGGTTCTAAATCAGAATCAGCGACATCTCATGTCTTCTCTGCTAACTACGGTAAGTACGGTTCAGGTCTGTATGCGGCAATCGTATATGGTATGAATGATTATTTCTTTGATTACAAATTCCCAGGCGCAGCAACTTCTGTTCTTTATCAAGAAACGGTACAACTTGAAGGTCTATTAGCCTACGGGGTGAATGATTGGACGTTCAGTGTGAACTACGAAGCGGTAGAAAATGATAAAGACAGCAAGACTCTATACAGTGAAGCAGCGTTACAAGCTGAGTACGCAGTTACGCCTTCATTCTATACCTTTGCTGCTTATGAATTTGACCTCGGAAATGACTACAACGTGGAAGAGAACGACTACTGGACAATCGGTGCTCGTTACTACTTCTAATCAATAGGACAGTTTCTACTGCCTAAACACATTTATTGTGTTGACGCCTATTCGCTGTGAATAGGCGTTTTTCTTCAAATAGACTGAGAGTCAACAAAAATGCCCGCACAATGCGGGCATTTTTTAGTGGATAACCCCTGTTATAAAAATGGGTGTAACACTTTTTAGGACGCCAGGTTTACTTTGTCTCTAAAAGATCAAGGAAGAAAGCGTACTCTAGTGCGTCTTCTTTTAATCGCTTGAATCGACCTGACGCACCACCGTGACCAGCTTCCATATCCGTTTTGAATAGCAAGACATTGTCATCGGTCTTCATCTCGCGGAGTTTTGCTACCCACTTCATCGGTTCAAAGTATTGAACTTGTGAGTCATGCAAACCCGTCGTCACTAGCATGTTCGGGTAATTCTGAGCCTTCACATTGTCGTACGGCGAGTAGCTCAGCATGTAGTCGTAGTACGTTTTATCATTCGGATTACCCCATTCATCGTATTCGTTGGTCGTTAGAGGAATAGACTCATCCAACATGGTCGTTACGACATCAACAAAGGGAACATGCGCGCCAATACCACGGTAGAGATCCGGTGCTTGATTAATGATCGCACCCATTAATAGACCACCGGCAGAGCCACCAACCGCAAACACTTTGTCTTTTGCGCCGTAGCCTTCTTCAACAAGCCCTTTTGTTACGTCAATAAAGTCATTAAAGGTATTTTGCTTAGTGAGCTTTTTGCCATCTTCATACCAAGGGCGTCCAAGCATTTCTGAGCCGCGAATGTGAGCGATAGCGTACACAAATCCGCGGTCAAGTAAGCTGAGGCGGGTTGAACGGAACGTTGGTTCAATTGTTGATCCGTAAGAGCCGTAGCCGTACTGGTAGATTGGATTGGTCCCGTCTTTCTTAAACAGGTCCTTACGATAAACCAATGATACTGGCACTTGCTTTCCATCACGAGCGGTTACCATGATGCGCTCTGATTGATAGTTATCCGCATCGAAATCGCCTAGCACCGGTGTTTGCTTCATTATTTCAGATTCACCCGTATTCAGGTCGAAATCATAGTAAGTACCAGGTGTGGTTAGGCTGCTGTAGTAGATACGAACTTTAGAATTATCGAGTTCATAGTTGCCTGTTAGATAAGCAGCAAACGCGCTGTCGTTAAATTCAAGTGGGAACTCTTTGCCCGTTGATAGCTGGCGGATTTTAACTGTTGATAGACCATTCGCACGTTGCTCGTACACAAGGTGGTCATCAAATAAGTCGAAATCGACAAGTTGAGTATTGTCGTCTGCTGGGACGACATCGACCCATTTAGAACGATCATGCATCTCTTCTGCTTTGACTTTCATTAAACGGAAGTTTACTGCTTGATAGTTTGTGTAGATGTAGTACCAATCACCTAATTTAGCGATGCTGTACTCAATGCCTGTTTCTCGTGGGTAGAAAGCTTCAGCTTTTGCGTTTGGATTGTTGGCGTCAATGACTGATACACCACTCGTTTCGGTGCTTGAGTGCCAAATGTACACTTGCTCGTCATCTTTACTTTTACTCAAGTAAGTGTAGTAAGCACTGTCGGTTTCTTCGTAAATCAGTTCATCGCTCTTTTGCGGAGTGCCTAGTACGTGGCGGTATACTTGATAACCAAGCAGTGTTTGTGGATCTTTCTTGATGTAATAGAAAGCCTTGTTGTCGTTTTGCCATGCGATAGCACTCGACGCACCTTCAATTTCATCTTGTAGATATTCGCCGGTATTAAGATCTTTGATTTTGATGGTATAAACACGACGGCTTAACGTATCTTCACCGTAAGCCAGCAAGTTCTCATTTGGGCTCACATATAAGCCTCCAGTGCTAAAGAACTCGTGCTCTTTCGCCAGTTCATTTACATCTAGGATGACTTGCTTGTCTTTGCCTGCAAAGTCTTTCGCACGCATGTGCACTTCGTATTCGTTATCGCCTGTTACTTCATTTGAATAGAAGTAGTTACCTCGACGTACTGGTACTGAGTTATCGTCTTTCGCAATACGACCTTTGATCTCTTCGAATAATTGCTCTTGTAGTGCTTCAGTATGTTTTAGAACGGTTTCTGCATACTGATTTTCTTGCTCAAGATGTTGCAAAATCTCTGGGTCTTGGCGCTCATCATCGCGCATCCAATAGTAGTTATCGATTCGGGTGTCACCATGAATCGTCATTGCATGTGGCACTTTTTTAGCAACAGGTGCTTGAGTTTGTTGAGCAACGAGTTGAGATTGAGAGTAATGGTTCATGGTTGGTATTCCTTGATTGCTGCATCCGGCGACAAGCGCGACCGATACGGCCAACGTAGTTAAAGTGAAACGCATCTGTGTGTCCTTATTGTGTACCTTACTCTTGTTGTATCGCCATTCTTTTATTTAAGAGTTAAAGCACAGGTTTCTTCCAATGAATGTTGAATGGCAAATCTATAAATTTGTGTAAGCAACTGTTCTTTTTAGCAAAGATTTACAGGGATGTTAAATGTAAATGCTGGTGGATGAGAACTGGAGGGGAAGATGCGTACAACAAAAAAGGGACACACTTTTCAGCATGTCCCCTTTGAGTGATGAGAGGCAGGTTTTAAATTGCCAATGGCATTTCGTTTGAATGGTCGTGCTTGCGATTAACCCAACGTAGACCAAGCATGGCGATGATCGACATTGCCATCATCAGACAGCCAAGTGGCATTTGGTCTTGCGCTGGGAAGAAGGAAGCCAATAGCGTTGCGATGCCTGCGCCTAGGTTTTGCATACCACCCAAAATGGCACCGCCAGTGCCTGCGTGGTATGGGAATGGTGAAAGTGCGCCGGTAGTTGCCGCTGGGAACAAAATGCCTGCACCCAAGAAGTAAATGGTTGCACCGCCAATCAGAGTCAACGCCGTTGTTAGACCAAACAGACCCGGAATCAATACCACTGCTGAGCCAACTAAGATAGCCACTAGACCAACATTCAAAGCACGGCGTTCAGAACGGCGTTGTGCAATATAGCTCGATAGACCAGCGCCGACTAAGTAACCCGGTATCGGCAAGACAAATAGCAAGCTGACCGTGGTTGCTGGCAAGCCAAGTACACCACCCAACAACACACCTGCTGCTGCTTCAAATACTGCAACGCCTGCAAACGTGGCAACCAATACCAATAAGAAGCCTTGGAAGCGTTTGTCTGATAGTACGAACTTGTAGCTCTTCGCAACAGATTCATGTTTGCGGCGCTCTTTAGGCAAGGTTTCCATCATGCTTGTCATCATGGTGATCACAACGGCAATACCGAATAACGCAAGGAATAGGTAGCTAGATCGCCAGCCGAATGCTTCGGTTAGATAACCGCCCAATACTGGCGCGATCAATGGCGAAAAAATCACACACATACTGATCAAGCTGTTTGCGCGGTGCAGTTCAGCGCCCTCAAAGCAGTCACGAGTCAGTGTACGAGACATAGCTCCGCCACAGCCAATACCCAAACCTTGGATGAAGCTGCCTGCTAGAAACCATTCGTACTCATGAGCAAACAGCGCTACCAAAGTTCCGAGAATGTAGATGATCAAACCCGCAATAATGATTGGCTTACGACCAAGGCGATCGGACAGCGTGCCGTATACAAACTGCGATAGACCGTAAGGGATCAGGTAACACGCCATCACAGCTTGAAGTGAAGACGCTGATACCAAGAACTCACCCGCCATATGACCGATAGAAGGCACGTACATCGTTTGAGTCATTTGACCTACGGCAGTCAGAATTGCGATTAAAAAGGTAAGTTTCGCTAATGGAAACGAGGCGGACATTTGCGTATCTCTCCAGAAATTTAAGACGTAAAAAGCCTTAGCGCTCCATATAGGAGAGCCAAATAAACAAAGTAATTAGGGAATCTAGGCGCGAGATATTAGAGCTTGAGTGCGGACTTAGCAATCAAAAAGTGTGAAGTTGAGCAAGATAAAAATCTATGATTTGGATTAGAAAATCTAATCTATTTTTGTTGAGTGTTGAAAACGAAAAAGGGAGCCGAAGCTCCCCTTGAAATACTGCGCTCATTTAGAACAACTTTCGTTATTCGCGACCTGAAGCATAGGCGTAAAGCAACTCAAGTGCGATAGTTGCGCCAGCCAAGGCCGTTACATCGCTGTGGTCGTAAGGAGGTGAGACTTCCACCACGTCCATACCTACGATGTTCATGCCAACGAAACCACGGATGATCTTCAGAATTTTATCTGAGTTCAGGCCGCCACAAACTGGTGTACCTGTACCCGGTGCAAACGCCGGATCCAGACAGTCGATGTCAAAAGTGACATACACAGGCTTATCCGCAACCGTGCGACGAATCTCTGCCAGTATCTCTTCTACCGACATGTCGTTTGCTTGCATCGCGTTGATGACATTGAAGCCATGATCTTGTTGGTCATATTCAGTACGAATACCAATTTGAACTGAGTTCTTCGCAGAAATCAGACCTTCTTTTGGCGCATGGTAGAACATAGTTCCGTGGTCGTAAGAACTGCCATTTGCGTAAGTGTCAGTGTGCGCATCGAAGTGAATCAATGCCATTTGACCATGGTGTTTTGCGTAAGCACGTAGGATCGGTAGCGTGATGAAGTGGTCACCACCCAAGCCTAGCATTGTCTTACCGCTCTTTAGAATCTCACTTGTTGCCGCTTCTAGACGGTAAGTGAAATCTTCCGCGTCACCACAATCGAATACAAGGTCACCTGCGTCGATCACTTTCAATTTATCAAATACGTTGAAGTCCCAAGGGAACTTCTTGCCTTCCCAAGCAAGGTTTACTGACGCACGACGGATCGCATCTGGTCCCATACGCGCACCAGGACGACCAGAAGTCGCCATGTCCAGAGGAACCCCTAGCACCACAACGTCTGCGTCTGCCGATACTGGATTTTTGATGTACGGTCGACGTAGAAACGACATAGAGTTGGAGTAAAGCGAATAATCGGTTTTCGTAAACAAATCATTCATATCAGAAGTCCTCTAAATAGGTGTAGCCTGCCAAACCTTGTTCCAGTTCAGCTAGGATTTGTTCTTGTTCACTGGTTTCAACTCGTTCTGAAACCAATTGTTTGTAATTGTCACGAATCGCATCTACGTCGATGTGAACGTAGCGCATCATGTCTTCTACGCTATCACCTTCGTTGATGTAGCTGATCTCGAATTGACCGTCTTCATCAACATTGACTACTGCACTGTGGGTATCACCAAATAGGTTGTGCATGTCACCAAGGATCTCTTGGTATGCGCCTACTAGGAAGAAGCCCATTAGGTACGGTTTGTCGTTGCTCCATGCTGGTACTGGTAGCGTGCTCTCAATGCCTTGACCATCAACATAGTGATCAATCGCGCCATCGGAGTCACAAGTGATGTCCAACATCACCGCACGACGCTCTTCCACATCACCAAGACCAGAAAGCGGTAAAACAGGGAATACCTGATCAATACCCCATGCGTCTGGTAGGGATTGGAAAAGAGAGAAGTTCACGAAGAACTTGTCCGCAAGACGTTCGCTCAACTCATCCAAAATAGGACGGTGGAAACGGTTCTTGGTACTCATTTGACGACTTAGCTCGAAGTAAATACGCAGAGACAGTTGTTCTGCCCACGCACGTTGCTCAAGGTTCAGTACGCCAGTAGCGAATTGCGAGTGAACCTCGGCCAAATCGCTTTGGGTATCATTGTAAATTTCAATTAATGCACGTGCATCGGTACCATCCTGCAGGTTTTCCCAACTACGCCACATGTTTTGTAGCAAGATTGGTGCATCTTCTGCAGGTTCGAATACTTCTTCCGGCTGGTATGTTTCAGTACCAATGACGTTAGAAATCAACACAGCGTGATGAGCGGTTAGAGAACGACCCGATTCAGAGATGATCACTGGCATCGGTTGGTCGTAGTGCTGACAGACATCACCGACTGTATTCACGATGTTACGCGCATATTCTGCAAGACCGTAGTTCATCGAGTTCGAAGATTGGCTGCGTGTGCCGTCGTAGTCTACTGCTAAACCGCCGCCAACATCGAAGTAATCAATGTTTGCACCCATGGCACGTAATTCACAGTAGAAACGTGCGGATTCATTCACACCATTGCGTACGTCACGGATGTTTGCCATCTGTGAGCCAAGGTGAAAGTGAACCAATTGCATGGTATCCAGCTTGTCTTCGTGTTTTAGACGATCAATCACGCTCAATACTTGTGATGCCGATAGACCAAACTTCGATTTCTCACCGCCGCTTGCTTGCCACTTACCTGCACCTTGAGATGCAAGGCGGATACGCAAGCCAAGACGTGGAGTTACACCCAAGCTTTTCGCTTCTTCAAGTACTAGATCAAGCTCAGATAGCTTCTCTAGTACGATAAATACTTTGTGACCTAGCTTTTCACCGATCAGTGCTAGACGCACATATTCACGGTCTTTGTAGCCATTACACACGATCACGGAGCTGCCTTGTTGAGCCAATGCCAGTACCGCCAATAGTTCTGGCTTGCTGCCTGCCTCTAGACCCAGCTGTTTATTTTCTAGCTGCGCTTGGCTCGCTAAGATTTCATCAACCACTTCACGCTGTTGGTTTACTTTAATTGGGTACACCAACAGGTATTTGTTTGGATATTGGTATTCTTCAATTGCTTGGTTGAAAGCTTGGCAAATGCCATGCACGCGTTGGTGCACGATTTGCGGGAAGCGCACTAGCACAGGCAGGTTCAACTGCTTAGCTTCTAGCTCTTTTACAATCGCACTGAAAGGGATTTGGTGTGCACGGTCACTACGAGGAGATACGTAAACCTCGCCTTGGTCATCAATTCCGTAGAAGCCTTGGCTCCAGTAGTGAACGTTGTAGTCCGCGCGGATGCGGTCTAATTTAGTTGCTTTTTCCAACTCGATTCTCACAAAAATGTATTTAAACCCTCGCTGAAATAGGAGGAGGAAATACAAAAAAGCAAATCATGAGGCGCTAACCTCATACCCTGACACGAACTCCGTGTGCGCGCATTAACGGATAAAACCCAATCAGAGTCTAATGATTAAAATTTGTTCTTTCGATTAACAACTGTTGTCGAGTCGCGGTGTAAACATTTATTTAACAGAGTGTCCATTCTGCTGTTATAGTTGGTCTGACCAGTAAGGATTTGGTCGCAGAAAAACAAGAATAAAGACCCAACAAAACAAGGATATGTTTTGCAGCTGCATAGAATTCAGGGATACATCCAAACCATGTATCTCGCCGAGTATCCAGACAAGTTAATGTTGCTTGATGGCGCCAGTCGAGCCGATATTCCACACCTCAAAGATTTTATTGAGCATCAGCTTAATCGTTCGTTCACCGACTTAAAAATGGTGGTGGTCACGCATATGCATCCTGACCATGCGGGGGCTGCGCACAAGTTGCGAGAGCTTACGGGGTGCCAGATCTTAGCTGCGAAACGAGACACTCATTGGTATGGCGGCTTTGATGGTTGGTTGATGCATTTGACCGATTTGATTTTGGCGCGTTGGATGGCGAATCGAATGCGTAAACCAAAGCGGAATCTATGGTATTCGCGAAAACTAAGACCAGATATTGAGCTGGTGGATGGTGACGCCGTACCTGGATTTTCTGATTGGCAAATATTGGAAACCCCCGGACATACTGATAGAGACTTATCGGTTTTTCATGCTGAGCAGGATGTGCTTTATGTCGCGGATTTAATGGTGCAGGTAAAAAGTCATTTGATTGCGCCGTTTCCTATATTTCATCCCAACCAATATCGTCGGTCGTTAAAGCGAGTTTTTGAGATGAACCCGAGTTGTTTATTGGCCGCACATGGTGGTGAAGTTGAGTTTGATGAAGATGCTTATCAACACATCATCAATACCGCGCCGGTTAGACCCATTACGCATTGGCGAGTGACGAAGATAAAACTTAAAGGGTTAATGCGCTCTGTACTGAGAAGTAAGAATATGAAAGAGGAGAATGGCGAAAAGGACAGCTAGAAAAGTACAGAAGAGCCAGATGAGCGACCACGGAGTTCGCTCATCTGAAGCTACGGGGATTATGGAGCCAATAAGTGAGATTGGCTCGGGTCTACCAGAACTTTGTCTGCCATACCCTGACGACCTAGCAACATCATGTAGGTCATCTTTTCACGGTTAGTCAGCGTGATGTCGATAGGCCACTCTTGGTCGCCCATGCGTAGCATCGTTGTGATCACGCAGCGGTGTTCGAACGTTCCGTTTGATGATTTCACCTTGCGGTTCGCCTTCAGTGGAGCTTTACAGCGAACCACTTGTTCTAAGTGGTAAACATCTGGGTGTAGATCGAATTCTACGTATGACTGACCGTCTTGCTCAGTGCACTCTAGATTATCTACGTGCAGAGAAGAAGTCTGTGCGCCTGTATCAATACGCGCTTCAAGGTGAGTAATCCCTAACTCAGGTAAGCAAATTGCTTCGGCGTTCCCAATGATCATTTTCTGATTCATAGTGTCATCCTAGCGATGAGTGATAAAGAGAGCCTAGTCTATAGGCTCCCACTCAAACAATTATCAGCCTTTACCGCGAGTACGGTTAGCGTTTGGTTTTGCGTTCTTCTCGATGAAGTCGAAGATCATACCTGCAACGTCTTTATCTGTTGCAGTTTCGATACCTTCAAGACCTGGAGAAGAGTTCACTTCCATCACAACAGGACCGTTTTTCGATTGAAGAATATCAACACCACATAGGTTTAGACCCATGACTTTCGCTGCGTTGATTGCGGTTGCACGCTCTTCTTTGGTTAGTTTCACTAGCTGAGCAGAACCTCCGCGGTGAAGGTTAGAGCGGAACTCACCTTCTTTTGCTTGACGTTTCATTGCTGCGATAACCTTGTTACCTACAACGAAGCAGCGGATATCCGCACCATTTGCTTCTTCAATGAACTCTTGCACCATGATGTTCGCTTTTAGACCCATGAATGCTTCGATAACGCTTTCTGCCGCTTTCGTTGTTTCAGCAAGTACAACACCGATACCTTGAGTGCCTTCAAGTAGCTTGATAACCAATGGTGCGCCACCAACGTTTTTGATCACGTCTTGAATGTTATCAGGGTGGTGAGCAAAACCAGTACGAGGCAGACCAATACCTTTGCGTGATAGCAACTGCATAGAGCGTAGCTTGTCACGAGAGCGGCTGATTGCTACTGACTCGTTCACACAGAATGTGCCCATCATTTCAAACTGACGTACAACCGCAGTTCCGTAGAAAGTGATAGATGCACCAATGCGAGGAATAACCGCGTCATACTTTGGCAATTCTTCACCCATGTAACGAATCTTAGGGTTGTTACTCGTAATATCCATATAACAGTGCAGAGTATCGATCACATCAACTTGATGTCCGCGCTCTTCACCCGCCTGCTTTAGGCGCATGGTTGAATATAGATTCTCATTACGAGAAAGAATAGCAATACGCATGGCAATTCCTTAGTAAGTCAGTACCAAATTAAAAATATAAATATAGAGTATAGTGAGTGGGTTTAATTGATGTGACAGAATCCACTCGCTTCAACGATTTAGAATTGTGGTTGGACAACCACGTCGTCAGAGGTGCGCACCTTAGGGCGTTTTCTCATGAGATGAAAACGAAAAAATATCGTCGATACGACAAAAATAATTTATCGAACTCTCGCGCCTTGCTGTGTGCGACTGTCAAGGGCGAGAAAAAGAAAATTGAGTCAAAAATTCATCATTTTTCGATGTGAGAAAACTAAAAAAAGCGGCTATTTGACCGCTTTACTTTAGTTGTTTTTATAGTGACTTAAGAAGAGTTCAGCCGTTTGGGTGGCTAGCGCTCTGGACTCTTCCTCTGTTAAAGAAGCACGCATCCCCATTAACTGTGGCCAGAATGCACTGCCTTTAAGTAAGTTATGTAGCTGAATGCTTGCCACATCCACATCTTCGATCTTAAGCGCGCCGTTTTGGGCATGTTCGGTGAGCCAACGATGTAACGCGGTTTCTTGTTTTGACATGCGTTCAGCTTGTTCTTTGAGATCTTCCGGCTTAAACAAAAAGTGTCCAAACGCGACTTTTGCTAATTCAATATAGTTAGGTTCCGTCACGACGACGATCTCACTGTAGAGCAATTCAATCAATTGCTGTTTCAGCGGCAGTGTGGGTAAACGTTCAATATCGCTGTCCATCATTGATGAGCGCCAAAGCTCCGTCAGCAACTCGGTCACGATCGCCTCTTTAGAAGGGAAGTGATTATAGACGGTTCGCTTTGATACTTGAGCGATTGAAGACAGCTTATCCATGCTGGTGTTTTGCACCCCAAATTCTTGAAACGCTTGTTTCGCCGCGCAGAGAATCGCTTCTCTTTTGGTCTCGCTACGACTTTTTCTTTTTACATTCATAAACTTGTTAAGTTAGGAAGATCATTTCTGGATCTATTTTACACTAAGTAGTTTACTTTTGATAATTTGAATGTAAACTGCACCGTGTAGTTTACTTTTGTTCGGGTTTACTTTTTATGAAAAAAACTTTGCTAGCCACAGTAGGAGCGTTCGCGATGGGTACATCAATGATTTCTTGTTCTAATGTTGATACTGAAAAAGCGCCAACATACCCGGACAAATTTGCAAACACCGAGTTGGAATACAAAAGCAGTTTGGGCGATATGTTCGGTATCATGAAAGCTTATTTCACAACTGAGCGTGCGAATCCAACCCCAACAATTGAAATTCCAGTGCATGCGATGACTGCGACACAACTACTAGAAGAACAAGATGATGTCATATACCGTCTTGGTCATTCGAGCGTGTTGATGAAGCTTGATGGTAAGTTGGTGATGACCGATCCTGTCTTTAGTGACCGAGCATCTCCTGTCCAATGGGCAGGACCAAAGCGTTTCCACCAAACACCAATCACTTTGCAAGATTTGCCAAGTATCGATGTCGTGGTGATCAGCCATGACCATTACGATCATCTAGATAAAGCCTCGATTAAAGAGCTTGGTGACAAGGTTGGAACTTTCTTGGTGCCTTTGAAAGTGGGGCAATTACTGGTGAACTGGGGCGTGCCTAAGGAGAAAGTGATCGAGCTAGATTGGTGGGAGTCACATTCTGTCGACGGCATTGAATATACACTGACTCCGACTCAGCATTTCTCTGGTCGAGGTTTGACAGACCGTGATACGACACTGTGGGGCAGTTGGGTTATTAATGCACAGCAACACAAAGTGTTCTTCAGTGGTGACTCAGGTTACTTCAATGGCTTTAAAGAGATTGGTGAAAGGTACGGTCCATTCGATTTCACAATGATTGAAACGGGCGCATACAATGACCTTTGGTCAGATATTCACATGTTCCCAGAGCAAAGTGTTCAAGCACACATCGATGTGCAGGGCAAAGTGATGATGCCGATTCACAACAGTACGTTTGATCTGTCGATGCATGATTGGAATGAACCGATGCAACGCGCGTTAGACATTAGTGAAGAGCGCGGTGTAACGTTAGTGAGCCCTGAGATTGGTCAACGTTTGGCGATTGCGGAGCCTCAGCCTGCTAAGGCATGGTGGCAATAATGGCTGAACTAAACAGCCAAACACCAGAATAGTTAAGTCACTTATTAGTAGTTACTTGGTATTAGTTACTTACTATTAGTTACGTGGTCAGGGATAAGGATAAAGCTATGATGAAAGCAAAGTGGTCGTTGCTACTTACATTAAGTATTCTGCCTACCTTTGCATTAGCAGAGGTAGAGGAAGATATCTCGACGTTGATGAAACGAGTTGAGCAATCCTCTTGCACCTTTATCCGTAACGGCAAGGCGTATACCAATCGCGAGGCGGCAGAACACATGCGCAACAAATGGGATTATGCCAAAGATGACGTTGATTCTGTGGATGTGTTTATAAAAGAGGTGGCGTCAAAGAGTTGGTTATCTGGCAAGCCATATTGGGTGGATTGCCAAGATAAGCGTATTACTAGTGAAGAATGGCTGACATCATTGATGAACAGCAGTACCGATCACATTCAATAAGACCTGCTTGATGGTTTGGTAGCGCAGTGGCAATGTGCGGCTGCGTTTTCTAACCAAAAATAAATCTTCATATACCGGTTGCTTTAATTCGGCGACATATAACTCTTCTCTTAATGCAAAGCTCTCCACCGCACTGCGCGGTAAAACGGTAAAGCCGAGTCCTTTACTCACTGGCAGTAAGATCTGGCTTAACTGGTTGACGTACCCGGATAACGGCATGTCGCTGACTTTGATCTCTTTTAGTAAGGGTTCGGCACATTGATCGAAAAATAGCGTCATGTAATGTTCAGCATCTGGGTGACCAATCACGCCACAGCTTTTCAGTAACTCCGGTGTGAGCGTTTTTCCTCGGTAGGATTTAGGTAAGATCAAACATAAAGTCTCTCGACCAATTTGTTCGCTTTGGAACACGCTTTTATTTGGTGAGTAGGTTACGATGCCCATATCAATTCGACCCTCAGCAACGCCATTAAGAATAGATTGGTTGGGTGCAGCTTCTAGGTGAATCGATAAGCCTTTATGTTGTTTCTGTTTTTCAAGGAGCGGATCAAACAGCATCAAGGCAAGCGCACCAGAGCATGCGAGTTTGCAGTATCCAGCATGTGGATCATCAAAGCTCAAATCTTCTAGTAGGCTTTTTTCTTTTTCTTCAAGTTCTAGCGCGTAGGCATACACCATGCGCCCTTGCTCCGTAAGTTCAAAGCTTTTGTTCTCGCGCTTAATCAATGGATGCTGACAAGCTTGCTCCAGCTTTTTAATGTGCTGGCTGACACCGGGTTGAGTCATATAAAGCTTTTCCGCCGTCTGCGTAAAGTGACCGACTTCAACTAGTGTTTTGAATGTGTGTAACCAAACTGGATTCAGCATAGGGCGTCGTTTGCTCGATGTTTATTAAAGAAAGCGTCTATCAGAGAATGAATCTGCTAAAGAAATTGCTGAAATAATAGCATGATGCAAGACCGAACGTAGAGAGGAGCATAAATGACGGGCAAAATAAAACCCCGCCTGGTTTCCCAGACGGGGCTTATTCTTTTTCGCAGCAATCCGGCTACTAATAGGTGCTCCCTGCATCTATCCTTGATTGTGGCTAAGTCCTTTAACCGAGTTCCTTGTTCATCGCCTTCCTAGCGGTGTCCATTCTTGCCTATCATCCTGACGGGCGAACTCTATCCTAGAGCTTAACTACATCCTTGCTGATAACTCATCCTAAGCTACCAAATCTTCATCCTGAAGATACCCAATCCTTTAGGCTTTTTTCCTGTTCCCGCCAACATCCTGTCGACATGTTTAGTATTGTTGTTTTGCTGATTACTCTCAATCAGCTAGGTAAAAAAACTTTGGCAGCGAATATTGCTTAAAAAAGGATAATTAATAATTTTCAATTAGTTAGGTTTATTGGTTGATTTGTTCTTAGTCAAAAATGGTCTTTTTACTTACATCGCTTGTGAGAGATCTCGCACAAGGTGTCGAGCGAATGTACGAATCGGTGTCTTTTTCGTCTTGTTTAAGAGTTTGCTCAAGATCACAACTCGAGTTGTAGCCATAAGATTTAGCGACAGTGTCGGATGAAATTCCCATCTCTTTTACTGCAAATATTGCCCATTCATCACGAGTTTTCTGCATGATCTGACGCAGCTTAGTTTTGAAATTACTCATAACAGCTCCTTGGTTAGCCTTCTTTTCAACGCAAGGATAAGGAACGTGACAGAGTTAAGTTGATAGTATACCGCTCAATATCAATACTATTGAGGCGTAGTAAAGAATGTGTCGGTAATACTGATATTATTTGCGCGTATAACAATACTATCTTGTGGAGTGACAAATGGCGCACATCGAAAAAGTACCGCAGAGACCTGGCTTTTCTTGGCGCTATCGTCGTATTGATGAGCCTAAAAAGGAGTATGACTTCCATTTTCATGATGATGTGTACGAGTTGGTCATTCATCGACACTTTTCTGGAACTCTGCACATTGGTCATCACGAGTTGGAAGTGACCCACAATCAAATGTTATTGATTGCGCCGGGTGTTCCTCATTCTATTCATTCCACGTTGGTAGAAAATAACTGTGAAACCCATGTAATTTGGTTTAAGCGTGAGTGGATTGCCAATCTGATGTTTTATTGCACGGAACTGCGCAAGCTCGATCCGTTGCTCAAGGCAGCAAATAAAGGAGTAGTGTTCTCTGAGCGAACTGCTCAACAAGTTGTGGGGCTTCTTCATGAGTTGATGAAAGTACCTGCGATGGAGCAACTAGCTCGCTTTATTCATGTACTTTCGTTACTTGCGCATGATGAAGCAGCCAAAACACTGATGACACATTCTTATCTCTCGATGAGCGAACATGAGCAACAAGAAAGAGAGCGTGTTGCTAAGGTGAGCGCGTATCTAGAACAACACTTCGCTCGCAAGATAACACTTGCCGATCTCGCTAATGATTTATCGCTGAGTGAAAGTGCGGTGACTCGTCTGTTTAAAAAGCACTTTAAAGAACCCTTTAGCCAACGCTTGATGAAACTGCGTATTAACCATGCCGCCGACTTGCTGCAATCAACTGAGTTGCCCATTGGCATTGTGTTTGAGCGAGTAGGGTATCGCAATCAAGCTTTGTTTAATCGCCATTTTAAAACCTACAAGGGGCTGACTCCGCGAGACTACCGACAACATTACCAGCAGCGAATCCAACCTTAGCTTGAGCACATGCGTGGTATCGTTATGCGTAACTGGTATATTAATTGCTAGGCTATTCGAGAATCATTATTAAGATTCAATGACAGATGGAATAGGGAACTTGATTGCCATTAATCTGTCATATTCAGTGGATAGGTTAACCTTTGCCATACGATAAAACACAGTCGAACTGTTCAAAAATTGACTGCAACATGGCGTGTTTTGTCATTATGTTGTGAAATCAATCACGGTTAATTTATTCGTTCCCCGATAGATTGGAGGGGAAAACAACCTTAGACAATAAGCTCATGATGAGCGCTACCTATATAGATGAGGGAGATTGCTATGAAAAAGATGAGAAAAGCACAGTTGCATCGTGTACGTATCCAATACTGGAAAGACACAAAAACTGACGCTAGCAAAAAAGCATAGTTAACCACACTCGTGACACTGAGCTGGCAATGGACGGATAAGCTTCCATAAAATGCCAGCTCTAAAATTATCTAAAACTGCCATTATTTCTCGCTCACCATATTTTCCAGATATCTACGTATCCCCAAATACCAAAATACTCCCAAAGACTAACGGTTCCAAGCCATCAAAGCGGTTCGCGCTTCCGGTTCTCAGTACTTCAGAAATTCACGGCTTCTAAACGCAAAAAAGCCAGTCCGAGGACCAGCTTTCTCATTACTTGCTCAACTCTGTTTATTACAGAGTGACTCTGCAATTACAGGTAGTTTGCGTCAACCAGTTCGCCCGCTTTCGCGCTGCTTACTTCTGGGCGAGCTTCTAGCCAAGCGACAACTTGTGCTTTTTGTTCTTCTGTCGCGCTGCCGTAGCGCTCAGTTGAACATAGGAAACCTTCAAACAGTTCTAGACCGCCGCCGCCGAAGCACAGATCTAGACCATCAATGTAGTCGATAAACTCATCTACGAATGCATCGTAACGGTCGAAGTCGTTGATGTCTGTTTCACAGCTGATTTCAAAACCTAGGATTGCGAATTCACCTAGGAATAGCTTTTTACGCAGACGACGATTTTTGTTATCGATTTTATCTAGTTTCATGATTATCTCTCGTGGATGATTTGAGTACACCTTATACCCCCAAATCTGGCTTAGCCCAAGCAAAATCGGGAGTACATAGAATAGATGTGTGTTTTATAACATTTTCTAAACACAAAGTTCATAAAGATAGACTAGTTCTGTCACTTTTCTCTTCCAAACTTCCTCTCGCTCAATGACAACGCTCTGAATCCTGCATCTTGAAGTCACTTGGGTATACAAACCTATAATTCAACCTAACACTGGGAAAGCAACACCATGAGTAAGGAAACCTTCGACACGACGCGTTACAACCAGAGTAATAACAAGCCTTTTGAAGAAGTACTGGAAGCGAGCCTATCTCGACGCAGTATCCTGAAAGGTGGTTTGGGGGTCGGTGCAATGACCGCTTTTGGTGCATTTGGTCTCTCTGGGTGCAACTCCTCTAGCTCGGGCACTTCGGCGGGGAACGGCTCTGGCGTTTCAAGTGCAGTCCTCAATTTTGATTCGATTCCTGGCTCACTGACAGATGCTGTTTCGATTCCGCAAGGTTACGTCGCACAAGTGTTGGTGCCTTGGGGGACGCCTTTAAATGCACAAGGTAATGCTTGGAAAGACGATGGCAGCAACACGAGTGCCGATCAGCTTAATGCGCTTGGTATGCACCATGACGGTATGCATTTCTTCTCACTAAACGACAGTGACACCGATGGATTACTGTGTATTAACCATGAATACATTGATACCTCAGCATTGCACCCAAGTGGTCCTACTGTTGTGGGTGGTGTGCGCACTATCGTCGATGAAGTACGTAAAGAAATTAACGCCCACGGTGTCTCTGTGGTTCGCGTTCAGCTTGAAGACAACATGTGGAAACTGGTTGATACCGATCCACTAAACCGCCGTTATACTGGTGCGACAGTGATGGATCTCTCGGGCCCCGTGGCAAATACAGACCTGACTGTTACGCGCTTTTCGCAAGATGGTAGCCAAGCACGTGGCACATTAAACAACTGCGGTAATGGTTTTACGCCTTGGGGCACTTACCTAACGTGTGAAGAAAACTGGCCGGGCTATTTCGTTAATGCTGGTGTTCGTACTGAAGAACAAGATCGTATTGGTGTTGATGATGAGCGAACTCGTTATCTTTGGGAAACGTTGGCTGGTAATGCTGAAGAGCGTTTGGATGAGTTTACACGATTTAACGTTGAACCAACCGGAGCAAGCGCATTGGACGATTACCGTAACGAAGCGAATGGTCATGGTTACATTGTTGAAATCGACCCATACACGCAAAACTCGCGTGCGAAGAAGCGTACTGCACTAGGTCGTTTCCGCCATGAAGGCTGTACGTTCGGTAAACTTGAAGAAGGCAAACCTGTGGTGTTTTACTCAGGTCATGATTCTCGCTTCGAGTACTTATACAAATTTGAGTCGGCAGCAGCATGGGACCCAGCAGATGCAAATCCGACAAACCGTTTGGTCACTGGCGATAAGTACATGGATGAAGGCACACTATATGTGGCGCGCTTTAATGAAGACAGTTCTGGTACTTGGTTACCACTGACACTAGACAGCGCGACAGTCTCTGGTGGCACATTGGCAGACAACTTTAACTCGTTGGCTGAAATTATTCTTAACACAGCAGGTGCGGCGGATCTTGTCGGTGCGACGCCAATGGACCGCCCTGAGTGGTGTACTGTTGACCCATTCACAGGCTCGGTTTATCTAACGCTGACGAATAACACCAAACGTACGGATGAGACCAACCCTGCGAACCCACGTTTGAACAACAAGTTTGGTCACGTAATCCGTTGGGATGAAGGGGAAGCGGCGACAGACTTTATTTGGGATATCTTCGTGTTTGGAGCTCCTGCTAACGGCGATGCGGACACTAACCGTTCCAGCCTGACAGAACTGAATCAATTTGCGAGCCCAGATGGATTGGCGTTTGATCCTCGTGGCATCCTGTGGATTCAAACGGATAACGGCGCAGATGAAGTGACGTCTTACACCAATGACCAAATGCTTGCTGTCGTACCTTCAAAACTGACGGATGAAAACGGTACGCAAGAGGTGATTGGTGCAGAAAACCAAGCTGAGCTGAAGCGTTTCTTTGTTGGCCCTAACGGCTGTGAAGTGACGGGCTTTACCATTAGCCCAGATTACAAGTCCTTGTTCGTGAACATTCAGCATCCGGGTAACTGGCCTTACAGCGACAATGCCGCGGAAGAAACACCTGCGGGTATGAAACTGCGCCCACGTGCCGCAACGGTGGTTATTCGCCGTGAAGACGGTGGTGAAATTGGCGTTTAGTCATGTGACTGAATTGAAATTGGGAATAAGAAAAGCCCTGCGTTTGCAGGGCTTTGCTGTTTTATATCTAAATAAACATGCACTTTGTATCTAGATAATAAGCTTAGTTTTTCAGTGAGCCGCCCGCAGTGCGAATCACATCTTGATACCAGAAGAAGCTCTTCTTACGTTTACGTTCTAATGTACCTTGACCATCGTTGTGGCGATCAACGTAGATGTAACCGTAACGTTTGCTCATTTCAGCGGTTGAGTTCGCGACCAAATCGATGGGTCCCCAACTGGTGAAGCCCATCAGCTCAACGCCATCCAGAATCGCTTCATGTGCTTGTACAAGATGGTCGTTCAAGTAAGCGATGCGGTAATCATCTTGAATCTCACCGTTTTCATCGATTTCATCACGTGCACCTAATCCGTTTTCTACGACGAACAGTGGCTTTTGGTAGCGATCGTGAAGGAAGTTCAGCAGAACGCGCAGGCCTTTTGGATCGATCAACCAACCCCATTGGCTCTTTTCAAGATATGGGTTTGGTACGCTATCGACGATGTTACCCACTTCTTTCTGTTTTGGATCCGCACTTGCACAGCCACTTGCGTAGTAGCTGAATGAGATGAAATCGACACTTGCTGATGCGATCTCTTCTAAATCGCCTGCTTCCATCTGAATTTCAATGCCATTTTCACGGAAGTAACGCTTCATGTAGCCAGGGTATTGACCACGTGTTTGTACATCACCGAAGAACAACCACTTGTTGTTTTCATGCATTGCAGCAAGCACGTCATCAGGATTACAGGTATATGGGTAGTTGATTGCGCCAAGCAGCATGTTACCAATCTTGCCGTTTGGTACGATTTGCTGACACAGTTTTACCGCTTTTGCGTTTGCGACTAGCTGGTGGTGAATCGCTTGGTAAATCTCTTGTTCACTGGCGTCTTCTTGCAAACCAACACCAGTAAATGGTGCGTGCAGTGACATGTTGATTTCGTTGAACGTTAACCACAGCTTCACTTTGTCTTTGTAGCGTTCCAGCACGGTGCTAGCATAACGTTCGAAGAATTCGATGACGCGGCGATCACCCCAACCGCCGTAATTTTCAACCAGTGCGTAAGGCATTTCGTAGTGAGATAAGGTCACGAAAGGTTGGATGTCGTGCTTCGCCAGTTCCTCAAAAATTTTATCATAGAACGCTAAACCTTCTTCGTTAGGTTCTAGCTCGTCACCGTTCGGAAAGATTCGGCTCCATGCCAAAGACAGACGCAGACAGTTAAAGCCCATCTCTTTAAATAGCGCAATGTCTTCTGGGTAGCGATTGTAGAAGTCGATCGCCACGTCTTTGATACCCGGCGTACGTTCTTCACGGGTTTGATGCGGACTCAAAATACCGTTTGGCAGCATGTCTGATGTCGATAACCCTTTACCCCCAAGGTTGTACGACCCTTCTACTTGGTTTGCAGCAATAGCACCGCCCCAAAGAAAATGTTCAGGAAACTTAATCATGTTTCTCACTCTTTATCGTTTTGAAGTGTATGTTTTCTGTGTTCGAGAATAGTGTAGGTCAAGGAGGGATTCTTGTATCGAGATCGTGTTTTTCTCAAACGACGGGGATGCTTAGTTCTAACGGTGGTTTTGTAATCGATCCAAAATCACGCTGACTTGAACAATAAAGTGAAAATCAGCCCATTTTGTTCATTTTTATTCACGATAATTTGCCCGTTCATATCGCGCATATTATTAGCGGTGATCGCTAATCCCAGTCCTAATCCCTTACCAATTTTCTTTGAGGTTTGGAATGGTTCGAACATGGATTCAAGCATTTTATCCGAGACGCCGCAGCCATTATCACTTACCGTGAGCTCTACTTGATTGTCGGTTGGGGTGACGATCAAATTCAGCTGTGGATTGGCGGTTTGGTCCATTGCATCCAATGCATTCGACACAAGGTTGCCAAGGACCTGCAGAAGCCGTTGTTCTTCACCCATGATGTTAGGTAAGTCATGAGGAACGCGCACACGTACGTCCACGTTCTCTAATTGGGATTGGTACACTCGCAAAGTATCTTCGAGTGCAGAGGTGAGAGAAATTGCCTGTAAGCTTTCTGGTTTGTTGTAGGCGAACGTCTTTAGCTGACTGGTCATGCTTGCCATGCGATCAATCAGCTTCTGTACCAAAACATTGTTGGCTTTCATCATCTCCGTTTCGCCACGTTCTGCCAACAGTTCGTTTGTGGTGAGCAGGGTACGCAAGCCTGTTAGTGGCTGATTGAGTTCATGAGTGATCGCGCTCGACATGCGACCCAAAGCGGCCATTTTGCTCGATTCAATCAACTGGCTTTGCGCTTCTTTTAGCGCTTGAGTACGCTCTTCTACCCGCTGCGCCAGCTCTTGGTTTACTTGTTGCAGCGATTGCTCAGCTTTTTTCCGCTTAGTGATGTCGATGATTGTTGCAAGGAAATACTGCTCACCATGCCAAGGGAAACTGGTCAGCGAGAACAGTACAGGGAAGACGCTACCGTCACTGCGTCTGGCAATGGTTTCAACCGTGCTGATCTCTGCGAGCTCTTTATGTTTAGGCAAGTCCTTTAGTAACTTAAGTGTGGTGGAATTGGGATTACCTGCGTCGAATAATTCCCAAGCAAAAGCGTGTCGATTGACGCTTTCTGGCAAACAGAACAAGCGCTTTGCCATTGGGTTGAGATCGAACAGTTGTCCTTGTTCATCAATCAATAGCAAACCTACGTGGGTCTTATTGATCATCTGTTTCAAGCGGCGTTGGGACTCTTCCAACAGGGCTTGAATTCGCTGTTGGTTGATGTGCTTTTGGCGACGTTGTAGACCAATGATGACGAGTAATACAACCAATAAGAGCAGCGCAGCTACGCTCCAACCAATCACGTTTATGGTTTGTTGAATCGGCTTAGAAGGGGTGAGGTAGCTTACGTACCAATTCAAATCATCCAATTTAACGGTGTGCGCAAAATAACGTTGTTGGTTGAGCGTCCACACACTGATATTGGTGTTGTCGTACAAGCGTTTCGTTTCTAACTGAACGGTGTTTCTCGGTTCGTTAAACCAGTCAGCGTTATAAAGCGAGCTACTCGATAGGAAAAAGCGTTGTTGGCGATTTTGCAACGTAATGATGTCTTGGCTAGTAATGGTCTGTTCGGTCAACAGGCTGAGGTTGATTTGCACCACCACAATGCCTGCGATATCCAGACCGTCGTAGATAGGGGCAGCAAGATAATACAACGGGCTCGAACCTTTGGTTTTGTTCACCAAGGAAACACCGCCGCCTTGATTGTGAATTTGTTCCACAATGGCTTTTCGGTCAGACAGGCTAAAGCGCTCTTCGATCAAACTCGATACCAATACTTCGCCAGAGTTAGACAGGATTAACCACCCTTCTGTATTGGCAGCTTTATCGAGTTGAGTCAGCTGGGTTTGCAATGGCTCGTAATAAGTTCGGTTTCCTTTCACAAACGCGATGGTTTCTGGATTGTTGGTAACAAGGTAAGGCAGATGGTAGAAGCGTTTAAGTGCACGGCGAACTTCACCAATATAGTCGAGCAGTTTTTGTTGAGCTTCGGTTTGAGTTTGCACGCTCAACCACTGACGGGCGACCTCTCTACTGGCGCTATAGCAAGACAACATCAGCACTGCCGCAATTGCGACCACAAGCCATGTTTTGCCATTCCTTTTGCGCTGCATACTGACTCCATTCAGCTAGTGCGTTCTCATCGACAGTCATTAAAGAGTGCGCCTAACTGGTTGGATGTTAAAGACTTGTAAGCAAGAAGTGAGATCTAGCTCCTTTTCTCCTCAGTGGTTTTTGCTACCGTTAACAAAGAGCGATTTCTTTTTCACCCTATGGCAGTAACGTATGGCTTTTAACGACTCCCCTAAAATTGCACTTATCGAAGACGATGACATTGTTCGCCAAGCTACCAGTCAATGGCTGCAACTGGCGGGGTTCGACGTGACCGCGTTCAGTTTGGGGGAGGAGGGCAAAGCCGCCATTCTTAGCCAAGAATTTGATGCGATTGTCAGTGATGTTCGCCTGCCGGACACCGATGGTTTGTCGATACTAGAAAGCCTGATTGCCAATCACATTCCAACGCCGATTATCTTGATCACCGGACATGGTGACGTTGATATGGCGGTAGGCGCATTACAAAACGGTGCGTTCGATTTTATCGAGAAACCTTTTCAACCTGAGCGCTTATCCCAACGAGTGACCGAAGCGGTAGAGAGCTATCGCGCACAAACGTCTACTCAAGATCGCCAAGAGTATCTATCTAGCGTTAGCGGCTTAGAAGAAGTGCTGATTGGGCGAAGCCGAGTGATGCAACAGCTTAGAGAACAAGTTGCCAAGTTAGCACGCATTGATACTAACGTGATTATTTACGGTGAAACAGGTTGTGGTAAAGAGCTGGTAGCGACCAGTTTGCACAATGAAAGCCAACGCAGCCCCCATCATTTTGTGCCAATCAACTGTGGTGCTATTCCTGAGAACCTGTTTGAAAGTGAGCTGTTTGGGCACGAAGCAGGGGCATTTACCGGGGCGGGTAAAAAGCGCATTGGTAAATTGGAATACGCGGATAAAGGCACCTTATTCTTTGATGAAATCGAGAGTATGCCACTGTCGATGCAGGTGAAAGTCTTACGTTCATTACAGGAACATACGGTTGAGCGCGTTGGGGGTAATCAGCAGATCTCGGTTGATTTGAGAGTGATCGCCGCTGCGAAAGAAGATCTCAATGATCATGGCGAGTTTCGTCAGGATTTGTACTACCGCCTCAATGTGGCGCAGATCTATTTGCCACCACTACGTGAGCGAGAAGAAGACGCGTTGATCTTGTTCGAACACTTTGCTCTGAAAAGTAATCCAGGGAGTCGTCCGCTGAGTGAAGCCGATAGAAAAGCCATTCTTGCTTACGCTTGGCCCGGTAACGTGCGTGAGCTGAGGAATGTCGCGATGCGTTTTGCACTGGATGAAACCGTCTCCGTGATGGAAATTCTCTCCAGTCGACCATCTTCTACAACCGAAGAGACACAAGCAGGCGTTCCATTGGCGATTCAGCTACACAACTTTGAACGTAAAGTGCTGCATGACTCGCTAGTTCGACATCAAGGACGAATTACGGATGTGATGGTCGAGCTAGATTTACCGCGCCGAACCCTCAACCAAAAGATGCAGAAGTTTGGTTTAAATCGCTCTGACTATACATAGAAAAAACGGCTTCTGAGGAAGCCGTTTTTTGTTGAAGTACTTATTTGTTAAGGTACTTGCCAATCTAGGCTTGGTTTGCCAACTCGGTGTGTTGTTGGTTTGCCTTGCGGGTAAAGACGACCCCCACAATCACCATGACAATCGTCGGAACAATCCAGCTTGCAAAGTAGTGGTACAGCGGCATGTTGCTGTCTAACCATTGGTTTGCGGCTTCTGGCATGTAACCTAGGATGTGCAGCGCATCAACACAGCCAAACGTTAGAGCAGTGAACGCCGTCGCGACGACCATGATTTGCGACATCTTGTTGCGCACTGGTGCCATGATCATCAATGCAATCGCTACTGGGTGAAGCGCCACAACCGCTGGCAATGTGATAGCCAATAGTTGCTCCAGACCTACGTTGGCGATCAAACCTGCCAACACCATAGTCGTGATAACGCAGCCTTTGTAGTTCACTTTGCTGAAAGTGTTGTCGTAAAACTCACTGCCTGCTGTGGTTACGCCGATAGCCGTAGTCAAACACGCTAATACCATCACGGCACCAAGTAATAGTGAACCAAATGCGCCGAAGTGGCTGAAGGTGAATGCCGTTAAGATGTCGCCGCCATTACTGAACTCAGAACCCAAGTATGAGCTTGTCGAACCAATGTAAGCCAATGAGATGTAAACAAATGCCATGGCAACGGCGTACATCAAAGCTGCAATTAGCGTGTATTTTGCGGTGGCTTTCGGACAATCCACACCCATGCTGCGAATCGCTCGGAAGATGATCCAACCAAAACCGATAGAACCTAGCGCGTCCATGGTCATGTAGCCTTGGGTTAAGCCTTCAGCAAATGCGCCAGATACATATGGTCCCGTTGCAGTAGTAAGCTCGCCGGCTGGATAAACCAGAGCGGTTACAGACATGATCACTAAAATAGCCATCAATGCCGGGGTTAAGATCTTGCCTAGGTTGTCGACTAATTTGCCCGGGTATAGCGCAAACAAAATGGTGATAACACAGAAAGCAATTGTGAAAGGTACCAAAGCGGCATCACCAAACATTGGTGCAAAGCTAAATTGGTAAGCCACGGTAATCGCACGTGGTATTACGAATGCAGGACCAATCACGATAAATACCATTACCCAAAAACTGGTCGCCAAAGGTTTAGGTAGGGCGGCGGTTAATTTGTCTGAACCGTTTACGATAGCGACCATCACCAGTGCCATTGCAGGCAGACCTACGCCCGTTAAGAGGAAGCCAGACATCCCGCTCAGAAAGTTTTCACCTGCTTGGTAACCCAAAAATGGAGGGAAGATCAGGTTACCCGCGCCTAAGTACATGGCGAAAGTCATGAAGCCCAAAGCGGCGATATTGCGTGCGCTTAACATTGTTATTCCTCTTATGTTTCGCTTGGAAGAAACTGAAAGGAATGGGAGGAGTATGTGGTGTTCCCGTCAGCTTCTTCTCAAGCTGACAGAAAGTTTAGATATAGCCTGTCAGCTCTGAATCAGTTCCAGAGAGAGCAGGAGGATCGCAGCAGCAACGCCAGATGGGCGTTTTAAAGCGAATTGTGATTGCGCAGTTGCTGACATGAGTGATCCTTAGTGACAAAAAAGCACCAAGGAATACGTTTGCCTTGGTGTGTAGTTACCCTAACGAACATGAGGCTATTGGCACAACCCCGAAGTAGAAAATAAGTTGATACGGTCAATGTTTGTTTCTTAACTGGTGGATCGAACTGGTTTTTAAACTCAAGATTAGAATAAATGACTTTTCATTTCATTAACATGGATTGTTTTGCTGTATTTTTGTGCTATTTGTAGTCGTTTAGGCTATAAACCTCCGCTGGTAAAGTGAGCAGTTTAGAATGATGCGCTTTTTATTCTTATTGTTAAGACGCTCATTAGTTGTAGTCCAATCCAAAATCACGTCGGCAAAATATTGCTTATCAGCCAATCGTGCATTTATTTTGTCTTGATCACATTTTATTAACCTTTTGCGATCTAGGCGTGCAACCTTCTCCTCTTGAATAAGCAAGATTTTGCTCATCGCTTTGCTATCAAATCAGCATAATTTTGCTCATTTTTGATGTCTTTCTGTACTTATGTCAATAAATACAATGACTTAAAAGTTGGCATTTCAATTGCCTTAGGGAATTTGTTGTTAATAAAGATTTAACATGATGTAAATCCCCAATCGTGAAACGACTACACGGAGAGTAATAATGAAAATGAATAAGCTGGTAAAAGCTTTGGCTGTCACTGTGACTTCTTTTGGTATTGCTGCTAACGCTGCGGCAGAAGATCGTAGTTACATTCTTGCAACGGCATCGACAGGTGGTACTTACTACCCTGTGGGCGTAGCGTTGGCGACGTTAAGCAAAGTGAAATTGGCACCAAAGCACCACTTCTCCCTTTCTGCAATCAGCTCTGCGGGCTCTGGTGAAAACGTCAAACTGCTGAACGAAAACGAAGCACAGTTCGCGATTCTACAAGGTCTTTATGGTGCGTGGGCTTGGTCTGGTGAAGGTCCTTATGAGAAAAGCGGTCGCCAAGAGCAGCTGCGTTCAGTCTCTATGCTGTGGCAAAACGTTGAGCACTTTATTGTTCGCTCTGACTTAGCAAAAACTGGCACGGTGACTGACCTGAACAACCTAGATGGCAAGAAGTTCTCTATCGGTAAGAAGAACTCTGGTACTGAGAACTCGGGTCGCCAAATCATGAAAGGTCTGAAGGTAGACCCTGATAAATTCAATCTTGCTTACATGGGCTACGGCGGCAGCGCGAGCGCACTTCAAAACGGTACCATTGACGGCATGAACACGCCTGCAGGTGTACCTGTTGGTGCGGTTACTCAAGCTTTTGCTGCGCTGGGTAAAGACATTTCGATTCTTTCGTTTACTGACGAGCAAATCAAAGAGGCGAATGGCAGTTATAACCTATGGACGAAGTACGAGATCCCAGCGAACACTTATCCGGGTCTAGATAAGCCGATCACCACCATTGCACAGCCAAACTTCTTGGCAGTTCGTGAAGATATCTCGGAAGAAGACGTTTACCAGCTAACCAAAGCGATCTACGAGAACCTGCCTTTCCTACAAGGCATCCACAAAGCAACAAAAGCAATGGCGATTGAGAAAGCGATTGCTGGTTTGCCAGTGCCTCTTCACCCAGGCGCAGCGCGTTACTACAAAGAAATGGGCATCGAAATCCCATCAGACCTAATGGCGAAATAACGCCAACTTCGCCTCGAGTTTCGGCTCGGGGCATTTTATCCCTATCGATTTCTAAGATGGAAAAAGCCGCCAGAGCTTGGAGTATGAGATGAGCGACTCAATAGAAAAGGAATTGCAGAAGTTTGAGCTGCCCACGCGCACTGATTTTCCGTGGGTAACCACTACAATCACTGTGTTTGGCGTGGTGTTGTCTGCTTTGCACATTTGGTTTAATACCTTATCGACGTTACCAGAGTTATGGATTTCCGCGACCCACTTTGCTGGCTTTGCGGTGATTTGTGCGCTTTGGTATCCGGCTCATATCTCTCTCAAGCAGAGTAAGGTTGCACTCGGCATCGATGTGTTGATTGCTATAGGCGCGGTCGCGTGTTTGCTCTACATTCCCTATGCCGAAGATGCGCTATATGAACGCGGTGTTAAGTTCGTGACCAGCGATTGGGTCTTCGCCATCATGGCAATCCTGATTGTTATTGAGCTGATCCGACGCACCATGGGTTGGTTTATTCCTGTGCTGATTGTGGTGTGTTTAAGCTACGTTGTGCTTTGGGGTAAGTGGGCGACAGGTATTTTCCACTTCCCGGGTTTGAGCATGGAAACCTTGCTCTACCGCAGCTTCTATTCTTCTGAGGGCATGTTTGGCTCTATCTCGCGCATCAGTTGGACTTTCGTATTCATGTTCATTCTGTTTGGGGCGTTTCTCGTTCGCTCTGGTGTCGGTGATTACATCATCAATGTGGCACGAGCTGCGGCTGGCAAAATTATTGGTGGTCCCGGTTTTATCGCAGTGATTGGCTCTGGTTTGATGGGCTCAGTATCTGGCTCTAGTGTGGCAAATACGGTTTCAACCGGTGTTATCAGTATTCCTTTAATGCAAAAAGCGGGTTTCCCTTCGCGCTTTGCGGCGGGTGTTGAAGCTGCAGCGTCAACAGGTGGTCAGTTGATGCCACCAGTGATGGGCGCGGGTGCTTTCATCATGGCGTCTTACACGCAAATTCCTTATGTTGATATCATTGCGGTTTCTTTCATTCCTGCTCTTATCTATTTCTTGTCTGTTGCGTTCTTTGTGCGTATTGAAGCCAAACGCAGCGGCGTTCAAAAGATCACGACCAGTGATGAGTCTCTACTAAAAGTAGTGATCAGCGGATGGCACAACCTTATTCCACTGGCGGTATTGGTCACTTTGTTGGTTCAAGGCTTTACGCCGACTTACGCTGCGGGCTTGTCGATCATTTCAGTGGTGGTGGCTTCTTGGTTTTCGAAAGATCATAAGATGGGACCAAAAGCGATCATCGAAGCACTTTCACAAGGTGCGAAAAACATGGCGACAACCGCCGTATTGCTGGTAGGTATAGGTTTGGTGGTCAACGTGATCAGCACCACGGGCATTGGTAATACGTTCTCATTGATGATCGACGGTTGGGCGAATGGTGACTTGTTCATCATGATCGTTCTGATTGCGCTCGCTTCTCTGGTATTGGGCATGGGGTTACCCGTGACAGCGGCGTATATTGTATTGGGTACATTGTCTGCCCCTGCGCTTTACAAGTTGATTGCGGAAAACCAATTGCTTGAATTGATGGTGTCGGGTCAACTGCCTGAACAAGCAAAAGCCATCTTTATGTTGGCGGCGCCAGAAAAGCTGGAACTGCTTAATGCACCAATGGCGTTGGAAACCGCGAAAGAAATGGTGGCGTTAGTGCCTGCGGACTTTATGGAAACCCTACTAGAGCAAAGTCTGGGTATGGAAGCAGTAGGTTTAGCACTGCTGGCTGCTCACCTCATCATCTTCTGGCTATCGCAAGACAGTAATGTTACTCCTCCAGTGTGTTTGACCGCATTTGCTGCGGCAACCATTGCTAAAACACCGCCAATGCGTACCGGTTTGATGGCATGGAAAATTGCTAAAGGTTTGTATCTTGTACCGTTGCTGATTGCTTACACAGGCTTAGTAAGTTGGGATGTAACATCGGTAATTACCGTGGGCTTCTTCGCCATCATCGGTACCTATGCATTGATTGGTGCGATTGAAGGTTACTTGGAAGGTCCTCTAAATATTCTGACGCGTCTCTTGTTGGTAGTGGTGGGTACATTGCTGGTTTGGCACGACATCCCAATGTTGGTTCGTGTGGCAAGCTGTGCGGTATTTGTCGCGGTGTTCATTTACAGTGGTCGCAAGTTCAAATTGCAACAATCTCAACTATCGGTTTTATAAGAGGTCGTATGAAATCAGTCTATGACTACATCATTGTTGGTGGCGGTATCGTTGGTGTGTCGACAGCATGGCAACTGCAGCAACGTCATCCAGACAAATCCATTTTATTGGTTGAGAAAGAGTCCGGTTTTGCCAAGCACCAAACCGGACACAATAGCGGCGTGATTCATGCCGGGGTGTACTACGCTCCGGGCAGCTTAAAAGCGGATTTTTGTAAGCGTGGGGTAGAGCGAACCATTTCGTTCTGTGCCGAGCACGATATTCCGGTGGAGAACTGTGGCAAGTTACTGGTTGCGACCAATGAGCAAGAAGTCGAACGCATGAATGCCCTCTATGAGCGCTGTCATGTCAACGGCATCGACGTAAAGCTACTCGATGAAATTCAACTCAAGCTGGCTGAGCCAAACATCACTGGCTTAGGCGCGATTTATGTCAAAACTACCAGTATTGTCGATTATCGTTTGGTCACTGAGCAGATGGCGGAAGAGTTCCAAAAGCTCGGCGGGCAAATTAGCTTGAGAACCAAAGTGGTGGCTGCCGAAGAGAAGGATGAAGAAGTCCAACTGACCTGCATTTCAGACGGGCAAACCATGCAGCTCAATGCCAAATTCTTGGTCACCTGCAGCGGCTTGATGGCGGATCGCATGACTAAGATGATGTCTATTCCGACCGATTTCCAAATCATCCCTTATCGTGGCGAATACTACCGTTTAGATAGCAAACACGACCAAGTGGTGAATCATCTTATTTACCCAATTCCCGACCCTGACTTGCCATTCTTGGGTGTCCACCTAACTCGCATGATTGATGGCAGTGTGACCGTCGGTCCAAATGCGGTGCAAGGCTGGAAGCGAGAAGGGTACGACAAGGTTAACTTTAGCCTGCAAGATACCATGCAAATGCTCAGTTTCTCCGGTTTCTGGAAGGTGACACAAAAGCATCTAAAAACCGGACTGGATGAGTTTAAGAACTCGTGGTGGAAGCCGGGCTACCTCAAGTTGGTCAACAAATATTGCCCAAGCATCAAGGTCGACGATCTCAAACCATATCCTGCGGGTATTCGTGCGCAAGCAGTGTTATCCGATGGCACTTTGGTTCATGACTTTTTGTTTGCCGAGAGTGCAAGAAGCCTACACGTTTGCAACGCACCCTCTCCCGCCGCGACATCTGCAATGCCCATTGGGGAGTACATTTGCGATAAAGTGAATGAAAAGATAGAGGCGAAAACCGAGACGGTTTAACAGTAAAAAGCCAAACTAGAAGTACATCAGAAAAATAATGACTTTGTTTGTTAGGTTATTAGTGTCGGGTGTGCCGGAAGTTTGGCTTTTACTTTGGTGGTTGGGTAACTTCCTTCTTATGATACTCGGGTTTATCAGGAGAGGGATGGATGAAATTAGGCTTAGCTAATCACAAAGTAGACGTCGTTAAACATGACCCTGCATGGCGACAGGAGTTTGCACGTTGCCGCTCTGAACTGGTGTTAGTGACAGAGATTGCGCCAACTAGAATCGAGCATATTGGCAGTACTGCCATTTTGGATATGCCAGCCAAACCTATTCTCGATATGGTGCTAGGTATTGAGCACTTTCCTCATGTTTCTCCAAAACTGATCGATGCCCTTAAAAGTGTGGGTTTTCTGCGTTTGAAAGTGGAAAAGCCAGAAGAAATTGTCTTTGCGAAATTCACCGATGATTCTTATCAAGTCAAAACACACTGTCTGCACCTTACTCAGTATCGAGGGCAGTTGTGGCGAGACTGGATTCAATTTCGAGATAGATTAAATGAAAGTGCTGAGCTTAGATGTGAGTACTTATCTCTGAAGCTTTCTTTGGTGGAGCACTCTGAAATGACCATCGAAAAATATACCGATGCTAAGACGAGTCTCGTACGTAAAGTCATAAATGAGTGGAAGACCGAATGAGGACACCGCTGGGGCTCATTTTGCTTTGTAGTGCATTTTATTCTTTTGCGTATCAACTGCACGAGCGCGACGAGAGTTATGTATTAGTTAGTCATGATCTCAGTGTTGACTATGTGGTCTATGTCCCAGGCTCTATGGAAGCAGAAATTACCAATGTGTTTAAATTTGATTGTGAAGGCCGCCGTGTTGAAGCGGTGAAAATTGGTAGCGAGATTAACAACGCAGCGACGTATGGCGAACATCTCCAATACTATTTCTTTCTCGTAAGAGACCATCAGTTTCACGTTCCTCTAAGAATTGTTGAATCTTTTCAAACGGTTGATAAAGAGTCCAAAGAGGTTCTATCGGAACATTTACCAATTACCAAGCATGATGCTTCTGATTTAGCATGCGATTTGATTCGACCTCAGATTATGAGTTATCAGTTTACACGAACGTTTGAAGCTGTTGCTAAACCAGAAAAGAACAAAGGCGACTAAACTGTCGCCTTTGCTGTATTTGGAGAGCCTTTATGACTCGCCTTCTTTAGGGCAAAGTTCGCCCTTCTTGGCGTGTCTTTCGATCATGTAATCGCCGCGGGCGCTGTGCAACACAATCGCATTCCACACTTGCCCGTCTTTGAGTTCAAACTCCATCGCGTAGTGTATGCCGCCAACGACTTGAGTTCTCACATCATTGATTTGTTTTAGCTTATCCGTCGCGTTCATTTGATGCAGAATCATACTGAGTGAGCGCTCCGCATCTGGTGTAACTTTCGCAATCTGCCAACCACCTGGTACACCACCTTGTGAGCTGCAGATGGCTTGCATTTTCTTCTTCAAAGCTGGTGACATTTGTTTGTCGACTGCAAATGTGCTGGTTGCAAATGGCAGGGCAGATAACACCAAAACAGCCGTCCACATCATCCTTAACTTCATAATTCACTCCGTTGTTTTGTTATTGATTGAGTATAAGCACGACTTTCACGGTTTACATAATCACGAGGCATTCCGTAACAGCTCATAGATACGTATCGGAAAGATGAAAGAGTTAAAAACGATCGTCTTTCGATGGCTATTCGTAACACTCTTTAGAGGAGGAGACGTTATGAGTCTGAAGCATTATTTTGAAAAGGTCTCACCAAAGTTTGAACCAGGAGGCCAGTATCACAAGTTCTACCCACTCTTCGAAGCTGTTGAAACCCTTTTTTATACGCCGGGTAAAGTGAATCATGGCGTTACCCATGTTCGAGACAGCATCGATTTAAAGCGCATCATGATCATGGTGTGGCTAGCCGTTTTCCCTGCGATGTTCTGGGGTATGTACAACATAGGGCAACAATCCAGCGACGCTTTGCTCTATGTCCTTGACCAAGTGGCAGCGCAGCAAGCCATTGATGCCTCTTGGGGGCTAAGCTGGGTTTGGGGCTCGGTAGAAGTCGCAAGCCAAGCAGGTTGGGCAAGTAAAATGCTTGTCGGCGCTACGTACTTTCTGCCTGTCTACGCGACAGTGTTTGTGGTTGGTGGGTTCTGGGAGGTGCTGTTTGCTATCGTTCGTAAACATGAAGTGAATGAAGGTTTTTTTGTCAGTTCTATTCTTTTTGCTTTAATTCTCCCGCCTACCATCCCATTGTGGCAAGCCGCGTTGGGTATCACTTTTGGCATCGTAGTGGCGAAAGAAATCTTTGGCGGTACGGGGCGTAACTTCCTAAACCCAGCATTGGCTGGTCGCGCATTCTTGTACTTTGCTTATCCCGCTAACATGTCTGGCGGCGCTGTTTGGGTTGCGGCAGATGGTTACTCTGGCGCTACACCGCTGAGCCAATGGTATGAAGGTGGTCAAAGTGCTTTGACGAACAACATGACGGGACAACCAATCTCATGGATGGACGCATTTGTTGGTAACCTTCCGGGTTCAATGGGGGAAGTCTCGACCTTGTTGATTGCGCTCACAGGTTTGGTGCTGATCTTTATGAAGATCGCTTCGTGGCGAATTGTTGCTGGGGTCTTTGCGGGTTTAGCTGTGACGTCGCTACTGCTTAATGCGATTGGCTCGAATACTAATCCTATGTTCTCTATGCCGTTTTACTGGCACTTTGTGATTGGTGGTGTTGCGTTTGGTACCTTCTTTATGGCGACAGACCCAGTATCCGCTGCGTTCACTAACGGTGGTAAGTGGGCTTACGGTATCTTGATTGGTGTGATGACGATATTTATCCGTGTACTCAACCCCGCCTATCCGGAAGGCATTATGTTAGCGATTCTGTTTGCCAACTTGTTTGCTCCTTTGTTCGACTACATGGTCAAAGAGAACAACATCAAACGCAGAATGAAAAGGGTGAGACCTTCGTAAAATGAGGTAAGCTTCACTGAAATTTGGTTGAAAACTGCACTATATTGAAAAGGTCAGAGACATGGGGTTTCTGGCTTTTCTTTTTATCAGGAGGACGAAGACGATGAGAATTAAGGATATTCTCGATAGCCGTTTGGTGCTGTCGTTCTGGTACAACCTAGACTACTGCTTGTCTCTTCTTAGCAAAATTTCTGCACGTTAATTTCCTCAATGCTCCCGCATTGAAAAGCAATTTATCAGTTTGTTTTTAATCTTACGCTTAAGTGCGTAGGGTCGTGCGTATAAGGAAATTAACAATGAAACGTATCCCGGAACCGTTCCGTATCAAAATGGTAGAGCCAATCAAAATGACGACCTTGGCTGACCGAGAAGTTGCCCTTAAAAAAGCGGGCTTCAACCCATTTCTTCTTCGTAGTGATGATGTCTACATCGATCTGCTGACCGACTCTGGCACTGGTGCTATGAGTGACAATCAGTGGGCAGGCATCATGATGGGCGATGAGTCCTATGCTGGCAGTCGTAACTATTACAACTTGTGCGATGCGGTGGAGCATTTCTTTGGTTACAAGCTTACTGTGCCAGCGCACCAAGGTCGCGGGGCGGAGCAAATTCTATTCCCAGCTTTGATTGAGCGTATGCGTCAGGTTCGCGGTGGTGAAACGCCCGTATTTATCTCGAATTACCACTTCGATACCACTGCGGGTCACATTGAACTCAATGGCGGTAAAGCGATTAACGTGGTGACGGAAGAAGCGTTTGATACCACCACACCATACGACTGGAAGGGTAATTTTGACCTCAATAAGCTGGTGGCAACGATTGAAGAACACGGTTCTAACAATATCTGTGCGATCATCACGACGGTAACGTGTAACAGCTCTGGTGGTCAGCCTGTGTCGATGGAAAATATGCGCAGCGTGTACGAAATCGCAACCAAGTACGACATCCCTGTGGTGATTGATTCGGCTCGTTACTGTGAGAACGCTTACTTTATCAAGCAGCGTGAAGCGGGTTATGAGAACAAATCGATTCTCGAAATCATTCGCGAGATGTACCAATACGGCGACATGCTCACTATGTCTGCGAAGAAAGACCCGATGGTGAACATTGGTGGTATGTGTTGTATTCGCGATCATCAAGAGCTTTTCCAAGCGGTTCAAACACGATGTGTACCGATGGAAGGCTTTGTCACTTACGGTGGTATGGCGGGTCGTGATATGGAAGCCTTGGCTCGCGGGTTGTATGAAGGTGCGGATGAAGACTATCTTCACTACCGTATTAGCCAAGTACAATATTTGGGTGAACGTCTACGCGAAGGGGGTATTCCAATTCAATACCCAACAGGTGGTCATGCTGTCTTCGTTGATGCGGCGAAGATCTTACCGCATATCCCCGCGGATCAATTCCCTGCACAGGTACTGTGTAATGCCTTGTATTTAGAGGCAGGCATTCGTGCGGTAGAGATTGGCTCACTGTTGCTTGGTCGAGATCCGGAAACGGGTAAACAGAAAGCGTCGGAACTTGAGTTGATGCGTTTGACCATTCCACGTCGTGTCTACACCAACGATCACATGGATTACATCGCCGATGCGATCATTGAGTTGAAGAATCGTGCTGATGAACTAAAAGGATTGACGTTTGAATACGAACCTCCAGTACTTCGCCACTTTACGGCTCGTTTCCGCGAACTGGATTGAGAACTCTTCGGGTTGTCGATACGTCAGAGATTGATAAACGTTAATTAAGCAAAAAGCCGCGAACTTCGCGGCTTTTTTAACTCATCTGGGTGTCGAGTTATGCTAAATCCAGCGTGATTCGCACAAACTGCTCGTCTTGGTACAGCACTTCGTAATTGAAGGTATTGCTGGCATAAATACTACCTAGGAACAGAGAACGTTGACTCATAGGTCCACGGAAAAGCATCGAAATAGGTGCGATTAAGGCGTTATTATCGTCGAAGTGTTGGTTTAAGTTATCAGACAGAACACATAGCAAACAACCATGTTGGTCGTGGGATAAATCGACATCTTCAGGACGAGAAAGCAGAACCGTCGTACCTAATTTCTTTTCGACTTCGTTGATCAGCAGTAGGTAGCTATCGAGGTGAGGTTGTGGGTTACTAGGTTTATCGGCACCTACACAACGTTCAAGTAAAGCTTCTAGATTGCCATTTTCCCCTTTTGCCTGTTGAGTCAGAGACTTTAATGGCTTTTTAATCAGTTTGTAGCGATTACTTTTGAGCTTAGGCTTAAGCCATTTTTGCAGTAGGTCGTTACGTTCTTTAAGAGGAAGAATTCGCGATGATGCGTGGATTTTGAAGTGCAGGTGTAATAAGGCGTGCACCGCAAGCTCGCTAAGTAATTGATTAGCGTCAGCGGACTGTTTTGCCTGTTTAGAACTTTGCATTACACTCTAAATTCTTTGAAAGAAAGGAATGGTGCCGAGAGAGGGACTCGAACCCTCACACCTAAGGCACTAGCACCTCATGCTAGCGTGTCTACCAATTTCACCATCTCGGCATCATGATGCTCTGAATACACAGAGGCTTCGAAATGAAGCGTTCCAAATTGTATATCCAAAATCCATAGATTGGCGAGAGCAAAATTGCTCATTTTTGGTCTTTGGTGTTCGATTGGACATTTATTGTTCATTTTTGGTGATTTCACTATTCGTAACCCTCCTAATACCCCTATTTTCCCTACAAGTATGACCACAAAATAGCATCTTTGCTTAAATTATGAACGCTTGAACGTTTGCGTAAATAAATGTGATGAATATCTCTTTTTGTTGGCTATACTTGCGACCCGTTTAAGCGGGAATTAGGGTTCGTTGTTCAGGACCCTTACCCATACAAGCCGTCACATGGAGCAGGAAGAGTCGAGAGCTCTCCAGCAGTGAATGACCCCACGGACCGGACCAGCTACGTTCAATTGCTTGTATAAGGTAAAAATAAGATGTCGAACTATCCGTTCTTCCTTCAATTTGGATCTACGAGTGCGTTGTCACTCGATGCGTTGTCCCTTTCTTCTGCCAATGCTTTTGGCATTCCTTTCTTTTTCAACGTTCAGTAGGTCCGATTCATGAGTGTTCTATTTAGTCTATTTGGTATTGTTGCACTATTAGGTTGTGCGTTCCTGCTGTCAGAGAGCCGTTCTTCAATCAATTGGAAAACCGTGTCTCGAGCATTGCTGCTTCAAATGGGTTTCGCAGCCTTGGTGCTCTACTTCCCTTGGGGACAAGCGGCGTTAGCCAGTTTGAGCAATGGTGTCGCTGGGTTATTGAGTTTTGCCGATGAAGGCATCAAGTTCCTCTTCGGTGACCTCGCTTCTACTGGTTTCATCTTCGCGGTTCGCGTTCTTCCTATCATCATCTTCTTCAGCGCTCTTATCTCTGCCCTTTACTACTTGGGTATCATGCAAAAAGTGATTCAATTTATCGGTGGTGCCATCCAAAAGTTCTTGGGGACCAGCAAAGCAGAATCTCTTGTTGCAACAGGTAACATCTTCCTCTCTCAAGGCGAATCGCCACTTCTTATCCGTCCTTTCTTGCAAAACATGACTCGTTCAGAACTGTTCGCGGTAATGGCTGGTGGTATGGCGTCAGTCGCAGGTAGTGTACTAGGTGGTTACGCAGGTCTAGGTGTAGAGCTGAAATACCTAATCGCAGCGAGCTTCATGGCTGCTCCAGGTAGCCTGTTGATGGCAAAAATCATTGTGCCAGAGCGTCAAACGCCAAGCGATTACAACAACATCGAATTGGATAAGTCTGAAGAGAGCAACGTGATCGACGCGCTAGCAAGCGGCGCGATGGGCGGTATGAAAGTTGCGGTTGCGGTAGGTACGATGCTGATCGCATTTGTGAGTGTGATTGCAATGGTGAACACGGGTCTGGAAAACCTAGGCGAAATGTTCGGCTTTGCGGGCATCACGCTACAAGCGATCTTTGGCTACCTATTTGCCCCTCTCGCTTGGTTAATCGGCGTTCCGGGTCACGAAGTATTAGCGGCAGGTTCTTACATCGGTCAGAAAATCGTAATGAACGAATTTGTCGCATTCATCGACTTCGTACAACATAAAGCAACGCTGACTGAACACACACAAGTGATCATCACGTTTGCGCTGTGTGGTTTCGCGAACATCGGTTCTATTGCAATTCAACTTGGCTCTATCGGTGTGATGGCTCCAGAACGTCGTAAAGACGTAGCGAACATGGGTCTGAAAGCGGTAGCGGCTGGTACATTAGCGAACTTAATGAGTGCGTGTTTAGCAGGTATCTTTATCTCGTTATAAGGAACGCCTCCACATAAAAAGCCATTCAAAACCCGCCACTTCGGCGGGTTTTATTTTATAAATTATTTGAATGAGAGCTAGGTTAAATATTAGGTAGGCTATTGCTCGACAATATTAATTATTGAGTAAATTCACATCAGGATTGAATAGTGCTTGCGTACGGTTTGCATTTACTTTCTAATTTATTAATAGAATAAGGAAGTCGTACGTGACGTCAAAAGTCGTATCGGTAGTATTAACCGATAAAGGTTGGACAGGGCTAGGTCCACTCACTCAAACATGCTGTAAATCCATCACACCTTTCGTAGGTTCTCACCGTTTAATTGATTTTTCGCTAACCAACCTCATTCAAGCAGGAATAAAGCGTAATCTTGTCCTCAGTCGTTTTTATTGCGCACCGTTAGTTGCTCACCTTAAGCATGCATGGCAGCACTACAAATCGAGAATCGAAGTGCTCGAACCCATTTATTCTCAAGCTAAGTTATTGCCTAAGCTGCAACAGAATTGGACTGATGTTTTATTGCAGCATTTAGATGTCATCAATCGACCCTCCGATGAACATGTCTTGCTGGTCGGTGGTGAGCAAATCCATCGCAATTACATTTCTTCTTTGCTGCACTACCATCAAATCCAAAATGCCGAACTCACGTTAGTTGTGGCTCAGGTTCCTGTCGCACAAGCGTCTCAGTATCATGTCGTTGAGTTAGATGAACACCGTCAAGTCATTGATATTCAACACCAGCCCCCAATTCCAGCAGAAATTCCAAACAAACCAGGCTTTGCCATGATATTAACGGAAAATTACCTCTTTCAGCGCCCCGTGTTGGTCAAAGGTTTGTTTAATAATGCCAAGAAGCTGGATGGTCAGCATGATTTGACCAAGGACATCGTTGCACTGCTTGCGCGTAGAGTAAAAACCGTGTTGTTTGACCTCGGCGATATTGACGCAAAGCAAGCGCCTATGTACTGGCACAACGTCAATAACATTGATGATTATTGGCGACTACAAATGATGATGCTGGCGGAACAAAGTGATACTAGCAAACCATCTACCAGTGCGTTGCTGAGCCGACAAATTGAATCGCAACGACCAAGCCAATATTGCGATATTGAAGGGATCAAAGTCCGCGTTAAGGACAGCTATATTGCTTCTGGTTGCCATATTGAGGGGGCGTGTTCAATTCGCTCAGTCATTGGTGTGGATTGTGAGCTGGGTAAAAACAGTATTCTGCACGAGTCCGTATTAATGGGACGGTGCAAAATTGGAGAAAATAGTCGCATTACACGTACTATCATTGAAGAAGATGTTCAGATTGCTCCGGGTACCGTGATTGGGGAAAAGCCGGAGAGAGACAAAGAACGTTTTCACATTACGGATGGTGGATTAGTCGTGATTCCGAGGGGCAGTTGCGTTGGTTTTGAACAAGAAGCTTCTCCACTGCATGCGAATTACCCCGAAGGCGTTACAGATAACGTCGTGTAATACGGGTATTTTGAGTTGAATTGTGATTGACGTACAGAATCAAGATTTGGTGTGTAAATATACATATTTTCGAAACTAACGGCGTTTGGCTAGGAGAAAAAATGCAGTTCGACCGACTTCAATTTGCTGATGCATTGAAGCACTTTAGAAAGAAATATAAATACTCACAAGACAGTTTGGCGGAGCTGCTTTCTTCTTCACACCGTGTATTCTCTAGCTTGAATCAAGCAACGCTGAGCCAGTGGGAGAGGAGGAAAATAGAGCCGACATTACTGCGACGTCTCGGGATCGCACATTTCTTTCAGCAACCATATCACTACGATACTCAAGAGCTGAAGAGTGTTAAGAAAGCACTCCAACATCCGGTCAACTTCCAAAATTTAAGTACGGTGTACGAGTATGAGATCACGCATACCAGTCACGTATCTTTGGATAAATTGGAAGGAGAAGATAGATCATTAGTTATGGATTCCCATCAACGTTTGAATGGGAACGAGCTTGTCGAAACTCTGAATGAGCTTGAGCTTCATCAACCTAAAATCTACTGTTTCTATTACCAAAGAATGCTGATTGGACATGTGGTGTATGAACAGAAGAATAACGCCATTTACTTGGTCAGCGTTGTATTTTTGACCAAGTCAATTCGAACTCAATTACTCAATCATATTGCTGAAATTAGTAAAGATTTGATGGTGTTTTTCCCGATTCGGGATCATAGCTTGAATCAGTTTATGGAAGATTGTTTTTTAGAACGATGTTGTTCAAGTCATTGCATCACTTTCTACACAGGAACCAGCCGGCAATTTTTTGAGAACCCAATGATCCGGAGCGTGATGCAAGGATTTCAAGATTTTCGCTTGGTTCGCTACGAGCAAATGCTTAAGAAGCAGAGTGTTTAGCTCTGCTTCCTGATCTCAAACTAGATTCAGTAAGGTCGATTACGACTTGGGTACCAATCCGTATGGTACTGAACTAAACGCTTGTGGTTGGTTTTTTACCGTCGGTGCTTGATGCACTCCTTGCCAATCTAACAGCATGATCGCGAGGACATTACGGTGTTCACCATAAGTTAGGTCGAACTCACCATCCACAGAAGGGATCATGCCTTGCTCAGTATTAAGGGCGCTTTGAATCGCTTGACGTGTTTTTTCAACAACCGGATCGTTATCCAAACCAGCCAACAAGAAAGTAATGCCGACTTCAGCAATCACATCTTCTTTTGAACGGAGAATGATGGTGTCTATGTTGTCGCGAAAGTAGTCATAGATCCATTGATGATCGGCTTCGTTAACCTGTTTTTGGTAGTACTGAGAATCTCCAAAAATGATGTGTGTCATGCCGTAGAGCTTATTGCCGTATTGTTGCGGTGAGAGCTTCTTATCTAGGCTATCTGGGTAGGTGCTTCGGAATGCATCTGTAAACGCTTTAACGACATCTTGCTCGCCGAGTTGACGCAACCAATAAACCTGATTCGCCAACTGAGCTGCCCAAGCCTCAATCATGGCGGGGTCAGTGGCGTAACGAGCAAAGTCATAACGTTTTAGTATGCTTCTCAGCGTTTTGTCTTGCTTGTGTTTTAAACCATACTCATCGGCTCGTGCCATTGCGCCAAGTAAATCAACACCTAAATACAAGTATTCTGGTTGATGTTTGGTAACGGTATAACGGCGCTGCCCGCGCTCGTCTTCGTCGTCATGGTAGCTGGCTAAACGTTCCTCTGAATACAGAAAAATCTGTTCTGGTGTGGTGACATCGCTGGCAAAGCGATTTAAACGGCTGGCAACTTGCGCCATGTCAGTCCATACCGCAGGTAAGTATTTATCATCCAAAGTTTGGCGGTACATACGAAGACCGAAATGCCCTTCTCGAAACGCTGGTAAGGTATAGAGCTGTGACTCATAGGTACTTTTGATCAACTGAGCAGATTGTGAATAGGTCAAAGCTGGAGACTCTTGAGAGGCTTGCGCCTGAAAAACCAGTGAGCATGAGAGCAACACGGCTAAGCTGAGAGGTTTGATACGCATATACACATTCCGTTAGAAAGCCAGAATTCAAACCTACCATCAATGCTTTATCGGTATGTAATGGCTCAGTCAATAGTTAGTCACGATATGGCGGAACGTTAGGTTGATGCGTTCTCCTTTGGTTTTTGCAGTTTTTGGGACAGCATGCTTCCAATGGTGCTGAAGCTCACCTGCCATGATAAGCAGTGAACCATGGCTGAGTTCATACTCTATTTGGGTTTTACAATGTAAATTCCTTAGCACAAACCGACGAGTTTCCCCCAAATTAATCGACGCAATAATCGGGTTTCTTCCCAATTCTGGTTCGTTGTCTTGGTGCCAGCCCATTGAATCTTGTCCATTGCGATACAGGTTTGCCAATACTGAGTTGAACGAAACGTCTGCAATGGTTTCGCAGCGTCCTTTGAGATCACTAAGTTCTGTGGTCCAAGGGTGAGGTACCATTGTGAGCCCGGAGTAGGTGTACGCTGCATCGCCGTGCCATGCTTGCAAACGAGGTTGTAGAACTGAGCGACCAAACATCATGATGCTTTCTTGTTGCCAAGGTAGGGTTGTTCGCAATTGGGAAAAGTAATGGTCGGCTTCTGAATGACTCAGAAAGTGAGGATCATGGTAGATCTTGCCTTGTGCTACTTCTTGCCAAAATGAGCTTTTGAATAAATCGCCTTGTACCTGCATCTCACTTTACCTTTCTCTTTTATAAAATGAACAAATATTTATTACCTTTACGATGGCTATTGGTTATTCTTTTAGTAAATAAGTATTTTAACAATAAATAAAGAAAACTCTTGGTTTGCCATGAGTTAGTGGGGAACAGATGCGGTACTCACCGAAGAAGCAAGGTTACTTTGCATTGTTCTTCCTCACTTTTTTTGCCCTGTGCGTTGGAGTTATTGAGCTATTACACCAAAATCAGCTCAGTCTGCACCGAGAGCGAGTTCAAGTTGAGGCCAAAGAACAACTTTCTATGCTCCGTTCCAATTTGGAAGCGGAACTGATGGCTGATATATATAAAGCCAGTACTCTCGCTACGCTTATCACATTGCTGCCGAACAGCGAAACACACAAGCTGAATTTGGCGGCAAATCGTATCTTAAGCAAAAGTAATCACATTACTGTTATTGGCATCGCAGAAAATGATGTCGTCGGTTATATATACCCTCGAAAGGGCAATGAACGTGTGATTGGTCTTGATTATCGTAGCGTGCCTACTCAATGGGTTCAGGTACAAAAAGCCAAAGACATTGAAGAGATATTTATCGCCGGTCCTGTCGAGCTTGTACAAGGCGGTAAAGGGTTGATTGTGCGCGTTCCTGTGTTCCGCGATCCTCCGACTAATAAAGACTATTGGGGCGTTATTAGTGCGGTGATCGATTTCAATGGTTTGTTGAGAGAAACGGGTGTCATTGATTTTTCTTACCAATATCAAATGACGATGCGTGGCTACGACAGTGGCGGTGAGCTAGGTGATGTTATCTTTGGCAATCCGGGAAGAGAAGAGGACATTTATGCCAAAGAGCAAGTGTTCTTCCCATATGGTGGCTGGAGTCTGGCGGTGTACTCCAATGGTGAGTTAGAACAACAAGTGCCTTGGTATGTATTACAAATGGCGCGTTTAGTTGGCTATCCGATCGTGCTTGCTTTGAGCATTGCGCTCATTGTTATTTATCGCCTATACATTGTAGCGGACAGCCGTGCATTGCATGATGAGCTTACTCAGCTGCCAAATCGTCGTTACTTTATGAAGTCTTATCAACAGCAGTTTGAGATCGCCAAGCGCTATAAAAAGCGTTATAGCTTTGCCTTGGTTAACATCGACCTCGATCATTTTAAGCATATTAACGATACCTATGGGCATGACGCAGGGGACAAGGTGTTGGTGGCGTGTGCAGAAAGAATCAAAAGCACATTGCGCCGATCAGATATTGTGGCGCGAATGGGGGGCGACGAGTTTCTTATCATCGTGCATAACCCTAAGACTGAAGAAAACATTCAAGCGTTGTTGAAAAAACTGAGGTTTGCCTTGTGTTCAACGCCGGTGATCTATGAAGAAGAATTGATATACCTGCGAACCAGCATGGGTTACGCGATGTTTGACCCTGAAATGATTTCATCTCAGCAAATGATGAAAATCGCCGACGAGCGAATGTATCAACAGAAACACTATGGCGGCTAAAACGAATGGTATAGCACCCGCTTAAAACATTTAAACGGAAAGCCTCGCACACTTAGCGAGGCTTTTTCATTTAAGCCGTTCTTATCACTAAGAAAGGACATTGCTGACAAAGGGATTAGTAGCAATGCATGTTGTGGCATATTTTGCAGTTGTTTGCATTTTGCAAATGCGATTTGCAAAATGTGTGGTTAATAAATCATCAATATGCATCAAGATCGAAGAAAAAACGCAGTTTTAAAAGTTGGCACGCATCGTGCTTTATACAGAGTGACCCTTATTAAGCCGAGGGTCACCTAGCCAACTGACGTTGTTAGTGAATACACATTGTTCACAAGTATATACCGCCAATCACCTCATTGTGATTGGCGTTTTTTCTTTTTAGAGTTCAATAATTTGCCTCTCATCGCCCGAATCATCTGATTCGCCACACTTGTTATAACAACTTGGTTGCCTTGGACACACTGCTCCTCTTGAACAAATCAATCTTGCTTGAGTTTGAATCCCTCGTTCGATCCAATTGATGTTGAGAATTTTGGCAATCGTTGTGAGATCTTTCTTGATGTGCTGTGGAATCACAGTACTACCACCGGAAGACACACACAGTGATTTCAACTCTTCAGCAATCGCAATCGCATCACCACCTTGGGCTGAAATCGCTGGATTGAGGTCAATACCTGCACACAGAACGCGATTATTACCTGCAGGGTCAAATACGTTGACCGATTCACAGCAATAGATGCGAGGTTCGTTACCGACGTTAAGAATCGAAATTTGCGCCGAGCTGGTGTCCAGCGGTTGTGATAAGCGGCGGAATACCGCCCAGTGCTGACAAGGGTCATTGACTTTACGCATGTTTCCCCAAGGCAGAGGGATACCATTACCGCGATATACGGCTTTCAGTTTGCCCGGACCATAGGCATCAAAGTAATGCCAGTGTGGGTATGGCGACACTACCGTCATGCGGCGCATCGCGACAGAAGGCGAGACGCCCGCTTTTTTGTGAACATCAATTTCATAGCCAGAGCGGTCAAGTAACTGACGAAATGGCACTTTCGGACACAACAACGCCCCAGCAAAGAAACTCGACTCGAAATCGCGCCACGCTTGTAAAATATCTTGTGAGTTGAGTTCAGAGTTAGAAACCTGTGAACCGCTTTGTTCCCAGTTGTTCTGGTGACCAATCGACAACACGTTATTCATGCCGTCACTGCTGTGCAGCACTCGGTGCCCAATGTATACCGCTAAGTCGTACTTCAATCGAGTCGGGTAGTCTCGCATGCGCTTGTTGAGGTAGATGGTCCCTGGTGCTTCCATAAACGAGGTGATCAACTGCTTGGCACTCACACCGAGTTCATCAATCACATCTTGTGGCGCGCGGTCTACCCAGCGAATATCTAATCCCATGCTTTTCGCAATATCAATCAGATCCTCTACCGAAAGATTAAGACGTTTTAAGCCAACCTCTTCTGCCGCTCGTTCTAAGTCCGGGAAGTGGTTTTGGTGGTTCTCTTGATGCGCTCGAATCAAGAGATGAGCGAACTGACGCCCCGTGATGCCGGTTTGAGAGAGCATTTCCGGTATCGCGATTTGTAGGATGTCGTTAGAGAATAAAAAGCTTGGTTCGAGCGCCATTCCGTTGATGCCACCACGATTACCTTTGTTGGGGGTAATGGCTTCTAGCTCTGGTTCATCGTCTAAAAACCAAGCGGGTTCTTTTTGGAAAACTTCGGCAATCACTTCCAACATATCAATGCTCGGAACGCGTTTTCCACGTTCGATCATGGATAAGTAAGAAACTGACGGAGCGTATTCAGGATTAATCCTAACGCAACGCGCAGACAAATCTTCCATCGTTAAATGGTTGTTCTTCCTTAGGTTACGAATTTTCGTTCCTAAGAAGTGAGATTGGCGGATAAGACTTTTTGACACAGACATTTTGTAAAATTCACATTGTAAAATTTTTGTTGTGAAATTGTAGTCAATATTTCGCTAGTCTACATAATGAGCAGGCAAGGAAATTAACCATCAACTTCACAGATTTGCCTGAAACTTAAACAGAGGTTTTAAGTTTTTACTCTAGGAAGAGTGTTTAAGTGCGAGGAAACGACGATGAATATGCTGAACTTCGATAAAAAAGACATCCAACAACAAGAACGCCCATTTATCGCTGAAGCCGTATTTGCCGTCGAGGCGGTAAGTGCTGAGCAGCAGAGCGAGAAGCAAGTTAAGGCGAAGCAACTACTGGACCGTATGTTCCCATTGGAGAGTGGGTCACACCAAGATGTATCAAGCTACGTGATCGACTACAGACACGTAATGGCGTACTTCAAGGACGGCACACACAGTGGTCTGAAAAGTCCAAAGCATTTTGTGGCGTACACAGGAGAGAAAGAAGATCCAAAATCGATCCTATTCAAAGATGAATCAGGCAGTCACGTTGAAGTAATGTTCGGTTGTCACAAAGGCACGGGTTGTGTGGAGTTGATGGACATTGACGACATCCAACTGGAAACGCGTACGACCTTTAGCCCTGAGCTAATTGGTAATGCACCGACCGCGATGCGTCATTGGATCAGCTTAATCAAAGGCGATAAGAAAGGAAAGCCAATGGCGTGCAGTGAAGACAAAGAGTACACCGCGAAAAATGGCGACGATTACTTCTTAAGCTACTGCTATAGCATTGATTAATGAGCTAAGAAGTACAGAGAATAACGAGCCAGCCCAAGAAAGACAAAACCCCAAGCACTTGCTTGGGGTTTTGTTTATATTTTCAGCCAGTTTGAATGGCTTTCGCCTGTTCGTTTTGACTGTGTTAAAGCGGCATTACGCGGTTACGACCGAGTTGTTTCGCTTCATACAATTGTTTATCAGCTTTGTTTACGATGCTATCGAGCGTGTCACCAACTTCAAATTCTGCAACACCAAAAGAGGCGGTGATGCTTTGTACTTGGCTCCCTGAACGTTTGTCACGAACACGCAGCTTTTCAATCATTCGACGAAGCGTATCAGCGTATTGTCGACCGATTCGCAGTGACTTGTTTGGTACGATAAGGGCAAACTCTTCACCACCAAAGCGATAAGCACTGATGCCGTCACGACAACTTTGTTGCAGTCGACGAGCAATAGCTTTGATCACGGTATCTCCGAATAGGTGACCGTAGTTGTCATTGAATGCTTTGAAGTGGTCAATATCCAACATGATCAGCGTCATTGCTTGGTTGTTATCGATCAGCATTTGCAGGTCGTTATCGAAAGCGCGACGGTTATACAGGTTGGATAAGCCATCGAACAAGGCGTCTTTCTGCACTTCTGCTAGCTGATTCTTAAGGCGAGAGATCTCTTCGCTAGCCGTTGTGAGTTGGCTATTTAGGAACTTCGTCGAGTGGCGTATTTCACGAGACTCAGCAACAAGCTGACGCACTACATTCATCACTTCTTCGATGCTGAGGCTATTGTCTTCAACTTTTTCTAGTTTGTTAAAGCTCTTATCCACCATGTCGGAGAAGGAGGAGGTGTCGGTAATCGTGTCAGTCATCGAGCTAGAGACTTCGCCCAAAAGCACTTCTACATTTGTTTTGAGTTCTTCTAAGCTGGTTTCTGCTTTACTCGCAACATAGCTGTTATAGAGCTGCTTATGCATTGCTGGTGGGCAGACGTCATAGTTCTCAAGAACCATATCTAATTCTTGATTCAGCTCTGGGATAGTTTTGTCTACGTAGGTGTACCACAGTGCGTAGTTGGCTGGTGTTGCCGCTACGTGGTTTTTTATCATCAGTGGTACCGCTTTTTTTAGGTTCGCGGTTGATTTCTTAAATTCGTCGGTCATTTCTGCAGTGTTACAAGCAAAATGGAATTAAGCTAAGGGTAACGGATATAAAACAATATCGCTTTATTTTTTGTCATTTTTGCTTGGTTTTCTTAAAAAATATGAGCAAATAATCAAATGGTTTCATGAATATTAGTCTTGATTTTAAAATTTCATAAAATCCTTCGTAACATTCTGTTTACCATAAAAGTTTGAGTGATGGAGTTTTGAGCAATGTAAACGAAGTGCTGATCTTGACCAACTAAGGTTCGTAGAATCTGGCATGCGCATAACAGAAAAGTGCCAAAAGGAGCTTCGTTTGAACAAAACAATAGGACTGTATTGGTTTACCAATGATTTGCGACTGCATGACAACCCAAATCTGACCAAAGCTGCAGAAGAAGTGGATTTTCTTATCTGTCTTTACTGTTACCCCAAGGTTTCACCATTTTTGGCGCACTATGCTCAAACATCCGAGTTTGGTCAGCCAAAAAGACAGTTTTTAGATGAGTCATTACACTGCCTCAATCTGTCTTTAAATGCACTTGAACAACGTTTGCTTGTTGTCGACTTGCATCCTTACCAAGCATTAAAACATGCCTTCAAAAATCTTGGTGTTACAAGGCTTTACGTTGATGCTATGCCGGGTTGCGACGAGCAAAATGTCATCGAAGAAATTAAGGCGGAGGAACGCCACGTAACGGTTGTTCAGCACGAAGTGCGAAGTTTATTTAGGTTGGCTGACCTCCCGTTCAGTCTCAATGCGCTACCTGATACCTTTACCCAGTTTCGTAAGCAAGTAGAAAAGTTATCTATTTCGCAACCTATCGGCAGAGTCTCCACACTTCCACCACTACCCAAAGGTCTCTCTTTACCAACATTGAGCTTAACTCGCGACTTAAAGCCAATGCCATTTGCTGGGGGAGAGCATGCGGGGCTTGAGCATTGTCGTCGGTATTTTGATTCGCCGCTTGCGAGTGAATACAAACAGACACGCAACGGTTTAGATGGCATGGATTATTCCACTAAATTCTCCCCGTGGTTAGCACATGGTTGTGTTTCGGCGAAAAGGATCGTGGACATGTTAAAGCGTTATGAAGCGGATTATGGTGCTAATGATTCGACGTATTGGATTTACTTTGAATTGCTGTGGCGTGAGTACTTTTATTGGTATGCGCGACAATATGGTCGGCAGCTGTTTCATTTTGGTGGGATTCGCAATCAAACGCCATTGACCAGCTTTTACGCCCATCGTTTCCAACAATGGAAAAAAGGCGAGACGCCATTCTCGCTCGTTAATGCGTGTATGCATCAACTCAATGAAACTGGGTACATGTCGAATCGTGGCAGACAACTGGTCGCGAGCTGCCTTGTACATGAACTAGGGCTAGATTGGCGCTATGGCGCTGCATATTTTGAGTCTCAATTAATTGATTACGATGTGGCTTCAAATTGGGGAAATTGGCAATACCTCGCAGGCGTTGGTGCGGACCCTCGTGGTTCAAGGCAATTCAATCTTGAAAAGCAGACGCAAATGTACGACCCCAACCATGAGTTTATTGATAAGTGGGATGGGCATTGTGATGGTTCACGTTTGGATAATGTGGACATGGTTGATTGGCCGATTGCGATGGAAAGTCATGGCAATGCGTCTTCTACGGAGAAATCATGATGCAGTTTGATACCGTTCGGTTGATCTTGGGTGATCAACTCAATTGCGAACATACTTGGTTTCAGCAACCTGATGACCACGTTCTCTATTTGATTGCAGAGTTAAAGCAAGAGAGCACGTATGTGACGCATCACATTCAAAAAGTATGTGCGTTCTTTTCTGCAATGGAAAAGTTTGCGAAAGAGCGTCAGAGCGAAGGCCATCAAGTCTTGCATCTTACGTTGGATGATACCCAATCTTTTGGGGATCTTGAGCAACTTCTCCAGCATTTTGTCAGCGAAGTTGGTGCAAGCAAGTTTGAATATCAACGCCCTGATGAATACCGATTATTGGAACAACTTGCCAAACTTAAGCTCAATGGCGTAGTAACGCGTTGCGTTGATTCAGAGCACTTTTTGTTGCCGTTTGAAGAGATCGAAGAGCAGTTCCCGCAAGGCAAACACATCATGATGGAGCACTTTTATCGCCGCATGCGCAAGCGTTTCAACATCTTAATGCAAGATGGCAAACCTGTTGGGGGGAAGTGGAACTATGATGCGAATAATCGCAACAAACTCAAAACTAAAGATATTGAGCAGTTGCCACAACCTTTAATGTTTAGTACCGATGTCAGTGAAATACAAGCGCGATTAACACGTCATGGAATTAAAACGATAGGGCACTTTGAAGGGGATTTATTGTGGCCGATTAACCGTGCTCAAAGCTTGTCTCTACTTGCTCATTTTTGCCAAGTTTGCTTGCCTCTTTTTGGTCGTTTTCAAGACGCGATGACTGGGCAACACGACGCTAAATGGAGTTTGTATCACAGTCGGATTTCGTTTTCTCTCAACAGCAAACAACTGCACCCGCAAGAAGTCATTGATGCGTCACTCAAGGCATTCCATTCAAACCCAGACATTAATATTTCTCAGGTTGAGGGTTTTATTCGCCAGATTTTAGGTTGGCGAGAGTACATCCGCGGAGTGTACTGGGCGAACATGCCTCATTACCCGAAAAAGAACGAACTGGAAGCGAGCAGAAAACTGCCTGATTTCTTCTGGAATGGCGAAACAAAAATGGCGTGCATGCGTAATGCGATTGGTCAGTCCCTTGACTACGCCTATGCGCACCATATCCAACGTTTAATGGTCACTGGTAATTTCTGTTTGCTAACTGAGATCGATCCATCCCAAGTGGATGAATGGTATCTCGGTATATACGTTGACGCGATCGAGTGGGTAGAGATGCCAAACACACGTGGTATGGCGCTGTTTGCTGATGGAGGTATTGTCGGCACTAAACCTTATGCAGCTAGTGGTTCTTACATTAATAAAATGAGCGACTACTGTAAGGGCTGCCATTACGACAACAAAGCACGCAGTGGTGAAGGTTCATGCCCATTCAACAGCTTGTATTGGCGTTTTATGAACAAGCATGACAAGCGATTGGCGACCAATCCTCGTATCGGGATGATTTTCCGCTCTTGGGACAATATGGAACCACAGCAACGACAAGCTATCCTTGAAACCGCGGAGCACTACATGGAAAATTTGGAGACCTTGTAATGGAAATATTGATCGTAGGTGGGAATGGCGGAATTGGATTTGCCATGGTTGCGTGCGCGGCGGAACATTTTCCTCAAGCTCGTGTTCACGCGACCTATCGTAGGCAACACCCCAACTGGCATCATCCCAATGTTATTTGGCATCAAGTGGATGTGACACAAGATGAGGAGGTGAAAGCGCTCAGTGAGTACATCGAGCATGTTGATTGGTTGGTGAACTGCGTGGGTATGTTGCACTCCCAAGAGAAAGGTCCGGAGAAGAATTTGAGTTCTCTCGACGCAGACTTTTTCCAGCAAACGATAATGGTAAACACCTTGCCCAGTTTACTGCTGGCGAAGTACTTTACACCTAAGCTCAAACGCAGCACACAGCCTAAGTTTGCGACTGTTTCTGCTAAAGTTGGCAGTATTAACGATAACCAATTGGGCGGTTGGTATAGCTATCGAGCCTCAAAAGCCGCGTTGAATATGTTCCTCAAAACCATGTCAATTGAGTGGCAAAGAATGCTCAAGCATGGCACGGTACTCGCGCTCCATCCGGGAACCACCGATACGGCGTTGTCTGCGCCTTTTCAAACCAATGTGCCAGAAGGAAAACTGTTCACGCCAGAGCGAGTGGCAAAGGATTTGTTGGGGTTAATAGAAAAAGCAACCCCGCAAGATAGCGGGGCATTTTGGGCTTATGATGGCGCATTACTGCCTTGGTAAAGATTGTACTTACTGGGGCAAAATACGCACTAGAGAGGTTCGGAGTGACCTACGTCTTCGTTGATTTTCTTCTTCGGCAACGCTCAGAGCAATAAACGATTTCATCCCAATTTCGCGCCCACTTCTTTCTCCAAGAAAATGGGCGCTCACAGACTGGACAGACTTTTATGGGAAGGTTGGATTTAAAACCTTTCATCGTTCTGAATGTTCACTCCTAATTCGTTGTCTTAAGCGAGTTTAGTTATCAAATAGGTACAGATAATCGTCGTAACCTAGGTTTGCCATTTCGCTTACTGGTACAAACTTCATGGCTGCTGAGTTCATGCAGTAACGTAACCCTGTTGGTTTTGGTCCGTCTTTGAAAACATGACCAATATGCGAATCGCCAAACTTGCTGCGAATCTCTGTTCGTGGATAAACCAATTTAAAGTCGGTCTTCTCAACGATGTAACCTGGATTGATTGGTCTAGTAAAGCTTGGCCAACCTGTACCTGATTTGTATTTATCCGTCGATGAAAACAGTGGCTCACCAGTGACAATATCCACATAGATGCCCGCTTCTTTGTTATCCCAGTACTCGTTGTTAAAGGGACGCTCTGTGCCTTCTTCTTGTGTTACGTAGTACTGCAGATCAGTCAACTTCGCTTTGATCTCTTTATCAGACGGTTTTTCATAGACCTTCAGTTTTGTCATCAGATCTTTTTCGTTGATAAGCTCGCGTAGTGTTTTTGGGTTGTCTTTACGATCCTCACCAAACACTTCATCTAGGTATTTATCTCGACCTGACGCGTAGCGGTAATATTTGTATTTCAGGGCACTCTTTTTGTAGTAATCCTGATGGTAAGACTCCGCAGGGTAGAACTTTTCAAACTCAATAAGCTCCGTTTTAAGTGGCTTCGGATAAATCATCGCCTTGTCGATTTCCATCATAAATTGCTCAGCAATCTGTTTTTGCTCCGCATTATGGTAGAAGATCGCAGGACGGTATTGGGGACCACGGTCGACGAATGAGCCTTTGTCGTCAGTCGGGTCGATATGGCGGAAGAAGTAATCCAAAACTTGCTCGTAGTTAACAATGCTTGGGTCGTACTTCACTTCAATCACTTCTATATGACCAGATTTGCCAGAAGAGACTTGTCGGTAGGTCGGATTTGCTAAATCACCACCTGAATAACCAGATACGACGTCCAACACACCCGGTAATTGTTCTAAATCTGATTCAGTACACCAGAAACAGCCGCCAGCCAAAGTAGCAATGTCGGTTTTGCCAGATGCGTTCACCTTATCCATGGTATCGGCAGTGCCTGTTTTACTTAATAAGATGAACAGTACAGGGAGTGTGAATGAGAATCCCACCAATAGCTTAGATACTTTCTTCATAACTTCCTCAAACGTCATTTTTCTCAATGAATGTTACGTAAGGAGACAGAAGTTAGAGCTAAAAAATTGCAACAATAGTGAAAAATTCTTTGCCCTTTTATACCGGAGGGCTACAGTAATGGCACCAAACAAACGCTCATTGGTGATAGGTTGCCGATGAGACAGAAGTAATAATGAGGGAAACCATGCAAGCAGAAGTAAAATGGGTCGAAGACTTTAAATTCCTAGGTCAGTCTCAATCTGGTCACTCCGTTGTGATGGATGGCAATGGCGGTGCGACTGCACCAAGCCCAATGGAGATGGTATTGATGGCTGCTGGTGGTTGTAGTTCTGTTGATGTGGTTGATGGATTGAAGTCAGCAGGTCAGAAAGTGGCTTCTGTTAATGCGAAGCTCACAACCGAACGTCGTGAAACGGCACCGCGTATTTTTACTCAAGTGAACATTCATTTTGAAGTGTCGGGTGAAGCCTTAGATCCAGAAATCGTAGCGAAAGTTGCTGCTGATTCGTTAGAGAAATACTGTTCCGTGTGCCTGATGCTCGGTAAGGGCGTAGAGATGACTCACAGCTGGGAAATCGTGTAACCGACCCTAGTGCCACTTAAATAAAATAGGAAAGAGAAAAGCGCGTGCTTTTCTCTTTTTTTATTCCTCTTTTGCATTAACCTAGCTACGTTAAAAGCTGTAGGAAAGATCCTGTGACCGAACTAGAGAAAATGATGTCAGGCCAAGTATTCGATGGCGCAGACAAAGAAATTGATGCGATTCGAACCCACGCAACTCATGCGTTGATGGCATTCAATGGCAACACCGATGAATCCCAACGTGATGCACTGCAAAAGAACCTATTTGGCAAGGTTGGGATGAGCATCATCCGTGCGCCGTTCCATTGTGAGTTTGGTAAAACGATTGAAATCGGTGAAGAGACCTTTATCAATATGAATGTCGTGATGCTTGATGGCGCTAAAATCACCATTGGTAATCATGTGCTTATTGGACCAAGTGTTCAGCTTTACACTGCATCTCACTCGCTGGATTACCGTAGCCGACTAAAATGGGAAACGTTTTGTAAACCAATCACGATTGAAGATAGCGTTTGGATTGGTGGGAACTCAGTCATCAACCAAGGCGTAACCATTGGCGCTCGTTCTGTGATTGCTGCCAACTCAGTGGTGAATTGTGATGTGCCGCCAGATTGTTTATATGGTGGAACGCCAGCCAAATTGATTCGTCGTCTAAACGAGGACGAGTAACCACACTTACTCATGGTGCTTATTCTCATAATCAATAAGCGCTTATTTACATATCAATTTCATTAATTTATACATTTCATGTACTTATTTTTGTTGTCTATGAAATTCATAAGAAGAATGTATGAAGCTGAAAGTTGTAAGTATTTGCTTAATTGTGGGGACGGCGTTCGTAAGTGCTTTGCTCTATTTTGACTCTCAAAAGCTCGTACTTTCGCAATGCGCTGACGAAGAAAAAGTGGAGACTTGGGTTCAATTCGTATTTGACTATTCAATTCTCAATGACTTCAGCATAGAAGCCTTGGAAGAGCGAATCGACGAGGATTTAGCCCTTTCGAATCTTATTCTCGCAAACTCATGTGTTCCTATGATTCGTAAGAGTGCTGGTTATGAGTTCTTTGATGCTCACAACGCTAAACCTGAAGATATGTTGTCTTCACATTACGAACTCAACCTGCAACACAGCAGTTTGTTGGAACGTGCGTATCAGGAACCAAATTTTTATGTCGTGTTGGTGTTAAGTGAGGACAGCAGTTACTTTGATTTTGAGTACAAAATAGCAGAAACATGGGGTGATTTATTTCCTAACTTCGTGGTTTCCGATGTACGAGCTGGTCCACTAGCTTTGGAGCATGAACTAGGGCACTTAGCATGGGCACAACATGATTTAGAAACGCTATCATCTCAAGTTCAAGGTAGAACACTTGAATCCATGACAGCTGAGGATAACCAGTTACAGATCAAGCGGTATGCTCATGCTGCATTATGTGGTGACTCTGGAACCATCATGAGCTACGAAAAGAACATAGTACCTATCTATTCCAGCCCCAATATTACCTATCAAGGTCGAGTTTGTGGAGACGCTGAAAGCGCAGACAATGCAAGGCTGTTAACCGAGTATGCTCGAGCATTGCGAGCCAAAGTTGATGCACGGTCATGGTAATCGTTACGTTGCTAAGAAATACCTACCTAGGAGGCTAATATGTCAAGAAAGACAGAAGTGTTTCTGTGTCCTAAATGTGGAGTGGAAACGCACCACGTTGTGGTTTTAGTTAGAAAGAAAAGTGCTTTTGAGGGTGATAAAAACCGCGGGAAGAAAGAGTTCATTACTGGGTTTCTCAAAAGTGCTGTCTTCGGTGCTTTTTTAGCTTCGATGGACGATTTTTCTCGTCATTTGATCTGTGAAAATTGTGGTAACAAAACCATTCAAGATTAAGCTGTCGCCTTGGCAGCTTACCCAGAGCATAAGTGTGCGTTTTGATTCGCTGAATATTCAAACCCGAAATTTATTGAGTTAGTGCTTTTACTCTTAACGTCTTTCCATGCCTGCTACTCAGTTTTTTATGAGAGACTGCCGGCGCTAACCTACTGCTATTGTTGATAAATAATTCAAACTTTATTGTAAGAAGAACAGAGAAAGACAACCTTAAGCTTCCCTTCATTTTTGAGAGTTGATGAGATAATTGATGCTTAAGTTTATTGACATTTGTGTCTTTTGTTTCACATTGTTGTGATTTTTGTCACATAAAATGCAAATTTATAAAAAATCGTTAAATGAATATAAATTCACAGATATGCAGCCCATTTGTGTTGTAATTAGAGTTCTCTGCCTTTAATTATTCATTTTGTGAATGTTTGTGTAATTTTTATTGACCTTAATGGGTGACTTTCTATTCAAACTACTCTTGGGTTACGTCAATATATTAGAAAACTCGAATTTGATATTATTTCCATCTTTTGTTTTAAATGCGAAATTCATTATTAACAACGGATGGTTTTGATGATTTCTCTTATTAGTATTCTTCAGTTATAAGATTAAATAATTAGCCTACCAAAATGACATAACAAGGATTGTTATAACAGAATGATGTTCTCATAAATGTATCTGTTCTATTAACATGTATTTCTCATTTCTGTCTCTTTCAAAGCTTGTTTTTGTAAGTTGTTGATAAAGATCGGTATTGTTGTCTTTTTAGTAATGACGACAACGATTGCTTTATATGATTGTGCAATTTTAAAAAATGGAATCGTTATATTGTAACAACGTTGACTTATCGCGAGTTATAAATTTCAAATAGCACAAATAACTAAAAATAGATCTATCAAAAATAGAATAAGGATTTAACCATACGAGAAATCTTATGGTTGATAGGTTTATTGGTCTGATTGTTACTTATTTAGAATGTCATTCCAATAATCTGTTTGTCTTTAAGTTTGTTCTAATGAACTTAATTTTCATGGAAGTTTAAAAACATGCAGCACACAACTAAGTGGACGATGACCCCGCTTGCGATGCTGTTAGGTACGCTGTTTTCAATGCCGTTACTCGCAGAAGAAACCAACGTAGCTGATAGCAGCGGGATCGAATCTACCCAAAATGAAGGAGAGTCGTCATGTATAGTTTGTAAACTAAGTGGGTCCGTTTACCTCTCTTACGATACAAATATTTACGACAAAGACGACTATCGCTCCGTTCGCAACTTTTCTTGGGGCGGGGATCTCAACTACGCGATTTCAAAAGACATCAAAGCTTTCTTTTCTGCCGGTGGCTACCGCGCTCTAGAAGATGAAGTTGGAACTTACGCAACGGATTCAGTACTGGGCTTGCAATACTCGAACCTGTATCGCTTTGGTGAAACGGGAAAAATTGCTGTTGCAGGTCAGTTCACCATACCTACCTCAGAAGACTCGCGAAACGATGAGCTACAAACAGCTTTTCGTTTAGCCGTACCGGTCTCTTTTTCTTTGTGGAGCGTTGATTTTTCTATCGCGCCGCGACTCAAAAAGAACTTCCACAAGTACAAAACGAATGGCGGTCGCTCACTCACAGAGTGGACCTATTCACTGTTTTCTGTCGCTGAAAAGTCTTGGGATTCGTTCTCTCTGGGCATCACGGCTTTAGGTGGTAACACCATCAGTTATCAAGGGACTCGACGGAGCAGTTGGCAGTATGAAGGTGCCTTATACGGAACCTACAAATTCAACAAGAACTGGTCACTAACGTTGGCAGCATCCTCTACCGGCTTCTATCAAGATGCGGAACGAGGAACGCTGGGCAATATCGACCTGCTTGACCAAGAGAAAGCGTCATACATCGCCTCTGTTGCTTACTCCTTCTAGGAAAATAACAAAAATTAAGGATATCCAAACCATGTTTAAAAAATTAACTCTGGTGTCAGCGATCACTGCCGGACTTGCCGGTTGTGGTGCTGACGATCAGGCTTATGACTATGTCGAAAGAGATGCAAAAGAAATCGCGGTTAAAGACCTAAAAGACGGTCGTTGGTTCTACGTACCAACAACTGGTGCAGCACCAAGATTCGCGCTAAACCAATTCCCATTTTTACAAGGTTCGCCTCGTTATGTTGAGCTGTGTTTCAGTAAAGAAGGTCTGGAAGTTCGTAATTACGACAAAAACTACCCAGACGCACATCTGACCAAAGACGCGAACAACTATTGTGGCGAGGAGAAGTTCGTTGCCGATGATGACGATGTTAACTTTGCACATGTTCTGACTATTCCTGGTGACTTTGCAGCATACCGCTGTAAAGAAGATGGTCACGGTGACTGTACGAACAAAGAAGAAACTAACGAGGATGCGAGTCTAAACTACAAGAGTAAGACCCACTTTACTCCGCGTCCGGAAGATCTTGAGATCGCCGAATTCAATATGGAAGATCTGTATGGGATCACGGATGGGCTAACCGAAATTGGTTCGCCGCGCGTAATCTCATGGGATTTTGATCCAGAGAAGGGCACGTTAAACTTCGAACTTGAGCGCTCGTTCCGCATTGACTTGGATAACATGTCAGCCTACATCAACGAAGATACCAAAGCGGGTCTTGACGACATGCTGGTCGATGGCGCGTTTAAATCTCGTTTTTATTACTCTCTAATGCACGAGAGTGTGGTGGCAACCAAAGACTACCAACCGGTTCTATATCCTATTGGTGACGAGAATGACATTGGTTTCTTTGTCTCTGAGACAAAGCAGCTTAACCCTATCACAAACAAGTATGATCGTGATGTGGTGTACCTGAACCGTTTCAACCCTGATCAAGATTCAATCAAGTATTATCTGACCGATAACTTCTTTGAAGAGAAAAACAAAATCTTCTTAGATGCGACGCTTGAATCCATCGATAAGATGAACCAAGCACTTAAATTATTTGGTGCGGATTCTGGCAAGCCAGAAATTGAAATCGTAAACAAAACCAAAGGTGCAGGTATACACCCGGGTGATTTGCGTTACAACGTGATCAACTTGGTGGATGAGCCGCTGGCGAACGGCTTGTTAGGTTATGGTCCTTCCGTTGCTAACCCAATGACGGGTGAGATCATCAAAGGTCACGTAAACCAATACGCTGGTGTGGCAAGAACTGGGGTTCCTTATTACTGGGATAACCTAGCCCGATTCTACAACCGTAATCAATTGGACTTAGACGGTCTCGATCCGTTACCAACGACAAGCTCCGCGACAACAACATCAGAAGTTTCAGAGAGAATTGAGTCGCTCTCAACTATGGCGGCAATCGCGAAGCTGGAAGCGGACGAAAGTATTCCTGCGCCTCTTGTGTCAAAAGAAGAAATGACCACAAGCAAAGCAGCGACTAAAGCGCCAACGGAGCTAAAGAAAACCTTCAGCGATGAGTTAGATTTTGAAAAGGTGGTCGCAACAGAAGAAAACCGTTTATCTTTCTGGGCGGAGCACAATGTTTACCCAATCGAAGCATCGTGGGTTTCTTCAACCAGCAAAGCCATGCTTGATAACTTGAAACTGGATGACGACCGTTACTTCGAAATCAAGCTAGATGATGCTGGCAAAGAAGTCTCTCGAGAGCTTAAGCGTTGGAAACATCTACCAAAAGATCTGCAGGTTAAAACGGCAGATGCGATTACTGTAGCGACTTACAGTAATACGCTGGTTCATGAGCTTGGTCATAACTTAGGTTTACGTCATAACTTTAAAGGTTCGAATGACAAATCAAACTACTACACGCTAGAGCAAGCACATCAACTGGGCTTGAATAATATTCCTGCGTACAGCTCAACCATGGACTACGCGCCGAGTATGTTGGATGAAACACCAACATGGGGTCTGTACGATATTGCAGCGTTTAAGTTCGGTTATGGTCGTAAAGTTGAAACCGTTCAAGCATCTTCGGGCTCAGCTCCAACACCTGTAGCGAAGCCAGCAGACGACGCTGGCGATGAAGCGAAAGCAGCATACAACAGCTACCTAAAAGAACTGCAAGACTATCAGCAAAGCTTCGCCTACAGATTTGGTGATAACGCTGAGAATGATGCACTCATGGTGTGTTCTGAAGTTAAGAAGTTAACGGGCACAGACAGTGGCAAATCTCTGTACAACTGTGACTTTAGCCGATTTGACACTGCAGCACTGTCTGATGACTCGGAACTTAAGGCGAAGACGCGTTACGGTGTGCTCTATTATCTTGATAAAGTCAATGAGATTGAGCGTAAGTCATATGACTTCTGTACTGATGGTAACGTCTCACTAAACAGCGACTGTAACCGTTTTGATGAAGGGACAAACTTAGAAGAAATTGTCTCTTATGAATGGCAAAACTACCTTGATAGTTATGACCGCCGCAATTTGCAGCTTTACGGAACGACAGGGTTGTACTCCACAGATTACATAGGTTACCTATTACGCCGTTATTCTGAGATGAACTCGATTCGTGACAAGGTGGAAGATCTAGAACGCATCGATAACTTGTACACCAACTTAGGTTATACCGCTAGTACAGATAAGCCGGGCGATTTCTTGCTGCGCCTAGCATCAAACCCTCAATACTGTAGTGAAGGCAAAGCAGATAACTCATGGTTCTGTGACTACGCTAATGGTGCGAAGAAATCAGCAGCGTTCTTCCTTGATGTTTTGCGTACACCAGAGCACCAATGTGTGATTGAAAATGCGTCAGGCAATCAAAAAGTGATTTCGTTTGGTAAATTGCTGGATAATAACTCACACCAAATTCCGGCGGATTACGATTTGTCGGCAGCAAATTGTTTTGATGAGTTAGCGGCGCGTTTCATTGAAGATGCCGATGAAGGTTACAAGGCGGTTGCAGAGACACAAAACGGACGCTTCTTGAACTCTATTGGCAGCTTTGACCCTGATTACCCTTGGTCAAATGCCGTGTCAGTGTTGGGTTACTGGCCAGACAAAGCGCTTGCGAGCTATTTCTTGGCACGTCGATTCTCTAACCGCTACACCGATGAAGTGAGCTTTGCTTCGTTGTTGGACCTACCAGGTGTTCAAGCTGAATATGAAGATATCATGGGCAACATTGTGGCAAATGATGCGTTAAGCACGCCTGTCGCGCTGGTAGATAAAGAGGGTAAGCCATACACCAACCTAAAAGGTACCACGGTGAACTTACACCTTACTGAACAAATGGAGTCCTTACCTCCAATGCCACGTGGTATTTATCGATTCTTGGGCATTGACGCAGTCAGTCGTGAACGTATCGGTGATGTGATCCTTGAAATGGGCGTTAGCCAAATGCAGTCTGACGATTACAAAGTTAAGGCTCGTGGTAAAGCGCAGTTTGATGCATTCACTAAACAACAAGATCGCTACGGTATTATTGCAGGTGACAAAGTAGAGTTTGTAATTGATGGTAAGAAGTTTGTGGCAACGAAAGCCAACAAACTGGCTTATGATTACGCAAATCAGCTAGTTACCAGCGAAGGCTACGATCTGAAAAACTACTTGGATAACTACGATTCGGCACAACTAAGCAAGATTGCTTCGGACATTGAAAAGGCATGGGGACCATTCCGTACATCGATTCTTCCTGCATACCACGATGCGGTATTGCTACTGGATGCTCCAATGGTAAATGCAATGAAAACTACCATTGATGCAGACATTGCAGCAGGTGTGCTGACGTTTAGCACTTCATTCGGTAACTTTGTGAGAGCCAACCTGACTTCAGGTGATCTTGTGATGGATTCAGTTGCAGGAACATTAAGTTATAAAGGTGGCAAAGCACATAAGACGACAAAAGTATTTGAAGCTTACACTGACGCAATGGCTCTGATTTATAACAACTACACAAAAGACATGATGTTTGCAGTTGATAATGTGTATGCTGGCTATGTCGCGTCTGCGGATGCAGACAAAGATCTATGGCTGAAAGATCTGAATCTAATCCAAGCGTACATTCGTGGTGACATCGGTACGGTAGCCGGTGAGTACTATGAAATGCTAGATCGTCTGCCAGAAGCGAGTGATTTTGAGTAATTAAACCTCAACTAATAAAAACAAAGGCCTGCAGAAACGCAGGCCTTTTTAGTGTCAGTCGCTATTAGATTAAGAATGGAAGATCACTTGTTCGTCTTCGGTCATTACAAGCGTCGCTTTGTTTTGCTCAATAAGCTGAGCGGCATAAGAAGGCGTCACGGCTTGAATCTCGCCTTTTGCTTTTAGCGTCAGTGATTCCCACGCTTGGTCACGATATTTACCCGCTTGGGTGTATTGAATCAGTACTTTCATAGCTTCACGCTCCGGTGTGGTTGACGTGCTACTTAAGTTAGCGCTCCTACAGCGGTTGCGCACCTGTTAAAAATGAAACATTAGATTAACCAAATAAGGTGGTACGTCGTTTTGAATAAATCGCAGTATTGACAGTTTAAGTTAATGGTATTAACTTAATGGTGTTAACTATTTATTTTGAGACGATGATGAGCGAAAAAAGCAGTAAAGGGCGTCCTGCGCAAATTTCTAGAAAAGACGTGGTTGAGTGTGCCTTAAACCTAGGGTTAGAAAATGTAAGCATGCATGCGCTGGGCAAACAATTGGGGGTCAGCGCGACGGCACTGTACCGACATGTTGGCTCTAAAGAAGCGTTGGTCGATTTATGTTGCGACTATGTACTAGGGAAAGTCGAATTGCCCCAAGAGAAAGACTGGGAAGCATACCTTTACACGTTTGCGAAAAACTTTAGACAAGCACTTATGTCTATTCCGGGTTCGGTCGCGTTTATTCGCCATAGCCAAAGTTTCACGCCGGCTTCAAGCATCATCGTCAATGATATTTTAGGTATCTTCAGAGAGGCCAAATTTGAAGCAGAAGTTGGTTTTATGGCGTTTGCGAGTGTTTATACGCGAGTAACGGACATCGTTGAGCATCAAGAACAAGCTGCACGCAATAAACCTCAATCTTTTCCTGAATTGGACGCCGAGCAACTGCCTCATTTTGCGTGGTTAATGAGTCAAGCTAAGCCCGTGGACTATGACAAGTACTTCGATGATGGTATTCGAATCACGATCGAAGGTCTCAAAGCTGTTTACAAATAGAACGCATTACTCGAGAGGTGGATATGTCGTCATACATTGATAACGCGATCGGTGGTTGGATTCGCAATGCTGAAAAAACAGGCGAGCTGAAAGACAACCCTTACAGAGGTAAAAAGCTCGACCTTGAAGACTATTTTAAAACACCCGCAGAGCACCGAATGGGTATGAAGATTCTTAAAGACGCAAACTGCCTACCGCCAGCGGTGCAAATGATGCAACTTATCGAGAAGAAGCAGAAAGAATTCGAAAGCTCAGAAGATCCTGAAACGAAAGAAGTGCTGAGAAAGGAAATTATGGCGCTTAAGTTGAAGAAAGATCTTCTGATTGAGGCTAATAACTGATCTCAGCAAAACATGTGTATTCGTCAGTGGGTATTCGAATCGATCAATAACGATCCCAGTACGGTGTATCAGTGCCGAGTTTTTCGCTGATGAAGTCAATGAACACTCGCACTTTCAATGGCATGTGTTTGCGCTCTGGAAACACCGCATAGATGGCATGCTCAGGGAGAGAGAACTCTTCCATAAGCGGTTTTAAGTTACCGGCTGCAAAGTCTTTGGCTGCAATAAAGGTCGGTAACTGCGCAATACCTGAGCCTCTTAATAGCAATTGGCGAATCGCTTCACTGTTGTTGACTACAAAGTTACCCTTCGGCAGAACTTTGTATTCGTTACCGCTGTTGATGAACATCCACTCGACACCGCCTCGGAAATACGAATAACGCAAACAGTTGTGCGTCACCAAATCGCTTGGTTTGGTTGGCACGCCAAATTCTTTTAGGTATTCGGGAGAGGCGCACAGTACGCTTTTACACGGAGCAAGGCGCTTAGCTACAAGGTTAGAAGTCGCAAGTTCACCAATGCGAATCCCCAAATCAAATCCTTGTTCGACCAAATCCACTAAGGCGTCTTCGAGCTGTAAATCCACCTCAATTTTCGGGTAACGTGCAAGAAATTCGCTGATAAGTGGCGCAACGTGCAAAACGCCAAAAGACATCGGGGCTGTGATTTTGAGCCTACCTTGCGGTGAGCCTTGCAACTCGGAAACGGCATCGACACCTTGTTGAGCAAGGTTCACTGCTTGTGAAGCGTACTCGAAGTATCGACGTCCAGCTTCGGTTAAGCTGAGCTTTCTTGTGGTGCGATTAAGCAAGCGAATACCGAGGTCATCTTCGAGTTGATTAATGCGTTTGCTGATCGCCGATTTGGTGAGGTTCAACTGCTTGGCTGCAAGGGAAAAGCTGCCGCATTCTACGACAGCGACAAATACTGGCAGTGACGCAATGGCATTCACGGTGTGCTCCTAGGTTATTGGGGTTATCTATTATTAGTCATATTGTTGAGAAAAACGATACAATCATTTTCCAATTATAGAGATTATCTTCAAGAAGAAAACAATTAGACTATGTGGCAGAAAACGACCTGGATATTGGAAAGAAGAAAATGAAATACGATTGGATCTTGTTTGATGCTGACGAAACCTTGTTTCACTTTGATGCCTTCAAAGGTTTGCAGCTAATGTTTTCTCGCAAAGGCGTAGACTTCACCGAGCAAGATTTTGCCCACTACCAAACGGTCAACAAGCCACTTTGGGTAGATTACCAAGATGGTAAAGTGACAGCAGATGAGCTCAAGCACAAACGCTTTACTGAGTGGGCAGAAAAGCTCAATACCACGACGGCGGATCTCAACACGGCATTCTTAGAAGCGATGGCAGACATCTGCACTTTGTTGCCGGGTGCGAAAGAGTTGATGGAAGCGCTGCAAGGTAAAGCCAAAATGGGCATCATCACCAATGGCTTTACCGAGCTGCAAGCGATTCGTCTAGAACGCACAGGTATGAGCGATTACTTCGAGCACGTGGTGATTTCTGAACAAGTCGGCATTGCCAAGCCGGATCTAGGCATCTTTGAGTACGCGATGACACAAATGGGTAACCCGTGTAAGACGCGTGTCTTGATGGTGGGTGACAACCTGCATTCTGATATCTTGGGTGGTAACAACTTCGGTATTGAAACATGCTGGCTGAACACCACAGGTGCAAGTGTGGATGAGCGCATTGCACCAAGCTACACGGTTGAATCATTGAATGAGCTTAAGAGCATTCTCATCGCTTAAGCTTAAGTAAACAAATAAACGGAAAAAGCGCTGATTTCTCAGCGCTTTTTTGTTTTTATCGATACTGTTTTGTGTCAATCGATCTTGCTTATTGGTTTGCGTTTTTTTCAGTCAATTCGCCTTGTACTTGTCGTTCTTTCTCACCAAGCTTGAAGTAAATCTTGCCGACGATGACCTCTGAAATCAGGATGGTAAACACCACCGCAAAGAAGGCTACAACACCGTTCCAAGGACCACTAAAGTCAACCTTTTCACCAAATAGGATGTTAATTGCTTCTAGCATCACGAACTTCGAACCGACCAAAATAACGTAAGTCGAAAGACCGCGATAAATCTTAGGTGCCGTGCCCGGTTTCGATTTAAAGTACTCTGCAATTTTGTGTTCCGCTTTGATCGACAGCTTCAAAAGCAACTGAAGCAGCAATGCCGCGGCGAAAGAAATCGTAAACGAATCAATCGTTACAAAGTCCCAGTATTCGTCATAGAAGTTCAGTACCGTAAGGTCTACCAATACCGCCAAGGTGTAACCAACAAACAGACGCTGTGGAGTGTTGAAACCGTAGACTTTATCCGATGCGCTCATAAGAACCCTCAATCAATAATGAACAAGTTTGCAAAGCCATGCCTTGCGTCGATGGGTTAACTATATGAGTTCCTCGAATTGAAAACTTGCCATTTCGCGCCATCCTAACCATTGCGATGAATGATTGTTTTGATTGGATATATTGAATACCAATAAGCGCGTTGAATTTGAAAACCGTCTACAAACTGACACGCAAACAGCGTTAGAATGGCGCTTAATCCAATAAGTAATTTCGAAGAATCAAGCAGTAAGGACTCTCATGGCAGACATCAAGCAGCTCGACAGCAAAGTGGTGTATCAAAATAAATGGATGACGGTACGTGAAGATAAAATCCAACGCCCTAGCGGAGCCGAAGGCATTTACGGTGTGGTCGATAAGCCAGACTGTGCGGCGATTCTGGCTATCGATAACGGTGTGATTCATTTAGTACAGCAGTTTCGTTACACCGTAGGGCAACGTTGTTGGGAAATCCCGCAAGGGGCGTGGGAATCAAATCCAGATGCGGATCATCTTGAGCTAGCAAAAGGTGAACTTCGTGAAGAGACCGGCATGCAGGCTAATAAGATGGAGTACGTTGGTGCGCAGTTCATCGCTTACGGGTTCTTAAACCAGACTTGCCACGTGTACTTCGCGAGTGAGTTGTCTGAAGTGGGCAATCAGCTAGACAGCGAAGAAGAAGATTTGATCACTCGTTCGTTTTCTGTCGAAGCGTTTGAGCGCATGATGATAGACGGCGAAATCAAAGACTGCGTGACCATTGCCGCTTATGGTTTAGCAAAATTGAAAGGCTTAGTGTAAGTAATAGAGCGAGCCGAAGTTTCGTTGGTGTAAAAGGCTCGTGATGAGCCTTTTAACGGTAAGTTTTGAGATGAATCATCGCCGCATGTTGTTACCATTGCAGTTTGGCGTAATGCTACTCACCACCGCCGCCGTCTCCCCCGAAGTCTCCGCTGTCAGCATCGAAATCATTAGAATCGGTGGCGGGTTGTTGTTTGTTGCAGTCCTGAATTTCTGCGTAAGTCAGTAAAGCACTGACGCTTACAAGATCTGTCGCTTGGTCAAACAAGGCAAGTGAGACTTCTGATTGAAATTCAACATGCTCACCCAGCTCTTGGCTTAGCCCTATCGACACGTAAGTGGTTTGGTTAATGAACATGCCGTATGCGAGAAGGGCGAAAGCGTCGTCTGTTTTTCCATTTTCTTTGAGTGCCCAATCGATCTCTTTCTTCGCGTAATCCGTTTTCTCACCATACTTGAGCACGAGTTTAGGTGTAATGTCTTTTGCGATTTCTCGAATTTGGCGGTTTCGTTTCCAACTTCCAAACATAATGATTTCCTTTCAACAGGCGGTTAATCTTGGGCTATCGTCTCTCTAGTACTTCAATGAGTTCATATCGGTACAAACTTGTATCTGCTGGCGCATTCTCTGGAGTAAATTGCTGGATGCGTTTGACTTTTAAGGTGTACTCATAGCCGGGTTCAAATTCAAAACCGTCAATTTGATCATAGAAGTAGTTACCGTCCACGACCATGCACTTCATTGGAGCCACACCCACGCAGTCTACACGCTCAGGAGCGACATGAATTGTCATTGTGTTCATGGTGTCATCAGAATTGCGCTGAGCACAACCAAACAGCACCGCTGCCATCATAGGCAATACAATATAGTGTTTTAGATTCATTCTTTGTTCCTTAAAAAGTGACCAAATTATCATAGCAAGATTGACGAAAAACGACCTTGAACTTTGCGTTAGGGGCTTTATACCCAAGTGGTTTCAAGATGCAGGGTTCAGAGCGTTGTCATTGAGTCGAGTTCAAGGAAAACAATGCAGCGTAATAGCTAGCTCTTGCCAAGTTGTATATAGTATTTCATTCATAAACCTTTGGCGGAGCAGTAGCGTGAAATTATTGGCAGATAAAACTGGTGAACAATTTTTGCAAATTTTAGATGAGCAAGGTGACACGTTAACGGTGCAATTCATCTCCAATGAAGGTGAGCCAAAAGGGCAGCCATTCAAAGATTCTCTCAAAGGGTTGATATTGGCGGGTTGGTCTCATCGAACAACATCGACTGCGATTGGCATCTCTCGATTCAAAAAGGGCTATCTTGAAGATGCGCATGTGAGTTTTGCGTTGCATCGTCTCTATCCTTTGGGACGCAAAGTAAAGCTGCCAAGTGGAGAAATCGTTCAAATCGCAAGTTATGCCAATACTCACGTTGATGGTTATTATATGTTTGTGCGTCGTGAAGGGGAGCAAGAATTGGTGCGTATGAAGATGTCACCGGATTGGCTGCTAATGCCGTCAGAAAAGCTACTTGCTCTACCTTATTATCCTCGTCCTCGAACTCAAAAAGAGCTAGATGTGATTGATGAATTCGATAGCTGGGCTGGTGGCTTTTAATCGTTAGCTTATCGATAATCAAACCCAAATCGCGCTAAGTAGTGCCAGACTTTCTTCAAATCTTGCTCGTCAAACGCTTTTGCTTTTACCGCTTCACCAATAATGCGTGGTGTTAGCATGCCATTTTCTGCAACTTGATTTGCGATGTCTAAAATGGTTTGTCCTCGGTAGTCTGGATAAAGATTGATGTCTTCTATTGAGACACAAAAGCCACTGTGCCAACGAATTTCAACTGGTAACTCGCGAGCGTAATCTTCTACCTCTGTGCCTTTAAATGAAGGATCGAGCACCAAGGCTCGAATATCTTCCTCCAAGCGCAAATCGCCGTGGATTTGAGTTTCGATATAGGCGTCCAACCTGTCTGGCGCTTGTGCGTTTAACTCATCCAACAAGGCTTGAACACGTTCAATGGTGGCGAAGTGCTCTGGCTCGAAGAAGCTATCTGGATAACAAAATGTCGCTCGCTTAGTGATTTCTGGTTTCAATAAGAAGTAGCTCGACCCAAATCTTGGTGAAGCGCCAACTTCTGAACCTGAGAAGTTTAACGCGCCATACTTTGGGCGTTGATTTGGTTGGCTATTGTCGTACACACCATCAAACACGCGTTGCTCCCAACGCCAACGCTCTCCGCCTTTATAAGCTGTTAATCCGCCATTGCTTGTACCGGTTTCAAACTGAGATTTGAGCTTTCCGTCTTGCACAATTGCTTTGAGAAGAGGTATGCCTTGAGAGGTCAAACGATCGGGATGGAAGTTAATTGTGACCGAAAATGGATGTGATTGAGGTGCTCCAACAGATTTCGAGCGAATGATTTCAAGAGCGCGTTGAGTTAAAGGATGTTCGAGCATGACGTTGACCTCAGAGTTTTCTTTCAACTTATCGAGTTCGAACGACGAATACAATCTCTGGCTTATGAATGGGAATAAGGCAATTAGAACCTCTCGACTACAGAGAGGTTCTATGAGTTTCGTTAGCTTAGAAAGGATGGTTTGACAATTGATTCGTACTTTCTAGCATTTTTTCTGCCACGTAGTGGTGTGTTGCTGTGGTCGGGTGCGTTACGTCCCAGAATACAAACTTATCAGAGCCAGAAGACGCACACTCAGAACGCAATGCATGATGGTATAGGTAATCCACCGATGAAGAGCGGTTGATGTCTTGGCAAGCTTGGCTCGCGTTTACAAAACCGTGTTGCTCTGGATTTGCTGTTAAGCTTTCAAACAGTGCATGCGTATCGTACAAGGTAACGTTGTAGCCTTGTGCAGTGTAATACGCCGCTTGTGCTTTGATGAACTCATTCATTTCCACGATCTTCGCGCGGATCTTGTTGATTTCTTCTTGAGTCGAGTAGGTAAACTGTGGTGCACGTGTTGCATCTGGTAGTGTCATCAACAACAAGTTCTTCGCACCTGCATCGGTCAGTTTAATCAAGGCTTCCGCGTAGTCTGATTTCACTTCTGGCACGCTACGGTTGTAGTTCATGAAGTCATTTAGACCAAACTCAAGGGTAAACAGGGTATTAGCAGGCTTGTAGTTTTTCGCTAATTTCGCATATGCCAAGTAAGAGGAAACTTGCTCACCTACACCAGTCAGAGCGATGTATTGGTTTTCGCCTGCCGCGCCACCCACAGCCCAGTTGTATAGCGGTAAGTTTTTCGCTTGAGCAATGTACTCAGTCCACACAAAACCGTTTGAGAAGTGTCCCAAGAACCAGCTATTTGGATTCGGGAATCGCCATTGTGATGCATTAAAGATGTTGCCTGTATCAGACAAGCTGTCACCCAATGCTACGACCTTGTTGATTTGGTCTGGCTGCATGACAGGGTCGTTGCTCCAGATAGTATGGTTGTAGGAGAAACGGTTATCGGCTGCAAAGAAGGTGATGTCAGCGTTTTCATTTGCTAGGTCCAGAGTTTGCTCACAACGTTGCTTGATAACACTTTGCGGTGTGTCTGTGTAGAACATGTTCTTGAAAGAAACCGAACTCCACCAGTAGCCATCAAGCGTGAAGTAACTGCCGTCTGGATTTTCTGCCCATTCCCAATCGGTCGCAGGTTCATCTTTTGAATAACTGGTGCGGTACCAGCAGCGGACATAAGTGTAAGTTTGTTTCGCTTGCGCGCTTCTTACTTGAGAGGCACTGACCATCTCTGGAGACAATGTTGGCTCGGCAGCGTGAGCAAAACTTAGTGGTAGTAATAATGCACTAAGTAACGTAATAGTTTTATTCATGATTCACTCTCTGTGATGATTATCGTCATGATTTAGGTGAGAATTTATCTCACCAAACGTCCTCATTCTGAGTAAATACCCTACTTAGTCAAATATCTAATTATTCATTTTGTCAATTCTGGTACCGCGTTCAACTTTCAATAGATTTAGTAAATAGCATAATTTTATAAAATCTAGAATAATTACTCACTAACATTAATTTAACATGCACTTTTGGCGTTAATAAGTAATTGCTTTATAAGAAAATTGGTTCCTTTTTGATGTTCACTTTATCTGTTGATTAAATGATCCTTTATTAACAATTATGCATTCACAAAATCAATTGTTTGGATTTTTTTACAAATAATCTATAGCTGAGTAGCTCATGTTAATGATAAGTGAATGATTTTTCATGAGCGTAAAGTGAATAAAAATCAGCTCAAAAAGGAATAGAGCAAATGCATCACACAACAACTAAATTAAATGGCTTGTTTTCATTGTCTGCCGTTGCAGTGGCACTGACATTTTCGATGTCAGCGCATGCGGCTCCTCTGACGGGGTTCGACGAATCTAACTTGCCGACCAAATACATCGTCAAATTTAAAGAAGATACGTCCAGTCCTTCAGCATTGGGTGGGAACTCATTCTGGGGACCACGTATCGCGCAAGAGTCGGTCTTAGATCAGCTCAAAGCGCGTAAAGTGGAAAAGCTAGGAAATCGCGCGATTTACAGCGTGGAAATGGAAGACTCGGAGTTGGGGCAACTGCGTAACCGCAGCGACGTGGAATACGTTGAAATTGACCCACCGCGTTATCTGTTAAGCGAGACTATCCCTTGGGGCTATGAGGCGGTGAATGCTCAGCTTCTGAATGACTCAAATGCAGGGAATCGCACCGTGTGTATCATCGACTCGGGTTACGATTTGGCGCACAACGATCTGAGTGGTAACCGAGTGTCGGGTACAAATGATAGCGGTACCGGCTCTTGGAGTGTTCCGGGTAATAACAACGCTCACGGTACACACGTAGCGGGTACGATTGCCGCGATTGCCAACACGGAAGGCATCAAAGGCGTTATGCCAAACCAAAACGTGAATTTGCACATTGTTAAGGTGTTCAATGAAGCGGGTTGGGGCTACTCATCCAGCTTGGTGAAAGCGGTACAAACTTGTGCTGACAACGGCGCGAACGTGGTCAACATGAGCCTTGGTGGTAGCCAGTCGAGTGTGACAGAGAAAAACGCGTTGCAAACCATTTACGACCAAGGCGTGTTGCTGATTGCCGCTGCGGGTAACGATGGTAATACTGCGCACAGTTACCCAGCATCTTACGATTCAGTTATGTCGGTTGCGGCGGTAGATGATAAGCGTGATCACGCGGCGTTCTCTCAAGCGACAGACCAAGTTGAAATCGCAGGTCCGGGCGTAGCGATTCTATCTACGGTGACAGTGGGCGAGGGTAAGCTTTCAGACATTCGTTTGAACGGTGTTAGCCAGTTCGATCGTGGTATCGTTCCTCACAACCGCTTGATCCAATCGGGTGGCAGTTACGGTCCTGATCCAGTAGCCGGTTCTATCACGGCGACACTGGCAAGCTGTGATGTATCTGGTAGCAGCTTCAGCTGTGGCGATATGTCGGGCAAAATCTGTCTGACCGAGCGTGTGGGCAACCAATCATCAGGCAACTACCCAGAAATCGATGCAGTTCAAGCGTGTTACAACGCAGGCGCAAGTGCGGCGATTGTGTACAGTAACTCTGAGCTTCCGGGCTTGCAGAATCCTTTCCTTGTCGATCAAAACAACGCGGCGCGTATTGTGTCAGTAACCGTTGATCGTGCCTTCGGTCAGGAGCTGTTGGGCTATGTTGGTCAAGACATTACGGTATCGACCACCAAAGGTGAAGACTACGAGTACTACAACGGTACTTCGATGGCGACGCCGCACGTAACGGGTGTTGCAGGCTTAGTGTGGAGTTACCATCCAACTTGTACCGCTGAGCAGGTACGTAACGCACTGATCAAGACAGCAACGGACATCGACGTAACAGGTCGTGATAACCGCACAGGTCATGGTCTTGTGAATGCTGAAGCAGCGAAACAATACCTAGACGCTGGCTGTAATGGTCCAGATGGCGGTGGTTCTGGCAACGACAACGTTCTAGAAAATGGTGTGGCGAAAACGCAGCTTTCTGGCGGCAGCAAATCAAGCACAGTATTTGTGTTTGACGTCCCAGCGGATGCAACGCAAGCGACATTCAATATGAGTGGTGGCTCTGGTGATGCTGATCTTTACGTACGCTTTAATGGCACACCAAGTACCAGCACTTACGACTGTCGTTCATGGGCGGGCGGTAATGGCGAAAGCTGTAGCTTGAACGTATCTGGCGCAGGGCAATATGAAGTATTGGTTTACGGCTACAGCGCGTACTCTGGTGTTTCTCTTGTAGCAGCGCATAACGGCTCGGGCGATTCATCAGGTGACGGTTCTGCACCTTCTAGCTACACCAACTCGAATGCAGTAGCAATTCCTGACAACAGCTCTGCAGGTATTGTAAGCCCATTAGATGTGGCTCGCTCTGGCGATGCAGGTTCAGTGACGATCGACTTGGATATCACTCACACCTACATTGGCGATCTTCGTGTCACGCTAACTTCACCAGATGGTGGTCAAGTAGTACTGCACGACAATGCGGGTGGTGGTGCGAACGACATTAAAACCAGTTTCCAAGCGGACTTCTCTGGTTTTGAATCACAAGGCACATGGGAACTTAAAGCGGTGGACAATGCCAGAAGAGACACAGGCACCATCAACAGTTGGACTCTGACCTTTCAATAAGGAGTGACTATGAAGAAGTTGACCTTACTTTCTTTGTCTGCGGTAGGCGCTACCGCACTATTGGCAATCGGACTGAGCTCAAGCAGCTTGGCAAACAATCAAGGATTTCCTCTCGTGGATGAACGCCAAGATCAAGCCGAGCAGCAACCTGCACGTTACTTTGTTAAGTATCATGAAGGGAAAGAGAGCGAAGTGAGAGCGCTTCTTCGTCAGCACAACATTGAAGTGGTCGACGCTCTGGTGAAACAACACGTGTTGGTTGTGGTGGGTGAACAGGCGGAAGTCGATAAGCTCGCGGATCACGATGCGGTCGAATACACCGAGCAAGAGCCGACAAGAAAGCTGCTATCTAACGGAAGTACGTTTCAATAAACCAAACCTCCTTAAGATAGTGCCAAAAAGAAAAACGCCCCTCACGTGAGGGGCGTTTGCTTTCTTTCTACGATTGCTTTCTATGATTACTTTCTATAACTGGTTTCTTCTAAAGTCAGTCATTTGCTATGACTATAGATTTTCTAGGATTGATGCCGATGAGCCTATTCCCGCATCAATCAAGTCAGTTATCAGCTAGTCATATTCAGACTACTTAGCGAACAATCAGACCCAGTAAGATACCAACAGCGCCGAAGTCTGCGTCACTAAAGGTCGTGTTAGCAAAACCTAGGTCACCAAGTACTGGCATTAGGAATACTGGTAGGAAGGTAATCAGTAGACCTTGTGCAAAAGCCCCCAAGATTGCACCGCGACGACCACCTGTAGCGTTACCAAATACACCTGCAGCAGCACCCACAAAGAAGTGTGGAACAACACCAGGAATAATCACAGTAAGCCCCATCACGTAAAGTAGGAACATACCCAAAAGACCCGCCGCAAAGCTCGATAGGAAGCCAACCAATACTGCGTTTGGTGCGTATGGGAATACAACCGGACAATCAAGCGCAGGTTTTGCGTTTGGCACTAGTTTGTCTGAGATACCTTTAAACGCTGGAACGATTTCTGCGATAACCATACGTACACCTTGAAGGATGACGTACACACCACCGGCGAATGTGATGGATTGCATCAGCGCGAACATGAACCAGTGCTTACCACCGCTAACTTCGCGTACAAAGTCACCGCCAGCAAAGATACACGTCACCATAAAGATGATGCCCATGGTGAACGAGATTGCTACTGGCGTATCACGTAGGAACAACAAGCTCTTAGGTACGTTCATCTCTTCAGTAGAGTGTTCTTTGTTACCGAACTTGCTGCCAATAAAGCCCGCTAGTACGTAAGAAAGGGTAGAGAAGTGACCAATCGCAACGTCGTCAGAACCTGTTACTTGCTTCATGTACTTGTGAGCAATCGCAGGGAAGAACACCATCACAGAGCCTACAACCAGAGAGCCAAGCGCGATCAGTGGAACACCTTTCATGCCGCTAGAAGCAAGGATCGCTGCTACCATCATCGACATAAATAGCGTGTGATGACCCGTTAGGAAGATGAATTTCCATGGCGTGAAGCGAGCGATCAAGATGTTCACTAACATACCGAAGAACATAATCATCGCCATCTCTTTACCAAACGCTTCTTGCGCGATAGAGACGATAGCTTCGTTGTTTGGAACCACGCCTGTGATGCCAAATGCGTGTTGGAAAATCGTCGCAAAGTCACCCAGAGAAGTCACAACCAGACCTGCACCCGCGCCAAGCACGATGAAACCAAGAATGGTTTTTACTGTACCTTTAATACACTCGGTGACCGGTTTTTTCTGGGCAATTAAGCCGATTAGGGCGATAAGACCTACCAGAACCGCAGGCTCTGATAGAACATCGTTCATTAAGAAACTGAAAAATTCCATAACGCCACCTTATAGAGCGCCAAGCTCTTGAAGTGCCACAGATAGACGCTCTTTCATTGCCACTTTGTCGACCATGTTATCAAGCGCAACGATGCGAGGTTCAACGCCAAGTGCGTTCAACTGTTCAACGATGTCGTTAGTACCGATGAAGATGTCACAATCCGTACCTTTTGCAGAGCCTAGATCGATATGATCCACTTCTGCGTTTACATTCAATTCTTTCACGATGCCTTTGATGCTCATTTCCATCATTAGGCTAGTACCAAGACCGTGACCGCAAACAACCATAATTTTCATAATTCAGACCTTTTCTTTTTATAGGGGTGTATGCCCATTTTGAAGGGCACATCAGGAGTTAGTATTTTTCGATGATCGCGAGAACATCTTGTGTGTTTTGAGCGGTGCAGATGGCTTCTACATGCTCTTCATTCATAAACAACTCAGCCAGTTTAGAAATCGCATCCACGTGTGAGTTACTGTCTGTCGCGGCTAACGTAACCAGCATTTTTACTGGATCGTTACCTTCAGAATCGAAGTTCACGCCGCTTTGAATCACTGTGATTGCAAGAGACAAACGGTTAACGCCATCTTCAGGGCGAGCGTGTGGCATTGCCATACCAGGACCTACCACGTAGTAAGGACCGAGCTCTTCATGTGAGCGGTAAATAGCGTCCACGTAGCTTGGCTCAATCGCGCCATTTTCAATCAGTGCTTCACAGGATTTGCTCACCGCATCTTTCCAGTCAGTAGCATCAGAATGGATGCGAATCACATCAGAGGTAATCAGTTCACGTAGCATTGGATCTTTCCGGTTTGTTGTTTTGTTGATGGGTACTTTATCGATCAATTTGTCAGAAAAACCTGAGAATGATCACAAATGGTAGCGCTATCTGATAGCGCTATCATAAATTGTGATAGCGCTACCATTTTTATCAGTCATCCGAGTTTCATATGCTTGTGATCGACTTCTAATGCGCTAATATCAAAACCACTAAAACGCTGTGGTAAGATGTCGCGGCAGAAAATAGAGAACACTAAATAAGAACAATGAGCGAACCTCGCAAACGAAGAAGTACTGGCAATGTCACCTTGGCGGACGTCGCTAAAAAAGCTGGCGTAGGCACCATGACGGTGTCGAGAGCATTACGAACGCCCGAGCTAGTATCTGACAAGCTGAGAGAAAAGATTCAACAAGTGGTTGATGAGCTCGGCTATATCCCGAATAAAGCAGCAGGGGCTTTGGCGTCTGCTGAAAGTTACTCCATCGCTCTTATCATTCCTTCCCTGTTTGAAAAAGCGTGCGCGCTTTTCTTACCGAGCTTTCAACAAGCGTTGAACAAAGCAGGTTATCAGTTGCTGCTTGGCTACAGCGACTACTCGGTAGAGCAAGAAGAGAAACTGCTTTCGACATTTCTTGAGAGCCGCCCAGCCGGAGTGGTGCTGTTTGGTAATGAACACAGCCAACGTACTAATCAGCTTTTGGAAGCCTCGAACACGCCAGTATTGGAAATTGCTGAGTTAAGTTCGAAAGCCAGTTACCTCAATATCGGTGTTGACCATTTTGAGGTGGGTAAAGCCTGTACCAAGCATGTGATTGAACAAGGCTTCAAGAACGTGGGCTTCATTGGGGCACGTGGGGATCACTCCACTTTGCAACGTAAGCTACACGGCTGGCAAAGCGCGATGATTGAGAACTACCTTGCGCCGGACCATTTCTTAACCACGCACGAAGCGCCATCTTCACAATTAGGTGCGGAAGGATTGGCAAAACTATTGCTGCGCGATTCAAGTTTGAATGCTCTGGTATGTAGCCATGAAGAGATTGCGATTGGCGCATTGTTTGAGTGTCATCGCCGCGTGCTGAAAGTCCCGACCGACATTGCGATTATTTGTTTGGAAGGCTCTTCCATGGGTGAGCACGCCTATCCAAGTTTGACCTGTGCGGAATTCGACTACGAACGCATGGGGACGAAAGCTGCAGACAAGTTACTGCAAGCCATTAAAGGTGAGCCCGTAGAGCACGCAACGGACATGGGCTTTAAGCTAAAACGCCGAGCGAGTACTGCGATCAACTAATTTGATTGGCGATAAAACTCGATACAAAAAAACCTCTCAATGCTGAGAGGTTTTTTATGCGTGAGAATAATGATTCTCGACTACGGACGCTCACCTGCTGCTAGGCGACGTTCGATATCTGCCACCACTTCTGGGAAGTCAGCAATGGTGTCGATGAGGTAATGCGGCGAGCTCTTGAGCAATTTTGCACGCGCTTTTTCACGAGCAGCATTAAGCGTTGCTTCGTCCGCGGCTTGGTATTCTTCAAACGTTAGACCTGCTTCGTTACCAGAAAGCAGCAAACCAACGGTCCACATACCTGCGTTGTGACCTTCATCGATGCCCGGTGCGGCGTCATCCACTTTGATACACGCATTAACGTCGGTTACATTCAGCTCAATCACGTTCTTCAGTGCCATAAATGGCGCAGGGCGACCACCTTGAGGCAGGTCATCCGTTGCTACTACGTAATCCGGTTTGTAGCCGTAATCCGCAGCCACAGGAATCAGCACATCCATCACTTCGCGAGGGTAACCAGAACAAGAACCGATCTTGATGCCTTTGTCTTTCAGACCGTTCACAACTTCAATCGCATTAAGGATTGGCTCTGCGTGGTCAGCCACTTTTGCTTTTTGCAGCGGCATGAATGCTGCGTAGATAGCGTCGATGTCTTCGCTGGTCATTGAGCGACCAAACTTATCATTCCAACGCTTATCAACCGCAGGAATGCGACCCACAGCTTGGATGTGATCCCATTTACCAAGCCCCATTGGTTCGCGAGCTTCTTCAAGGTAGATATCAAAATCAAAACCTTGTTTGAATGCTTCTACAAAGATGCTGGTTGGCGCAAAAGAGCCGAAATCGACGATAGTGCCAGCCCAGTCAAAGATCACTGCTTGAATTGGTGAGTTGCTCATGTTCAATCCTTTTTCTTTCTTGCTTGCCAGAGCGCTTGCCTACACGTTTGAACTGCACTCTGAATCAATTGGTTTTTGTTGAGGTCTATTGACCCTAAATGTAATTAAAGTCTTTACACACTTTGGCGATGGCTTCTTCGAAGATCGCCAACGCTTCTGTTAGTTGTTCGCGGGTGATGATCAGCGGTGGGCTGAGTTGAATCACATTGCCTTGCGATACCTTGAAGCTCACTCCGTTGTTGAGGCATTGGTAAAGCACAGCTTCCGCTTCGTCATACGCGCGTGCCTTGCTTTCGTGGTCGGTGACCAGTTCAATGCCCCACAACATGCCGATGCCACGAACATCGCCAATCACAGGGTACTTGGCTTTCATCTCTAGCAGCTTTTCACGCATGAACTGGCTGTCGGCTTTGGCTTTATCTAGCAAGCCCTCTTGCTCAATGGCTTCCATGGTTGCCAGCGCGGCAGCACAACCGATAGGGCTTTTCTCATGAGTGTAATGACCCATTGAGATTTGCTCGGCGGTGTTGTATTTGTCTTTGGTTACCATGGCTGCGATAGGCACTAAGCCTCCGCCCAAGCCTTTACCGATGCAGAGCATATCTGGCTCGATGTCGTAGGCTTGGTAGGTAAACCATTCTCCGCTGCGACCCATGCCATTCGGGATGTCGTCGATGATCAACATGACATTGTGTTTGTCACAGATTTCACGGATGCGTTTCCAGTAGGCTTTGCTCGGCACTTGTACGTCGGTATTACGAACTGCTTCTGCGATAAACGCGCCCACGCCGCCTTCTTTCTCAATCACGTACTCGAGGTAATCGGCGTAATGCACATCGCTGCCGTCCGCGACTGGGAAAGCACCACGGTAAGATACGGCTGGTGGGATGCGCTCAACACCTGCCATTAATGGTCCCATACCTTGGCGGAAACACGCTTCGCCGCCCACTGAGATGGCATCCAACGATGCGCCGTGGAAGGAATCCCACAGAGACACCACCTTGTAGTTGCCCGTGATGTGGCGCGCTAGTTTAAGTGCCATACCAACCGCAGATGTGCCTCCCGGAGCAAACAGCACGCGGTTCAATTCGCCGCCACAGATTTGGGTGAGCTTTTCGGCACATTCAATCGCGGTTTCATTGGTAAAACGACGTGGTGAAAACGGCAGTTTGGCAATTTGCTCTTGCACGCGTTTGATCACATGCGGGTGAGCATAGCCCAACTGATGGACGTTATTGCCATGGAAGTCCATGTACTTTTTGCCCGTGGCATCTTGGATGTAGATGCCTTCTGCTGCTTCCAAGGTATCTAAGCAAGGCGTCGACATGGCTTGATGAAGAAAGACTTCCGAATCACGCTTCAACAAGGCTTGCGTGCGTTCGTCGTCCATCGATGCATTCCAAGCTTGGCGCGCTGGTGTTGTGTTGACATCGCCTTCGCTGCGGAAATGGGTGGGTTTGATATTCTGAGTCATAACGCTCTCTCAATCAGAAGGCTGCTTTACGCAACTTGCCAGTACATTGCTTTTTCAATTGCACCGATTAAGCGCTCGATATCTGCTGGGTAAACTTCGCCAATGTTGCCGATACGGAAGCAATCTGCGTTCGATACCTTACCCGGATAAATCACAAAACCTTGCTCTTTTAAACGTGTGTAGAACGCTTTGAACTGGTAATCACTGTGCGTCGGAGAGTAGAAAGAAGTGATGATTGGCGAATGAAGGTCATCACTCAGTAGTGGTTCGAAACCCAGAGAACGCATTCCTGCAACCAGTGTTTTCTGGTTAGTTTGGTAACGGTGATGACGCGCTTCAATGCCGCCCTCTTGTTCCAGTTCTAACAAGGCTTGGTAGAAAGCGCGAACCGTGTGCGTTGGAGATGTGAAACGCCATTTGCCGTGGTTCACTTCCATGCACTGCCATTGGTCGTACAGATCAAGGCTCAAAGAACGTGCCTGACCTTGGCACTTTTCTAGCTCAGTTTGTTTCGCAATCACAAAGCCAAAGCCCGGTACGCCTTGAATACATTTGTTTGCAGAGCTGATCATAAAATCGATGCCTAGCTCAGCAATATCGATAGGAATGCCACCAAAGCTCGACATGGCATCGAGAATCACCACTTTACCGTGTGCTTTCGCTGCAGAAGCAAATGTCTCAATTGGGTTAAGCATGCCAGTGGTTGTCTCGCAGTGAACAATCGCCACGTGTGTGATCGCAGGATCCGATGCCAATGCAGTTTCCACCTCGTTCAAGTGTGGCTGTGATGTTTCGCCTGGGGAAACTACATGACATGGAATATTTAGGTAATCAGCGATCTGAGCGATACGTGCACCGTAAGCACCGTTGTCGACAACCAACAATTTTCCATTTTTGCCAATGGCGCTGCCAATCGTCGCTTCTACTGATGCGGTGCCGCTACCTTGCATTAGTACGCTGGTGTAGCCGTCTTGCTCCGTCGCCAGTTTTACAAGCTTAGTGCGGATCACTTCTACAATGTCTTTGTTGTATTCATCATCCCAAGTACACCAGTCTTTTAGCATAGCTTCACGTACTGTTTCAGAAGTAGATAGAGGACCTGGAGTCAGTAGTAGGTATTCGTTTTTCATCTCGATTTCCATCAGAATAGGCTAATTGGTCTACACCAAATTTCAAGTTCACTCTAGCGAGGAAGAAAAGGGCAGTAAATAGGCGAATCTCCAATTTCATAAAACTTTAATATCCAGAAAATGGCGGATCAATTGAACGATTATTCATCGATAATTTTCGTAAAACTGCCATTTAATGGTCATGAATTCGTCACAAAGGCTCAGTAGGGTGTATATCGTCAACTGGTACAGACCAAATGAAAACTTAGCCAAATTAACTGGAGAAAATGATGAAAAACCGTTTGATGAAAGGATCGCTGGCTGCACTTGTCTCTCTGCTAGCTACGAATGCAATGGCAGCACAGGAAGTCACGGTTTACACCGCTTTCGAAACTGACATTCTTGCGAAATACAAGTCTGCGTTTGAGAAAGATAACCCAGATATCAAGATTAAGTGGGTTCGCGATTCCACCGGTATCATGACGGCGAAATTGCTGGCAGAAAAGAACAACCCTCAAGCGGAAGTGGTTTGGGGTCTTGCTGGCTCGTCAATGGCACTGCTTAAAGATGAAGGTCTTCTTAAGCCTTACACACCAAAAGGTTTGGAAGAGCTGCACGCGAATCTAAACGACCCTCAATCAAACCAAGCTTGGTTCGGTAACGATGCGTTCTTTAACGCAGTCTGTTTCAACGAAGCGGTAGCGAAACAACTTAACCTGCCTAAACCAACGTCTTGGGAGGACCTAACGAAGCCGGTTTACAAAGGTCACATTGCAATGCCTAACCCAGCTTCGTCAGGCACTGGCTACATGCAGGTTTCTGCTTGGCTACAAAATATGGGTGAAGATCAGGCATGGAACTACATGCGTGACCTAGACAAGAACATTGCACACTACACGCACTCTGGCTCTAAGCCATGTGTTCAAGCGGGCATGGGTGAAGTGGCTATCGGTATTTCGATGGCAAGCCGCGGCGCGAAGCTGAAAACACAGGGTGCACCACTTGCGGTTATCACACCTAAAGGCATTGGCTGGGAATCTGAAGCCGTTGGTCTAGTAAAAGAGTCTGATGCAGCGAAGCGTGTTGTCGACTGGTCAATCTCTAAAGCGGCGAACGAGCTATACGTAGAAATGTACCCAGTGGTTGCACATAAAGAAGTGAAAGCGACAGTATCTAACTTCCCGAACGTTCAAGAGAACATGGCGAAGATGGACTTTGCGCAAATGGGCAGCAAGCGTGCAGAAATTCTAGCGGCATGGTCTGAGAAGTTTGACGCGAAATCAGAGCCAAAGTCTTAATTAAATTTGCTTTGATTTGAATGCTGAAATCCACCTCGGTTGAGGTGGATTTTTTGTTTTCTCTGTTATTTCAGAGTTTGCTGCAAGTAGATTCCTAGTCTCACCTAGGTTCGCTGGAATGACGGACTTAAGAAAGTTGGGAGCTTCTATCCGCACTCACAACGTCATTCTCGAGAGCGACGAAGGAGTGAGTCGGGAATCTCTAATTACCACTTGAACAAACCTCATCACCCTTCATCTATTTGTCATCTTCTGGCTATAAATTTGTCATTGGAACGTAACACTCCAAAACTAAAGTTGGTATATACCATTTGGAGCGTGTGTTATGTCAACTAACCAACATTACCTAAATATTGAAAATGTAGTGAAGCAATTCGGACAGTTCACTGCATTAAAGAAAATCTCGCTAGCGATTGAAAAGGGCGAGTTCGTTTGTTTTCTTGGTCCTTCTGGCTGCGGTAAAACCACTCTGCTACGTGCCATTGCAGGTCTAGACTTGCCAACGTCTGGTGCAATCTTTCAAAACGGTCAAGAGACCACATTCCTACCACCAGAGAAGCGCGATTTCGGTATCGTATTCCAATCTTACGCGCTGTTTCCAAACCTAACTGTGCAAGAGAACATTGCGGTGGGTTTGAAAAACCAAGGTATGTCGACCAAAGAAGCGCTAGAGAAGGTGGACTACTGGTTAGAAACCATTGGTCTTCCAACCTCTGGTGAGAAATTCCCCAACCAACTTTCTGGTGGTCAGCAGCAGCGTGTTGCGTTGGCTCGTGCATTGGCGTTGTCTCCGGGCTTACTGTTACTTGATGAGCCGCTGTCAGCGCTGGATGCAAAAGTGCGTGTTCACTTACGTGATGAGATTTGTAAGCTGCAACGCAAGCTTGGCATCACCACCATCATGGTTACGCACGATCAGGACGAAGCGCTGTCGATGGCGGATCGGATCGTGGTGATGAACCATGGCGTGATTGAGCAAGTTGGCACACCTCAAGAAATCTACCAACAACCAGCCACGCGCTTTGTCGCTGAGTTCGTCGGCAGCATGAACTTTATTGAAACCTCAGTCGCAACGGATTCCCAAGTGCGCATTGCGGAAACCTTGATGCCAGCGCCAAGCTTGACCAATCGTAAGATTCAACGAGGTGACCGCTTCGACCTTGCGGTGCGCCCTGAAAGCATCAAGTTCGTTGAAAACTACAACAACTCTTTACCTGTGCGAGTTACGGCAACCGAGTTTCTGGGGGCGTTTTTCCGCATTGATTGCGTATTGCAAAACGACAGCTCAACGAAAACCATCGTCGTGGATGTGCCTGTGGAAACGGTTCAAAAACTCAATATTAAGGCGGGCGATGTACGTTGCATCCAGTTTGCTGAAGAAGGGTTGCATGGTTACGCCGTGCCCTCGGTTGATAAAGCGCTAGCAGCGTAGGTGTAAACATGGATGCGAAGACAATGACGATGAATAGCCTGACCACACAAGACAAAGCAAAATCACTACTCGGACGTGTCAGCCGCGACAACCTTGTGTTGTTTGGTTTGCTTGCTGGTTTGTCGACCATGATGGTGCTGTTCATCTTAATGCCGCTTTGGGCAATGTTGACCAAGAGTGTGCAAAATGCCAATGGCGAATTTGTCGGCCTGGCAAACTTTGCGACGTACTTTTCCTCTTCAAGCTTGTGGGGGTCGGTGGGCAACACCTTCACTTTGGGCGTGATTGTGACCTCGGTAGTGGGTGTGCTTGCGTTTGGTTATGCCTACGCGCTGACTCGTTCCTGTATGCCGTTTAAAGGTTTGTTTCAAATCCTAGGTACTGCGCCGATTCTCGCGCCTTCGTTGTTACCAGCGATCAGTTTGATCTTCCTTTTCGGTAATCAAGGCATTGCCAAAGAGATGCTGTTAGGAAACTCGGTGTACGGCGTGATTGGTATCTCGATGGGTTTGATTTTCTGGACCTTCCCTCATGCATTGATGATTTTGACCACTTCGCTGCGCACTTCAGATGCCCGCTTGTATGAAGCAGCCCGCGCACTGAAAACTTCACCCATCAAAACCTTCTTTATGGTGACGCTACCTGCGGCGAAATACGGTTTGATCAGTACGCTTATCGTCGTCTTTACGTTAGTTATTACGGACTTTGGTGTGCCGAAAGTGATTGGTGGCAGCTATAACGTTCTGGCGACTGACATCTTCAAGCAAGTTGTGGGACAGCAAAACTTTGCCATGGGTGCGGTGACCAGCATTATGCTGCTATTTCCTGCGGTAATGGCATTCGGCGCAGACCGCTGGGTTCAGAAAAAGCAAAAGAGCTTATTTGACACTCGCTCGGTGCCTTATCAGCCAGAACCTAACAAAGCGCGCGACAGCATCTGTTTGGTTTACTGCAGCATCATTTCTATTGCAGTGCTGGCTGTGCTTGGCATGGCGGTGTATGGCTCGTTAGTTACGTTCTGGCCTTGGAACAAAGCGCTTACGCTAAACAACTACAACTTTGCTGAAATGAGCACTTACGGTTGGAGCCCATTCTTCAACTCACTAACACTGGCAGGTTGGGCAGCGGTTATTGGTACAGCCATCATCTTTGTCGGTGCTTACTGCATTGAGAAAGGGCGTGCGTTTGGTCCAATTCGTCAAGTGATGCAAATGCTCAGCGTGGTGCCAATGGCGGTTCCGGGTATGGTGCTTGGCTTGGGTTACATCTTTTACTTCAATGATGCGAACAATCCTCTGAATGTGCTTTATGGCACCATGGCATTCTTGGTGATTAACACGGTAGTGCATTACTACACCGTGGGGCACATGACCGCCCTGACAGCGCTAAAGCAGTTGCCATCGGAGATTGAAGCCACGGCGGCATCGGTGAAGCTTCCTCAATACAAGTTGTTCTTTAAAGTGACATTACCTGTGTGCTTACCTGCGATTTTGGACATTGCGACTTACTTGTTTGTTAATGCATTGACCACCACTTCTGCGGTAGTATTCCTTTACTCAACCGATACGATTCCGGCTTCGGTCTCGATTCTGAATATGGACGATGCAGGTCAAACTGGCGCTGCAGCAGCGATGGCTGTGATGATCATGATGGCTGCCGCAATTGCGAAGATTGTTCAGATGACTTTGGGTAAATTGTTAGAGAATCGCACACAAGCTTGGCGCAAAAGATAAGGACACTTCGTGCAATACGTAAAAATTAAAGATTCGATTGTTGAACAGATTGAAGCGGGCATGCTATCGCCGCGTCAAAAACTGCCAGCAGAGCGTAAGTTGGCGGAGTCGTTCGATACTACACGCGTGACTCTGCGTGAAGCTTTATCACTGCTGGAAGCAGAAGGTCGAATCTATCGCGAAGATCGCCGAGGTTGGTTTATCTCACCCGAGCCATTGCGTTACGACCCAACCCAAACTCTGAACTTCCCGAACATGGCGAAAGCGCAAAATCGCGTGCCAAAAACGGAGTTGGTCGCAGCAAAAGGAACGTTGGCAAACAAACAAGCGGCACGCTTGCTGGACTTGCAACCTTTCTCGGACGTGTATCGAGTCGACCGTGTGCGATACCTTGAAGATAGACCTGTAGTATTCGTAACAAACTATATTCGCCCAGAGCTGTTTCCGAATCTGCTGGACTATGATTTGTCAAACTCACTGACGGACATTTACCGCGAGCATTATGGCGTGATGTATCAAAAGATTCGCTATCGCATTTCAACCAGCACTTTGTTGGGTGAAATGGCTCAGGCACTGCGCGCGACAGCCGGTACGCCAGCGATGGTAGTGGAGCGCATCAACTACAACCAGCACGGTGAGTTGATTGATTGCGATATCGAGTATTGGCGACACGATGCCATCAGCATTGAATCTCTGGCGGAACTCAATCGTTAAGTGGATTTTCTCATTATCTAAGGCTCCATCTCGGGGCCTTTCTTTTATTCAGACAGGAACGTTGAAATGGATTTGTTGGCGATTGGTCTCGTCGTTTTCTCTGCTGTTCTCCATGCGGGCTGGAATATCCTTGGCAAAAGCAACTCAGGCTCTGGACTCGCGTTTACCATGGCCGCCAGCTTTTCTGCATGTTTCATTCTTACCCCTTATTTGATTTGGTATTTGGCAACCATTGGCTGGACATCATTACCGAGTGAGTTTTGGGGATTGCTGTTCATTAGCGGCATTTCACAAATGGTTTATCTGGTTGGTTTGATTGTCGCTTATAAGCACGCTGATGTGGGGGTGGTTTATCCGATTGCTCGGGCACTGCCTGTGATGATGGTCGGCGCAATCAGTGTTGCATTGGGACATGAATTATCTAGTCAGCAGTGGCTTGGATTCTTACTAATTACTCTTGGTTGTATGCTGGTACCACTGACGAATTTTCGTCAGATGACATTGGGCTCTTATTTGAACGTTGGTGTGTTCTGGGCATTGATTGCCGCAATAGGCACAACGGGTTACTCGGTAGTCGATAAAGAAGCGCTGAGTTTACTCACAGGACAAGCATCAGAGATCTTGAATGATCAGTACAGTGCAATCTTCTACTTGGGCGTGCAGTTTTGGGCGATTGGTATTCCAGCCCTTGTATGGTGCTTAGTTATGGGGAAGCCAGATGAGATTAAGACAGCGTGGCAGATCCGCAAAACAGCCAGCATGGCAGGGGTAATGATGGCATCCACCTACGGCTTGGTGTTGTTTGCGATGACTATGACAGACAACGTAAGTTTGGTGGTGGCACTAAGGCAAATCAGCATCGTGTTTGGATTGTTTATGGGGATTTGGTTTCTGTCTGAGAAATGGTATCTCACTCGGGGTATTGGGGTTACTTCGATTCTGGTGGGGATTATTTTGGCATTAACGCATTAACTAATGTGCGGGATATGCGCCCGTAATACAAAAAAGAAAAGGCAGCGAATGAGCCTCTCGCTGCCTTTTGTATTAACCTGTAAGCCTTGTTTAGAAACGCAATTGCGCACCAAACATCACGCCGCTAGAGTCAAAATCGCTGTTTTTTGAATACACATATTCTGCATTCAAACCAAAGTGTTTATAGCTCCAGCCAATACCGCCAGCCGCTTCACCACCAACACTTGAGTGTTCGATGTTTTTGCTCTGACCGTTTACTTTATAGGTGTATTCGAGAGTGTAGAGAGTGACACCTGCCTTGCCGTAAAGCTCGAAGCCTGAACCCAGTGGATAGCTAGCATAGCCACTTAAGCGAGGTCCGGAGAAGCTCGTATCGGTGACTTCTGAAATCGGACTCACGAGTATCGAACCAATACCGTCAAACGCGCCTTTATAACCCGCTTCGATACCAAAGTTATGCGTTGGCATGTAGCGGTAATAAATCTCACCTAAGAACATGTCGCCTGATTCTTCGCTCGTCGGTGCGTCGTAGTTCACACCGCCATAGCCAATGTTTGTACCTATGATGTGTTCGCTGGTGGTTGCGTTGGCAGACAAAGAAAGTGTCGACAACACCAAAGCAGTAACGAATGAATAACGCATAAACGTTTCCCCTTAGCTTTTAGCCTTTTACTTTCTTAGGACTTGTTCGAAAGTGACTTTGGTGTTGTCTAGCCATTCGTAACGACGACGGTACATAGAACGTTTTGAACGAGACATACCTTCAATATCACGACGAGGTGCATTCACGTCGATAGAGTAGAAGTTGCGGTCGTATTCTGTGCCACCAAGCTCTAGCCACAACGCATCGTAATCGGTTTTGATTCTGCCTTTGCTGTAACGCTTAGCTGCGTAAGTGTGCGATTGAGTTTTTACAGCCAACAGTGTTTCTATGCCCCAAACCTGCGCAACGATAGCCAGCAATCCAACCATCAAGCTTTTCGGACGTTGACCGTATAGCTTACGCGTCAGCTTTTTGATTTTTGCGTTGTTTTCTTCACAGCTGCGTGGTCCTTGTAAACCACCAATCATGATGCATCGTTCGCCATTCTCATGACCCAAGCTGAAAGAAAGGGTGTAGAAGTTGCCATCTTCTTGGCTATGCAGCACCAAGCTCATATCACCTTCTTTTTGGTAACGCGCTTCGTAAACCAAGCGGACCGAATACAAGATGTCGTCAATTTCAAATGAAGTCAGAGTTAGACCTTCCGCATCGGTGTAGATCTCTTGAATCAGTTCAGGCGAGATCAGGTCTGCTACCGAGTTGTAGTGATCGACAACAAGCGCAGAACGGTCGAAAGCAGGCCCATTCTTAATAATGTAAGGACGAAATGGCTTCTCTAAGAATCGGTGTGTACGAGTGCAAAGCAGTTCGAGCAGTGATGCTTCAATGTTGTCCGCAAGGTACTTAAACGACTTTCTGTAGAATAAAGCGCGTGCGATGAATTTTACGCGGTAGGTCCAAATTGGACGATAAATGTCAGCGTACTCATCAGAATAAATGGTTCTGCTGTGATCAAGGATGGATTTATTCATGGTCATTTCACTCCAAACTCATTTCCAGTTGTTCGGCTCTGTCAAAGAGGCGTGAGCGCTTGATATAAAACGCGAAAATAGGGCGATAAAAGAGAGTTGTCTTATTTCGCTCAAGCATTGACGGGAGCTGGTTTTGAACGGTGTTCTTTTGGCGAAGATTTTAAGAGAAAAAAGAAGCGAGGTTTGTATGGTTTAGTATGAAATTGTCAGAGCGTGTTGTTGTGCTCAGACAAACCCGTTGAGTGAGCTAATGAGTGGGTTCGTTTCTTCAGTAACCAATAGTCATTGTCACTATCTAGGGGGACTGAATGAGCTTTGAAGGCAAACAAGCGATACACATCGTTGTTTTGAGTGCGAATCAAACCATTTTTTCGGAAGCAAGTATCTCGAAGTGAGTTAGGTATAAAACGTAATCTATGGATTTTTCTAATGTTTATTTTTTAGAGTCAAAGACGTTTAAAGAAAGCCGATAAATAAAATGAATTAATTTTAATCTTTTTTGAAATTAATTTTATTCGCTATAGGTCTCTATATGTACGCTACATTCATCGAGCACTTGGAACTCGATATTTTAAAGGTAAGTAAGGAGCATATTATGAAACGTTTAATCACTCTTGTTGGTCTCATTGCACTAACCGCTTCACCAATTGCTGCATTCGCTGGTGGGTATCAATGGACAAATAACAGCAAATCGATTCAAGGTAATGTCGTCGACAGCAAGCAAGCTGCTTACGAGATGGGCTTTGAAATGATTAAAGAATATCAAGGTAAAACATCTCTACAACTAAGCAAAGAACTGTATGGCTCTTTTGCGAAAGTAGACAAAAATTCTTTCTCAATCACCGATAGTAAAGTTACGGTGGATGAGTTTCTACAAGATAACGGACAAATTGCCTACCAACCAATTTTAAACGTGAAATACGAATATCGTTTGAGAGAGCTAGGTAACCGTTAATTTATATTCTCGCTAGCTAATATTTATTAATTTCTGCTTTATCCTTGCTGTGTGTTATTTATAGGAATGTTGGGGGGCTTTGCTCCCCTTTTTTTATTGCTTAATTTATATTTATTATTAATAGGCAATATTTTCTAACGCTCAGCGTCAGGTTTTCTCGCTCGTTGATTCTCATGTTCGTTTGTAAAGTGGTACTAAAGCAAGATTGTGTGCCACTTTACAAAGGATACGGAATGACTCATCTCTCTTACTGGTTCAAGCAAGCTCTGGAAATGGAACAGCCAACGCCGCCATTGTCACTCCAACAAGATATAGCGACGGATGTGGCGATTGTCGGCGGTGGTTATACAGGTCTTTGGACTGCGATCATGATTAAGCAGCAATCGCCGGAAAAACAAGTGGTTGTGATTGAAAAAGGCTTGTGTGGCAGCGGGGCATCGGGCGCAAATGGTGGTTGTATGCTGACTTGGTCAACAAAGTTTCCAACATTGAAGCGCTTGTTTGGTGAACAACAAGCGGCATGGTTAGTAAAAGAATCGGAGCAAGCAGTCTTGGAAATTGAGGCGTTTTGTCAGCAGCATAATATCGATGCACAGTTATCCTTGAAAGGCGTTTACTACACGGCGACAAACCATGCGCAAACCGGAAGTATGCAGCCGGTCGTGGATGAACTTAAGCGGCTAAACGTGAATAGTTGGCGACATTGTCAGACTGAAGAACTGCGAGAGAATGCTGGCTCGCCAAGGCATGTGGACGGTTTTCACTCTCCTATTGCCGCAAGCGTCCAGCCGGCTTTGTTGGCTAGAGGGCTACGTCGTGTAGCTATCGAACTGGGTGTTGAGGTTTATGAAAATACGCCAATGACGCGTTTAGATTATGGTCAACCTGCAACCGTTAGTACGCCTAATGCGAGCATCAAAGCGAAGCAAGTAGTGTTGGCATTAAATGCTTGGATGGTGGAACACTTTAAGCAATTTAACAACAGCATCGTTGTTGTCTCTTCAGATATGGTGATTACAAAACCTCTGGGTGACGCTTTGCCTCAATCAGGATGGCAAACGGGCTCTAGCGTGTTGGATTCACGTATCTTCGTCCATTATTATCGAGATACGCCAGATGGTCGTTTGATGTTGGGTAAGGGCGGCAATCAATTCTCTTACAATAACCGCGTCGACGTGATGTTTAATAAACCAACGCGCTATCAAAATCTGCTGCGTAAGTCGTTCGATAAGCTGTTTCCGCGTTTAAAAGGAACAGAATTCGCTTATTCATGGACGGGTGGTTCGGATCGCTCTGCTACCGGTTTCCCATTCTTTGGCGAGCTAGATAAACAGAACAATGTCTTTTACGGCTTTGGCTATTCGGGTAACGGTGTGGCTCAGACTCGAATGGGCGGAAAGATCTTATCTTCATTCGTATTGGGGTTAGATAATGACTGGACGCGAAGCGGTTTAGCCAGAGGACCATTAGGACAATTCCCACCAGAGCCTTTTCGTTGGACAGGGGCAATGATGGTGCGTAATGCCGTACGCCGAAAAGAGGAAGCAGAAGATAATGAGCAAACACCATTTATCTGGGATAAGTGGCTAGCAAAACTTGCGGGACCAGCAGGCAAAGCGGATAAGCTCGACTAAACTGAATATTTTGATCGCAAACGGATAGGGAAGAAGTGAAATCGTTAGAGGCACCTCTTCCCTTTGTGTTAGCCTCAGTCTTTCAAGCTCAGATGCAAAAGGTGAGTAATAGAATGAAAGTATTCAGCAACTTCGACAGCGGCAGCATTCACGTAGTGAAAGCAGACGACAAAAACGACATCCAACTTAAAATCCCTAACGACAACATGTCGGAATTCTACCAGTGGTTCCACTTCCGTCTTGAGACCGAAGCTGAGCAATCGCACACCATCAAACTACTTGATCTTGCGAAGTCGGCTTACCCAGAAGGTTGGCAAGGCTACGACGTTGTTGCGTCTTACGATCGTGAAGAGTGGTTCCGCGTGCCAGCAGAGTTCGATGGTGATACGCTGACTTTCACTGTTATCCCTGAGCGCAGCTCAATCTACTTCGCGTACTTTGCACCATACACGTACGATCGTCATCTAGACCTATTACACATGGCACAAAGTGCACACCACTGCCAGTTGGAAACTTTGGGTCACACGCTAGATGGCAATGACATGAGCTTGCTTACTTTCGGTGAGCCAGAAGAAGGTAAAAAGAAAATCTGGATGATTGCACGTCAGCATCCAGGCGAGACGATGGCAGAATGGTTCATGGAAGGCATGATTCAACGTCTGTTGGATGAAAACGACACGGTTGCGCGTGCATTGCTAGAAAAAGCAGTACTTTACGTTGTACCAAACATGAACCCAGACGGCGGTGTTCGTGGTCACTTGCGTACTAACGCAGTGGGTGTGAACCTCAACCGAGAGTGGCAAACGCCATCAATGGAAAAGAGCCCAGAAGTCTTCTTGGTTCGTGAACGTATGCTAGAAACTGGCGTGGATATGTTCCTAGATATTCATGGTGATGAAGCTATCCCTTACAATTTTGTAGCGGGATCTGAAGGCATTCCTTCTTATGACGAAGGCATGGCTGAGTTGGAAAACGCGTTTAAACAAGCACTTCTGACGATTACACCAGAGTTCCAAGACGAGATTGGTTACGACAAAGATGAACCAGGTAAAGCGAACCTAACCGTTGGCTCTAACTGGGTAGCAGAGCAATTTAAATGTCTGTCTTACACCATTGAAATGCCATTCAAAGACAACAACAACCACCCCGACCCACTTTACGGTTGGTCTCCAGAGCGTAGTGTGTTGTTTGGGCAAGATATTTTAGCAGCGACGCTAGCCGTATCTGACAAAATTTAACGCAATTCGTTCACAGCCCGTACTTTGCGGGCTGTCTTTCCTGCCATTATTCTCTCCGCGTTCTCTATTAATGAGCTACTTTCTCCGCAGTTAAGACAAAAAATCTGCAATTTCTGATGCTTATGTGAGTCTCGATAAGTTGGATTTATCGTGTCGATAAAAAATCTAATTTAATTTAGCGATACTTATTCTGTTAAAGTCCATTTCGAGATTCTCGTCACAAAAATCATAACATCTCATAGGGGTAACAGCCTTGAGTGTGAGGTTGAAAGTAGGCACAGCCAGTTAAATTAGTTTTAAGTTGCTATGTAATTACAAGATGGAAGCCGGATAATTTTCTCGCGGAATCTTGTACCTACAGAGGTTTGCTCATCGTTATCTATCACTCCAATCGTTCAGGTTTAAACGCTTGGGACAAGACGTGGCAGATAGGTGTATCAAAATTCCAACCAGCGCTCCTAATGGAAATATCCCAATTAGAGCGTCATGCGATGATGCGTTAATAGAGATTGTTGGCGTAGTTTTAATCACTAAAAACAGTGCAGGTTCTGACTTTCTTGATGACAGCGTATGCTGGGGAAAGTAATCGGGTCGCCTTCGCATAAAGGAAAAAATAATGAAAAAGATTGCTCTTGCAGTGGCTACCGTTCTTGCTGGTGGCGTAATGTCAAATGTTGCTCTTGCTGATGCATACATCGGTGGCAAACTTGGTTACAACGCACTAAACGACGCATGTTACTTAGACGCACCATGTGATGACGATAGCTTTGCAGCAGGTATGCACCTTGGCTACAACTTTAACGAATACGTTGCAGCTGAATACGGCGTTGACTACCTAGGTAACTTTACTGCTAACTTCAACAAAGCTGGCAAAAACACTGTTGATGGCGACCTATGGGCACTGACTCTAGCTCCTAAGTTCAACCTACCTCTAACAGACTCATGGAACCTATTTGCTAAAGTAGGTGCTGCTTACATGATGGCTGGCGATGAGAAAGATTTCGTACCAACGGGCTCTCTAGGTGCTGAATACCAAATCAACTACAACTGGAGCCTACGCGCTGAGTACCAACGTTACCAAGACATGTCTGATGACATCATCGACGACATGGATTCTGACTTCTTCGGTATCGGCTTCAACTACAAGTTTGGTTCTGAGCCAGTAGTTCAAGAAGAAGTGGTTGAAACTCGTCCTGTAACTCGCATCGTTGAGCACGAATACCCAGCTCAAACTGCAACAGTACAATTTGGTCTAGAAAGTGCTGAACTACAAGACGCTTCTGCGTTCAACGGTACTGTTGAGCTAATGAACACTTACCCACAAGCTCAAGTTGAAATCAACGGCTACAGTGACACAACAGGTTCTGAAGCTTACAACCAACAGCTAACTGAGAAGCGTGCACAAGCAGTTGCTGATCACTTCCAAGCTGAAGGTATTGCTGCAGACCGTATGACTGTTAAAGGCATGGGCGAAGCTAACCCAGTAGCGAGCAACGAAACTCGTGAAGGTCGTGAACAAAACCGTCGTGTAGAAGTTGTTGTTCCTGCGTTCCAATACCAAACAACTGAAGAAGCTAAATAATCCACCATTAGCTTAATGATTCTAAAAGCCAGCGTTTGTCGCTGGCTTTTTTGTTTTCATCGAAATGTCACAGCTCTGACTTACACTTTTCGTGTTCTTTTGTTTGGAGCTACAGATGCAGAACTTACCCCCACTCAATTCTTTAAAAGCATTTGAAGCGACGGCAAGATTGCACAGCTTTACTAAAGCGGCTGAAGAGCTCAATGTCACCCGTGCAGCGGTTAGCCAACAAGTGAAATCTCTGGAAATGTATCTAGATGCCACTTTGTTTGAACGCAATGGCGCACAACTCATTTTGACCCAAGCAGCACGCGATTACTTGCCCGTGGTTAGCAATGTATTTCAGAGTTTGTTCGTCGCAACTCAACATCTTTTCTCTCGCCAAAAACAGACCCAGTTAACGTTACACGTGGCGCACAGCTTTTGCTCCCAATGGTTGATACCTCGACTCGCTGATTTTCATCGCCAGTATCCTGAAGTGAGTTTTAAAGTTTCTACTACCGCAAATGCAGTGCCGAGTAATAGCGACATCGCGGATGTGGAAATCATTAATGGTTATGGTGATTGGTCTTCGCAACACGCAACGCAACTCACGCAAGAGAACTGGATTTTGGTAGCAAGTCCGGGGTTTCTTTTACTAAATCCCGTTTCTGATCTGGTTGATCTTGTCCGTTTGCCGAAACTTGCGACTGGTGGCTATCAGGAAACATGGCAAGGTTGGTTTGCGTACCAAGGGCACGAAGGAGGGAGCGTAAAGTTAGCGGGAGAATTTGAACATTCTTTGTTGGCTATTGAGGCAGCGGTGAATCAGCTCGGTGTCTTATTAGTGCGCGACTTGTTAGTAGAAGATCATCTTCAACAAGGTACTTTGGTCCAAGTAGGTCATTGGTCAATGCCAAGCCGAGGCGCGCATCATATGATCGTTCGTTGTGGCGAGAAGCCGCATGTCAAAGCCTTTACTCAATGGCTAGTAAAAAGCTTACAGGCGTAACCAGATGTCCAAGCGATTTTCAGGCTATCGGGGGGCAAAATGACAAGATGAGCACGAACTGAGATAGAGCTAACAATCTGAAACATTATCAACCGTCATGACCAAAGTTCGGGTGCTAAGATGACAGAGTACGTTTCATGTCGTCATCACTCACAGAGCATGCGCTCTGGTTATCAAGGAGCAGTAATGGAAGCGTTAGAAGGGGGCAGGGATAATGCCATTTATCGTAAAGGTAATTTGGTCAGTAGGCCTGCTAGCTACTGGACGATGACCGTCCATCAATTACTCCAACATCTTCATCAACATGGTTTTACTGCATGTCCAAAAGCAGTGTCGATTGAGGGCGGGAAAGAGTTGCTGACCTTTGTTGAGGGTGACAGCTATAACTACCCGTTAGAAGGACCGATTGCTTCGCTCACTGCGTTGAAATCTGCCGCAAATCTGCTCCGTTGTTATCATGATGCGTCGGAGAGTTTCCTTAAACAGCATGATCAAGATGTTCATCATTGGATGTTGCCAGCTCGCTCGCCGCAAGAAGTGATTTGTCACGGTGATTTCATGCCTTATAACGTGGCTTTAGATGGGGATGTCGTGATCGGCGTGTTTGATTTCGATACCGCTCATCCTGCGCCGCGAATTTGGGATATTGCTTTTTCTATATACGGTTGGGCGCCATTTAAGACTGATGAAGATGACAAGATGGGTACGTTAGAAGAACAAATTCGACGAGCCAAAATCTTTTGTGATGCCTATGGCTGCTCCCGATTAGAACGCGAAGAGTTGGTGGAGGTAATGACGTTGCGCTTAACGGCGTTAGTTGATCACATGCGCACGTTGGCAGCCAATGGTGATGCCCAGTTTCAAGCCAATATGGAAGATTGTCACCATACGGCTTATTTACAAGATATTGAATACCTCAATAAACACCACCAAGCGATTACTTTGGGCGTATTGGGAGAAATCAAATTTTAGTCTGGCTTGGTGTGCCTTTTGATGATGGATTGAATCACACTAAACAGCCATTGGTTTTGTGGGTCGTGCTGCTGAGAACGTCGGCAGCTCATCACAAAGCTCACGCCGAGCTCTAAACCATTTGGAAGTTCGATGCTACGACATGATTCAGGAACGTTACCACTCATCGTAATACCGAAATGGTCGGTGTTCATGATGATGCTGTGAATCATGGCAGGATGTTCAATCTCAACTTTTGGATCAACATGAAAGCCGATGTTTTTTAAGCGATCCAAAAGTGGGTATTTATGATCGTTCCAACCAGGCGTCTTGAACAAAACAAAGGTATAATCGCCCAATGATTGGAAGTCCTTGGCAGGATGATCTTTGCGTACAAAGAATACCGCTTTGCCTTTTCCCAATTCTTTTTGTGCGATGGATTGAGGTAGATCTTCATCAAAGTAATGAATAGCAATGGCGTTCTCACCGTCAATGATGCGATTGCGAGCATCAGCCCCCCACCTTAAAAATGCATAATTGGCATGCGGCGCTTGCTTGAGCAACTCTAGGTAAAGTTTATCGCCAAAACGATCCCAAAAAAGTGTGTTGGCGTAGATTGCAACATCGCCAGTATAAAGCGGCGGGGAAAACTCTTGGGGTTTGATTGCATCTGCGCTCGCCAAGATTTGCTCGAAATGAGGCATATTGGCTTCCACAAATGAGGTTGGTTCAAATCCATTTTTGGTTTGAATGAACAGAGGATCGTCCAGTTGCGCTTTCATTTTAGTGAGGTTTTTGCTGATGGCGCCGGAGGTTTTTCCCATTGATTCCGCGACCAAGCGAACGTTGCGCAGATCGTACATGCGCTTTATTACCAAGACGTTCTGCATATCTAGATTGATTGTCATTCTTTTACTCCAGCCAACGTTTGCTACGGCATCATAGCGCTGCCTCAACAGCGGAAAGACAGGGAATGGTCAATTCTAAGTTTATGGCAAAAAAGCCTTTTTCCAACAGGGATTTCCATTTGGTAAATTCGGGTTTTCCTCGTGCTACTTGGGTGGCGTTGCTAAAGTTTCTATATCGAAATGATGTACCACAAACAACAGAGGTGACGTATGAAAAAACTAATCGCACTAGGCTTAATGGTTTGTTCAGTAAATGTGGCATTCGCTGGCGATGGGTCATACACAGGTACCATTGATATGACAACAAGCCAAGCTAACCAAGTTGATGTGGAACGCGCAGATTCTAACCTGACTCTAAAAGGTCGAAATGATGCTGCTTATGGTGGTGTTATGATTCAAACAGACGCTTCTACTCAACCGATCCAACTTCGCGGTCGCCGCGACTAAATGGTCGAAATCTCCTTACTTTCAATGCCGCGTTTAACGCGGCATTGTTGTTTATGACACTTCTAGATTTAAAGTTATTCTGATAGCTTTTGTTTATCGATAATTGAAAATTAATTGTTGAAATCTTAATTACCATTTTTGTGCACCCAAATGATATTGATTCTCATTTAGGTTGGCGTATGATTTTCTCTATCGACGAGAGGGGAATACGCTCATGAATGGTACGTCCAATAATTTACACGCGACAGCGATACAAACAACGGCGGCACAAAACGCGTCAGCCTTTAACAAAATAAAACGCAAGTTACTCATGTTAGGTCCAGCGTTTATTGCTGCAATTGGTTACATTGACCCAGGTAACTTTGCAACGAATATTGAATCGGGATCTTCATTCGGCTATCAACTGCTTTGGGTTGTGCTTTGGGCAAACCTCATGGCGATGTTGATTCAGTATTTGTCCGCTAAACTTGGCATTGTTACAGGCAAAAACCTCGCAGAACACTTACGCGACCATCTACCTAATAAATGGGCAGTGAGTTTCTATTGGATTCAGGCTGAAATCATAGCGATAGCAACTGACCTAGCGGAATTTATTGGTGCAGCAGTCGGCTTTCAGCTTGTCTTTGGTATCAGTTTGATGGAAGGGGCGTTGATCACTGCCGTTGCGACAGTGATGATTCTGACGCTTAACCAGAAAGGTCAAAAGCCGCTAGAGGTGGTGATTGGTTCGCTTCTGATGCTGGTTGCGGTTATCTACATTGCGGAATTGTTCTTCGCTCACCCCGCTGGCGGTGAGATGGCAAAAGGTTTGTTAACCCCAACATTTACTAACTCGCACCAAATCTACCTTGCGGCAGGCATTTTAGGCGCAACTGTGATGCCTCACGTGATATACCTTCACTCGGCATTGTTCAAAAACAACTATGGTGAAAGTACGAAAACACGTCTTCGTACTACTCGTTTTGACGTGTTGATTGCGATGGTAATAGCGGGCTTTGTGAATATCGCTATTGTGGCGATGGCAGCAGCTGTTTTCCATTACTCTGGTAACCAGCATGTAGCAGAAATTGAAACCGCGTACATGACGCTGACCCCACTCGTAGGTAAAGCTGCCTCTGTGCTATTTGGTGTGTCTCTGATTGCTTCGGGTTTATCTTCCACAGTAGTGGGAACCATGGCAGGACAAGTCGTGATGCAAGGCTTTGTACGCTTCTCTATTCCAATGTGGTTGCGCCGCTTCATTACCATGGCGCCATCATTTGTGGTGATTGGTTTGGGTATGAACACCACTGATATTTTGGTGATGAGCCAAGTGGTATTAAGCTTCGGTATTGCGCTGGCGATTATTCCACTGCTTATCTTTACCAACAGCGAGCGCTTGATGGGCGAGTTCAAAAACAACAAATGGGTATCTTATTCGGGTGTGGTTATCGTCACTCTTGTACTGGCATTGAACGCGTATTTGATGTTTACGCTTGCTGCATAGCCAACGCTCGCTAAGCGACAAACCTCTGTCGATAAAAAAACGGAAGCCAATTGGCTTCCGTTTTTGCATTTAGGTGAAGAGGAATATTAGTTTTGTGCGTTAGCCTCAACCATTTCCAATTCAGCTTCACTGCGTTTGGCAGCTTCAAGCATTTTGCGGATGATGAAAGAAGCACCTAGTGCGATAGCAACCATTACAACAGCGAGCACGGTTAGCAATTGGAAGTAATCACCGTAGACGTGTTGTACGATTTCTTGGGTGATTTCTTGCCCTTTTTCTAGAGCGATAGAAGTCGAGAATGCAGCACCAACAATACCACTCAGCGCGATAGCAACAGAGAACAAGCTTACTGAGAAGTTTTCAATGTGCTTCGGTGCAACCGATAGGATAAATGCAACGACCATTGATCCTACAATCACTTCTGCAATTGCTTGGAAGAAGTGAATCGCTAGGAAGATCTCAGGCATGATGATTACGTCTTCGCCCACTGTGGTTACAGCGAAGGTTAGGATGCCGAAAGCAATCGCTGTTAGCACGAATGCCAACGCAATTTTAGTTGCTGTAGATAGGTGAATATCGCGTTTTTCTAGCACACCAAAGAAGCCAGCTACGATAGGACCACCAACCATGCACCATAGCGGGTTCATCGCCATTGCAGCTTCAGGTTCTAGTGGAATAAAGCCAAATAGGGAACCTTTTAGTGTGTTGATCGCCACCATGTTCATTGAAGTCATCATTTGACCGTAGTAAACGAAGAAACACGTGGTTAGGAAGGTTACGATAAGGATGGTACCCATCTTCAATGATTCCGCTTTGCTTGCTTTCAACATCAAAGAAACAAAGTAAAGAATTGCTGCACCACCAATGGCGTAAACGATGTTTTGACCGATATCCATGTTTGAGAACATGAAGAATACCAACGCAATCATCGCCACAGAAATAAGAGCAAAGAAGATCCAGTTTTTGATGCTAACGGTTTGTTTGTCTAGATCTGATGCGACACCAACCAAGCCTTTGCGGAACACAAGTAGCATAACCAGTGCTGCGCCTGCCATTACTGCAGAGATGGTGAAACCGCCATTAAAGCCAATCACCAATACAATCATTGGGAACAGGTATTGACCTAGGAAGGCGCCTACGTTGTTCACTGAGTAGTTGATTGGATAGCCTTTCTCAAAGTCTTCTTGAGACTTAAAGGTACGTTTGTACAAGCTAGGGTAGGAAGGTGACATCAAACCACGACCGTAGCTTGCTAGTGCGATACCACACATAGACAGTGGTACGTTGGTAGCCGAAGCACCAAGAACAAGCAGCGCGTAACCAGATGCGAATGCTAGGAAGGCAATCGATAGAGAACGGTAAGCTCCTAAAAATTTGTCAGCGATGAAACCGCCAGCAATCGCAAATAGGGGACCAATCGCAGAAAAGGCACCCACGATCATCATGGTATCAGCTTCGTTGTAATTCAGATCCTCTAAGAAAAAACGCGTTAGACTGACTAACACGCCGTAGAATGATAAGCCAAACATCATTTGGCAGAACATCATAGATTTATTTAGTTTATTCCACATAATTAAATACTCACTATTGCGAGAAAGGTAGTTATTATTTCTGTTAAATGTTACTTAAACGCTATGTTACATATTGAAACAATTGTCGCATAAAACGAATTTAATGCACTAAATTTTCTAATGCGAAACGTTTGCCTTGCTAATGTATTGTTCTAGATCAACTAGGAATTATGTGAATAAATGACTAAAAAATAACATTTTATAAGACTATTATTCTTTAGTGATTTTTAAGGTTTTGAAAAGACGTTGAAATAATAAGCAGTCGAGAGTGAGGTGGGAGATAGCGTGATTTTTATGCAGGAATAAAGACGTTGGCGGAATTTCATCCGCCAACAATGAAAAATATTAATTAGCAAACGCTGAAATAAAGTATGCTATTCGCAAGGTGGTGCCATGTGAATCACTGCCAGACCGCCGAGTGACGTCTCACGATATTTCTTGTTCATGTCTTTACCTGTCTGGTACATGGTTTCGATAACTTTATCTAATGAAATAAGACATTTGCTAGTGCGTTTTAACGCCATGCGTGATGCATTGATGGCTTTCATTGCGCCCATCGCGTTTCGCTCGATGCACGGAACTTGAACCAAACCGCCAATTGGATCACAAGTCATGCCAAGTGAATGCTCCATAGCAATCTCAGCAGCAATGCAGATTTGCTCGTTGCTGCCACCACGCAGTGCGGTTAAACCTGCTGCTGCCATAGAAGAAGAAACGCCGACTTCTCCCTGGCATCCGACTTCTGCACCAGAAATCGAAGCGTTGGTTTTGTACAAGATACCAATCGCCCCAGCCACAGCTAAGAAGTCTTTCAGTTGTTTGTTGTCGAGCTCTTTGATGAAACGATGGTAGTACATGAGCACCGCGGGGATGACGCCAGCAGCGCCGTTGGTTGGTGATGTGACCACCTGACCGCCAGCCGCGTTTTCTTCACTTACTGCGAAAGCAAATAGGTTTATCCAATCCATGATCTCCATTGGATCGTTCTCTACTGCTGCGTTAGCTTCAAGCTTTTTGAGTAGGTTAGGCGCTCGGCGTGTGACGTTTAACCCACCTTCAAGAATGCCTTCGGTGTCAAAGCCACGTTGCATACACAACGACATTACTTTCCAGATCTGTTCTGCTTTTTGGTCGATCTCTTCTTGCTCACGGAAAGCCAATTCGTTTTGAAGGATCATCCCCCCTAAGCTAAAGCCGTTTTGCTCTGCTTTTTCTAACATCTCGTCAGCAGACGTGAAAGGATAAGCAACTTGGATTTCTGCCTCATTGCCACCGTTTTCTAGCTCGGCTGCAGTGGCAATAAAGCCACCACCGATGGAATAGTAAGTTTCAAACGCCACTTGCTCACCAGCAGCATCAAAAGCCGTGATGGTCATGCCGTTTTCATGAAGAGGAAGGTTATCGCTGTGGAAGACGATATCGTGCTCATAACTAAACACGATTTCATGAACACCTGCGACAGAGAGCGTGCCGTGTTCAATGGTATGTTGTAGCGCGCTTTTCGCGCTCGTCATCTTGATAGTGTCGGGTTTATTACCCATTAGCCCTAAGACGGTAGCACGATCCGTGTGGTGTCCTTTACCGGTGAGCGATAAAGAGCCGTAAAGGTCGACTTGCACCTTGTGCACTTTCGCCATAGAGTCGCTAAGCAATTGAGTGAAATGGTAACCTGCGAGCATAGGACCATTGGTGTGGGAGCTAGAAGGACCGACACCGACCTTAAAAATATCGAAAATCGACAGCATAATTGACTTCCTTTCTTTGCGGACCTTTGTCAAGGTCTCTAGAACGACATTGTTAATTAGATGTTAATGCCTGAAAGAGTATTGGCAAAGCAAATTTTTGTATACAAATTGTTCGCGAAAGTATGAGTAATTGAGATCTCGGTAATGAAGTTAAACAAGGTAGTGATCATTCTAGGTAAGCGTTTGGCGCATGATCAGCTCAGTGCTGAAGGGCGCTCACGTGTGGAAGCTTTAGTTTCCGTTTTAAACCAATGGGATTTTGAGTCGACGGCATTGGTTTTTTGTGGAGGGGTCACTCATGGTCAAACGATCTCTGAAGCGGATGCGATGTATCAGTATTTTGGTCAGCTAGCCAAGGTTAGGGGAATCGACTTTCCTGATCAGCAAGTCATCATCGAGAATCGTTCCCTGAATACCGTGCAGAACATGCAAAATGCGGCAAAAGAGCTACTGAAAAGTGGGTTATGTCCAATGGGACAAGCTATCGAAGTCATACTGCTTTCCAATGACTACCATTTAGAGCGCATTATTGAGATCCAAACCTTGATGGATGAACAAGGCTTATTACGAGTATTGAAATCGCGTTGTGCAGACATGGGAATAGAGCTCACTGTTTCACTAGATATCGCTGAGCATATCAGTGTGCCATATCCAAACTCAGGCACTCAGGCAGATGCGTTTCTTTTATTTGATGAACTGACGACTTATCGTGTTTATTTGGAAGGGGTGAAAAACAAGGCATTTAAGCGAGACTTGGCTCAAGTACAAGCGAAACCATTAGCGATAGCTTTAAAAGCAATAGAAAAACTCCAAACTTTGCCTTTAACACAAGACGTTAAAAACCAAATCGCAGAGATGAAAAAGGCCATCGAAATGACGGCCTTTGATGATTCAGTTTTTGCAGCGCAACAAGCGTTGGCTGTATTTCATCCGATACTCACGGCGTTAAATCAACGCCTTGACCCAGAAGCGAGTGTATCGGAATGAAACTCAGGTTTACTGGCGTTTAAGTTCACGACGAGTACGAACTGCGCTTAGTGCAATAAGGCTGTAGCACAATAGCTCGATGCCTTCTTCAGAGATGTTTTTCACATCACGCACGTAGTGCTCACCCATAACGTGTTGCCAGAAACTTCCCATTCCGTATAAGCGAGAAAATACCACCAATAAAACAACAGAGCCAATGAGCAGTTTCATGTATGGCGACTGAAGTATAACCGCCATCTGATTCACGGTACCTTTACCACCTTGGTAAGCTTTTGCACATGCGAGTGCTGTTACTGCTAAGGCTGGGAATACCCAAGAGCCATGGTGAATCATATCAAACCAGTAATCCATTTCGCGGATCATCAATACCGCAAAAAAGCCAGAGATAAGGATCGCGGCGTGCGATAAGTGAGCTTCTTGCTTGGAAACGCGATAGAACGACCAAGAAGCGACGGCTAACATGATCAGTTGTAGCGTTTCAGTGATGGATGTTTCACCCAAGCTTGAGCCCAGTAGAACGTAATCTACGCGAATACTCAGGTTCACTAAAATACTAATCGCGATGATGGTCAATGCACTCAACATCGCTTTGTAGATAACGCGCTTTGATTCTTCAGTAATTTTTGAGTCTTCAACAAGGTTGGATTGTGCCGATTCGACTTGTTTGACAGTATCTATTTTCATCCTGACCACCCGCTCCAATAAAAATGTGGAAAAAACGTGAAATTTCGTGATGTGCGCGAGAAATTTTATTGCCCAAGTGGAAAGTAATGTCAGAGGAATGTCAGGAATAAAACGGCGTTCGATATGGTATCGCTATGCGGTAAGGCTGGTAAATAAAGGACTAAGTGTCAGAAATCTGGAATGTTTAGATAAAATAAAAAGGAGCATGAAGCTCCTTTGTTGTGGATTGTGCAATCTTAGATTGCGTAAATGTTAACCATTACGACTCAGCGTCTTCTTTGTGGTTTTTACGGTAATATTCCCACTGCTCAACACGCTCATTTTCAGACAGTAGGCAGTAAGTTACGCGTTCACCGTTTTCTGTCACTGTATCTAGTTCACCACCTTGCTGCACGCAGTATACTGCTGCTGGGTTTGCTGCTGATGTGTATTCGTTTGAGCGAGTTGCACCTTCATAAGTAGAACAACCTGCCAACACCATTGCTGCCGCCACTGCCGTTACTAAAGCCGTCTTTTTCATTCTTGATCTCCGCGTGGGAATTACGAGTAGTGTGTTGATTATAGGAGAGTTTAAGAAAAATACTGTCTTATGTTTGTTAAAAGCACGACGCTTGAAAGGGAATTCTGTGTAATTTTAGAATTTGCTCACTGTTCGTCTGTATATCCAAGTATCTCAAGGTTATCTTGGGTGGCATTGTTGTAGGCTTGCGCAAATTGAAACTTGGGAATAGTTATGAATTTCGGTAGTATGCGCGCAAAACATTCACAGCGGATCCTGCGATGAGACACTTAAAAACAACTACGCACCCAGACATCGAACATTTGGATGACAAAATCATCTTTCAGCGTAATGCAGCACGTGCCATTGTGCTTGATGGTGAAGATGTTCTTCTCCTCTACACTGAACGTTACCACGACTACACTCTGCCGGGTGGTGGTATTGATGAAGGCGAAGACGTGATTGCAGGTTTGGTTCGTGAACTCGAAGAAGAAACTGGTGCGAAAAACATTCACAACATTAAGCCATTTGGTATCTTTGAAGAGTTTCGTCCTTGGTACAAAGACGATGCGGATGTGATGCACATGACGTCATACTGCTACACGTGCAAGATTGACCGTGAGCTAGGTGAAACGTCTTATGAAGATTACGAAGTGAAAAACGGCATGCGTCCAGTTTGGATGAATGTGCATGATGCGATTGCGCATAATGAAAAGACGATGGCAGAAAGCCCAAAGAAAGGAATGAGCATTGAACGCGAAACCTTCTTGCTCCAACTAATCGCAAAAGAGTTGTTGTAATCACCCTTCGATCAAAGTTGTAACTTCCAGCCAATAAAAAAGTCCGAGCTCCCCCCCGGAACCCGGACTTATTCCAGACGCGCAAGCGAAGCGTCATCTCGATATTCTGTATTTTGTTTCAATCTGTAAAAACAATAGCGGTTTTATATTTGTTGTGTAAATAATTAATAGGTCTAACCATTGTTTTTCACTGAATTTGCACCCGTAATGTGATGCATCTCTACTCAATACACAAGCACAAATTGGTGAATTATCAGCAAACCACTGCTCTTTCTTATCTTTGAGATACATTACCTTAACTTTTATGCACGCGTTTGCATCGAGATCACGAGTTTGCAAATTGGCAGTACAGGATCTTGTATTTTTACGAACACCTGACATTGTCGAGTTTTAGTGATAGGTGTCACAATTCGACCAGAGGTGGTAATCGACTAAGGTCTATAAGCGGTTTGGTGTAGATAGATGACTGCTCGGAAAATAACAGCAAAGGCTGAAAAGAATCCGTACGAAGTTGTTGTACATCAACCAAGCGCTCTAGTGCGTAGAAGCGGTTGACGTACTCTTGTGTTTCATTGGGTAAAGTGAGCGCATCAAAATGTCGACTACCCGCATTTTTCATCGCCCTTGATACGCGTCCCTCGCCCGCGTTGTAAGCTGCTAGAGTCAGTGCCAAGTCTTGATCAAACTTCTCATACAGGAACGCCAAGTATTTCAACGCCGCTTGAGTGCTGGCTTTGGTATCAAACCGTTCATCATCGGTGTCTGATACTTGTAAACCAAATCGTGTCGCTGTGGCAGGGATTAATTGCCATAGACCGGCAGCATTCGCATGTGAGACGGCTTGAGGGTTATAAGACGATTCCAACATGGGCAACAAAACGAATGTGGGCGGTAACGACTGCTGCTTAAGCTGTTTGAAAATATGATCGAGCAATGGGCGAACAGAATCGAGACGTTTGGCAATTTGGCTCTGGTAGGGCGCGAGTACTTGATATTGTTGGGTAATGGTTTCTTCGTTGGGTTTGGCTATTGAGAGAGAAGAAAAGCAGGTGAGCCAAAACGCAAAAAAGCCCACAGTAATCGACCTGGATGGAGGAAGATTATGTAGGCAAGGCGAGAATTGTTTAGAACGAACGCTCTTCATAAGTGTGTTGCACAGGTTGCTTGAGTTGACTGACCAACTCTTGGAACGCCGCAGAGCTTTGACCGTTGCTCTGATTGTCCGTTTGGCATTGTTTTACTAAGGTTTCCAACAGCGCCCATTGTTTTCTTGCTTGCGTGCCAATTTTAGCAGGCAGAGCATTGAAAATTCGATTCACACTGGTTTCGTTGCAAGGGAGTCCAAGCGAGCGCATCAACTGACTTCTTTCACTCGCCGAGCGACTAAGTCGATTCAAAATTGGCGTTTGCTTTTGAATGTTCTCGCTAAGCGATTCCCCATCAAACTTCAAATACAGCATTTTTTGTTGCTGAATAAGCTCTAGCAATTGCTGGTAGAGTTTAATGTCTTCCGCTAGGGAACGAACAAATTGTTGAATGTGCTGCGATGCGGCCGTTGCCATGCATGACTCCTAGTGCGCTGCGTTACTCGTGACCAGTGTGGAACTGCATTACTGCTTTGGATAGTGCTTTGGTATCCAGATTCAGTTCACCACGTGCTAATGCGTTGCGGATCTCTTCAACCTTTGCCATATCTACGTCTGGCAGTGATTTCATTTCTGCTTGAGCGCGATCGATGGCGGCAGTGTTAGCTTGGAATGCTGGCTCGCGAGTTTTGCTCTGTGCGATGGTTTCGACAGGCTTCTTGCTTGCTTGCTGGAATTTCGTTTGTGGGACATGACCGCCCGCGACTTTGTCGATTTTCATGCTGTTGTCCTCAATCATCATGTTCTAAATCGAATAGGCGACTAGGGTGTGATGAACATTAAATATTTATTTTTTGTACTCGAAGTTCACCTGTGCTGACGAGTGTAAAAATCAAAAAATGATAACCTGAGTCCAAAATCAGAACTGAGTATGTACTTGATTTAACCCTGTCACGACTGCTCGTATCACTTTGCCAGAGCTGATGTTTTCTACATCGATCTGCTGACCTTTCTTTCCCTGTTCTAGGGCGACGCCTTTGGTACTGGCGCTAAATCCATCTTTGCTCGCAACAATAATCACCTCGTTGCCTTTCTCAACCAGAGCAGGGGAGCTTAGGTTTGAAGGATCAATAATTTGTCCGGCGCGAATACGGCGAGAGGTCTCCAATCCTACCGCTTGGCTCACTTGTGTGTAGAAGTCGTCTTGGCGCGAAATCGTGCGCGTTTCAGATTTTAAATGAGTCGCGGAGATCGTTTCGTTACGCCCAATTGTGCTGGTCGCTACGAGGACTGGGAGTGTCACTGCAGATTTGATTGTAACGTTGATTCGCCAAGGAGAGGTGATGTCCTCACAACTGACCGCGCGCTTCAAATTGCCAACAGGCAGTGGGCGATTATCTCGTCCTGCGATGACCAAAGGCGACGTACAGGCGGGCAAGTGATTGGCAGAACCCGGAACCCAAATACGATATTCGAGCTGATAGGTTCCCCAATGGTGTGAACGCGCGATTTGTGCGACTTCTTGCTCAAATTGTTCACTGACGGTGACTTTTAGTTCGTTCGCCGTGAGGGTTTTCTCTGCGGCAGCGGCACTTATCGAACTGGCACTCAAAACCAAACCACAAAGCAGCATAATTTGGGGAAATCGACCTTTCCCCTTGTTTTGAGTGGTTTCCGTAAACCGGAAGCGAGGCTTCCTTCCTTGTTTGTAATTCATTGATTTTTATAAGTAATTTTTATGGCACGCATCTTGTTTCATTCTTGGCGTATTCGAGCCGACTTGAAGGAAAGATGCATGGCGATCACATTCGAAAATGCGTTAGGTGTACATCCAGAGGCACTTAATTTTCGCGTTCAGCGTACCAAAGTCCTCGCCAGTAACCTAGCAAATGTTGATACCCCAGGGTACTTGGCAAAGGACCTGAGCTTCACCACCGTGATGAACAATATGTCGACGGGAAGTGTGAGCAAATCAGTGCCGAAGTTTCAGGTAGAGGCGCAATATTCAGTGCCTTACCAAAACAGCAAAGACGGCAACACCGTGGAACTTGGTGTTGAACAAGCCAAATTCACACAAAACAACATGGACTTTCAAACCAGCCTGACGTTTCTCAACATGAAATTCAGTGGCTTGGCGAAAGCGATTGAGGGACGTTAAACATGTCATTTACTGATATCTATTCGATCACTGGCTCAGCGATGACGGCGCAAACCGTTCGTCTGAACACGGTAGCCAGTAACCTTGCAAACGCCGATGCGGTGTCTGCCAACCCAGATGATGCCTACAAGGCACTTAAACCTGTGTTTGCAACTGTGTATCAAAAAACGCAAATGGCAACAGAGAACAGTGCTTATCCAAATGCAGAAGTTCGCATTGTGGATGTTGTGAAAAATGCAGGGCAGGCAGAGAAGCGCTTCGAACCTAATAACCCATTGGCAAACGATGAAGGTTATGTGTACTACCCGGATATTGATGTGGTGTCAGAAATGGCAGACATGATGTCAGCGACACGCAGCTTCGAGACCAATGTCGAGGTATTGGCGAATGTGAAAAGCATGCAGCAAGGTCTGCTTCGATTAGGGCAGGGTAGCTAATGAGTATCGCACAATACACCCCACTGTCTTCCGATAAACCGGTAGCAACCAAATCTGGCAGTGACGCAAGTGTCTCTGCTAACCCGTCAGATATGAACAGTGCCAGCTCACTGCAAAATGAGTTTATCTCGTTGATGGTGGCACAAATTCAAAACCAAGACCCACTAAACCCGTTAGACGGAACCGAGTACGTTGGTCAACTTGCGCAGTTTTCTCAGGTGCAGAGTACCGAAAACATGTCGAAGTTAATGCAAAACAGCATGGTGTTACTCGACAACATGCAAGTGCTTTCGACCGCTGGTTTGGTTGGTCAAACCGTGTACGTTTCATCGAATGAGTTTGAACTCGGTGAAGGCGCGCAAAACGGTAAGATAGAACTAGAGCATGGTTCTAACCAAGTAACGTTAGTGGTGAAAGACCAGTTTGGTCAATCAACGAAAGTGCCTCTTGGCGCGCACGCTGCTGGTGATTTGGAATTCTCCATTAATCCTGAAGAGCTCGGTTTGAAACCGGGTAAGTACACCGTTGCGGTGGAAGTTCAAGATGGGCAGAAAAGCCCTAAAGTTTTGCTGGCAGGCACGGTTGAGCAGGTTCGTATTCCAAGCTCAGGTGGTTCAGCACTGGTCAATGTTCAAGGCGTTGGCAACGTTCCTTTCTATCAAATTACTCAGTTTGGTGCTTAACCAAATAAGGAAATCAGAGGTTATTTATGAGTTTTAACATCGCACTTAGTGGTCTGGACGCGACCAATACAGAATTGAACACCATCAGTCATAACATTGCTAACGCTTCGACGTATGGTTTCAAAGGCGGTCGTACTGAATTCGCGGCGGTTTACAACGGCATGCAGCCAGGCGGCGTAGAAGTGGCGTCAATCTCTCAGAACTTCGAAAAAAACGGTTCTGTAACGGGTACTGGCAGAGCAATGGACCTAGCAATTAACGGCAACGGTTTCTTTGTGACCAAAGACTCTATGGGTCAAATGCTCTACACCCGTGCTGGTGTATTTAGCACAGATAAGAACAATTTCGTTACCGCGAACAACGGAACCAAACTACAAGGCTACAGCGTTGACAACAATAATAACCTGCAAACAGGTTCAGTCGGCGATATCAAGGTATCCACTTCTTCTCTGAGTGCTAAAGCAACAAGCAGCTTAGAATTTGTTGCTAACTTCGATGCAAGTGCGACCAAGATTGATCAAGCGGTTTATCCATTTAATTCTTCGGACCCTAAATCATTCAACTCTTCTTACACCACCAAGGTTTTCGACTCGCTAGGCAATTCCCATACGGTGACTCAGTACTTCACTAAAACGTCAGATAACGAATGGCAAGTGAATGTAGAAGTGGATGGCGCGCCTACGACTCCTGCAACAGCTCAAACCGTTCAATTCAATACCGATGGTACGCTAGCTTCTCCTGCTGGCGCATTTAATGTGGCATTCCCAGCCGCGGGTGCAAACGCAATGAGCGTTGATATTAGCCTTTCAGGTAGTACTCAGTTTGGTGCTGCATTTGGCGTGAGCACCAATAATCCAAATGGTTACACATCGGGTGAACTTGCTGGCGTTCGAGTGGAAGACAACGGCATGGTTTACGCGACGTACACCAATGGTCAATCTCAACTTCAAGGTCAAGTAGTGCTTGCGGACTTTGCTAACACGCAAGGTCTATCGAAAGTGAGCGGTACCGCTTGGACACAAAGCTTTAGCTCTGGTGCGCCGATCATGGGCGTTCCGGGTACAGGTACACTGGGTGACCTTACTCCGGGTGCATTGGAAGGCTCTAACGTTGACTTAACCAGTGAGCTTGTCGCGCTAATGACGGCGCAGCGTAACTACCAAGCGAACGCCAAAACCATCTCAACCAACGACAAGCTAACTCAAGCTCTGTTCAACGCAGTGTAATGGGAGTATTGCATGGATAGCTTGTTATTTACTGCAACGTCTGGTGCGAGCCGAGTTCTTAAGGCTCAGCACGTTCGTTCTAACAACTTATCGAACGCAGACACCGCTGGTTTCCGTGCGGATATGGAACGTGTTCGAAGCGTTGAATTGCAAGGTGCGGGCTTTGATGGTCGCACCATGGTGGTGACGAACTCTGCATCGACGCGTTTTGATTCTGGCGACATCATGAAAACGGGACGTCCTTTAGACGTTGCGATCATGGGTGAAGGCTACCTAACAGTAGAAACACCGGCTGGAAATGAGGCTTACACGCGTGCGGGTAACATCAAAATCGATACGTTTGGTGCCATGAGTATCAATGGATTTCCCGTTGTGGGTGAAAACGGACCAATGATCGTGCCTGATTTTCAAAAGATTGAGATCAGTGAGCGCGGTCGCGTGTCTGTGATCCCACCGGGCGGTGGTGCAGAAGTTGAAGTTGGCACTTTAAAAATGGTGAAACCTGCCATTAACCAACTTCAGAAAGAAAGCGACAGCTTACTGCACAGTGTTGATGGTGTGCCTTTTGTCGCTGATGAAACGGTGCAATTGGCACCAGAGCATATCGAAGGTAGTAACGTTTCAGCCATCGATGAACTACTCAGCGTGATGTCACTGACGCGCAACTTCGAGATGCAAGTTCGCATGATGAAAACCGCAGAAACCTTGGCGCAAGCCGGAAACAAATTGATGGCAGCGAGATAACACTTTTTGCTCAACGTAAATCGTGCTTCTAGATAATTCCTGCCACAAAGGAGATAACCAATGCATTCAGCATTATGGGTAAGTAAAACGGGCATGGCAGCTCAAGATACGAAAATGACTGCCATCTCGAACAACCTAGCAAACGTCAACACGGTCGGCTTTAAGCGTGACCGAGTAGTGTTTGAAGACCTGTTCTACAGCATTCAGCGTCAGCCAGGCGCGCAAGTTGACCAAGTTAACGAGCTACCAACCGGTGTTCAGTTGGGTTCTGGTGTTCGTGTTGTGGGGACGCAAAAAGTCTTCACACAAGGTAACACGCAAAATACGACTGGTGAGTTTGACTTGGCGGTAATGGGGCAGGGCTTTTTCCAAATCGAAAACTCTGACGGTCAGATCATGTACACCCGAAATGGTCAGTTCCATATCAACTCAGAAGGTTTGATGGTGAACAGTCAAGGTCTACCACTAGAACCTCAAATTCAGATCCCAGATAACGCCATTTCATTCTCTGTTGGTGTGGATGGCACGGTAACAACTACGTCAGCAGATGACCCGACGCCGCAGCAACTAGGGCAAATCACTCTGGCTAAGTTCATTAACCCTGCGGGCTTAGAAGCAGTGGGTGGCAACTTGTTCCGTGAAACAGCAGCAAGCGGACCAGCTGACGAGTTAATCGCAGGTGAAGATGGCGCGGGCAGCATTAAGCAAGGGGCTTTAGAAGGCTCTAACGTGCAAGTTGTTGAAGAGATGGTCGACATGATCACAACTCAGCGCGCATACGAAATGAACGCAAAAGTCGTTTCTGCAGCGGATGACATGCTGAAGTTTGTCGCACAGGCAATGTAGGTAAGAAATTGGTGATGATGAAGGAAAAAGCAATGAAATGGCTTTCGAAAAGTTGGGCAGTTGCCGTCGTGTTGCTGGTGGGATGTGCTGGGCGTCAGGAGTTTATTCCGCCTGAACCAAATGCAGAGGAATACGCGCCGCCGGTGTTGGATTACACCTTGCCAGAAGCAAACTCAGGTAGCCTTTATCGTCACCAATACACCATGACGTTATTCCAAGACCGACGTGCCTACCGTGTTGGTGATGTCTTGACGGTGCAGCTATCGGAAGAGACGGAATCTAGCAAAAAAGCAGGCACTAAGTTTGGTAAAAGCTCAACTGTAAATTTTGTTGCGCCAACCATTGGCACTAAAACCATCGATGAATTGGGTGTAAGCGTGGACGGTAGCCGTAATTTTGATGGCAGCGCTTCTAGTTCACAGGGCAACAAATTACAGGGTGCAATCACGGTTACTGTGCATGAAGTGCTACCAAATGGTGTGCTTCGTATTAGCGGTGAAAAGTGGTTGCGACTTAATCAAGGCGATGAATTTATTCGCCTAACTGGCATCGTGCGTGTTGATGATATCAACCGTAGCAACCAAGTTTCTTCTCAGCGTATTGCAGATGCTCGTATCACCTATGCAGGTCGCGGCGCATTAGCTGACAGCAATGCAGCTGGGTGGCTGACGCAGTTCTTCAACAGCCCATGGGTACCATTCTAATGAAGCCAATTAACGCATTCTTTTCTTCTTTCCTATTGGCATTGACCTTGGGACTTCCTGCCACTTCGCAAGCTGAAGTGGAAATTCCGATCATGGACTTGGTGGATGTTCAGGGCATCCGAGAAAACCAATTGGTCGGCTACGGTTTGGTAGTGGGCTTGGCAGGTCAAGGTGATCGAAACCAAGTTAAATTCACTGCTCAATCGATTACCAACATGCTACGCCAATTTGGTGTACAAATTGATGACAGCATGAACCCGAAACTACGTAACGTGGCATCGGTGAGTGTTACTGCATCGGTAGACCCAATGGCGGGACCGGGTCAAACACTCGACGTCGTAGTCTCTTCAATTGGTGACGCGAAAAGCTTACGTGGCGGTACGCTATTACTTACACCACTGCGCGGTATTGATGGTGAAGTTTATGCCATCGCTCAAGGTAGTGTGGTAGTTGGCGGCTTATCGGCAGAAGGCAAAAGCGGCTCCAAGGTAGAAGTGAACACACCAACTGCAGGTCGTGTTCCAAACGGTGCAACGTTGGAGCGAGAAATCGAAACAGACTTTAACCAGCGTGGTGAAATCACGTTAAACCTTCGTAAACCAAGTTTCACTACCGCAAAAAACATCGCCCGCGAAATCAACAACACCTTTGGTCCAAATGTAGCGAAAGCAATCAACAAAGCACGCGTTGAAATGCGAGCACCAATGGATACCCAGCAGCGTGTAACCATGATGTCGATGCTAGAAGAGATGAGCGTGGAAGAAGGTCGTAAACCGGCTCGAATTGTTTTCAACTCTCGTACTGGCACCGTTGTCATCGGTAAAAATGTCAAAGTGGGCGAAGCGGCAGTTAGCCACGGTAACTTGACTGTCCGTATATCGGAATCGCAGCAAGTTAGCCAGCCGAACGCCTTTGCTGGTGGTGATACAAAAGTCATAGATCAAACGCAAATTAACGTTGATGAAGAGCTTGCGCAAATGGTGATATGGCCGCCGGGAACGGAGCTGAACACCATCGTCAATGCAGTGAATAGCTTAGGTGCAACACCGACGGATCTGATGTCGATTCTGCAAGCACTCAGTGAAGCGGGTGCGTTGAATGCCGAGCTTGTCGTGATTTAAGGAGTTTGAGATGAAATTAGATACCAGTAACGATCAAGCCAAACTGAGCTCCATGTTGTATCACGACAATAGTGCGCTAGCGAACATCAAGAGAAGCCGTGATCAAGAAGGTGCCTTGGAAGTGGTTGCAGGTCAGTTTGAAGCCATGTTTCTGCAAATGGTGCTTCGTCAAATGCGCAGCAGTAGTGACGTGTTGGCTGACAAAGACAGTCCGTTTGCTAGCCAACAACAAGGTGTGTTTCGCGATATGTATGACGGTCAACTGGCAATGGAGCTTGCTAAAAAGCAAAATGCGGGCATTGCCAATATGCTGGTTCAACAGCTAAGTCCATCAATGCGTGAGGTAGCATTCGACCAATCACGCAGTATCTCTTCGGCGAATGATGGAAAAGTGACCTCGCTTGAACGCAAGTCACAACTTGAAAGTGATGATATCGCCACAGTCACTGATGCAGTTAATTCCGTGCAGCAAGTGGTCGCCTCTGTTAAACAAGTGCTCGGTGAAGCCGGTATGACGACCGCGTTTACTCAGCCGCTGATCAGAAAAATGGAGCTGTAAATGAACCTTGTTAATATCGGCCTTTCAGGCTTGAACGCAAACCAAGTCGCACTTGAAGTGACGGCGCAAAACGTGGCAAACATCAATACGCCAGGATACAGCCGTCAACAAGCGCTTATGGCATCTGTCGGGGATGGCAAGTACAACAAGCTCAGTCCGGGCATTGGTGTTGAAGTCACAAGTATTCGCCGCGTAACAGACCAGTTTTTGGTCAAACAGACTTGGTCGACAAACAGCCTAGCGTCATACTCAAGTGGTTACACTACCGCAATGAGCCAGCTTGAAAGTACGCTTGGCGCTGATGGTTTTAGTATTTCTGCGGGCTTGGATTCGCTTAACGCAGCTTTGAATGATGCCACAGTAAAACCAGAATCAATTCCATACCGTCAGCAAATTATCAACGAATCAGAAGCGTTAGCGCGTCGCTTCAATACGTTAACCGAGTCGCTTCATAATCAGCATAAAGACATGAGTGAGCAACGTAATGCGGCGTTAAATCATGCCAATAGCTTGATGACGAACATCGCTCACATAAACAAACAGATTGTCGAAATGCAGGGAACGGGCGGTAACCCAGCTCAGCTAATGGATACTCGTGATGTTTTGATTGGTGAGCTCTCTCAGATCGTTGAAATCAAGACAACGGATCAAGCTGATGGAAGCATGCAAGTGACACTCGCTTCAGGTCAGCCTTTGGTGATGGGGACTGATTACGGCCAGCTAACGTCGAAGCCAAATCCTTCCGATCCTTATCTTGCTGATTTAAATGTTGAGTTTGCTTCTCAAAGTTTTGGTCTCGATCAATCTGTCGGCGGCAAATTGGGAGCGATTAACGACTATCAAACAGAAATCCTAATGCCAAACCAAGTGGCACTAGACGATATGGCGAAGGCGATGGCAGACGAGTACAACGCGGTACTTGCGACGGGTAAAGACCTTAAAGGTAACCCGGGCAAACCTTTGTTCAGTTACGACCCTGCAAACCCTTCATCTAGCTTAAAAATTACGGGAATCAGCGCAGAGGAATTGGCATTCTCAAGTGATGGTGCGCCAGGTAATGCCGACGTACTGAATAACTTGATTAAGTTGAGCAACAAACCGGTCGCCATTACAGGTTTTGGTTCTTTGAGCTTGAACGATGCATTTACCGCAATGGTTGGTGAAACGGCGATTAAAGCGCGCCAAGCTGCGGCAGATTATGAAGCAAAAACCGCAATGAACAAGCAAGCTCACGCGGCACGCGATAATGTTAGTGCGGTTAACAGTAATGAAGAAGCGGCGAACTTGATGACGTTTGCTAACGCACACAATGCCAATATGAAAGTCATTAGCACAGCTAACCAACTTTTCGATGCTGTATTGCAGCTTTTCTAAAGGGAACTCGATATGCGAATCAGTGACACTCAATTTAGCCAAATGATGCTGCAAAGTCTGCAAACCAACAACGCAGGCTTGGGGAATGTGCTACAACAAATGTCGACAGGTAATCGACTGACGAAGCTTTCAGACGATCCAATGGCGTCCATTAAGCTACTTAACCTTGAGCGTGAAAACAGCGCAATCGGTCAGTACCAAAGCAATATTGCCAATCTGAAAACGACGCTTTCTGCGCAAGAAACACATTTGGATTCTGTGAATGAAAGCTTGAAAAGCGTTCGCGATTTGGTGCTTTGGGGGGCAAATGGCTCGTTAACCGATGATGACCGCAGCGGCATGGTTACCGAACTAAAAAGCTACCGAGACGCCATTCAGTCGTCCTTTAATGCACAAGACGAAGAAGGTCATTACTTGTTTTCTGGCACTCAAACCGACAAACCAGCGGTGAGTAACGGAGGCGGTGTTTACCAAGTAGACGGCAACAGCGATAAGCGTGTTGTGACGGTTGCTAAAGGCGTCACCATGGAATCCAACATGACCGCTAAAGACATTTTAGAGCTTGGCAGTGGCGACAATGTGCTGAACCAACTTGATGCTTTAATTGCAGAATTTGAGAAGCCGAGTCCGAATTTTCGAGCTGAAGTGGACGCTAGCCTTGCTGCCATTGATGATACCTCTGCAAACGTATTAGGTGCTATCACAGAGATTGGTGGACGCCACAACAACCTAGATCTGATGGATGGAGCTCACGGCGAAAACAAGCTGTTTGTTGATAAAGTGACGAACGATTTGTCTGCGCTCGATTACGGTGAAGCATCAGTACGTTTGAGCAACTACATGGCAGCGTTACAAGCAACGCAAGCTAGCTACGTTAAGATCAACGATCTCAACCTGTTTGATCGTATTTAAGGAAGTTTTATATGGTGATGAGCACAGTAGAGGTAAGACCCCACAGTATACGCTTAGGTGGGCAAGAACAAGCCTCTATCATGCCGACCCGCTCAGCGGATACGAGCAGTGCGATTAAACCGCGTCCTAGGCAAGTTCAGGCTGACACCGCGTCAGCCTATTCTGTTTCCGGTATTCAGCTTACTCAAGGTCAGCAACAAGCAACTGCTGTGCAGATCGCATCAAAATCGCTGCAAGTGATTGGTAGAGAGCTGACTCAAATTAAGCGAGGTTTGACTCAAGCCGTTAGCCAAGGAACACAGAACGTCCCTGGTTTGCAAGACAGTTTAGTTCGCTCCAAAACGTCCATTCAGCAAGTGGTTGATCAGGCGCGTTTTGATGGACAAAAGGTGATTGATAACGAACTGCACCTAAAACTGGATAAAGCCGATATTCGCCGCTTCTCTATCCCGGGTTTGAACGTACATCGTTTGAGTGAAAAAGCAGAGCAAATTCGCTTGGATTTTCCGCAGGGTCAATCGGTGATGATCCAGTTTGACGGTCAGGCGGATGGTGCGCGTACGGTGAAAATGCTCGATCGCAGTTTGATTGCGATGGGAATGCGCGCATCACTGGCGGAAGACGGCACTATTTTATTTGAAGCGCGCGATACTGCTTATCAGCAAATGCAGCAAAAGGTATTGGTGACGGGTGAAGGGCATCGATTCCCAGCGGGGCACGCCAATGTTCTGAACCTAAAATCGGAACCTGACGGTATTGCAGAGTTAAGCTTTGACCTAGGTTCTCGAGATGGCATCAAACAAACTATTGCCAAGGTGAATCAGCATTTAAGACAAGTGCAAACCAGCTTGGAAGAAGCCAAAGCTTTTCACGGTGAGTTGAGTGCTCAGATGCGTTCGGTGCAAAGTAAATCTAACCAGATGAGTGCCGAGGATGTGAATTCGAAACTCGATGGATTTATGGCAACGTCAGATCAATTTACCTCAACGTTCCAAGCGCTTAATGCACAAGCGAATGTGCGTCGCCATACGGTTGTGGCGCTTCTGAAATAACCTTTCAAGAACACTCCAAGATTCCCTTCTCGATTCTATATGTGGTTTCAAAAACCAGAAAAGAGTTGGGAATCGCCTTTCTAGTTCGCGATTAAAAGAGAGATTCCAGACACTTAATTCCTCAACTCTGAAAAGACGACCATTAGGCGCGTATTCCGCTTTAGAATTCGTCAACCGCTCAATACTCTTCTGGGTCATTCCCGAGAGCGACGTCGGGAATCTCTTTCTTTGTTCAAACACTATTCTGCTTGCTCAACAGGTCCTGCAACCGAACGATGGAGTTTTTGGAACAACCACCCAAGTCCAATCAGTGACGCCCCCAACCCCAAGAAGCTAACCGCTCGCCAGAAGCCATCTAGTGAGCTTACATCCCACAAGAATACCTTAAGCGCGACGCACGCCAACACTGCCAAACCAATGCGTTGAATCGTCATCGCTTTACGTGTTGCGCCTACCCAAGTGAGTAAGCCGCCGACAATCAAACCAGCAATCGAGTAGGTAAACAGCTCTGCCATACCCGTTGGTTGAGCTAGCGTCATCGAGATAGGCTGCCAGAATTGGCGAATCGACATACCTAGCCAAGCTGCCGCTAAGATAAGACCAAAGCTAGCAACAATAGGACGTGAGATTTGCAATGTGTTCCAGTGTTTGTAAGTAGTTACTAGCAAAATAATTGCAGGCAGTAGCCAGCCGAGTGATAGCATGTTAAACACAGGCATGGACTCAGCGGAAACATTATTGACCATCAACGGTGATTCAAGGCTATTGAGTAGCAACACCAACACAACAAAGACACCCCAAAGTAGGTAGCTGTAAGCTTGATAAACACGTTCTAATTGTTGTGCGAACTTGCTGCGATAGCTGTAAACCAATCCCATCACTAACGCTTGGTTGGCAAACACAATGGCAGAAGTGAAATCGACGTAGCCAAGGTAGCTGTATTGCCCCGTCAGCCAGTAGTTGGTCTGAGTGAACGCTGCCATCAAGAACACGTGTAAAAATGCACCTTCAAACCAATTGGCGAGTTCTGTATCTGAGTGATGTAATACAGTACGAGCGTAAGCAAGAATCGCCAAAGACGGCAAGTAACTGATCAATACCCAAGCCCAGTGCCCAGCATTAACGGGTTGCCACTCTGGAATGAATGGTAGCAAAGTCAGACGCATGACCAAGATCCCCATGGTAACTTTCACTGCCCAACTTGCAGGGCGGAACAGGTTGGCTTGAGTCTGTAATGCCATTACTGCCACTTGAATCGAAATGGCAGTCGTAAGCCATGTGTCATTGAGCCAAACAAAAGCCGTTCCTGCAATGATGGCGTGCATGATAGCTGAGCACTCCAGCGCCAGAGCTTTGAATTTCTGTCCGAGTAAGGCGTAATAAACCGCAATCACTGCGGTGAAGAGTGTCCAAGCAAAAACATGACGACTCATAAACTCGTACGCGTAGAGCAGGGTAATCAATGTCATTGCTGGGGCAAGAACAAGGAAGAGGATACCCGTCAGCCGTGAGTGATCACCTGCTAGGGTCTGGAATAATGTTCGCAGTGCAATCAACGCAATACTGACACCGAGCGCAACCAATACTGGTGTTTGCCCCTCTGCCATATAGATAGACTCAAGCGCGATAGAAAGCAGCATGATTGCGGTAGAAGCCACCAAAATTGATGGTAAAAAGATTCTTAACGACCAAGCCTTTCGAACGGCTGGTAGCCAAATCATGGCAATAAAGAACACATAGAAGTAAACCATCTCTGCGGTATCAACGCTAGACATGCGAGCCAATGCCGACAGCATTAACAACGTGACAGCCAGAGCAATGCCTGTTGGCGGATGTGTCCACTTACCTTGGCAATGACGGTAACGCGGTTTGAGCATCCAGCCCATTCTTGGTACGACAAACAACAGGTACAAACTGAGTGAAAGGAAGAGCGTAAGCCAAGAGAATAGTTGCTCTATTGGTATGCTTTCGATCAGCAGAAGCATCCACAAAACATGCGGCACGGTCATCGATGGTGAAATCCAAGCGTGTCGGATCTTTTGCATTAACAAAGTCGCGGCAACTGAAATCGCAGTGATATAGCCCGCGAGCAAGTAATAGTTGGGCTCTGCGCCGCCAATCCACAGGGGCGCGGAGTAGCCGCCGATCAAACCAAGTACAGCCATTAAAGGTCCCTGGCGCAGGGAGAGAGCTAAGCTCGAAAATGCGGCGCCCGCTAAGATCAGCAGCGATGCACTAGGCGATAATAGCTGATAGAAGACAAACGCAAAGATCACTGTGCAGTAAATCCCTGTTAACCCTGTTCCGGTAATGGCAGCAGGCACGTAAGTAAAACCTTTCGCTCGTTCTGCTCGGTCTGAGGATTTTTGCTCACGGCGATGGAACCATTCACCTGCTATCACGGTAGCAAGGGAGATTGAGAATGCGATGGTCACGCGCATGATTGGTGAGAACTCGATATGACTGCCAATCACTTGCACGAGGTAACCGCCACCAATCAACATGGCGAGCGCGCCAACCCAAACCAACCAATTTTCTTGGATGTTGGTCAGCAGTTTATTGGCTTGCTTCTCAAAAACGGATTCACTGCTATGGGCTAAACCACCAATGTGCACTTCGTCGAGTGACGGGAGGCTCGGCTCAACAATTGGTTGTGGCACTTCTTTGGCTGCTAGAGACGCAGTTATTGGCTCTGGCTCTGATTTAGGCTTCGGATCATTAGGTGGTACGGGACTGTCTGGTGGTGTTGACGCATGCAGTGCTGTTGTAACCTTATGCTCTGGCTGTGGAGTCGTTGATGTATCTCCCTCAAACCAACGCGCACGCAGCTCTGTCAGTTCTTTATGAAGCAGAGACACTTCGTCTTCGAGCCTTGATATTCGACCGACTGCTTTCCATGTGATGACTATGGCACAAACCGCCAAGATAACCGCCAATGAGATTAACAACTGCTGCACTCCCTTCCTTGTTTGAGAACCCTTAACTTTGAGCAACTTAGCTAAGTTTAGTTCACTGTGTGGCAAGCTAACGGGATATATACCCAAGTGACTTCAAGATGC
>NZ_BCUF01000008.1 GCF_001591145.1 Vibrio harveyi NBRC 15634 = ATCC 14126 = KCTC 12724 | reverse complement strand
TAATAACCCGCCGTTAATGGCGGGTTTCTTATAAGCGATTAGAGCAATAAAACACCGCTCAATATACTTCTCTTCATCGGGCAGGGAGTCCACTGAATCTGCAAGAGGCAGCCCTGAATTTCGACAAATTAAGAGAGTAAATCATGAAAGTTAAATTACTAAGTGCAGTTATCGCAGCGTCTTTTCTAGCCGGTTGTTCATCATCTGGTTCTTCGGACTCCCCAAGTGAGCCTGCAGGAGTTGCATCGGTACAAACCTTCGAAGGTGAGCACTTTGATGGCATGGCAATTCAAGGTGACAACGGCGAATACAACACAGTGGCTATTCGCGGCGTAGAAGGTAACACCGTATTCAACGTTGGCGGTGAGCTGTACTTCACTGACGGCGATGTGGTGAAAGACGCTTCAGGTAACGTAGTTGGTAACATTGAAGTTCGCAATAATGAATTGGTGTTTGTGAATGACAAAGGCTTTATTCACTTATCTGTTGACGATGGTCGTCTAGTAGTCGAAGAGGTAAAACCTAAGATCGAGCATCCTATTGAAGAAGATGTAGATCCTGGTTACGGAGGCGGTGTTGTTCCTACATATGGTGACATCATCGAGCTTGAAGGCGCTGCGGTTATCGTTGGTGATAATGGCAACCATGTGTTCATCAGTAAAGACGAAACAGGCACGATAAACATTGCCGTTGGTGATTCGGGTGCCTCTTACACCGTTAATGGTAGTGAGATTCGAAATGAAGACGGTGAGATTGTCGGACACACTTCAAAAGAGGGTGATAACTACATCGTACGCTTAGAAGATGGTACAGAAGTCGTATTCCGTAATGAAGATGGTCGTTTATTCGCAGGCGTTACGAATCGCCCGGATATTAGCCATCCAATTGAAGGTGTGCCAATGCATCCAATTGAACTGCCGTCGCCAGTTAACCCAATCGAGCCGGAAATTGGTCACCCGATCGAAGGTCCAGTAAATCTTCCTGCAAATGAGTTAACCAAAGAACAGCGTGCAGAGCTGAAACAAAAGGTTCAATCTCTGTCACAAGAGCAACGTCAGCAAATAAAAAGAGCGATTCGCGACCGCGTTGAGCGTTCGTAAGCTAATCGCATAAGGGTAAGTAGCAAGGAGCCGCTTGAATAAAGTGGCTCCTTTTTTTGTTTTAACTCTTCTTCACAGGTCTCTCCAATGAATAAATCTTTGACACTGCTTTGCGCGCTCTTTGCTGTCCCGTGTTTTTCCGCTGACTATAAAATGCCAGAGTTTGGATTGGACGTATCCAATACAGATGATGAATGGATTGTCACTGCCAGCGGCTACTTACAAGCAACGGAAGAGTGGAATATTTCAGCGGAAATCGACTCGACTGGTTACCTAGAACTTGGGACTGGATATGGTGTCATGCTGGGACAGTTTTATACCGAGGCTTTTGTGAGTTACGGACGTGCTGATTTGTTTGATGTGTATGACGCCGGCGTATTTACTGGAACAGCGTTGGGTGAAGATTGGATGGTTTATGCCAATAGCTCTCACGAATGGAGAAAAAGCGCTATTGGTAAGTCATTTCCGGCATTCGAAAATACAACAAGAGAATGGAAAAACACCATCGGGGCAAGTTATACACCAATTGAATTTGTCAGCCTCGGCTATGCTTATAACTACGATAAAAAGCTCACGGAGGGCGGTCATCGTACAAACCATGAAGTGCGAATTACATTAAAACCAAAGTGGGTTGAACCTTACGTGAAATACACATTTGGTGAACATAGAGTCTCTCCAGGTTCCACGAAGGTAAGTGAAGAAAATAGTGTGGAGCTAGGCGTTAACTTCAACTTTTAAGGAGTCGATATGAACATACAATCAACGATGATTGAATACGCAGTGGCGATTATGGGGTTGCTCTTGACGGGAATCACCCTCTAAGCCGGAAGCTTAGAGGGTTTAGTATATTAACGATTGATATTGTAGCGAGCCATTGCTGCTTCTTCTGTTGTCACGACTGTTTTACCGATCGGAGCTAGAGAGATAACCGCAAGTTTCAGGTGTTGAAGGGCAAACGGGATGCCGATGATGGTGACAAAGCACGCTACGGCAGAAAGTACGTGACCGATTGCCAACCAGATACCTGCAAACACAAACCAAATTACGTTACCAATGACACCAAGTGGGCTCGTGCCTATGTCCATTTCATTGGTTAATTCATCTCGTGAGACTGCTTCTTTACCGAATGGGAAGAACGAGAAGTTCCCCATTACAAAACAAGCGCGTCCCCATGGAATGCCGATGATGCTGATGAATGCTAGAAGTCCAAAGAACCACCATAGCAAACCCATGAATACGCCACCGAATACAAACCAGATGATGTTGCCGAGTGTTCTCATTTAAAACCCTTTTTGATTTATAGCGTTGTGTTAAGTATGTCACACGAATCTTAACAGAGGATGAATGGACACACTTTATCTTAAATAAGCAATCATTGATGAGAACACAGATTTAATACAGGTACTAGACCGCATGAGATGGAGTAAAGAAAAGGCTCTCAAGGAGAAATGTCGAGAGCCTTTCAGGTTAGGCAGTAGCTAAGTTCAAGCGAGGGACTGGCTTGTCATTGATTGGCAGGTGAATCAGTGCTGCAATAAATGCTAATACAACGGTTGACCACCAGATTGGGTCGTACGAACCGTAGTAATCGTAAATACGACCACCAACCCAAGCTCCTAAGAAGCTACCTACTTGGTGCGTAAAGAACACCAAGCCATACAAGGTGGAAAGGTAACGAGCTCCAAAGATTTGACGAACTAAGCCGGAAGTCAGTGGCACTGTGCCTAACCAGCAAAAGCCAATTGCACCACCAAAGATAGCAGCGGTGTGTTCGGTGACAGGTAGCGTCACAAAAGCACCGATTACGACTGTGCGCATCAAATAAAGTGCAGACATAACATGACGCTTGTTAAAGCGGTCTGCCATTACACCCCAGAAGTACGAGCCAAAGATGTTGAAAATACCGACGTACGCTAGCGCCATTGCCGCCGTTGATGCGGGTAAATCTTTATCGGCTAAGTAACTCGGCAGGTGAGTCGCGATGAACATTACGTGGAAACCACAAACAAAGAAGCCAGCATGGATTAGCCAATAGCCTTTATGTGAAAAGGCTTCTTTCAATGCTTCTTTTAGAGTTTGTGTGTCTTCTTGAGCATTAGTTGCATTGCTCGCTTGTGGTTTCGCCGTTCTCATGAACAGTGCAAACATGATCATAAAGCTACACAGTACAGCGAATGCTTGAAGCGCGCCTTGCCAGCCAAAATCACTCAACAGCGCTTGGGCACCTGGGATCATGGCGAACATACCGAATGAACCTGCGGCTGTTGTCAAACCAAATGCTTTCGCAGCATGTTGCGCAGGGACGACCTTTGCAACGGCACCTAGCACGATCACGTAACTGGTCGCGCTCAGACCAAAACCGACCAAAACACCAAGTGACAGGTACATCATGGTTGGTTCAACTGCGATAGAAGTCAGGTAGAGACCCAAAGCGTAAGAAATGGCACCTAAAATGATAATACGCTTCGCGCCCCAACGATCTGAAGCCATACCAACAAACGGTTGGAACACACCAAACAACAAGTTTTGCAATGCAATAGCAAAGCTAAAGAACTCACGACCAGTGTGAAAGTAGTCTGAAATTGGCATCATGAAAATGCCGAAAGATTGTCTGATCCCTAGACAAATAATCAAAATCCCTATTCCAAGCCAAACAAGAATTGGAAATCGGAAAATACTCATAATTTGCTCTTATTAATGATGATGGTGATGAGAATGATCATGATGCTCGCCGTCGCCTGTGGTTTGGTGACAGCCGCTGTTGATGGCTTGCTCTGCTAATATTTCCAGCAACCTAGGAGAGTGATGGACGATAACTAAAGATAGCCCCAACATGACGGACATTCTCAGCACCTGAGCGAAAATGGATTGAGAAAAAAGCATGCATTGTGCGCTCAAGTAGAAAAATGAGCGCGAAGTGTAGAGATAATTGTCTAGCGAGACAAATTACAAAAAGTGAATAGAGGTATGCGTTCTATGCATACCTCTATAATATTTCGTTTATAGTTTTTGTTCTGCAGTTATTAGGGGAACGCGGGTAGAGACTGCGTGTAAGGCAATGTTGTGGATCATTTCGTCAACCGTTGTGCAGCAGTCCATAAGAATTGAGACATCATACTTTTCTGCCACTTTAGAAATCGCAGTATGAGTGACACAGTTTTGCGTCATCATACCGCATACCAATAGTTCTGTTACCCCATGTTTTTGCAGCACTTCTTCAAGGTTTGTTTGCTCAAAGCTGTCTGCAAAGTGCTTGATAACTACATCTGCACTCGGCGCCAGCGCTAAGATCTCAGGGTGAATATCAGCACCTTCGGACCCCTCATTAAAGAAAGGTGCAATACCCATTGCCGGATCCGCAATGTGCTGAATATGAATGATAGGAATATTTTTCTCATTCGCTTTAGCAATTGCGCTCTTGATGTTGTTTAGTGTTGCTTCTGTATTCCATAGAGGAAATTTACCGTTTGGGAAGTAGTCGTTTTGTAGATCGATAACAAGAAGTGCTGCTTGGCTCATGGTGTTTTCCTTTTGTTTTCAGTGAATGTATTGCTTTGGTATGGGAGCTATTATGCGTGCTTTCTTTTATCTTGCTCAGTGTCTAAAATGACAAAAAATAGGTTAAAAACGACAATTGGAATGAACAAGATAAACATTGCTATTGTGAACTATCCGGGGGCTTCAAAAGCGTCAGTCTATGGTTTGCAGGAGCTGTTTGAGATGGCAAGCCGCGCTGCTATTGAGTTGGGTGCTGAATGTCGCTTTGATGCAGACATCATTGATTGGCAAGAAGACGTTATTCGAGATGGTGATTTCACGGTCGTCATATTGCCGCCAAGCGGCGCGGAGCAATATTATCTTTCGCCAAGTGAGGCGTTAACGTCTTGGCTGTTTGAGCAACATAAAGCAGGAGCGGTTGTTACGTCTGCATGTGCCGGGGCTTTTGTTCTCGCTCAAGCTGGTTTGTTGAACAACAAAGCGTGCACGACACACTGGGGGCTGGCAGGGTTATTCCGAGACAAGTTTCCTAACGTGAGGCTTAAGCCAGAATCCATCCTTATCAATGAGGGCAGTGTCATCACAGCTGGTGGCATGATGTCTTGGCTTGATCTAGGGCTAGAGTTGGTATCTCAGTTAAGCACGCCTTTGGTGATGCGGTTATTGGGAAAGATGCTGGTGGTTGATACTGGTGCCAGAGAGCAACGTTTTTATCAGCAATTCATGCCTAATTTTCAACACGGTGATAGTGCCGTTCTTAGTGCTCAGCACTACATGGCCGATCATTTCTCCCATGTGATTTCAAACCAAGCTCTATCGGAGATCAGTTGTTTAACTGAGCGCACGCTTCAGAGACGTTTCCAAAAAGCGACAGGTTTGAACTTGAATCAGTATCTACAACACCTCCGGGTACAAAAAGCATGTGACTTGCTGGAATCAAGCAACCTCGCTTTTGAGGCGATTGCTTATCACGTGGGGTATCAAGATGCGAGCGCGTTTCGAAAAGTATTCATTAAAACCATGGGACTGGCGCCCAAAGCATTCCGCGCTCGTTTTAGTGCTTAATTATCGACGCACTGATTGTTCAATGTGCTGACAAATCGCTTCGGCAAGTTGATGACTAGCAATGTTGCGCTGGACAATTTCAGTGGCGACTTTACCTGACTGAATGACGTTAAACCAATCAAGCAACATAGAGTGGAAACCTTTACTGGTCAGCATTGGCGTCCAATCTTTCAAGCTGAGCTTTTGCTCTTGATTGTCTTGCCACATTTTCCCTTCAACAAATGAATCAAATTCAATCGCTTTATTTGAATAGCAAGCTTGGACTCGCTCCGTTGTGATACCAAAATGGCGGTTCATTGATGCATGAAGCAGTGTCTCACCATGCTGCCATTGGATATCTAAACGAGCCAGTTGGTCGCCTTCCATTTGGTGCGTAATGTAAGCGTCTTGTAGATCTGCTTTGGTCGTAATGTTCACGCTATCGAGAGGGTGGATAAAATCATCGAAAATGAAGGTACGAATATCCCCCGGTAATTGATGACGATTCTTCTCCCAACGTATTGATTTCAGACCTGAAAGTTCGCCTTGTTGTACGCCCGGCATATGCTGATTGTAGAGCGGAATATGACGGCGATTGAAACCGACATACAAAGGCTGACTTACACGTTCTGCTAGTTCGTATAGCTTTTCCACCTCAGCAGCGCTGTCTGCCAAAGGTTTGTCAACAAATGTCGGGATGCCTTGTTCTAAAAAGAAAGATGCGATTTGAGGGTGAATGCTCGTCGCTGCATGAATCATTACTGCATCCACACCCATGCCAACCAACTGTTGGTAGTCCTGACAGGTTTCTGTGATGCGATATTGTTGAGCCAGTGTGTTAAGTGTATTTGCGTTACGGGTACAAAATACCAGTTCAACATTTGGAATTTGGGTGATAACAGGGAGGTAGGCTTTTTGAGCAATGTCGCCCAAGCCAATGATGCCAATTTTCATTTGGTTCTACTTTGTTCGTTGACGGGATAAACATTATAACGAGAACCTGTTGGATTTCTGAGAGCAAAAGGTCATAAAAAAGCCTGATTCATGTGAATCAGGCTTTATCGTGCTGTTTGATACTAAGATGTTCTGCAGGTTTTAAAGATATCCAAATCTCCATCATAAGCATCGGTTTCTACGTCCATGATACCGAGTAAAGAGTGGAATACATTATCGTGAGAGTGCGTCGCGGTTTGTTGCGCCTCTTGTTCCAAACAATCAGTATTGATGTGTTTAGCTTGCTTAAAGCCCGGAGACATCCAAAGTATCATAGGAACACGCTTTTGGAAATCAGGCGCCAATCCGTAAGGCATGCCGTGTAAGAACAAGCCATTTTCACCTAAAGACTCACCGTGATCAGAAACATAAATCATGGCCGTATTGTATTTGTCTTCTAGCGCTTTCAATTTCGCTATAGTTTGATCCAAAACGAAGTCCGTGTAGCGAATAGTATTGTCATAAGTATTGACGATTTGTTCAACGCTACAGTTTTCGATGTCTGCACGCGGGCAGTCTGGTTGGAAGAAGGCTTTGTCTTTTGGATAGCGTTGGAAATACGTTGGACCATGACTACCAATGAGATGCAGCGCAACAAGGCGGTTACCTTTCATGCTTGCGATTTGATCATCTAGGTTATTTAGCAATGCGATGTCATAGCAAGTGCTGCCGTTGCACTGTTCATTTTTCTGGCTGCGGTCCACATCCATCTTATTGATCTTATGCGCGACGCCTTTATCTCCGCCGTCATTGTCTTTCCACATCAAATCAATGCCAGCACGTTGCATTATATCCAAAGCATTGTCTTGGTTATCTGCTGTACTACGATCGAAGTCGCTACGAGGCAGTTGCGAAAACATACAAGGAACGGAAACCGCTGTTGCTGTACCGCAAGAGGAAACGTCTTGGAATGAAATGACGTCTAGCTTGCTGGTGTATGGGTTGGTTTCGCGATCGTAACCGTTGATTTGGTAGTTTTGAGTACGCGCAGTTTCTCCTAATACGAAGACAACCAGAGTAGGCTTCTCTTTGGCTTGTTCTAAAGCTAGCTGAGATTGCTTAGCATCAGTGCCAATCTCACGGTATGGTTGTGGTGTTGTCAGGTAGGTTTCTTTGACATAACTAGAGATCGCATACACGTACTGAGTAGGGATAATGATTTTCTTTAGGTAGCTATTATTACGACCAACGGATGCGTAGTCTTGGTAATACAAACCAGCAATCACGGCAATGATCACTAAAGAAGCAAGCATTGAGACGATTTTAGTTAATGTGAATCTTAGCCAGTTTCCTTTTAGCGGTTGAAACTTCACTTTAAAGACAAGTAATGCAGGAAGTACCCCCATCAAAACTGTCCAGATCAACGAGTAAGCGCTGAAGTAAGAACTTGCTTCACTGGTATCAGTTTCGACAATATTGGTGATCATGTCGGTATCGAAGAGTGTGCCGTAGTTGTAGCTCGCGTAGCTCACTATACCAGAGGTGATCAGCAATAAGATAAAGAATGGTTTACTGATCCAAGGCCAACTGAACAAGTTGAATAAGAAGTTCAGCGCTGCAAAAAAGAAGATGGGAATGGTAATAATGAAACCGATCTTAACTTGATCGAGATTAGTAAGGATGTGAACCAATTCCTTGTAAATGGGAATGTTCACCACAAGGGCGAAATACAAGGCGAGTAAAAGCGTAAAGGTAACGTAAGAGAGACCTTTAGTTGGTAGTTCAATTGTCTTCATAATTGACGTACTTCGATGTAACTAAATTAAAATCGACGCCCAAACAAATAGGGCGAGAACAAGCGCAACAAATACTGCTGCGGAACCAATGTCCTTGGCTCTACCACTGAGTTCATGCCAGTCATCGCTGACACGATCGACAACCGCTTCGATGGCGGAATTAATCAATTCAACTATTACAACCAGCAGTAAGCTGCTGATCATCATTGTTCGTTCAAGCATGGTGAAGGGAAGCAAGAATGCAGCGATAGAGAGTACTAACGTCAGTACTAACTCTTGTCTAAATGCTGCTTCGTTAATCCATGCTGCTTTCAATCCTTGAAGTGAATAGCCGGTTGCGTCCAATATCCGGCGAATGCCTGTTTTTCCTGGTTTCAAAATGGGGCCTATACTGCTGAGCCAAAAAAGAAGGGGCGCTTGAGGGATAAGCATCCCCTGATAAAAGAAAAGGCATCAAATTGCGAAAGTTGAGAGTAATAGGTCGAGCGTGAAACATTTGTGAAAAAGATGTCGCCTGACCATTATTTTATGCAATTGATGCTAATTTATACGTTATGAATCAAGGTCGTATACGGTATAGCCTTTATTTGCTAGGCATTTACGAAGCACGAGCGATTGGGTTTTGGTTGAGTCATTTGCACCGCCAAGTGCACCTGCGCCAGCACCGACTGCTGAACCAGCTACGGCACCTACGGCAGCACCACCGACGCCATCTTCTAGTGCGCCAGCTACGGCACCAACAAGAGCACCTGTCACAGCTCCATTTTTTGCTTCAGTTTTTGCCGCTTCGCCTTTGTCGACTTTTTCGGCATAACCTTGGCAATAAGCGAAGTCTTGCTCGTATTGAGCTTGGTCGACATTGGTCATATCAACGACAGGCTTTTGGTTGTAGGCACAAGCAGCAAGTGTGGAAGAAAGGGTGAGGAGAAAAAGGTGTTTATACATTTTTGTAATCCATTATTGCTGTGAATTGATGGATTAAATGTACACTGTTTTATTTTTGAGCTCTGTCTATCGTATGTATTGAAATGTCGTGTTTTGTAACAACAAGGTAGGAGTTACTGATAAGTTTATGATTTTATTTTTGAAAGCATACCGTGAAGCATGCGCCGCCCAAAGGACTGTGAGAGACAGACACGCAGCCATCTTGTAACTCGACAATCTGTTTTACGATGGCGAGCCCTAAGCCAAAACCACTGGTGCTTTTGTTTCGCGCTTTATCGGCGCTATAAAATGCATCGAACAAGTGAGGCCAGTCTTTCTCTTCAATTCCGCAGCCGTCATCGTGGATCTGAATACAGCAGTGGTCGGGAGTATCAACCAGCTCTAAAACGATCTGCTTTTTCGCATAACGCATTGCATTGCGAAGTAGGTTATCGAGTGCACGTTTGAGCAGCGTTGGATCGGCGTTGACAACCACGCCTTGTGATTCGGCATCATCAATCACAATGGATAAAGGCGTATCGCGCTGCCATTTAGGAAGAAGCGATTGAAGAAAGCGAGATAACACCACGGTAGATGTTTGTATCTCGGAATTTGGTCGCTCCATTTTTGCGTAGTAGAGCAGTTCTTCAACCATTTTTTCCATATCGTCAATGTCTTCTACAATGCTATCGACGTATTTTTGCTGATGCTCATTTAACGAAGCGTCCGCCAGAAGATCGGCTTGCCACTGGAGTCGGAAGATTGGTGTTCTTAACTCATGAGCGACAGCATTGGTTAGCATTTTGTTACTCGTAATAAGACGAGAGACCTTCTCTGCCATATGGTTAAAGCTTTTGTTTAATGTTCCCACCGACTTCGCGCTGGAAGTATCGGCGCGAGCATTAAAATCACCGGATGCAAAATCGATCGTGACCTTCTCTAATGCCCTTACGCGGCGGCTTAAAAACCAAATTAGCAGAACACAATACAGTGCAAATCCAGCGAGGAAGAACAGCCAAACGATATTGTCGTCAAAATTAATGGCTTGAATGATTGGGCTGTTGGGGTTTTGGCTTAATTTGAATACTGGCGAGCCTGGTTCAAATCGAAACCATAAATCTCGATCCTCATCAAACGCGGTATTGACGGAAGGATCTTCATCGAAAGCCTGTTGAACCTCAAGAGGGACACTAGTCATCTCTTGAGCGATCAACAACATATGGCTAGAGGTTGCGAATTTCTCCAATTGTTGAATGGTGTAGTCTTCACCTTTTTCACGATAAATCGGATAAATAAGCTCATGGAAAGCTTGCGCCTCATGCTCTTCCAGTAGGTAGTCGTAGTCAGTGTTCAGTTGATAAACAATGATTTCATAGCCAACTAAACTGGCGACAAAAAGAATAATCAGACCTAAGAAGCTTTCCAGATAAATACGTTTCATTACGCATTCCAAGCATCAGGCATAAACAAGTAGCCTTTACCACGCACAGTGATGATCTTTTGTGGTGGAGTGGTGCTGTCGCCCAGCTTTTTGCGTAAGGTAACGATGCGGTTATCGATAGTACGGTCAGTGCCGTCATATTCGATACCACGTAAGGTTTTTGTTAGCCACTCGCGAGAAAGAGTTTGTTCAGGGTGGTTTGCGAGGACCCAAAGTAAGTCAAATTCACCATCGGTTAGGGCAATGGGCTCATGATTTAGAGCGCAAGCCTTACGTAGGCGGTTAAGGCATAATAACCCCACTTCTAGACAAGTATCGGAATCAGACGTCGTTACCTCCTTACGACGCAAAAGCATGCGAATTCGAGCAAGCAAAACTCGTGGTTTGATTGGCTTGTTTACGAAGTCATCTGCGCCGATTTCAAGGGCAGCGACGTGGTCAAAATCATCGTCGCTAGCAGTTAGCATCAAGACTTTGCCTTTAAAGCACTCGCGAATCTGGCGGCAGACGCTCAATCCATCTTGGCCAGGCAACATTAAATCAAGCAGTACGAGGTCGGGCTGAGCCTCTATAATCGCATCTGGAGCATCTGTTCCATTATCGATACAACGGACGTCGAAGCCTTGTTCAACAAAGTATTCGCTTAACATGGCTTGCAGTTTAGGATCGTCTTCAACGATGAAAATTGATTGCTTAGTGTCTTGTACATTCATGGCAGTGATGCGCTTTGTAGGAATTCTTCCTGAAACTTAAACAAATTTGTCAGTGATTTCAATAAACATCAATAGTCTTGTGGAATTTATAGACGGCAGTGATTGAACTTAACAACCAATAAAAAAGCTCCGACGTTTATCGGAGCTTTTGAGAGTTAGAAGTCGATGCTAGCTAGCTTGAGGAACGGGTGTCGAGTTTGTTACTTCAACTTGTTGCTCTTGTGCTTGTTTTGCAAGAAGTTCGTCTTGTTGGCGTTGATGCTCCATAATTTGCCCGTAGTTTTGCTTAAGGTATTGGAGTGTTTTAACCGCCGCGATGAAGAACACTGGCACGATCAATACGATGATCAGTACAGGGAACGCTTTAAGGATATTCAAGTCAGCATTAATCAGTAAGAAGATGATTGGTAGTGCTGTTAGCAATAAGCACCAGAACAGACGAAACATTGGGTTTACGTTTGCTTCTTCATCTAGCTGTTTAGTTGCGATGCCTGCTAGTGAATACGAGGTGCCATCTAGTGTTGTTACTGTAAACAGAATCATCGTGACTAGGTAGATAGCAGTTAGCAACATTGGAATAGATGTTGAGTCAAATACTTGCTTCACCAACTCAGTTGGCTGACCTTCACCAATCAGTTTGACACCATCAACGACGCCGTTGTTTACAAGATCCATTGAGAAGGTGCCACATACACCGAAGATAACCGCAGAGCCCATTGTGCCGCCAATCACGAGGATGAGAACCACGTCTTTTAGCTTCTGACCTTGGATGATCTTAGTGATGAAGACACCTACACCCGGTGAGTAAGAAATCCAGTTCGCTAGGAAGAATACCGTCCAGTATTGAGGGAACAACGTTGTGCCATATGGATCTGTGTTGGTGCTCATGCGGATGTATTCAGTCAACATGATACCAATGCCATTGGTTAAGTTGTTCATGATCAGAGCTGATGGTCCGATGATGAAGATGATGCCAACAAACGCTGCACAGATATAAATGGTTGCACTAGATAGGCGGGCCATGCCTTTCTCAATGCCGATGTAAGAGCTGAGAGAGAAGATCACTGACAACCCAAGGATAACGCCAATACCCAACATTAAATTGTCTGGAATGCCCGTTAAGCTCGCTAGGTTAGAGGAAATCATCGGGATGCCCAAACCTAATGTTAATGCGGTTGCGGCAAGCGTTGTGATGATAAACAGTAGGTCAATAAACTTTTGCGCCCAAACCGGTAATCGGTCATCAAACAGTGAGTTAATGACACCACTTAAGCTCATTCGACGGCTTTTCTTTAGGTAGAATACGACGGCGAATGGGATGGCTACAATGAGGTAGATAAACCAGCCTGCTGCGCCCCAGTGGAACATGTTGTAAGCCGTAGCGTATTCCATTGCCATGGCTTTATCTGTAATACCGAACTGAGGGTCCATGAAGTAGTATACCGCTTCAATAAAGCCCCAGTACATGGTGCTTGCGCCCATGCCCGCAGACAATGCCATTGCGAACAGTTGGAATTTCGTAAACTTAGGTTTGGTGTCACCCATACGAATATCGCCATATTTAGAAAAGGCGAGGAACAATAGGGCACCTGTTGCAAAAAGTGTGTACCAAAGGAAACCAGAACCGAAGTTAATGACGGTAAAATCTAGCATGCCGCTCATGGTGCTTTTTACGGCTTCTGGGTATACCACTGCAAGAATACCTAGAAGCAGTACAAATCCAAAACTGCCAAAAGTAAGTTTCCAGTCGATTTCTGAAGTATTCAATTTCATTGTGACTTTCCAATATTGTCTATTAATGAGAATACTCGGACGGCCTTGTTTATTGTCACTGACACTCAGGGTGTCTGCCTTTCTCCCGTTCCCATACGAGTAATTAGAAAGGCAGACAGTGTAGGGTTAGAGGGATGTCAGTCTTTTGCTGTCTCTGTATTAATTGTTTATGTCGTGAAGCATGCGGTTTATTCGAAAACGTACGACGCCACAGACATTTCTTTCACTTTGTCCCAATCCATTTCAACACCTAAGCCGTTGCCTTCAGGAGCACGGACATAGCCTTCTTTGTCGGTGCGGATAACGGTTTTCGACGCTAGCTCAAAGTCTTCGTAAGGGTAGAATTGTTCAAAGAATTTACAGTTGTTATGCGCAAGAGCGACGTGCAGGTTTGCGGCTTGTGTTAGCGTGTAACCCATTGATTGGATCTCTAGGTTCTTAGAGAAGCCCTCTGCAATGTGGAAGCATTTGTTTAGAGGTGTAATACCACCGCAAACCGTCGCGTCTTGGCGAATGTCAGACCACATCTCTTGTGATAATGCATAGGTCACTTCTTGCAGTGTTAACAAGCAGTTACCATGACTAGAAATCTCAAGGTCAGTGTTTTTAACTAGGCGTTTATAAGTGTTGTAGTCGTAATCAGAAACCGGTGCTTCTAACCATTCCCAGTGGTAGCGCTCTAGGCGTTTGGCCATTGCCATTGCTTGTTCTGGCGTGTAGAAGGTTGCCGTATCAAGCATAAATCGAATGCCTGTTTTGCCGTAACGAGCCTGAACTGCGTCAACAAGGGCAACGTCCTTTTCGTACACGCAGTAGCAGTGAAGCTTGATTGCTTTAAAGCCGTGTGCAATACAGTCGTCTAGGTACGGGAAGTACTCTTCTACGGTGTCGAACATTGGCGTCGATGCGTAAGACAACATTTTGTTTCGAGCGCCACCTAAAAGCATGTAAAGAGGCATGCCCGCTTTTTTGCCTTTGATGTCCCATGCTGCAATATCAATTGGCGCTTTAGCCGGCAGACCACCCCAAGTACAACGCGCCATTAACCAGTTGTAGAGCTCTTGAGTTGCCAATGGATTTTTACCCAGTAAACCTGGAACTATGGTGCGTTGAGATTCGATAATGCAGCGGTCAAAATCGTTCTCTGTGTAGCTGATTGTGGCGCCTAACCCCTCTGTACCATCGTTACAAATTAGACGGACGATGTTATTGGTGTATAACAAAGGTTCTTGGTTATCTGCCCATGGTACAGGTGCTGCATCGCGGTCTGCTACAGCGTAAAGTTCTACACGTTCAATTTTTAGATCGGTCATTTTTCAGTCCTTACAGGCGTGAGCCATTTTTAATCATGGTGGCGCGAATCTCCGCGACATTTAAGTCACGAATCGCCGTATTTGTATCAATCGCTTGTGCAGCAGCAACGCCAGCTGCATGACCAAGCTCAAAGCATTGCGCGGTGACGCGAGCAGAAGCAAGCGCTTCGTGTTCAGCGCTCAAGCATCGACCAGCAACAATGATGTTTTCACCAACCACTGGCACTAGCGTATGGAATGGGATGTCGTAGTAATCGTTAATTAGCCAGTGCAGTTTTGGTTTATCGCCGGAGTGCAATTCAATAGGCCAAGGGGTACGGCAAATACCGTCTTCACGCTTGCGACAGTTAACAACGTCTTCATTAGTTAGCGTTTCGATACCAACAATAGAGCGCGTTTGACGAATGCCGACTTCTACACCGGTGTCGACAACGAATGCCTGTTCACAACCTGGAACAAAGTTATTCAAGAAACGGGCGTACTCACGAACTTGGCGACGACCGAACACTTCGGCTTCTGTGAAATCTTCAGGATCAATGACGTTCAGCATGCGTCCATCTTGACCTGCAAGGCGTGTCGCATTAACCATCAGCTCATTCGCGCGTGTGGTCGGAAAAATCCAAATCTTATGACGTGGCAACTGGTATTCGCCGCTTTCGTTGGCTGCAAGAATATTTTCGGTGACTTTTGGAGGGCAGATCGTGTCGTTACCGTAGTAGTCGAGATAAGTGTCCATATCGACACCGCCAAAACGGAAGAACATGGTTGGGTTTTGGATACGACCATTGTCGCCAAAGTAATAATCCATGCCCGCACGAGCTACCACAGCAGCATCACCAGAAGCGTCGATGATCTGTTTACTTAAGATGATACTTTGACCTGCGTTTGATTCGATGATCACGCCTTTAAATGTGTCACCTTCCATGATCACGCCAGTGACTGACGTATGGAATAGAGTTTTGACATTTGCTTGCTCTAGGAAATCATCAGCAACTTCACGCCACATCAAAGGATCGTGCGTCACTGTGTACGTTTTACCGTAACGCTGTGGAGCAGTGACACCACCTTTGTTTTCTAATGCTTGACGAAAACGTTCTGTAAAACCGAATACTACTTGTTCTGGCTGTGCATTTTCATCGTTCGATGCCATGTACATACCACAAATAGTGCCAGATAAGCCCGCGACGGCAGCACCACCGCAAAAACCGTATTTCTCAATTAACCAAGTGTTCTTACCTAGACGACCAGCCGTTTCAGCTGCGGCAACACCAGCAGGACCTCCGCCAATGACTAACACTTCTACTTCAGCCAAGACAGGTAGGTCAGGAGTGTGTTCATAACGACGGATAATGTTCCAAGATTTCATTCTTACCTCACTAATAGATGACTGATGTTCATCTGATATATCAGTTGTATGTTTTTAATATATTCGTATTTCTTTTTTTGGTACAATGGCAAAACTTCTTATCGTGAGATTGCTCACTAAAAGATTGATCAATGGAATAGGAACGAGAATGACCGTAAATTCAGTCAATAAGACAGAGGTTGCATACAGCAAACTTGAAAAAATGATCATCTTCCGCGAATTAGAACCAGGGAGTATGGTCAGTGAAAAGCAGTTGGCAGAAGAGTTAGAGCTTGGGCGAACGCCAGTTCGAGAAGCTTTACAAAGATTGGCTTATGAATGTATGGTTGAGATCCACCCGCGACGTGGAATTCAAATCCCAGCAATCTCTGTCGAGAGCCAACTAAAGATCCTAGAAGTCCGTCGCGACATTGAAGCCTTATGTGTCAACTACGCTGCCTCGCGAGCAAGTGTTGAAGAGAAGCAGCAGATGTTAATGTTGGCTGAACAGTTAGAAGCTTGTGCAGAAAACAAAGATGACCTGCTTTACGCGTCTTTACTTAAAGAAATCCATACCTTGCTCGTCAAAGCTGCATGTAATGAATATCTACAGTTAGCGATGGCACCACTACAAGGTTTATCCCGTCGCTTTTGGTTTGCATTTAAAAACCAAGACTCAGATTTGGTTGAAGCATCTTCTCTTCATGCTGCCGTTTTACGCGCTGTCAGCCATACTGATGCCGAGGAAGCGGTCACGGCATCACATCGCCTAAATGACTACCTAACTGATGTGGCTTATCGAACGATTAAGCCGAGGAAGTAAAGAAGGTTTCTTCTTCAGCGTTAGCCGATTGAGCCGAGCAAGCAACAGCTCGGCTTTTTTGTCTACGAAGTGCACGACCTCTTACAAACGCTTACGTGGCGGCTGTGTGGTTATGAAATAATTTTCTTCATTACTTTGGTGGCTTGCTTGGATTTGTAGAGAGATAGATTATGAGGAGAAGCAAAGGGTTTACTTTGTTAGAGCTGGTTATTGTTGTCGTTGTATTGGCCCTCGTGTCTGTCACTTCTGCACCTCGAATTTTAGGTTTTTTTAGTGATGGACGCGTGGCAAAATTAAAAGAAATCGAAGCGGTGATGAAAACAGGCTCGGATATTGTGTTCTCTAAGGCCCTGACTCAAGGCCTTGAAAACCAGTGTTATACCTATATCGATGACATTTATACCTGTAATGGGTATCCCACTGCACACCGAGATAATGTTTTGCGAAGCTTTAATATCGATGCTGAGCAAGTTTACGTTACAAACAAAGGCAGTGATGCGGCGGGAAGGGAAGCGTTTATTGGCTTTAGGAAAGATAACGTGTGGCACAAGAAATGCTACGTTTATTACAAAGATGCTGTCTCCGGCGGTAGCGTTACGGTCGCCTCATTTACCGAAGATTGTTGATTACATGAAGAGCGTTGATTACATAAAGAGAAAAAGCGGCTTTGAAGCCGCTTTTTGAATTTCGTCGTCTTAAAATCGTATAGATTAAGGCTGTTGCTTAGTTGGTGCTAATGCAATTTCACGGATGCAAACGTTTTGTGGCTGCTGGTAAGCAAATACAACTGCACGTGCGATGTCATCAGCAGCAAGAACGCCGCCCATGTCCTCTTTCCATGCGCCGTAACCATCTTTGATTTCTTGCGATGTTGTGTGAGAAAGCAGTTCGGTTTCTACCGCACCTGGGGCAATTGTTGTTACACGAACATTCGATGCTGCGACTTCTTCACGAACGTTTTCAGAAATCGCGTGAACCGCAAATTTAGTACCACAGTAAGCTGCGTGATCAGGGAACGTTTTTTTGCCTGCGATTGAGCTGATGTTGATGATAGTACCGCTGTTACGTGATTTCATTGGTGCAAGCACAGACTGCATGCCGTTTAGCAGACCAAGTACGTTCACGTCGAACATGCGTTTCCATTCTGATGCATCTTGTGTGTCAATTTGACCAAGTAGCATCACACCTGCGTTGTTTACTAGTGCATCAGCTGGACCAAATTTCTCTTCCGCTTTCGCAATCGCAGCTTCAAATGAAGACTTGTCTGTTACGTCTACTTTCTCACATAGCGTGTTTGGCAGGTTTAGGGCTTCCAAACGTTCTACACGACGAGCAAGAAGAAGAAGTGGGTGACCTTCATCGCTTAGACGACGGGCAATTGCTTCACCGATACCAGAACTTGCACCTGTAATTACAATCAGTTTTTTCATCTTTTGTTTCCTTCATCTCTTTGTTTGAGAGTTGCTTTTGTATGAGAGCAGCTTTTAGTTAAGAACATCTATCTCGCTGCGATGTGGGTATATTAAGGAAATAGCTTTTGTTGATATATATCACTTTGGGTAAAACACTGTTGTTGTATGGCAACAATTAATGGTAACTCGATGAAAAATTGGCGATAAAAAAGGCGCACTGAGTACGCCTATCTTTTCTGTCTGTGTGATTAAGCTGGTTGCTCTTGAGTGCACACGACACTGTTATCACTGCCAAAACCATTTGGTACGTAGGCATCCGCTTGTGGGTCGTTTTCCCACTCAGCTTCGTTAAATAGGTAACGGAACTGAATATTCTGTTCTTTCGGCAAGCGTGTTTTAAATTTAAACTGTCCACTTTTCTTCACGAGCTTCATTGGTTCTGGTTGCCAGTTGTTAAAGTCGCCTGCAATTTGAATCGACTCCCACTGGTTTTTGTCTAGCTCGAACGTGACTTCGACTTCGTCTTTTGTTTTAAAGAATCTCTTTTTAAGCATTAATCTTTCCTTGTTTGTACAAAAACTGATCTAACTATTACTCAGGTTTCATAAGGATTTCAAGTGTTATCGGCATTGCAGTCGGTATCGAGTGTCAGAATCCTCTGGTTTGTGAACGTGCTACTAAGTGATTGGCTTGTATGAAAAGAAGGATTCTGTATGATGAAGATTCACCATATTTTGAAGAAGTTGTATGCCGAGTTTTAACCGTACATTCCTGACGACAATGCTTTGTCTATTAGCCATGTTGCTAACGGGTGTCGTGTCGAGTGTGCGTGCAGCAACGGCACCAATTGATGTGAGTTCAAACAAAGACCCTGTCGCTGAACTTCATCAAAAAATGGGTGTAGATAATAAGGATTGCATCGAGTCGCACCATAGTGATCACTTGATGGAAAAAGGGCAGCAAGCACATACCAGTTGCAGCTCTTCCTGTATCGTGAAAATTCCAACTAACCTTTTGCAAGATGATGTCATCTTGCTCCCGCATAGCCTCGCACTGATCGATAAATCACCCACACCGAAAGCAGTGACTGTGGTTTATAAACCTTACCGTCCTCCTATTGTTTGATCCTTTTATTCATCACAAACCAGCCCTGCTGGGCTTTTTAAAAACTCACTAATGAATACGGCACACGTGTGCCTGAAGGAATCAAACATGAAAAAGCTATTTGCTCTTTGTAGCACTCTATTACTGGCATTCACTGCTCACGCTGCGCAATTTGAAGCGGGTAAACATTACAAAGTGTTGGACGTAGAGAAGTCGAAGAAACCGACAGTAACCGAATTTTTCTCTTTCTATTGCCCACACTGTTACAAATTTGAATCAGTCATCGATAACCTAAAACCATCGCTACCAAAAGACGCGAGTTTTGAGAAAGTACATGTCGCATTTATGGGCGGCAATATGGCGGTGCCGATGGCGAAGTCATACGCGACAATGGTGTCTTTGGGCGTAGAGAAGACGATGGTACCGGCGATGTTTGCTCAAATTCACCAGAAACGTCAAGCACCTCAAAATGAAGCTGAATTGAAGCAAATCTTTGTGGACAATGGGGTAGATGGTAAGAAATTTGATGCGGCATACAACAGCTTTGCCGTAAACTCGATGCAAAAGGGTTTCGATAAGCAGTTTAAGCAAAGTACGTTGACTGGTGTTCCGGGGGTGGTTGTTAACAACAAGTACATCGTATTACCGAACGAAATCCGAAGCTACGATGAGTACAACAAGTTGGTAAACTACTTACTAACGCTTTAATTATAAAATGAAAAATGGCGACCAATGAGGTCGCCATTTTTTTGTTTTGTTCGCTTTAGCGTAGGACGGCTGTGCAAGCTGCTGTTGGCATATCGGTCATAAAGATCGCGTTTGGGTAAAACAAGCTCGCCATGGTGACGGCAACGTTACAAGGTTGGGCTATAGTGGTTTTCACCACGGTATTTAAAACCACGCCAGTGTTATTCACCGTATTGACCGCAGCTTGATGAGCTTGGTAAGACACGCAACCTGCTGTTGCGTTGATAACTGCAGTACTAAAAAGAAGTTTACGAAAAAACATATTCATATCCTTTGTGAATGCTTTTGAGTACTTATATGCTTGCCTGTTCATAATTGGAACAAAACAGTGTTCAAAATTGCTATAGGTTCACGAAATGAACATTGTTTTATATAACAACAGTAATTTTGTGATCTGGTAGGTGGACAGACCAGATTATGCAATTAAAACCAACCCATGCATGAGCACTACGCCTGTCGTGAGCTTGCCTCGCATCATCTGGTAACCTTTTGGCTCCGCCTCTTTTTCTATTTTCCGAATCAGCTTTTCCGCGTACCAAACGGCAATGTAACCAGCAGCCAATAACAGAGTTGCAATCAAATAGTGTTTGTTACCTTGTAGTAGCGCTCCCCAAGCGAGTAGTACAAATAAATTACTGAGCACCAATGCATTGCGACTCAAGCGGTGATAAAAATGATCAATAGCATTGCCCCAAAGTACCCCTGAGAGAAAACTCAAAATCACTGCACTGTAAGCGATAAAAAATTGTTCCCCAGACAAGTTAAACAAAGTTCTTTCCGTAACGATGAGAACCAAGCTGAACAGAAATGGCAACAGCCCCAAATAACCCAATTGCAACATCGTCGTACGTGTGGTTGTCATAGCAGCCTTCCTTACAGTTGCTGTTCAATCATGTTAGTAAGCGTAGTACTTGTTGGAGAGGTTGAGCTTGGGAAGGTCGCGACGACTTTGCCTTCTTTATTGATCAAGAACTTGTAGAAGTTCCATTTCGGTGTAATGCCCGCTTGGGTACTGATCTGGGTAAATACTGGATTTGCATCCTCACCTAGGACAGACGTTTTAGCCATCATAGGGAAGGTGACACCATAGTCGAGGTAACAGATTTTTGCGGTCTTCTCTTCGCTACCACGGTCTTGACGAAAGTCGTTACTAGGAAAGCCGACAACTGAAAAGTTTTGATCTTTGTACGTTTGGTGTAGCTGTTCCAGTTGCTCGAATTGGGGAGTGAAGCCGCATTGGCTCGCGGTGTTCACAACCAATAGTGTTTTGCCTTTAAAGGCATCACACAGGGCTATTTCTTCTGTTGAATTGAGAAGTCGTTGCTTACCTTGCAAGATATCTGGGCAACTCGATGCAAAAGTCAAAGAGCTGGTGGAGAGTAGTGTCGCGATAAGTGCGCTGCGAGTAATTCCTTTCATGATGTTGATTCCTTTTATTTTTACTAAGTATAACTACTAGAAAAGGAACCAAATCGATCAAAAAAGCCGCTGAGTTCAGCGGCTTTTTACTAGAGCAAATACGTGTTGATTACGCTAGCTTCAAATCAAATTGATTACGGTAAGCAACCATATCTTCGATGGTCAGTACTGGCATGTTGTGTAAACGACCAAACGCGACGATCTCTGGTGTTTTTGCCATAGTGCCATCTGGATTTGTCACCTCACATAACACGCCAGCAGGCTGCAAACCTGCCATTTGCATTAGATCGATAGTGCCTTCTGTGTGACCACGGCGAGTCATTACGCCACCAGGACGAGCGCGCAGCGGGAACACGTGACCAGGACGAGCCAAGTCGTCTGGTTTTGCATTTGGATTAGCAGCTGTTTTGATGGTCGTCACGCGGTCAGCGGCAGAAACGCCAGTTGTTACACCATGTTTTGCTTCAATAGAAACCGTGAAAGCCGTTTGGTTTGCGCTGTTGTTGTTTACAACCATTGGTGGCAGTTCCAACTTGTCTGCTTGAGCATCGGTCAGACACAGACAAACAATACCGCTGCATTCGCGGATCATAAGAGCCATTTGCTCATTGGTTAAGTGCTCTACGGAATAAATGATGTCGCCTTCGTTTTCACGATCTTCATCGTCGAGAAGAAGTACGCCACGACCTTCTTTAAGTGCGATAAGTGCGTTTTCAACGCGAGTAATTGGGTCGCCAAATTCGGCAAGTAGTGATGACTGATTCATGGTTAACTCCTAAATATCACCAGAATCAGGGCGGTATGAGGGATCGTCACATTTTATGCATGCGCTGAGCCGCCAACGGTAAGTTGGCACAAACCCACGCAATAAAAATGCGATCCAAAAAGAAGTGCACCAGTGTTCATCAACAAAGAACGTTGAGGAAAACGCTGATGTTTTCTTATTCTCTTTCATCCGGACTATAACCGTCGGCTCTGGCATCTCACCAGATCTGCTGACCTCGACGAATCGAGCGCTCGCGGGCTCACTCAAAAGAGTATACCGCCGGTGGGGAATTTCGCCCCGCCCTGAGAACATTGAATCCAACCAATATGGTCAGAAGTAAAAAACTCCGACACTCAAATGAGTGGTCGGAGTAGGGATAGTACTGCGAACGCCTTGGCTTGAAAAGTAGATTGCAACTACTTGATGGAAAAGTGCGCTATCGGCTGAAGTGATCAGTTTTGATAAAGTGATCAATCTGTGCAGGCACGTAGGTGTTGTATATAAGGCTGGTATGAGTTTGTTTGGTCTCAATATGGTCTTGCATGCCCTCTAAGCGTGTCTCATCGACAGTAACCGTACCGTCAGACATGGTGTTGTCTCTGTGCATTAGAATGGGTCTCGCACCAATTGCCATCGTGCCAGCGATGCTGCCAAGCTTTTGTGGGAAAGTCCAACTGTCCTCGTGCTTATTCAGACCATGGTATGGTGAGTTACCAAGAATCGCACCTAAACCTAAATCCTGAATGCGAGTCACGATGGAAGCGCCTTTCAGCGGTGAGCCAATTGCAACAACGTGAGAAACGAGGCTTGTCGATGGTTTTCTGCTTGCGAGGTATCGTTTAATCATCAAGCCTCCTAGGCTATGACCCACTAACACATTAGCAGTCAACGGGTTAAGCGCTTTGTCGATGGAGTTAAATAGCGATTCTTCATTAATTGAAACCGTGTTGTAACTCAATACTTGGGTCTCGTAGCCCAGCTTTCTAAGCTTTTGGCTAAGAGGCTGCATGACCAGCCCATGCATATAAAGACCATGTAAGATGATGATTTTCATAATACCTCCTAGATTTATGATGTTGATTTTATCCTACTAAATTCTCCACAGGGCTACTGTCAGCGAATTAGCAAATCTTGCACTTCTTTTTGTAACAAATGGCGATCTAGTGTGGCTGGTTGCAATAACTCACCGATATTGACTTCGATACGAGACCAAAAGCGAGTAGGGCGTTTAGTTAACGCATGTCCATTTTTGTGACTGAAGAAAGATCCCCATAAGCCTTTTAACGCCATTGGAATCACGGGTACAGGTGTACGCTTTAAAATCTTTTCAACACCGGGTCTGAACTCGCCTAGTTCGCCATTTGAGGTCAAGCGACCTTCAGGGAAGATACAAACAACTTCATCGTTACTAAGAGCCTGCTCAATCTGTTCGAAAGCTTTTTTGTAAGTCTCTGCGCATTTGCGTGGAGAGCAAATTGGGATGACGCCAGCATGGCGGAAGACGTATTTAAGAACAGGCAGCTCGCTGATTGATTTGTCCATCACAAATCGCACTGGGCGGGTTGATGTGCCCATTAGAATCAAAGCATCTACATAGCTCACATGGTTTGCCACAATCAGGGCTGCACCTTGCTCTGGGATGTGCTGACGACCAGTTACGGATACTCGGTACAAACAGTGGCTTAGTAAGTAGCTAACAAAGCGCTGAGTAAACTCAGGTACTTGGCGGTAAACGTAGACAGCTACGATGAAGTTACCGACGGCCAAAATGGCAAACAGTTCAACGATAGAGAACTCTAAAACACTTAAGATCAAGATTGAAACAGCAGCAGAAGCGACCATAAATAGTGCATTCATTATGTTATTGGCTGCAATAGATTGAGCACATTCGCCTTCTTCAGAGCGTGATTGGATAAACGCATAAAGGGGAACAATAAACACACCGCCGCTCACACCAACCAAGAACAAATCGATCATCACTCGAATATGCGAAGACTGAGTAACAAAGTTATGTATAGCGTAATACTGACTTGGAAAAGATTCGATTGCAGGCACCGCCCATAAAAGGTCTGCACTGAAAATTGTTAAGCCCAAAATACCAAATGGCAGAATGCCCAGTTCTACTTGATTGAAAGACAACTTCTCACATAGCCATGAACCCGTAGCGATACCAATTGAAAATAGAGCCAATAATAGAGAAACCACAGTGCTGTCTGCGAATAAGTGTTCGCGAGCAAAATTTGGAAATTGGGTCAGGTAAGTTGCGCCCATAAACCAGAACCAACTGATGGCTAGAATCGACATCCAAATACCGCGTTGTTTTTGTGCCAGTTTGAGCGTTTTCTTCAAACCAGTAATAGGCTCGAACTTTACTTTGTCACTTTTCTTACTTGGCAGAGAAGGGATGTTAGCGCTGCTTAACAGACCAAGCAGAGATAGCGTAATCACAATGCAAGAGGCGATAATCATGCCGTTTGGAACTGCGAGTAATAGACCAGCGCTTAATGTACCAATCAGAATCGAAAGGAAAGTCCCCATCTCAACCCAAGCGTTACCTTTCACTAGTTCATTCGACTTTAGCGCTTGAGGAAGTAGAGCGTATTTCACTGGACCGAAATAAGCCGATTGAGTACCAGTCATGAAGAGGAGGACGAGCATCAGGATAGCACTCTGCGTCATAATGGCAGTCGCAGCGCAACTCATGATCACTAATTCAATAAGTTTTAAGCGGCGGATCAATTTTGCTTTGTCCATGTTGTCTGCAATCGCACCCGCGTGGGCAGAAAACAGAAAAAAGGGAAGGATAAACAAGCCAGCAGCAAGGTTAACAAAAAGGTCAACCGACATTGGCAGTGAGTCAATTTGGCTGTACGTCACCATCAGTAAAAGAACATTTTTGTAGATATTGTCGTTCAGTGCACCAAGGCACTGAGTGACGAAATAAGGGAAGAATCGTTTAGTGAGAAACATGCTGGCTCCGTAAAGGCGAAATAGCGTTGAGATGGGAGCACTTTAAAGGCTTGGCTTTAGGAAGCCAGTGTGAAGAAAAGAGTTACGTTATGAGAAACCAAAAGTAACACTTAATGCTACTTTTGATTGCATAAATTCGTGATTTGATACGAATTGGTGCTTTTATGTATTACGAGTATGAATTTAGTGTCGGAACCAGACACTGAGCATTCTCAATGTGACAAATAGGATGAAGCCAGACAATCCTATAAAGCCCAAAGCAATGAGATAAAAAAACAGACGTACCATGCGAGCTTTCATTCGTTTGAAAAAGCCAAGGCTTGGCGTAAGCTCTGGAACATGCTGAAAGCTTGAGATCATCACCCAAGCGGCAAGAGCCCATAAAGCCGCTACACCACTCGGAATCAGATAAGACTCTTTAACCATATTGGAAAGTTGCAGAAGCGTGGTAACGAACACAGCAAAACCACCAAATGCAATTAACACGAATAAAGGGAGAACAGGTCTTGTCTTGATAGATAGGCTTTTGAGTTTATCGAGCATCAGGTAGTCCCTATTTACGTTCCCAAGGCTTAAACAGCGGAAATGTCCAGCGACGCATGGCAATCACTAGAGAAGTACCGTGTTTCTCGTTCATGTCTAATGAGTCGTCGCTTTGGCAGATTTGGTAAAACTCATCAATGACCTTCTGTAGCTTCTGTTGCATCTTTTTGTTTGTTGGCAAGCTCATCAGCCCCGTCGCCATCACCAGTTTTTCATCTTCGGCGGAGAAATAGCTTTGGAAGAAGGCATCTTGAACTTGTTGTTGGAAGAAACGCTGAATAGGACCGCCAGTGTGCCAACGAAAAGTCGGGGAGATACGTAGACGAATCTTATTGCCTGGTAGCAAGTCAATGATATCGAGGCGGTCGAGTTGTGCGAGCTTTTGTATGAGCTCCAATTCATCAAAGGTGTATTGCTCGATGATTTGCTCGAAGCGATAACCATTAACCACACATACCGCAACAAGCAACAAGCCTTTATCGTCGACCAGCTGCTTTTCTTGTTCTAACGTGAGCGATTCCAGCCCTTTGTTACGTGCCGCTGATAGCTTAAACAATTCTGCCATTTCCAAACCAATTAGTTGACAGATTCGCTCCAACCGATCGAGGCTAATTTGACTGCCTTCTGCCAATAAGCGCTTTACGGAACCTTCGCTTAAGCCCAAGTGTTTTGCTACATCGACATAGTGTATACCGGACAACTTGAGCTGGCGTTTAAGCTCTTTAATTAGGTTGTGACTTTCCGACATATTAACCTTCTACTTCTTGGCGCAACTGTTCTAAGTAAGATTGCATAAACGCTTTACGCTTCACAGCTTCTTCATACGCCGCTTTGGTGTTCATCGTATCTACAATTTTAAACAGTTTGGTTTGGAAGTGATCGATGGTGAATCGTTTATCTTCCAGTTCTCGATGCTCTGCAAACATATCCTGTTCGTTATACAAGGTGGCATCAAATAGCGTGCTGACTTGAATACAGCGTGTAACGCCAATAGCGCCAAGCGCATCTAAGCGGTCTGCGTCTTGGACGACCTGAGCTTCCAAAGTATTCGGCGTAATATTGGCGCTAAAACTGTGCGATTCGATCGCGTGGGCAATGGCGTCATGGTATTGAGCAGGGTAATCGATACTTTCAAGAAACGAAATGGCTTTGGTTGCCGCAATAGCGGAGCTTTGTTTACGGTTTAGGTGATCTTTGGGATAGGTGAAACAATCATGCAAATAGGCTGCGGGTAACACAACTGCTAACTCAGCGCCTTCTTGAAGTGCAAGTTGGCGAGCTGTCTTGACTACGCGGCGGACATGGCTGAGGTCGTGAGCCGCATCGGTTTGCATCTCTTGTTGCATAAATTGAAGGAACTGAGACTCAAATCGGTTGAGCTCTGATGTATTGAGTTGAGACATGGATTTCTTCTAAAAAATAAAGGCTTAGACAGAGTATGCCTAAGCCTTTATTAAATTGCCAAATGAGACGTTGTTATTGCGATGTTACGATGAATACGTTGTCGTTTTATTGTGTACGAGTGAAGCGGAACGTCTGCACTTTTTGCTCTGCTCCGTCGATGTATGCATAGCTATCGATGGTCCAAACGTTTGGACCTGCGAAACCTAGTTCCACACGTACATCACCGGTTGGAATTCCTTGATAGATAACGTCGTTAATGTTCATCGGATAAAAGTTGTAGCGATTGCTTTGCGCTTGTTGCTCGCCTGCAAATGCGACCGATACATCTTTTGCTTGGTTAGTTAATGTCAATTGATAGCCAGCTTGTTGGTCGAACGTGAATGCGGCATTAAGGTCAACACCTTGCGAGTTGGTCACCTTAATATTTGCTTCTGTTGTTTTCGCCAGAGAACCGTGCGCTTGTAAGCCGTCTAAGCCTTTAAAATCGCGATTGTGGTTTTGGATGTTTACGTTCCAATCCCCAACAAAGTTATCGATTTCTTGCCATTGCTGAGGTGCGTTGGTGGTTGCTGTATTCTGACCGCCATTGATGCCACCAATCGCTTCGTTACGGCTATCATGGCGAATGTTTTCTCGATTGTTGTGAATATCTGCGCCAGCTCCTGCTACTCCGCCAGCAACACCACCTGCGACAGCGCCTTTCATTGCAAGCTCTGCGTCGCCAGTTAATGCGCCCATAGTAAGACCGAGAAGTGCACCGCCAGCGGCTCCTTGTTTTGTTAATGCATTTGGATCGTCTTCTCCCGGAGTCACGCATCCTGCAAGTAGGGGAAGAGATAGCGCCGCGACCAATGTTGTTTTGTTGAAAATGTTCATGTGTTCACTCCGAGATGTTTGGTTCGGAGCTATTATTGAACGCTGTTTGATTGTGAATCCACTTATCTCGCTGATAACCGTCAGTTATCACATGTAAATAATTTTTATTAAAAAGCTCAAATCTTAACTGAATAGCTCGATAAAAAAGAGATAAAGAAAAGGGCCAACATCGCTGTTGACCCTATATGGTTTTATTCTTTTATTTTATAAGCACTAATTTTGACGTTGTTAGTGGTAAATCTACTTTGGGCGATTTTTGGCTTTTTAATATAAAGCTCAACTAACTTGCTAACTTTAGTGCTTGTTCAACACGAGTGCAAATATTTATTACGTAAACTATCTATATTCTGAAATATAATTTGAAGTAATATCACAACAGATAACAATCTAAAATGGTGGAAATAGCGCAAGATCGCTTGTGCTGTCTCATGTTTGAGCCAAGCATAAACTGGATCGCCATTTTGTGATCTGGATCAATATTAATCCTCCTTCAGAGGGATAGCATTCACGCGAAATTGAGAATTATAAATTGAGCCTAAGCTATGCAGGATTTATATGAGCTAGAGCGTAAGTTGGTGGAATACGGCGCAGACATGAAAGGCTTAAAGGTTGTTCCTGCAATCATTGATCAAGATGGCAAGGTTGTTTATTTAGGGAATACACCCTCGTTGCTAAGAAATGTCATTAGTTGCCGTAGACAGCTAACGCAACGCGTAAAGAAATAAAAAAGGGTCTGATGCAAGTCAGACCCTTTTTTGTATGTGCAGATTAGAGATTAACGCTTGTACGTTACTTGCTCTTGTTGACCAAGGTGAATGTGCGTTGTTGCCGGTTGAGTTTCAGCAATGACTTTACCGTGGCGAACAGAGTAGCGAACAGGTACTTGGCGGCGCACTGCATCAAAACCATTTTCTGCAGGAAGGATAAGCAAGCTACCTGGCTTACCTGCTTCAATGCCGTGTTTGTCTTGAATGTTCAGTGTGCGTGCTGAATTGGTGCTGATCAGATCAAGTGAGTTGTTGATTTGGTCGTAACCCATTACCTGACATACGTGCAGACCCATGTGCAGAACTTGCAGCATGTTTGCAGTGCCTAGTGGGTACCAAGGATCAAAGACGTCATCGTGACCAAAACATACGTTGATGTTGGCGTTCAGCATTTCTTTTACACGAGTCACACCACGGCGTTTCGGGTAATCATCGAAGCGACCTTGAAGGTGGATGTTCACCAATGGGTTTGCAACAAAGTTGATGCCAGACATGCGTAGCAGGCGGAACAGGCGAGATGCGTAAGCACCGTTGTAAGAGCCCATCGCCGTTGTATGGCTTGCGGTTACCTTGTGACCCATGTTGAACTTGTGCGCTAGCGCTGCAAGCGTTTCAACAAAGCGTGATTGTTCGTCATCGATCTCATCACAGTGTACGTCGATCAAACGGTCGTATTTCTGTGCCAGTTCGAAAACGTAGTGTAGAGACTCGATGCCGTACTCACGAGTGAATTCAAAGTGAGGAATAGCACCAATAACGTCAGCACCCAACTGAACTGCCTCTTCTAGCAATTCTTTGCCGTTCGGATAAGACAGAATGCCTTCTTGTGGAAACGCAACGATTTGGATGTCTACCCACTCTTTCATTTCTTCGCGTACTTCTACCATTGCTTTTAGAGCAATTAGAGTAGGGTCAGAAACGTCAACGTGAGTACGAACGTGCTGTACACCGTTTGCAATTTGCCACTTAAGTGTTTGTTTCGCACGTGATTTTACGTCTTCAATCGACAGCATTTCTTTGCGCTCAGCCCAACGCTCGATACCTTCGAAAAGTGTACCAGAGATGTTCCAGCTCGGCTCACCAGCGGTTTGCGTGGTGTCTAGGTGAATGTGCGGCTCACAGAATGGCGCGACAGCCATGCCGCCCTCCGCATCAAGAGTGTCACCTGTGTAATCTAGTTCTACATTATTGTCTTCAATACGCTTGAATTGACCATCCTCAATCAAAATTTGCTGGAGACCTTCCTGTCCCTTAAGCGTTGCGTTCTTGATCAATAGTGTTGTCATGATGGTTCCTTACGCTGGCTGCTGTGCCAGTGTCTTTTTATTAAGAATAGGATTTAGAATCAGGTAGCTGATTGTGCCGCCTAGTACCGCGTTCACAGGTACTACGCCCGGAAGGAAGTGACCTGCTGCAACGCCAATCGCTACCGCGATAATGCCAGCCCAGTTGACCGTTTGGAACTCTGCTGCTGCGAAATTTGTGTAACGTTTACGGTTCATGAAGAAGTCCGCAATAATGACGCCACCAATTGGTGGAATTGCAAGCGATAGGAAGGTTAACCAGCCTACAAAGTTATTGTACAGCCATAGTGCGCACAATGTACCTATTAAACCGTTTGCCATAGAGATGTATTTACTTGGCAAGCCTGTGATGTTGGAGAATCCTAGACCTGATGCGTAAAGCGCATTGTCATTGGTTGTCCAGATGTTTAAGCCAAGCACGATGATAGCTGGGATAAGAAGACCTTGCGCAATCATCACTTCTGAAATGTCTGATTGACCGGTTACTGCGGCACCTGCGGCACCGAAGATGAACATCAATGAGTTACCGATGAAGAATGCCACCATTGTGACCATCACGGCACCTTTTGGCTTTTTGCCGAAACGTACGAAGTCTGCAGTTAGTGTCCCTGCACTGACAAATGAGCCAACGACCATTGCTAGCGCTACAGAAAAGTCGATAGGTTGCGCTGGTTGTACTTTTTGTAGCTCAGCTACACCACCAACGCTGTTTACCGCTTCGACTACTGAGTAACCACCAAGCAGAGCAATCGCTGGTACTGCAATCGCTGAAAGTACCATTAGTGCAGAGATACCGAAGTAAACCGTTGCAGTCATGAGTAGACCAGAAATGATAATGAGTGTGTTTGTGTCAATGCCTGTTGCTTTGTTTACTGGAATTGCAAACATAGCCACGCCAACACCAAACCAACCAACTTGTGTGCCGCCAAGAAGAGCGGAAGGGAGCCAAGAGCCTTTAGAGCCAAATGAGAAACGAGCAAGGAGGTGAGTAGAGAGACCAGTAGAAGCGCCGATGTAACCGAGGAAAGAAGTGTAGATGCCGAGGATTAGGTTACCAATAAGAACAGCGAGGAAGAAATCATCAAAAGAAAGTCCGGTACCGAGCGAACCGCCTGTCCACATACTTGCGGAGAAGAAAGTGAGTCCCAACATTACCATGGTTAATGATGCAACACCCTTTCTGGCAGTGTTAGGAACCGGTCCAAGACTGTAGTTATTGTCTGCAGCCATTTTTACCTCCGCAAAGAAAATTAAAACGAATTATAGATCCCAATTTCTGGGCAAACGGCGCGTATTATCGTGATGTAAATCTCATAGTCAATGGGTTTTTTATCACTTAAGCGTTTGTTTTAAGGTTTTTATTTATTAATACTTTTTAAAACATGGTGTTATGGTTTTTTGAAAAATCAAAAAAGTTTAGCTACAAGTGGGTTTTGTTTTCTGTAATGTGTAATGAAATCGGTGTCATTGGTAGTTCGTGGTTATGATGTCATATTTATGTGGTTTGTTTATAAAATTGCGATTTGATTGATTTTAGTGATGGTTGGCAAACGTTTTTATGAGCTTGCTGGTAACCGTTGTTTGTTATTTAATCGAAAGGCGATTTGTAAGCTTATTCTTTTGTGGGTTTGACTTGATAGTTTGGCTTAAGTGGGTATTTCTAACAGATAATATCGTAACTTTTACGTGTGTAATCGATTGTAAAGTTATTGAATAAGGTTGATTGCTGAGCGCGGGAGGGTAAATCGAAGAAGTTGGAGAAGGAATAGACAAAAAAATAGCCAACCGCAAAGAGTGCGATTGGCTTATATACTTGTGAACAAATTCAAGTTCACTAACAACGTCAGTTGGCTAGGTGACCCTCGGCTTAAGAAGGGTCACTTTAAACAATGCAGTTAGTGTGCCAACTTTAAAACCACCGAAAAAACACGGTTTCTGTGATATGAGTTGCCTAAATTTAGCTGTTTGTTGCAAATTGCAAATGCGGATTGCAATTTGTAATTATAATGCTAATGATGAATTAATTAACTAGAGTAATTCTTTTTATAACATTACTAGGCTTGCGGTACCTAAGAAGGCAAAGAAGCCAACGACATCCGTTACCGTGGTCAGAATCACTGAGCCCGCCAATGCTGGATCGAGTTTGAGCTTGTCTAAAACTATTGGGATAAGCACACCAAATAAGGCTGCAGTAACAATATTGACGATGATCGCCAGAGCAATGGTGCCGCCCAATACGGGAGATTGGAACCAAAGCCCTGCTAAACCACCGATGATCAGCGCCCACAGCAATGCATTAAGAGAGCCGATTCCCAATTCGTTTTTGAGTAATGCAAAACGGTTACCTGGAGTGATCTGGTTTAATGCCATAGCACGAACCATCAGGGTCAGTGTTTGGCTACCAGCGATACCACCCATTGAGGCTACTATTGGCATCAGCACAGCAAGGGCGACCACCTGTGCAATCACGTCTTCAAATAGACCAATGGTGACGGAGGCTAGAATTGCAGTGAGTAAATTTATACCCAACCAAACTCCACGCTTTTGCGAACTCTTTAAAACAGGGGCGAATAAGTCATCGCCTTCGTCCATACCGGTACCCGCCATCAAACGTGCTTCGTAGATTTCACGTTGAGTACTCAATGCAAATTGCCAATCCACTTCACCGATCAGGGTTTGATCCGCATCGGTAACCGGAAGTGCCGGAAGCGCACTGTGCTCAAGTGCTTCCACTGCTTCCGGAAGTTCCATTTTACTATCGAGTACGGTGACGGTCTCAATCGCTAAAGTTTTAAGGCGGACGTCAGCTTCACTACGCAAGATTTCATAGTAGTTTACCGCACCACGAAACTGTTTCTTACGGTTGATGAGATACACTTGCTGTGGTGTATCGTAGCTATAGCGCTCCATCAAGCGTCTTGCTTTACCAACGGTGATATTAAAAGGGAGGGTGATTATCTTACGCTCTGCCCAACGACCGAGTTGTTCGTCTTCGTATTCGTTCGCTTGATCATAAAGCTCAAGTTCATCTTTCTCGATAAGCTCTAGTGCTTCATTGATGAACTCTTCTGGCAGAGAGTCTGCCCATTCGATTAAAGATAAGTTATCTAGCTTGGCTAGCGTGAGCTTTAGCTCTATTTCCGATAATGCTTCGATGATAGAAAGGCGCACTTCAGCACGCATTTCCGTTAGTACATCAATATGTAGCTCTAGTGGTAATGCACGCCACAAGCGCACACGATCATCGATAGGAAAGGCTTCGAGGATCAGCGCAACAGCACCGGGCTCGAGACCGCATTCGATAGAATCATTCAAAGCGGTGACTTGATCCGCTTCGTCTGCTTGGACAATTTGTTCGATTAGAGTGGAGAGGTCTTGAAACTTACTCACCGAGCACCCCGACAGTCAGATTATTCTTATAGGCAGCTGATCAAGGTACTCGAAAATAGCAGAAAAACAATAGCCTATTGGTTACTTATCTGTAGGTAAGGTGAGACCAATTGGCGAATGTTCACTTTTGCGCCAATACGGGCTGCCAGCAAGTACATTCCGCCGATCTTTCTATGTAGGAATAGGGCATCTGCTGGTGGCGTGTGCCAGTAGTCTTGCTCCATGCTTAGAATGGTGCCAGCTTCTCTAAGTTTCTGGGCTAAACCACTGGCTTTGAAGTCATAAGGCTCATCCACTAACATTGGCTCACATGCCATTTTTACCAAATCAAGAATCGCTTGGCGCTGCGTAGGCATGATGGTTGTGCTGAAGAAACCAATCTGTTCCAGTGCATCGCTCAAGCCTTGTTCGTCGTCGTTAACAACCGATGCAAAAGCTTGGCGATAACCAGTGCTGAATCGTTCGCTGTACTCGCGAGTCGCACCGAAATCTAACAAGCCGATTTGACGGGTGTTCTCTATGTATAAATAGTTGGCAAAGTTGGGATCGGTTTGCACCATCTTGAATTCGAACAGCTCTCGGAATAGCAATTCGAGCAGGCTGTGCATAACGAAGTCACGCGTATTTTGGTCATAGTGTTCAATTTGCTCAATCGGGCTGCCATCAATGAATTCCATAGCGAGAACGGATTCTGAACAACTTTCAGTGTGAATCTTTGGCACGACAAAATGAGGGTGATCCTTCAAAGCGTCATGATAACGAATGGCAAATTGCGCTTCTCGTGCGTAATCGGCTTCATCATGCAGTTGCTTTTTGGCTTCTTCCAGCAACCCTTTGTAATCAACAGACTCGGGAATCAACCCAACGACTTTGAGCAAAGTACCCACGTTGTCTACGTCGCTGTCGATGCTCTTTTTTATGCCAGGATATTGCACTTTGACTGCTAGGTTATCACCTCCGTCGCTGTAGGCTTGGTGTACTTGTCCGATTGAGGCACTGGCAATTGGCTTGAAGTTAAAGGACAGGAACTCGGCTTTCCAATTCGTCCCTAATGAACTTTCCATTACTCCATTTAGCTGTTTGGCTGGCATCGGGTCTGCATTGGAGCGAAGGCGGGAGAGAATATCGGCGAGTTCAGGTTCTAAAACATCACCAGCATCCATTGAGAGCATTTGACCAAGCTTCATTGCAGCGCCACGCAAGTGAGCAAGTTGGTCTGTTAAACGCGCGATGTTTTGTGGCGTCAGCAACAGGTCTTTCGCTTTAGGTTTATTACCTTTGGCGATTTGTTTAGTGCCTTCTGCAATTACGTTGCCTGCGACACGGGTTGCAAGGGAAGCAAACTTGCTGAATCTTGAGATACGATGGGTAGGTAGGCTTCTTTCCTTTGCCGACATGAATCTTCTCCGCTTATGACTAACTATTTGTTATACGGGAAAAGTACGTGCTTGGATACAAATGAAAAGAAAACCGCCAGCAGAACTGGCGGTTTATGAGTTTAGATAGAGTAGAAGAAGTACAGTTGAGACTTCATTCGGATGATGATGCCACGAATCACATCCAAGAACGCTAGGAAACCGATCGGCTTCTCGCCGCTGACCCATGCTAAGCCAACCGAACCGACAGGGATATCGTAGCCTTCTGGCTCGTCAATCTTAAGGCGGACAAAGTGATGCTTATTCTGTAAGTTCTTGCCAGTTGTCGCGCGAACGGAATCATCCAAACCAAGTAGGTTGCCTTGTGACTCACCAGTCGCTTCAACAATGCCCTCTACGGTTGCAGAGAAGATCTTGCCAGGATAAACCGAAGAAGAGAATTCCGCAGGTTGACCTGGTTTGATGTTACGAATCGCTTGGTGATTGACGCGCATCAGAACGTACTTCTCGTTGGTGTACATATTGATACGCGGCATCATTGAAACACGTTGACCTTCACGCAAGATAAAGTTGGTCACAAAGCCATCTGCTGGTGCGTGAACTTTTGTACTGTTCAAATCCCATTGCGCTTTTGCAATTTGCTCCTCAGCTTGGCGCAATTCAGCCTGTTTGGTTTCAACTGCTAATTCTGCTTTATGAATTGCCAGTTTTGCTCGTGAGATATCAACTTGTTTCTTCTTAATTTGAGATTCAAGAGTTAACACGTTGTGGCGTGCCATATCAACGGCACTCGATTGTTTGTCGATGTCGCTTTCCGTGATGGTGTTTTGGACCACACGGTTTTGTTCAACGTAACGATCGAGCATCTTTTTCTGCAATTTGTAGTCAACTTTCGCCGCTTCTAATTGGCTCTTGGAGGTTTCTAGATCTTGTACCAGAGCTTGATGGTTTGCTTCTTCAATCTCGATATCACCTTGTGCTGTTGCCAGTGCTACTCGAGCCGAATCAGCTGACACGTTTGCTTGGTTCAATGCGATCTCATACTGCGTTGGATCGAGTTCGTAAATGAGCTGACCTTTCTCAATCTGTTGATTTGGTTTGATGTAAATATGGTCAACTTTGCCTTTCACGTTGGTCGAATCTGGACGCAATTGGATGTGCGGTGATTGCACAACAGAGCCGCCAGATAAGTCCATAGGCGTGAAGTTAATGAGACCTACCCATACGAACATTAACCAACCTAAACCGCCAAGATAAGCGAACGATTTGGTTGCTTTGTTCCAAGGCATACCGACTAAACGGAGCAGGTAGATGAAGAGTGCCCATACCGCTAAACCTTCTAACATTATGCCTCCTCTTGTGGCTGTGTTTCTGTTTGCGGTTTACTTTTCCATGTATCACGCAGATTGATGATGGCTTTTTCCATATCAACGAATGCAAAGATTACGGCTAACACCCATACCCAGTGCCAGACAAATCCTATCCAGGTTAGGGCGGTGATAAGCCCTATCTGGTGATGGTCTTTGCTGTGTGCCTTATTGATTGGCAACTCATGGATTTTCCAAAAGCCGTAACATGCGCCAGCGACACTCGCGATCAAAACGACGGCAGCGACAACATGTAACGCTGTATCTGCGCCTGTTCCGACAAATGGGACACTCAGTAAACTCATTAAACACTCCTCTATCAAACTGTTGGCGTATTGTGATCTGGAATTGAAATAGGTGAGGGTTTGTGACAAATTCAATCACTAGAAGATTAAATTTGATGTAATTGGTTATGAAAACGGTTCGATTTATTCGCGCGATGGGTATTTTAAATATGCATAACCTCGCGTTATCTAAGTATAATTTGAGCTCTGAAGAGCTTGGGATCCCGTCGTCGGTGTTTCATAACCCAATGACATTGGTGCCTTTAAAGGCGGTCGCGGAATGGTATCGACGTGTTGAGCAACTCAGTAATGATCCTGATGTGGTGCTTAATTTGAGTCGTGGCATCGAATTGCAGAAACTCGGTCCTGTCGGTCGATGGTTATTTTCTGGTAACGATTTAGCCAGTACGATTCGACGTGTGAATTACGGAGTGAGTAACCTGCAATCGGGGGCTTTTTTTGCTGGCGAGCAGTCAGGGAAGATCATCAAGTGGACTTACCATAACCCCTTCGTTGAAACCTCAGTGAAAGTACATGACAGCATTCGCTGTGCGATTTTCATGATTAAGATTTTACGTGAATTTCTGGGACAAGATTACAAACCATTGCGCGTGATGATTTCTGGCTCTAGGAAAAACGGTGAGCTCTATAAAGAGTACTTTGGCTGTGAAGTAGAATGGAGCCAACCCAAGACCGAAATATGGATTAACGGCGATGACCGTCTTGCTTCTCGACAGGTAATTCATCGCGAGGACAACCGTTTAGCAATGAGTTTTTCCGATTTGGATGATTTACTCAATATGCCAGATCCAGAAGATGAGCTGAAAGTGATATATGAAGTGGTGCACTACAGCAGTCATTACGGATTACCAACGCTAGAGCGTGTCTCTGCGTTGTTAGGATTATCTGACCAGCAGTTTCAGCGCCGGCTTCATAAACTAGGTCTCAATTTCTCCACGGTATCGGGTTACGTATTGAGCAATGTTGCTGCGGGTTTGTTGAGTAAGCACGTCAGCATTGAAGATATAGCGGCGCGCCTCGGTTACACCAATGTGGCCAGCTTTAATCGTATGTTCAAAAAACATCGTGGTTTAACGCCTAAGCAATATGTGGCTCGATTGGAAAAATAGCCTTTGTAAGAACAAGTGTTGTTAGTAAACAAAAGCCGCTCGTTTTAGCGGCTTTGGTTTTTAGGGTATGAGACGTTTACTGCTTGGGACGCCAGCTCAGTGCACTTGCAACCGCACCGATAGCAACAACATCTTTTTGTTGCTCGCTAAGTTCTGGCAACATCTGTACTGCGATTGTGCCGTTGGTTTGCACTGCCGCAATTTCTTGTGTGCCTTGTTTAAAGCTGTAACCCAATGGAATGTCTACCGCCATCATGGAATCAGGGCTAGTGTGTACGGTTTCCACATTGAAATGAGTGTCGCCAACGCGAACGGTGCCTGTTTCTTTCTTTTCTAAGCTGATATCAATCAGTGCCGATTTAGGCTCCATCGCAAACTCACCGACTTTTACACCGTCTTGGGTGATTTGGCATGTGTAAGGATCGTTTCCACCGAAATCGACGCCCATATAGTTAACTGACATGCCGCCGCCCGTGCAACTCAATAGCCAAGTTTTACCATTGTCGATACGCGTGACTTCTGCACCCATCGCCCCGTCTTTAAACGATACGCGATTAAACCAGCTCGACTTTGAGGCGCTGCGTGAGTATTTTCCTTTGTACTTACCAGCAAAGTCGAAATAGCCATCAGCGCCAAATCCCCAGAAATCGCCATCGGTTTTGACCAACATTTCTGGTTGTGCTTTCACCGCATCGGATCGATCCATTACGGCGAGACCACCACAACCAACAAGGAACAAAGGGGCGAGCAAAGTAAGTTTCTTCATGTTTTTCATCATTTATCGCTTGGTTACATCTAGGATTTGATCGGTAAATTGAATGTTGTGTATATCGAATAATTCATCGGTACCAGTGCTAGGGCAGGTCACTGATACGTTCTTCGCAGTTACAAGGGTACAGTCTGCGAATGCGTGCGAAACGATATAAGTGTTAACGCCACCTTCGCCGTAAATACGGTTGTTTTGCCCGTTGCCTTCAAATGTATTATTTTGATCATTCCCGATGACATCCATCGCTTGGTCGCCAATGATCTTCACGTTTATTAACCATTGGGATTTATAGGTGTATGCTTCAACTACACCGTTTTCATTTGGTGACATACGGAAGGTAGGAACCGTACCTGGTCGCGTGTTATCTGTGTAGACTTTGACGCCTTCAGAATCGATGTGTGCAATGTATTGTAAGTGGCTGTGGAAGAGTTCACTAATCCACTCAACGGCTGGTGGATCTTGCGTGTGCATCGCTGAACGAGTCAGTGCTTGATAGCCATCTAAGCCATGCCCATTTGCTTTTGCTACGCCCATGTAGGCTTCAAAAGCGGCAGCAAAGTATTCGTGAGAATAAGATGTTCCCGTTTGTTTTACACGTTCAGGATCAAAGTCGTCAGACTCCCAATCTTGCCAATCACGCTGAGTCGGTTGCCAGACAGTTTGCTTACCTGCTTGAGCGTCGTTGTAGATGTTTAGCGCGTGTGCTTGGATTTCATTTTGCAATGACGAAGTCGACGGGTTAGGTGCAATACCTTGCGCTTGGACCAAGTGTAAAATTTCTTCAAAAGCGGCATCTCGATCGGCGTGTTCTCCGAGATAGGCGCAGTAATCCGAAAAGTTGCTCATGTAATGACAGTCACCTTCGACTGTCAGCTCTCGATACATCAAAGATTGACTGTTTATCAGCCAATTTGGCGTGTCTTGGCTGCTCATTAATGTGGACGTGATGGAATCGATGAGAACATCCATATCGTCCTCACTCAATACCGTCATGCTAGCAACAAACTTTTCTAAAGAATCGGTATCAAAACTGTGTGTTAAACCAGAATCTAAAACCGCATTACTCAATTTGTTTTGGCGAATCAGTTCCCCAACAAAAACTTTAGTTAATAGCTCATTGCTTTGATCATCGTCTCTCGTCAGCATTAAAGTGGCATCGTGCTCAGCTAGTGTCTTAGCGATCTCAGATTTGTCGGCACCGAATTTAGACCCCGGTTGGTTTGTGAGTAAGTGCTGGATGATTTTGGCTGCGCGAAAAATTTTCTCATTATTTGCTCCATCATCGACCGCAATGATATGAAATGATTGGTCATCGTGGGTTGCTGGAACAGAAACTTTCAAGTAGTGGGTAAACCCCGCATCAGAAGCGACTTTTAACTTCGGTGGAAACTGTGAAGAGACGGCTGCTGGGATAGATACGGTGCTTGTGATTGGATTTGGTTGAGGTGTTGACGTATCCGAACTGAATTCATTGCTACCGAACGAAGATAGGCTGACCACACACAGCATTGCTAAAGGTGTTAATTGAGCGAATTTCATCTTTTTGTACTCACAAACTGAAGGTTCGCCGAGGAATGTAGGGGGATAGGAAATTTCTGTCTATATGCGCAAATATAGTCATAACCACTAAAAATGGTTAGTTGTAAGGTTATTAATTCGATAAAACTAAAATAATAACGGGTTTATATGTGATTATTGGTTTTATTTCTGAATTAAAGTTTTGATATTCATTTATAAAATAGAGGGTTGTTCTGTTTTCTGACTCCTACAATGATACGGCCGATTGTAAATGTATGGTTTGTAAGGCTTTGTAAGCCGTTCTGTGTAGGAAAAGTGTCGGCAGTGTGGGTTGCACCCTACAAAACGAACGATATACTTCTCCTGTTTTATAGATGGAGTGAATAGATCATGGTTGGCAATAAAATCTTGCTCGTAGAGGATGACTCTGAGATTGCTCGATTAACCAAAATGTACCTAGAGGCTGAGGGCTACCTAGTGACAGTGGTCGACAATGGTCTAAATGCACTAGATGCAATCAAAGATTTGAAGCCTGATTTGGTGTTGCTGGATCTGATGCTCCCGGGTAAAAATGGCGCAGAGATATGTCAGGAAGCACGCGAGTTTTTTCACGGGATCATTATTGTTCTGACTGCAACAGACGATGAAATGAGTGAAGTAAGCTTGTTTAAGTTTGGTGCTGATGATTACCTAACCAAGCCCATCAAAGGTAATATTCTCTTAGCACGGATTGAAGCCGCCTTGCGTCGCTATTGCCGTCAGGTCGATACGGTTGAAGAGACAGAATTGAGCAGATACGGTATTGAACTGTGTACGCGTCGCTCTAAAGCGTACTATCTAGAACAAGATATTGACCTGACGGATTCTGAGTTCGAAATCTTGGAACTTTTGATGCTCAATGTCGACAAACCTGTCTCCCGAGAGTCATGCTGCCGCTTAGCGAGAGGTATTGAGTACTGCATTACCGATCGATCAATTGATATGCGAATTTCATCGTTACGTAAAAAATTCGCCAAAGCGCACATCCACACCGCAACGATTAAAACAGTGCGTAATCGCGGTTACATGCTGACGGGCAAATAATCGATGTTCTCTGTGTTTTCCCGTCTCTATGTAGGGCTGGTGACAGGTCTTGCGTTAACGATTGGCTTGTTCCTTTTTATGGGGGGCGAGTATATGCGCAAAACAGAAGTCAGTGTTTTTCTCAACGATGGTGCTTACTTTGTTGATCAATACATTGAACAACGAGGTACGCCGGACTCTCTCTACAAAAAGTTAACGGCAAACGGAAAGCAAGATTTCTTCATCTTTGATTTAACGCTTGTCGACAATTGGGATGGCACACCACCTTGCTTGGACTGCGAGTTACTTTATCGAATGCAAGGTATTCCGGTTTATTTGATTGATGGAAGCATATACGCCGCAGTGTTTCCTTTGCCCAATACTACTCAGAGCTTAGTGTTTAAAGAAAAGAGTGATTTTTTCAGCCCGGATATTGATTGGGATGAGGACTCCGAAATCATCTTTATTTTGACGCTACTGCTCACGGTGATTTGTAGCCTCGGAGTTATGGTATACATCCCTGTACGAAGGTTGGATCGTCAGATTCGACAACTGACCAAGGCACAAGGATTATTTGGCTCAGGTGAGCTGAATACTCGTGTTAAGTTGGAACAATACTCTTCACCGGTTAAAGAGCTGGCGAGCGGCTTTAATGGTATGTCTGCAGAAATCGAAAGAAGAGTGCGTCAAACACACATTTTTACTCAAGCCATCCCTCATGAAGTTCGAACGCCACTTAGTCGAATCCAATTAGCCACTGATTTAGCAAGGCGTACTGAGGGTGAGATGCAAGCTGAACTGCATGATGACATTGAGCGTTACGTAGACGTCGTTACGGATCTGACATCCGACATCGTGATGCTTTCTCGACTTAGCCTTAAGAACCATTCGTTACAAGACTCTATCGAAACGATTGAGTTGCCTTTGTGGTGCAAGAGTCGCATGAATTATCGTGGGTTAGAACAAGCAAAGCTGACCGTTGAAAATGATCTCGATTACCAGTCTATCCATCTACAGCCAACGTTAGGGAACTTGGTTCTGGATAACTTACTGCAAAACGCAAAACGTTATGGGGAATTCAGCGTAGAGGTCACGATTCGTTCTGTAGAGCACTTTTGGATTGTTGATATTGAAGACGATGGTCCTGGCATTCCGGAAGAGAAACGTGAAGAAGTGTTTATCCCGTTCTCACGTTTAGATGGGAGCCGTAACGCCGACGTGAAAGGGTTTGGCTTGGGGTTAGCCATTGCAACCAGTGCAGCAAGGCAACTGGGTTGGGAGCTTTCTGTCGGCGAAAGCCATTTAGGTGGGGCGCGCTTTACGGTGCTTATTCCTGCCAACGATTAGGGTAAGCACTACGATAATCTGGTTCTAATATACCTTCATATAAATCGTCACAAGCTTGAAGCGGACCTACCACAGTTCGGTACGGCAAGACTCCCGCCCAAACGGGAAGATCCATGTCTTCTGCATCGTCGTTGACGCCAAAGTTACTGACTTTGACCGATGCTTCCACCAAGGAGATGCGCAGTAACATGGTCGCTTTGAGCTCTTTTTCGTTACTCAAACGCACTTCTTCGGTTCGACCTGGCGCAATTTGCTCAATAAAATGATTCAGAAGTCTGTCTTTCTCATTATTATCTTCTACGACTTCAAACTGCCCAAAGACGACGGCACTGCGATAATGTGCGCTATGATGAAAAGCACTTCGAGCTAACACCCAACCATCAAATAAAGTAAAGGTTAGGCACGTTTGTACTCCTTGTTTGAGCGAGCGTAATAGCCGGCTGTTGTTCGCGCCATGGATATAGACATAATTGTCGACACGCCAAGCCAACATAGGGATAACCACCGGACCCGTATCATTGGTTATTGCAATATGAGCGATCAAGCTTTCGTCTATTATGGCGTGTAGCTTATCGACATCCGTCACCGCCTTATGTGCGCCTTTCTTTATCTCGGTTCTATTGGTGCTGGATAACATTTTTTCTCCTTATTTACTCATATGGGTAAGCACTTGCTCCTCAATCTTTGATTGCAATGTAGCGCTTAACTGGTAGCTTAAAGAGAGCCAGTTTTAACTTATAGATGGATCCAGTTTGTCTTTGATTGATATTGGTGACTTGTACTTAAAGCACAGTGATGGGACGCGTCAACAGGCGCTATTTTTCGCAATTCGCGAGAAAATTGTTCAAGGATTGTGGGCAAAAAACGGCAAGTTACCTTCAACACGAAAACTCTCACAAGGGCTTAATATCAGCCGGAATACGGTGATCGCAGCCTATGAGCAGTTGGTGGCGGAAGGTTATTTAATCAGCCAAAAAGGCTCGGGATTTTATGTCGCAGTGGAATTACCAGAGCAGTATCTGCCTGAGCCTAATTCAGAAAAGAAGGGCTTATCACCGAAAAGTAACTTTGATATCAACCGTGCATTTGCACCGGGTGTGCCTGATTTGGACGCATTTCCGATGGCTCAATGGCAAAAGTTACTCGCACGCCATATGTCTCGCACGTGCTTGTTGGGCAATCAAGATATTCAAGGAAGCTGGGCATTGCGTTGCGCTTTAGCTAACTACCTTGCATCAAGCCGCTCTGTGAGCTGTTCCCCTGAGCGGATAATTATTACCTCCGGGGCTCAGCAAGCGTTGTCGATTGCCACTATGGTTACTCTTAAGCCGGGTAGCAAAGTCTTGATGGAACAACCGGGCTACGCGCAAATGCGTAAGTTGATTCAATTCCAGCAATATCAATTTGAGCCACTCTATATTCGAGAGCAATTGGGTTTCGATGTGGAAGCGGTAACGGCCAGCAATGCAGATGCTTTATATGTCACGCCAAGTAACCAATATCCGATGGGCACAACGCTTAATACCGAACAAAGAGGAAAGATCATTAACTGGGCGGTGCAACAGTCACGTTGGATTATCGAAGATGATTACGACAGTGAGTTTCAGTTTGCCCATCGCCCATATACCAGCTTGCAAGGGCTTGCAGCCCAAATGGGACGTGATGATCGCGTTCTTTATGTAGGCTCTTTTAGTAAAGTCATGTTTAACGGGTTGCGGCTTGGGTATCTTGTTGTACCGGATGCTTTAGTTGAAGAATGCTTAGTGATTAAAGATGCACTAAGCGGGGATTCTCCCTCTCATACTCAAGAGGCTTTGGCTGATTTCATCACTGAAGGAGGGTTACTCCGCCATATTCGTAAAATGCGTCGACTGTACAAAACCAAACATGAGCAATTGTGTATGGCGATAGAAAAACACTTTGGTGATAAAGTTAAGGTGATCAGTCAAGCTGCCGGTCTTCATATTACGTTGAAGTGGCAACAAGGTATTGATGAGAACGAATGGACACAGCAAGCGAAGATTCGAGGTATCGTGCTGCGCCCGATGAGTTTTTATGAGCACCCAGAGTATAAAGTGCGAGATTGGCAAGGAGTGGTTCTTGGTTATGGCAATGTCGCGCTTGGTGAGATTGATGCTCTGGTTGAACAGATTTCTGAGCTGTTTGAATAAGAGTATCAGTCTTGCTCAATCACCCGTTTAGGGTTCTTTTTTCGCCATTGCTTCCACGGTAAAGACAGCACGGCAAAAATAGTGATGGCGTAGAGCATAGACCAACCCAAACAAATGAACACTGCGGTGCACAATACCAAAGAAATTCCCGCGAGCGTCTTTCCCCAGCCTTGTAACAACTTATAAGCGGCAAGCATAGCGAGCAGGTAGACCAGAACAAAAATGCCATTCGCGAGCTTAAGGAAGAACTCCAAATCCAGTCCCGATAGCGAACCAATAACACAAGAAGCAAGCAAAATTGCGCCAACGACTAGCGTTGCATTGGCAGGAACGCCCCGAACGGACACTCTCGCGATAGCACTGGTTGGCTTGTGTTCTCTTGCTTGCGCCCACACCATTCGAGCCAGACTTTGAGTGTAGAGGTTTACACTAGCGAAACATGCTGAGAAACCAATAATACTGATAAGCCATTTCGCATGATCACCAAATAGATGTGCGCTCAACCAAGGAATTGATGCGCTGTCGAACTCAGCACTGCCGTAAGCACCAAACTTCAATATCACGACAGAACATGCCCAATAGGTTGCTCCCGCGACAAAGCAGCCAACGATGATCGCGATCGGGAAGTTTCGTTGTGGGTTCTTAAACTCTTCTCCCATGTGTGCAAAGGCTTCTATTCCGACAAAACACCAGAACATGACACCAAGCGCTGCAGCAACTGACCATGTCGAATCCGTCGTTATCTTAGGCATGCTTAAATCAACAGGTCCCACATCGCCTTTCCATAAAAATGCACCGACTAAAGCAAAAATGCTCAATGCGATGACCGTCTGTAGCCGCCCCGATGATTTAGTGCCAAGTAGATTAACGACCACTAACAGAGCCACTGTGAGAATTTGAGCGAAAAGGTGGTTACTAATGGACTCTGGTAACAGTTGTTGTAAAAAGCCAGCGGCAAGTGCGACAGCAGCAGGGACACCAACAGGAATAACACTAACAAATAACCACGCGACGCTGCTCTCTAGTTTGCTATTAAATGCTTTACGAACAAAATACGCCGTGCCGCCAGCACTTGGATAGCGCTTGCCCAACTGAGCGAAAGTCAAAGCGATGGGACAAATAGCAATGAATAAAATAATCCAAGCCCAAAGTGAGAAGTGCCCTGCAATACCAGCGGCAATCGCTGGAATCATAAATAGACCCGTGCCCATTAAGGTTGTCGATAGCTGACCAATTCCTGATATCAGCGTAATGTCTTTTTTGAGTTGTTCCATAACGACCTCGAACATCTAGGTAATGCAAGCCACAAGCATATCTAAATTCTGCATATCAAAATGATGTAGTCGACCGTCAAAATGACGGTTGTTTTGCCGATAAACAGCAAATTGTCGGTTTTCAATAAGTTGTAATTGAGTAGAATGAAAAAATTAAGGAAAGCTTGGTGATGTTATGGACAAATTTGATCATCAGATCATAGATCTATTACGGCAGAATGCCCGTCTCTCTATTACTGAAATCTCAGAGCAAGTTAGCTTGTCACGTTCTGCTGTGACAGCTCGAATCAAAAAGCTTGAAAATGACCAAGTGATCCTTGGCTATCATGCCGATATTGCGACATCCAAAGAGTCGACGATTTGTGCGTATATGGCGCTGAAGTTTGATACATCAGCCTCTAGTCATCACTGTGATAACTACGCGAATGATCTGTACAAAATTGATGGTGTGAAATGGTGCCATGCAATCAGTGGTGAAACCGATATGATGCTGTTTGTCGAAGTTCCGAATATCGCTCGCCTCAACGAGATTCGAGACTATATCCAAAGCTATCCAGAGCTTCGTAACGTGATGACACATACCGTGTTAACGGAGTTTTTCAATACGACAGGGAGCAAGTTCGTAAAATGACCGAGAAAGACATCGTCCTCAACTTCTGGAAAGTAATGGCAAGCAATGACTTCTATGCAGCAGCGGAACTCCTTGCGCCTGATTGTGAAGTAGTTTGGCCACTGACGAAAGAAGTGATTCGTGGCAGAAAGAATTTTGCCCAATTGAACTCTGCTTATCCAGCAGAAGGTGAGTGGACCTTTACTATAGAGCGTATCGTAAGTGACGGTGAGCAAGTGGTCACTGACGTTATAGTAAGCGATGGCGTCCGCTCCGATCGGGCGATTACTTTTCACACCGTGCGAGATGGGTTGATTCGCAAACAAGTTGAATACTGGCCAGAAGAGTATGCCGCCGCAGATTGGCGCGCGAAATGGGTAGAACGTGCTGAATAACATCAATCTGAATCTGCTGCGTTCTTTGCATGTATTGCTTGAAGAGTGCCATGTGAGCAAAACTGCCGAGCGTTTGCATATCACCCAATCGGCGGTAAGCCGTCAGTTAGCGCAGTTACGTGAGTTGTGCGGCGATCCCTTATTGGTTCGGCAGGGGAACCAACTGATTCCAACGCCAAGAGCACTACTTCTAAAAGAGAAGTTGGACGACTTATTGGCTGAGTTCGATCATCTTCTCGATGACAAGCCTTTTGAACCCGCGGATTGGAAAGGGGAGCTAGTACTGGCATCGAGTGACTACGTCGCACAATACGTACTCCCTGACATTGCCTCGCACTTGAGTGGCTTTGCTCCTCGGTTGGATATGGCGTATCGATTGTGGCAACCAGACTTTCTAGATAAGCTTCATGAGACTGGTATTCATATCGCGTCTTCCATGTATCCAGAGAAGCCTCAAGGTGTGTCTAGTGTGAAGATTGGTGAAGACTCATCAGTCTGTTTGATGAAAGCCTCTCACCCTTTAGCAAAGCAAGATAGCATCAGCGTTGAAGATTTAATTTCTTACTCTCATATCAAAGTAACAGGCGGTGGAGATAAAGATTCTTACACCGATTTAGCGTTAAGAGAGCTAGGGCATACACGTCATGTCACGTTCAAAGTGCCTTTCTTCTCTGCTGCTATCAATCGCCTAGTTTCTAGTGAACATCTGATGGTGGTTCCAGAGCATATTGCGGTCAATCTCGCAAAGCATTGGGACTTAGCCCATAAAGCACTACCTCTCGAAACGCCTATTCATCAGTATTGGTTAATGTGGCATCCAAAATACGATACGGATCCTGCACATAAATGGGTGCGCGAAGAGATTCGTTCGGTCATGCAGATTTCAGAGTATTCCATTCGATAATAAATGCATTGTTGTCTTATGATTTCAAATCATGGCTAGTATGAAAAACTTTGATTTCTAATTATACCTATTCCATTGATAGATTAGCGTCAAAGAGGGGAGATTCTTATGACACTAACAGTTTGGCTATCACTTTTTACCGTGTGTTTACTAGGGGCGATGTCGCCAGGACCGAGTTTAGCGATTGTTGCTAAGCACTCGTTGGCTGGTGGTCGTGTGAATGGTTTGGCTACCGCATGGGCACACGCGTTTGGTATCGGTATTTATGCTTTCATTACCTTGATCGGTTTGGCCGTGGTACTTCAACAAAGCCCATTGTTATTTAAGACTATTAGTTTAGCTGGTGCAGCTTACTTGGCGTATCTTGGTTTCAATGCATTGCGTTCAAAGGGGGGCGTAGCGGCGAAGTTAGAATCCGGTGAAGAGACGACGGTTTTGCAATCGGCGCGAGAGGGTTTTCTGATTTCGATTCTAAGTCCGAAAATTGCACTGTTCTTTATTGCACTGTTCAGTCAATTTGTTGCGTTAGGTAATGACCTAAGTAACCAAATGATTATCGTCGCGACCCCATTTGTTGTTGATGGTTTGTGGTATACGTTCATCACATTGGTATTGTCTAACTCACGAGTTGTTGACCGTATTCGCTCAAAGGCAGTATTGATTGACCGACTGTCTGGCATCGTTTTAATGTTGCTGGCAGTGCGTGTGGTTGTGACGATTTAACCAAGTAGAATGCACTGCTCATGAAGTTAAAAGGCTACCGTAATGGTAGCCTTTTTCGTCGATGACCAATAAAAAACATCCTAACTCTTAACGAGATAGGATGTCAGCAAAGAAGGTTGCTCAGGAACATAGGGGGAGTGTGGAACCTTCAGAAGCGTTAGCGACGAACTTCTTCAAACTCGCCTTCAATTGCTTCGGACTTACCCGTATTGAATTCATACTCTTCATGCATTTCTTGTTGCATTTGCTTCACGCGCTTTTCAATACGTTTACCAGTAATCAGGGCTGCGATGGTCAATGGAATCGCCATGATTAGGCTAAATACCAAAGTAAAAAAGCCAGTAATCAGTGCTAGTGCAGTAACGATAATTCGATTCATAATCATGACCTCTCTTTCAATCTATGGGTTCATACTACGATTTTGAATATGAACGAAACATGAACATACCCAAATAACCTCAAAATTCTAGTTTCAGCAAGACAACTTGCCCTAGGGAGCGTGTTACTAACGCCATTTCTTTGATAAATCCCTCGGCAATAGTGAACTATTACGCAAGCGATTTATCTTTGAACTAGCGCTAGTAACAACGCTCTGAATTCTGAATATTGAAGTCATTTGGGTATCTAACGTTCAATTTCGCATCGATTTGTCTGAGGAATGTCAAAGAGTCTTAAAACGAAAAAACGCCTGAGGGTCATCAGGCGTATAAGCGGGGAAGTATATTAGTAATGCGCAAGGCGCTTATTATTTAAAACAAATGCTGGGGTGTTGCTCGATACACATTGTGGTTAACGTTGTGGAGCAAGGTTCACCTTATCGAGGGAATGTTTGGTAACGAACACCCATCATTTGTTCCATACAGTGTACAACTTGGCAGCTGTAACCAAATTCGTTGTCGTACCAGATGTACAGTACACAGCGCTTGTCTTGAGCGATGGTTGCTTGACCGTCGACCACACCTGCGTGGCGAGAGCCAACTAGATCGCTTGATACGATTTCTGTCGAATCTGTGTAATCGATTTGCGCAGAAAGCTCAGAGTTTAATGCCATTTCACGTAGGTATTCGTTCAGCGAATCACGGTCTACATCTTCACCCAAGTTAAGGTTTGCAACAGCCATTGATACGTTCGGAGTCGGTACACGAATTGCGTTGCCTGTAAGCTTACCTGCAAGTTCTGGAAGTGCTTTTGCTACCGCTTTCGCTGCGCCTGTTGACGTAAGAACCATGTTCAATGAAGCACTACGACCACGGCGATCGCCTGAGTGGAAGTTGTCGATTAGGTTTTGATCGTTGGTGTAAGAGTGAACGGTCTCAATGTGTCCAGAAAGCACACCGTACTTGTCGTTCAGGGCTTTAAGAACCGGAGTGATAGCGTTAGTCGTACAGCTCGCTGCGGAGATGATAGTGTCATCTTCTTGAATCACAGATTCATTCACACCAAATACGACGTTCTTGATGTCGCCTTTACCTGGTGCAGTAAGCAGTACTTTTTCTGCACCGTTACATGCTACGTGTTGGCTTAGACCTTCGGCATCACGCCAAACTCCTGTGTTATCAACAACAAGTGCGTTGTTGATACCATAAACCGAGTAGTCCACATCACTTGGGCTGTTAGCGTAAATGATTTGAATGTAGTTACCGTTCACGATCAGCGCTTTACGCTCTTCGTCAATCACGATACTACCGTTGAATTGTCCATGAACAGAGTCACGACGTAGCAAGCTAGCACGTTTTTCTAGATCGCCTTTCTTTCCGCCACGCACAACAATTGCACGCAGACGAAGCGGGTAACCCGGACCACTCTTTTCAATCAGCAGGCGAGTCAATAGGCGACCGATACGACCGAAGCCATAAAGAACCACGTCACGAGCTGCTAGAGAAGAGTCGGCATCACGAGCACCTTGAAGTGCTGTGTGTAAAAAGTCGCTAAGTGCGGCAGTATCTTCGTGATCTTTCCAGTACATACCAGCAAGCTGACCAACATCAACACGACAAGACGAGATGCTCATTTCGCACAGCGTTTGGATGATTGGCATGGTTTGTTCAAGAGAAAGAGGGCTTCCGGTGTAACGTCTTGCAATACGGTGAGTTTTGAGAATGTCGATGGTTGTTGCGTTGATAAGTGTTTTACCAAACAGAACCACTTCGATTCCTTTTTGACGATATAACTTACCAATAAGAGGGGAAATAGATTCAGCAATCGTTTGGCTAGTTTGCCAGTCTTGGAGATATTTCTCTGGACTCATTGTTGTTTTGGACCTTTCACGTTTTGGGGGCTGACCTTACTTTCTGCTGTTACCTCAACGGTAGAGCGTGAAGTGAGGGTGTTTTGTAATTGGGTTGTAATAATTATGTGTGCGGATTGTACGGGTGGAGGTCTTATTCTGCTAGGAAAAATAAATCCAGTTAAAAGTGTGGGGTATGATTCATTTTTTGGCTTATTAATGTGACTAAAGCGGTGTTTTATAGGGATTGACTTTTCCTATCTATAAAACTTATTTCGCGACAATAAAGGTTCATCTCAAAGTGAGTATATGTAACAAGGTGAACTTCCTTTTAAATAATGTGATATGGATAATCTTTAACACTTAAATGGTAAACGTTTTTCGCCATTTTAGGCGGTATCTTTAAGTTCGCCCATGGTATGAGTTGGTTTAACTAAATCTGTTTAAAAATGATGCAGCAAAATTTTGCAAGCAATCACATTTTTCCTTCTTATGATCTCAATGTATAGAAGGGTAATGAGTGTTGTTTTTAGCCGTTTGGGCAGTTCAGACCGATTAAGTTGCCGATAAAACACTTCATACAAGTTCATATTCAATCTATGAAAGTGGTCTAGTATTAATTCGAGAGCCTTTTCCTAACACGGGCAAACGGATGATAAAACTTTCTATAAAATTACGTTTAGCTCTACTCGCACTGTTACCCGCGGTGGTTATTTCTGTGTTTGCCGTTCACCAATTTGTCGTTAACTCTCAAAGAGTCGATCAACTCAATCAAACGGTCAGTAATATTCAAGGATTGAAACTGATTTCCGAAGCGTCTCATTTTGTCTATGACATGGAGAAGGAGCGTCATCGATATCGAGAAGAGCAGCCTTTACCAATTGAAGTGAAAGTACAACGTGATAGAGCGCTTTCTATCTACGAGAAGTTTATACAGAACAGTTATACTGCCGAGTATTCTGATGACCTTAAGCGAGCGATGTTAGATTTGATCTCTGGTGACTTGAGAGACAGTGTGGATGCCGGAGATTGGTCGTTTCGCCTGTTGCAAGAAATGTCTCAATCACTGGTTCAACATAATCACTTGTTTGATAGTGATGAAGCACATTGGATGCAAGATTTCATCGCTTATCTTGCTCAACTTTCTTACTGGACGCAAAAAGAAGCTTGGTTGACGTATCGGTTGGTGCTACAGCCTGATAGCCAACCGAATCAAAATATGTTCTTTCAAGCCATTGAGCGCCAACAGCAGAGTCTGGAAGGATTCTTAAAGTTAGGTGCATCAAATGAGCAGGTAGAAAAGCTCCTTAGTTTGTATACGTCTCCTCGTTATTTGTCGAGTATCGAAGCCCGAGGACGTTTATTGGCAGGAGAGATGTCCCAATCTGACTATGTGACTTATTTACGAGATCTTGACCACCGTGTTCAACGTTTGCAAGTCATGACCGCGGGTTTCACGCAACAGGTTGAAAGCGCATTATTGGTCCAAGTCAGTTCGCAAAAGCAGAGCATAACGCTCATGACCTCGGGCGTGATGGTCATCATCATCCTGTTATGTTGGTTAGGCTTTGGTACTTGGTATCGTGTGCATAGTAAATTGGACTCGATTATTCATTCGCTTAACACCTTAATCCATGAACATGTAAAGGGGGAGAAGGTGGTGGTTGATGGCAATGATGAGTTCACGATCTTTGCACAACAAGTTAATCGAATGATGGAGGAGCAAAACCGACAAACAGAAGAGATTTTGCAAACCAAAGAATCTGCTATTTCGGCAAACCGCGCAAAGTCGGTCTTTCTTGCAAGCATGTCTCATGAAATTCGAACCCCTTTGAACGGAATTATCGGGATGACAGAGATCCTGTCACAAAGTGAACTTTCAGATCATCAAAAAGAAGTCTTAACCGATATTGATACCTCGTCGCATACCTTGCTCACGTTACTTAATGACATCCTTGATCTATCTAAGATTGAATCAGGTCATTTACAGCTTTCTCTTATCGAAACAGATATTCGTGAAGTCGTGTACCAATCGATGATTTTGTTCCAGTCCAAAGCCACGTCCAAGCAATTAGAACTGAATATCAATTTAGATGAGCGTATTCCTGCGCGCATCAAGGTTGATGACCATCGAATCAAGCAAATCGTCATGAACTTAGTATCGAACGCGGTGAAGTTCACAGAGAAGGGCTGCATCAATGTGGATGTTGACTACCAAGAATCCACCACACAAAAGAGCGTATTTTTGACTTTTCGAGTATCCGACACCGGTGTAGGTATAGAAAAGGACAAGCTTGATTCCATCTTCGAGCCTTTCACTCAAGAAGACGAAGGTATATCACGTCAGTTTGGAGGGACAGGACTAGGCTTGGCCATTTGTCGTCAACTGGTGGTTATGATGGGCGGCAAGTTAACCGCGACGTCTTCAAAAGGAGTGGGAACCAGTATTGAGTTCTCAATTGAAGTGGAAGTGTTGCCGACCGTAGGTTGGCGCTCAGAAACCATTCGTAACGGTATTCTCATTGGAGATAACTACGCGTATGCCGATCAAATTATGAAAGAGTGTCGTTTAGCTGGTATTCAGCTTTCAGAGGTAAGCAGCATTAAGGATTTACCGACTTCTACAAAGGGGCTGGAAGTGATCTTTTATTGTCATGATGGCAGAGTGGCGTTGGATTCTGTAATAGACGAGTTAGCGCGTACGGTTGATATTAGCCGAATCATTGTTTGCCAACATCATTTGATCTCTACCTACACCAATTCTGAGCGTATTCATTCTGTGCTGACTTTACCTTTTTTAGGTAACCGCTTTAGGCATGCCATTGATGAACTCGCGCACATTGAACAAAATACTCAAAGTTACCATGTCACACATTCGGCAGTGGTTCATAATATCAACCAGTCACGTACACATCGTCGCATTTTGATTGCTGAAGATAACTTGATGAACCAAAAGATAGCCAGCTTTTTCTTAGATAAGGCGGGATACGATTATCTGATTGCCAGCAATGGGCAAGAGGCATTAGAAGCCATCACTAAGGGGGAGAAGTTTGATGCAATTCTTATGGATTGCATGATGCCAGTTATGGATGGTTTGACCGCAACAAAAGAAATTCGCCGCTGGGAGAAAGAAGTAGGAAGTGGGAAGATCACCATTATTGCTTTGACAGCGAGTGTGCTCGAAGAAGATATTCAAAACTGCTTTGCTGCGGGAATGGATGCTTACTTACCGAAACCTTACAAGTCGAATCAACTGTTTGAGTTGTTTAATGAACTAAAGCTTGCTTAAATCGTGTCTGCGAGCCGAACTCCTTACGGCTTCTAGAACGATAAAGAAAAGGAAGTAACATGTTCAAACTTGCTGTGATCGGGACGAACTGGATCTCTCAACAATTTGTTGAAGCTGCGCTCCAGACCAAAGAATTTTGTCTTCAAGCTGTGTATTCACGTGATGTTGAGAAAGCGTGCGAATTTGGCAAGCCTTATAATGCGCAATCTTATTACGATAGCTTAGAAGCATTAGGGGCTGATAACGATATCGATGCCGTTTACATAGCGAGTCCAAATTCACTGCATGCTCCTCAGGCAATGCAAATGCTTAAAGCGGGTAAGCACGTGATTTGCGAAAAGCCGATGGCTTCAAACTATCCTCTTGCTCAGGCGATGTTTAAGACCGCTGAAGAAAATAACGTCGTGTTGTTCGAAGCTTTCATGTCACCATATACGCCGAATTTTCAAGTGCTAAAAGACAGCCTACCAGCGATCGCCCCTCTTCGTCATGCCACGATCAGTTATTGTCAGTATTCTTCCCGATATCAGAAATATTTAAATGGTGAGAATCCAAATACATTCAATCCAGAATTTTCTAACGGTTCGATTATGGACATCGGTTACTACTGTGTTGGCTCCGCGATTGAGTTGTTTGGCGAGCCTAACAGCATAGAAGCAAGTGCTCACATTCTGCCTTCTGGCGTCGATGGTTGTGGCAGTGTGACGTTGGCGTATGACGGCTTTAACGTGAACCTATTACATTCCAAGGTAAGCGATTCGCTAATCCCAAGTGAATTCCAAGGTGAACAGGGCAGTGTGCTGGTAGATATGATTGCCACAGGACGTGGTGTTGAGCGCATTTTGCGAGGTGAGAGTAAACAAGTACTAACATTGCCTCAAGAAGAGAACCACATGTTCTACGAAGCGCACGCATTTACAAAGCAACTCAAAGTTGGCTCGATTGATCCTCAAATGAAGCAGCGCTCACTTGTCGTTGCTAAAGTGCTCACTGAGGTGAGAAGACAGACTGGTGTTGTGTTCCCAGCGGATAAAGTGGCGCTAGGCTAACGCCTTTCTTTACAAACGCTGCCTAAAGGGTTCGGCTAGGTGTTCCCATCTGAGTAAAATTTAACCGCGAAAGATCAACAGACCCCAGTGTATAAAAACCATAAAGCCCTCAATGCGAGGGCTTTCGTTTTTCTTGCTTATTTAAGCGGCAGCATGCGCTTCTGTGAGCTTACGAATCGTTTTTCTATAGGTTAAGTAAGCCGCGATACCAGCTAAGATATTACCCAAACACGCGCCAATAAGTAGCCCTTGAATCCCACCCAATTGCGCACCGACCCACAAACACGGAAGGAAGAACAAAAATAGGCGCAGTGCCGAAATGGTCAGAGCCGTGTAGGACTTACCAAGGGCGTTACAGATCGAAACCATCAACATACATACACCAAGCGAGCCCAAACTGATAGGTACAATCATCAAGTGCATTTCAAGTACATGGGTGACTTGCGCGTCGCTGGTCATCAATAATGCCAGTGGGTCTGCAGCGATAAACGTAATCACAGCAATCAGCAATTGGAAACCAAGTATGAACTTAACCGCAATCGAGATGAGAGACTGAATGTCGGTGTAGTTTTTCGCTCCTAGTAGACGACCAACCATCGGCGGCATTGACATCGTCAGTGCAAGTACAGAAACAATAGCAAAAAACTCATAACGAGAGCCTAACGCCCATGATGCTACTGCTGCGGTACCAAAGCCTGCCAATAGCTTCGTCGCCAGCATAGAAGAGAGTGGTGGTAATAATTGGCTGATCATTGCCGGTCCCATAATGTGACCGATGGAGCGAACGCTTTTCACAACATCCAGCTCTTGCCATTGGAACGTCGCCCAGTGATTTTTTTGTACGCGAGGCGCCACAACCAAAATGCCAAACCCGAACGCGATTATCGTAGCGATAGCGGCACCGTTGATGCCTAAATCAAAGGTGAAAATGAATAGTGGATCGAGCACTAAGTTCACTACACTGGTGACCATCATCATAGTGCCTGGCAGCATGGTATTACCATTAGAACGACAAATACTGTAATAGAAGTACAGCACAGCACCCGTCCATGAGCTTAGCAACCACCATGGCCAGTAGCTGTCGATAATTGGCATGACGGTTTCTGGTGCGCTTAATAAAGAGAGAATAGGGTAACGCAATAACCAAATGATCAAACCAAGTACAGCTACGCCGACAGAGCCAATCATGAGGACTAACCCACCTAATTGTTTTGCGTAGTGGGTGTCGTTTGCTCCTAGTGCTTTCGATATCACTGCGGTAGTGGCAATACCCAAACCAACTTGAATGCCAATAACCACCATTTGTAATGGTAAAGTGAAGCCTTGTGCCGCAAGTGGTAAAACGCCCAGTTGCCCAATGAAGGCACTGTCGACAAGTTGGAAGCTCATCAATGACAATACGCCAAACAGCATTGGCCAGGTCATAGTGAAAAGTTGTTTTGCTAACGTTGGTTGCACGCTAGAAGAAGTAGAAGACATAGAGAAATTGGGTGTTTTGGGAACAAGAATTGGTGTTATTGTACACACTGGTTTTGTAAGTTACAAAAAGAAACCCCGAGCAAGTTATCCCTGCTCGGGGTTAAATTCTACAACTATTTGGGCTTATTTTTTGCCGCTAGTTTGTTTGTCTTCTTCAGTCAGTTCGCGAATACGACGGCTGATGTCACGACGTGCTTTAGAAATTTCTGCACTCTTGATGATGTGATCGTCAACGCGGTCTTCGTAGTCTGCTTTCATGTTCTTGATGATTGCAACGATTTCGTCGTGAGACATTTCTGGTTTGATGTAGTCTAGAAGGTTTTCTAGTAGGTCTACACGTTTACGGTTGTCACGAACTTTTTTCTCGTTATCAAGCAGCTCACGTTTTAGTTTGTTTTTACGACGAGCTTGGTTCACGATTTCAAATACGCTACTCATGGTTCCCTTTCCTAATTTGTGAATATCTAATTCGATTAAAGCACAACATCTCGTGGCATAACAGTCTTTAGATCAAACGTCATGCTGGGTTGGACATTTATCCATCAATTCTGATGTGGCATTAACAATCGAGTGCTAAAAGCGTGAATGTTGCTCACTTGAGTGAAGGGACTCGTTGTCATGGTGGAGCCTTCGCTATATCATCAACTTCATTCAATACAAAAATATGAAGCTCGAAATGAACTCTGGGACTATTGCGGAGCAAGTCGAAAGCCAAGAGGTCGATAACCAAGACGATTCTTTGGCTACCAAACTCAAAGCAGCGTATGTGGCTGCTAGAACGCAACTCGAAATCACTGAAGTCGAACTCAATCGTTCGAAGATAATGATGATTGACGAGAATGGAAAAATGACCAAAGTGTCGATTCTATCAGAGCATTAAGACCTAACCCGATTCGCAAAGGGTGTCAGGTCCATGCGCTATGCTTTAGCCTGATACCCAAATTCAAATGCAACAATAATAAGGAAATGCATTATGAAAGTTGAGCTAACGGCAATTGAAGCACGAGTAATTGGCTGCTTAATCGAAAAAGAAGTCACCACCCCCGACCAATACCCCCTAAGCCTTAACGCGCTGACGAACGCATGTAATCAAAAAAGCAACCGCGAACCTGTCATGTCATTGTCTGAAGCAGACGTACTAGACGCGGTTGATGCACTCATCGAGCGTCGTCTTGTCAGTGATGAAAGTGGTTTCAATAGCCGTGTCAGCAAATACCAACACCGATTCTGTAATACCGAGTTTGGCGACCTACAACTTACCGAGCAAGAGAAAGGCATCGTATGTTGCATGCTGCTTCGTGGTGCTCAAACCCCTGGCGAAATTCGCACGCGCACTAATCGTCTAGCAACATTTAATGATGTAAAGGAAGTTGAAAACGTTCTTGAGCACCTTGCAAGCGAAGAGAAAGGACCTCTTGTGGTTAAACTGCCTCGCGAGGCGGGCAAGCGTGAATCACGTTACATGCATCTATTTTGTGGTGAGGTAGACATCAGTGAGTTGGCTGTGGCAAGTGCGGCGCCATCATCAGCCAGTTCTGAGCGCATTAGCCAGTTAGAACAAGAAGTGGCAGAACTTCGTGCAGAGCTGACCGCATTAAAAGAACAGGTTGAATCTCTGCTTTCATGAGTGAGACTGCCGAGCAAAATTGGAGCGTCTATCTAATCCGTAATAACCGCAATGCGCTGTATTGTGGTGTAACGAATGATGTGGATCGACGCTTCAAACAGCATCAGAGCGGGAAAGGTGCAAAAGCACTGAAAGGGAAGGGACCATTAACCTTGGAATGGTTCTCTTCTTTTGAAAGCAAAAGCGTCGCGATGAAAGCGGAATACTTTATCAAGCAACTGACTAAAGCTAAGAAAGAGCTCTTAGTCAGCGAAGATGCTGAAATTTGTATCGATGAAAAACATGTCCTTGCATTTCAAACACGAGTGAAGTGTTCCAATTAATCAATGATTTTCGCAAGTGACATTTTCGACCAATATTGAGCTGTACAACTTCTAATCAATTAAAAAGTACAAATATGTGCTGCTAGTTCAATGTTGGGCAATTTGAATTAACACTATGCGTATTAGAGAGCAAACCGCCTTCAAATGGCGGTTTATTTTTGTCTATTATGGGTATCATTTCAGGCGACAGTAACACATAATACATTGATGCCCTGCTAGGCTTAATATCAAAAAAATTTATATAGAAGCGGGCAATTTATGGATATCAGAATTATAGGGTAAAGGATGACTCGGCTAGGTAATAAAATAGAGCAGTTCCATGCTCCATAAAAAACTAAAAGAGCAACAGATGAAAAAAGCGTTACTATTTTCCCTGATTTCTATGGTCGGTTTCTCTCCTGTTTCACATGCAACGCAAGTGCTTAATGGCTACTGGGGTTATCAAGAGTTCTTGGATGAATTCCCGCAGCAGCGAAAACTCACTAATGCTTTAGCAGAAGCCGTTCGTGAACGTCCTGTACCATTCTCTAAAAACAAAAAGCGTCCGCTTAAAATATCCGTGGTTTATCCGGGGCAGCAAGTATCTGATTACTGGGTAAGAAACATTGCGGCATTTGAAAAGCGCTTGGACAAGCTAAATATCAACTATCAGATCAACCAAGTTTTCACACGCCCTAATGCGGATATTAAGCAGCAAAGCTTGTCGTTAATGGAAGCGCTGAAGAGCAAATCCGATTATTTGATTTTTACGTTAGATACAACCAGACACCGCAAATTTGTTGAACACGTTCTTGATTCAACAAACACCAAATTGATCTTACAAAATATCACGACACCAGTGCGTGAATGGGATAAACATCAACCGTTTTTATATGTCGGATTTGATCACGCGGAAGGCAGTCGTGAATTAGCGACAGAATTCGGAAAGTACTTTCCGAAGCACACCTATTACAGCGTGCTCTATTTCTCGGAAGGGTACATTAGTGATGTGAGAGGTGACACGTTTATTCATCAGGTTAACCGTGATAATAACTTTGAACTACAATCAGCGTACTACACTAAAGCAACAAAGCAGTCGGGATATGATGCTGCAAAAGCAAGTTTAGAAAAGCACCCAGATGTTGATTTTATTTATGCGTGCTCGACTGATGTTGCGTTAGGCGCTGTTGAGGCGTTAGCTGATTTAGGGCGAAGTGACGTTATGATCAACGGTTGGGGCGGTGGTTCAGCAGAGCTTGACGCTATTCAGAAAGGCGACTTAGATATCACTGTCATGCGTATGAATGATGATACTGGTATTGCCATGGCAGAAGCCATTAAGTGGGATTTGGAAGGAAAACCTGTCCCAACCGTATATTCCGGTGATTTTGAAATTGTTACCAAAGCCGATTCACCGGAAAGAATCGAAACGCTGAAGAAGCGTGCATTTAGATATTCAGATAATTGATGACAATAACTCGATCAAACATAAAGAAGCGTCGCTCACTGGCGACGCTCATAACAAAGATCATCATTCTTGTTCTTGCTCCGATCATTCTAGGGATTTTTATTCAGAGCTATTACTTCTCGAAACAGATCATTTGGCAAGAAGTCGACAGAACGAAGCAACAAACCTCTGCATTGATCCACAATATATTTGATAGTCACTTTGCGGCGATTCAAATACATCATGACAGCAACTCAAAAAGTGAAGTGATTCGTGACTTTTACACCAATCGCGACACTGATGCACTTAACTTTTTCTTTCTCAGTATCGATCAAAGTGACCCATCGCACACGCCAGAGTTTCGCTTTCTGACCGATCATAAGGGCATCATTTGGGATGATGGTAATGCACATTTCTATGGTGTGAATGATCTTATCCTCGACAGTTTGGCGAACCGCGTCACCTTTAGTAATAACTGGTATTACATTAATGTGATGACCTCTATTGGTTCTAGACATATGCTGACGCGTCGCGTGCCAGTGTTGGATCCTGCGACAGGTGAAGTGCTTGGCTTCTCTTTTAATGTTGTAGTGCTTGATAACAACTTCGCTTTGATGGAGAAGCTAAAAAGCGAAAGTAATGTCGACAATGTGGTCCTTGTGGCGAATAACGTCCCTTTAGCTAACCCCTTAATTGGTGACGAGCCATACAATGTTGCGGATATTTTGCAGCGCAAAGGTTCAGAAAGAAGGCTCGACAAACTTCTAGTGATTCAAACTCCAATAGAAGTGAATGCCGTGACGACAGAGTTATGCTTGCTTACTGTGCAGGATAACCAAAGCGTTGTTACGTTGCAGATCCAACATATCCTAGCAATGTTGGCTTCTATCATCGGTATGATCATGATTGCGTTGCTCACTAAAGAATGGATCGAGAGTAAGGTAGCGGCGCAGTTGGAGTCTCTGATGTCCTACACTCGTTCCGCGCGTGAGGAAAAGGGCTTTGAGCGCTTTGATGGTTCGGATATCGAAGAGTTCGATCATATTGGCTCTACTCTTGAAAGTACTTTTGAGGAACTAGAGGCGCAGAAGAAGTCATTCCGAGACCTGTTTAACTTCGCGTTATCACCGATTATGGTGTGGTCTGAGGAAAGTGTTCTTATCCAAATGAACCCTGCAGCACGCAAAGAGCTCGTTATCGAAGATGACAATGAAACCATGCATCCTGTCTTCCAAGGCTTCAAAGATAAATTGACACCTCACCTGAAGATGGCAGCGCAAGGTGCGACGTTAACAGGCGTCAACGTTCCAATTGGGAATAAGATTTACCGTTGGAACCTATCACCAATTCGTGTCGACGGTGATATCAGTGGCATCATTGTGCAAGGGCAAGACATTACAACTCTGATTGAAGCGGAAAAGCAAAGTAATATCGCACGTAGAGAAGCAGAGAAGTCTGCACAAGCTAGAGCTGATTTCCTTGCGAAGATGAGTCATGAGATCCGTACTCCAATTAACGGTATCTTAGGTGTTGCGCAATTACTTAAAGACACGGTAGAAACTCAAGAGCAGAAGAACCAAATTGATGTTCTGTGCCACAGTGGTGAGCACTTACTTGCCGTACTGAATGATATTTTGGATTTCTCCAAGATAGAGCAAGGTAAGTTTAATATCCAGAAGCACCCGTTCTCATTCTCCGATACGATTCGCACATTGGAAAATATCTATCGTCCAATCTGTACAAATAAAGGGGTTGAGCTGGTTATCGAAAACAAACTGGATCCGAATGTCGAAATCTTTACGGATCAAGTTCGACTCAACCAAATTCTGTTTAACCTTGTTAGTAACTCCGCCAAGTTTACTCCGTCGGGTTCTATCCGGATCCATGCCGAGCTTGAGCAATTTTATGGTGCAGAGAACAGTGTATTGGTTGTTGAAATTACTGATACGGGGATCGGGATTGAGTCGGACAAGTTAGACCAAATGTTCGAACCGTTTGTACAAGAAGAAGCAACAACAACACGAGAATACGGTGGTAGTGGTTTAGGCTTAACCATCGTTAAGAATCTTGTCGATATGTTGGAAGGCGATGTTCAGGTTCGTAGTAGTAAAGGGATGGGCACAACTTTCGTTGTGACATTGCCGGTAAAAGACCGTGAGCGTGTATTCCGACCGTTAGAAGTCAGCCAACGCGTTAAGCCTGAAGCTTTGTTTGATGAGAGTTTGAAAGTGTTGCTGGTGGAGGACAATCACACCAATGCCTTTATTCTCCAGGCGTTCTGCAAGAAGTACAAAATGCAGGTTGATTGGGCAAAAGATGGATTAGAGGCGATGGAGTTTCTCGCGGACAATACTTATGACCTTATCTTGATGGACAATCAATTACCGCATCTTGGTGGTATTGAAACAACTCATGAGATTCGTCAGAACTTGCGACTTGGTACGCCTATTTATGCCTGTACGGCTGATACAGCTAAAGAAACTAGTGATGCATTTATGGCGGCAGGGGCGAATTATGTCTTGCTCAAGCCAATCAAAGAAAACGCATTACATGAAGCGTTTGTCGATTTTAAGCAAAGATTTTTGCTAGAACGGACGTAATGCAGAAATAGCAAAGGGAGCATGATGCTCCCTTTTTAGTTCTTTACGGTTGAGAACCTTATGCAGCCTAAATCGTGCTGGCTGAAAAAGAATGCTCTAGTAACTCATTCTTCAATTCTTCGGACATATCAAGCGGTACCTCAAATTTCACGCCTATAATCCAACCTTTTGGTAGCTTCTTAATATTGGCAACTGAGCAGTGGTTTTCTTCGTCGATATAGCCACTTAAAGGGGATTCAATCGTAATTCGTTCACCGATTTCAAACTCGGGTTCAACCAACGTCGAAATTCCACAGCCAGAAAGAGAGAAGTCGACCAAACTGCCATCATATTTATTGCCAGTGTGGTCTATTGCACAGTCTAATTGCAATTTATAACGCTCATGCTCACGTACAGGCTTCGTCGCGAAGGTGGCAGGAATCCGTACAAACAATAACGGAGACGGTCGGACCAAGTTCATCAGCACACTGGTCTTAAAAGCAATCACATGCCCCAGATCTGTATCTGACACACCACGGATAACAACGTCCACATTGGTGAGTTTTCTTAGCGCTTGCTCTTCTAATAACCGAGCGGGTATGTCGAGAATGATATAAGCGTTTTCTTTAAGCCCTAAATAAGTAGCAGCGTAAATGCACTTTTCTTCCTGACCGAACTCGAAATTTACCGAGATTCGCATCCCTGTTTTTAGGAATTTATGCAGTTCATCTTTTGTATGAGTTGAAGGCATAACATCTGACGTTTAATTTATTATCGCAACAGGTTATCAAAACGCTATTTTGGCTTTCAATAGGTGCCTGTAAAAAGTTATGCAATTTTATTGTTATCTGTGAACAGGTGGCTGATATTTCTGACTAGGGTCTTGTTTCATCAGGATATTACTCGCCACGATACTACCGCAAGTCACCAATATTAAAGCACACCATGTAAGGGTATCAGGCTGCTCATTAAACACTGGCATTGCGAGTAAGGTTGCCAATACTGGTGTGAGAGATCCGAATGCGGCGCTGGCTTCCGCTCCAATGGTTCTGATTGCGTAAAGAAAAGTGAAAGATGCTAATAGACCTGCTCCGATACCTTGTAATACGAGATGACCAACAAGCTCTTTCCATGGCCAATCAGTGATAGGTGTGATGGCTAAATAACTATCCAACCAACCGAAACCTACAGCGACAATCAGCAATGCAAACGAAATGACTGAAACAAACCCAGCGCAAACATAAGCACTTAAATTTGCAACGCGAGCACTGATGGTAAATACCGCCCACATTAAGCTGCCGACTAGAAACAGTAAGTGCCCTTTTAATTGTGCCCAGTTGTATTCTTCACCGAGATTGGACAGCAGGAACACCATAATCCCAAGTAAGACAGCAGACAAACCGACCATACGATGTTGGCTAAGAGGTTGCTGGTAACAAATGACCGCAATCGCAGAGACAAACAGAGGCAAAGTGCCAGGTATCAGAGCACTGCCATGGGCGACTGGGGCAAAGTGCATAGCGGTGCCAGCAACGAGCAAGTATGGGAGTCCGCTTCCGATGACGATACCGATAAGATATTTGTTCGGTACTGCGCGTACTTTATCCATGGATTTGAGGACGAAAGGAAGTAACACCAACGCCGGAATGAAAAAGCGAGTTAAGGCAATATCGGCAGGTTGAAGGGCTGAAATTGCGCCTCCACGTAGCGATAGAAAGAAACCAGACCAAAGAAAGAGCGTTGTGATGATTGCGGCGTATCCTAATGCCATGGGAGGTTCCGTTTATTTGTAAATAATGTGTTAATTATCGAATGAAAGTGACGCTCAATGGTGGCAAAATATGACTTAATACAGTTAGAACTTAGTGAATTTCGGCATGGAATTAAAAAATCATGGCGAAATCTGGCAAGGAAGGCAAGATGGATAAAATTGACCGACAGTTATTGGATTTGATCCAGCAAGACGCCACAATGACAACAAGCGAACTGGCAGATAGAGTGGGGCTTTCCGCTTCCCCTTGTGCGCGAAGAATTAAACGCTTGGAACAAGAAGGCGTGATCAGTGGTTACCGCGCAATGGTTTCTCGCGAACAAGCGGGAATTGCAATGACGGTATTCGTTGAAGTAAGCCTTAATAATCACCAAGCCAGTTCAATAGATGAATTTGAGCAAGCGGTAAGCGAAATGGAAGAAGTGATCTCCTGCCATGTTGTTTCTGGGGCGTACGATTATCTATTAGAAGTGGTGAGTAGAGATCTCACTGGCTATGAAGCTTTTACGCGAAAACTCCAGATCCTTGAAAACGTCAAAGATATTCATACGCACTTAGCGATTCGCCAAGTGAAAGGAAATGGTAACTTACCGATTTATACCTAAGTAACCTCGAGATGCTAGGTTCTTCGAGAACGATTTGTCTTGTAGACGCGGCGTTGTTTTCCTTGACCTCGAATCAATGACAATGCTCAGAATTCTGCATCTTGAAGTTACTGGGTATACTCATAAATACGGTTATTCACAAACCCAACAAACAAAGCAATCATGAAGTGGCTCGACAGATTACGCATCGCACATTATCACCGAAAAAGACACAAACAATTTGGCGAAGACAGAGCCAGGACGCTGGGGTGGCAAGACTCTTTCAGCCAAGTCACACGCTTTGAAGCCTTATGTCGGGATTTAGACCTTAATGGCAAAAGTATTCTTGATATTGGTTGTGGATATGGGGATTTATTGGCGTATATAGAACAAAAAGGCAATCGCCCCAGTCATTATATCGGCATTGATCAACAAAAGCGGTTTATCGCGGAATCTCGCAAGCGTCATTTCATTACTGATACGCAGTTTATCCGGGGCGATTTCTCTAACTTGATTTTGCCGAAAGCGCACTATGTATTTGCATCTGGCTCGCTCAATTACCAATCTGCCAACCCAAATCATACAATCGAGATGATTGAGAAAATGTATCAGACTGCGAGTATTGCTTGTGTGTTTAATCTGTTGGATGAGGCTAAGTTACCCAGCATGCGGATGTTAGAGTCTCACAACAAAGATGGTGTACTGCGTTATTGCAAGTTGCTGAGTGAGAGAAGTTACTTAATTGAAGGTTATTCCGATCATGATTTTACTATCGTGATGCCAAAATAACCGACAATAAAAAACGGAGACAGTTTCCTGTCTCCGTTCGAATAGTCTTTTAAGCCTTATTGGTATTTGTATTTTGAGATCTCACAGTTACCTGTGTGTCTATCAACCCTAAAAGAGAAAGCAGCTGAATGGTATTCCCTCCCATCACTCCAAATTGTTTCTCCGAAGATTTTACATAGGTCCAAATCACTGATTGAACCGAACTCTTTAACATGCCTAACTACTGACAAAAACTTGGCTTTGGTAGCATTAGGACAATCCCTGTTACTTAATCGATTGATAACCATTGGTTTAGCATCATCTCCAGCCAAATGTGACTTTATATTAAATTTTGTTAATGGGTAAATTACCCAAAATCTGCTCGTAAGTAAAGCGTTATTGTGACGTACCTCTCTATAAATTGACCTGTTTGCCTATTAATTGCTCAATTTCAATAAAGGGAACAATCCCAATATGAACAGACTTAGTCAGATTCATTTTGCACGTATTTTAATGCATTGGCTTCTTTATCGTACAGCTGCGCTAAACCAAGGTATTGTGTTGCCAGTTGCGTATAATCTTTAGCGAGTTGGGAAGCGTTTGTTTGATACCATTCGGCGCTAATTTGGTTGGCTGTGGCATCAGAAATTTCACATTTACTTGCGAGTTTTTGCCATCCGTTTGCCATCCAATTTGACTCAATGCTGAGTTTCTCTAACTCTCGCGCTTTAGTGGTGAGCTCTTCGCGATATTGAATCGACGCCCTAAGCTGACTTTGAAAAGCTCGTTGGTTAGTTTGTGCCTGCCACAACAAGGTTAGTTCACGTAGGGAGAAGGTCTGAGAGAGCAGTTGTCTTTGTTTGTGTTCAGTGAGAAGCGTATTGAATGTCTCAACGTATCTATTGTAATTGGACTCTAAACGGTTGAATTGGGTAAGATTGTCATTCCATGATGCGTGGTCACACTGAATGCTTGCGTAAGCAGGAAGTGGTAGCAGTAGCAATATCCATTTGAACTTATTCATCATTGTTTTCACACTAATTAGCTTTCTCGTTGATTAGTTTTTGCGTCCGTTATGCACTCTCTATCAGTATAGTTAGTGTGACGGTGCTTACTGCGTAAGGAATGAAAAAGGAACGGAATATGAAGAAAGCCTTGATCTTAATAGTTGTCTTGCTCTTGTTAGGGGGAGCGGGCGCAGGGTATTACTTCTTCTTTATGCAGCAAGACGACCCTGTCGCTGAACAGGAAAAAGAGCCAGAGAAACCAGCCGAACCTGCAGAAAAACCCAAACCGATTATGGATCTTGAGGCGCCCGCACCTGAGGTCACCGAGTACTATGTGATTGAGCGCCGGATCGATGTTTACAATAAGCCAGATCATCAGGCGTTGATTATTGATGCGCTGTATAAAGGTGAGAAGGTATCGGTTTTGGAGAAATCTAATGGCTGGTTCCGCTTGACGGATTACATTGTGTATGAAGAGGGTGGGGAAGAGACCGCTGAGTGGGTAGACTCAAAAGGATTATCAGACTCAGAACCTGTCATCAAAGAGCAAGAGCGCTTCGAGATCCTTGATGGGTATTTGCAAAAATCAGACGATTTAAAAACGCATCTCGATATGTTTCGTAACAAAACGCAGCAACTGCTCGATGATGAGACTTGCGACCCAAGTGATTTTGAAGAATTAGGTGGGTGGGTGCGTTCTGTCACTTACAAAACCCGCAATGTTTACTTCATCTACTGTGGTGGCTTGGAACAAGAAAACAAAATCTATTTGGATGTCGATAAAGGTGAAATATTTTATCGATGAATACCGCTTAAGGCTTGCTGGCAACTGCGTTCCACGGTTGGAAACAGAGATTTATAACTTTTTAGTTGTTAAGTATAAGCAATAGGAATACTATCACCGAGCTGAGTTGAAGAACTCGGCTCGTTTTGTTTTAAGTGAGCTACCATGCCTTGGATTTACGTTAGAAAACTGTTTTTGCTGCTTCTTGCAATGGCTTTATCGCCAATGCAGGCGTCGGCTGCACAAGCAGAACAGAAATCCTACTTACCTCACTTTTCTAAGTTGCAGCCATTTACGGCGAGCAACTCTGCATCGAACTCTCCAGTTGATTTCTCAGAACTCTCTGAGGAAAGCACCCAATCTCCAGTATCTGAAGGTCATGCTTTCCAAGATTCGTTTGCCATCTTTAATTCTCAACGTTGGACAACGCACCTTCGTGAGAACATTGACGATGAACACATTGATTTCATCGGCGATTTAAATGCCCCGTTTTATGCTGATGCTGGCTATGCCTATAGCCTTATGGATATCAGCTGGCGTCAAAGCCAATCGACATTTAATCACTTTGTTAGCGACCACCGCCTTTCTGGTTGGAAAGAAACCAATGCGATGTACGTCGCCCTCAATAGTCAGTTTTCTGCTTAAACACCATCACTCTGCACATTTTGTGCATTCTTAACACGGCAATTCTTCAACAGAGTAAGTGAAGCTCTGGGCATTCCATACCTGTATGTTGTTCAGGTGAGCGTTTTGTCGTGTCTTGAATCTAACTAAATAAAACTTCACTGAGCAGTGAAGGGATGATGTTTACATGAAGAAAACACCAAAACCACAAAAGAACAGAAAAGTGCTGAATCACTATTCGGCATGGAAATACGTCGTTTTAATTACGACGGTTATTATCTTAACCCTTAGCGCCATCCCAACTTGGTTTGGTGAGCAGCCTTCTATTCAGGTGACGTTTGCTGACCAAAACAACAGTGCGATGTCAGTGGTTCAGCTCGACCAGCTGTTAAAAACGCACCATATTCCAGCCTCTAAAATCATTGAAAAAGACGGTAAGACCACCATTGTTTTTGATGGTGAAGATGCGCAAAGTAAGGCTCGTGTATTGCTTAACGATCAGCTAGGCAAAGATGACAGCATCACGTTCTCATACGTGTCTGTTGCCCCAGAATGGTTAAACGAGATGGGTTTCAGCCCAATCAAGCTTGGTCTTGACCTTCGTGGCGGCGTTCAATTCCTATTGAATGTAGATGTTAATAAAGCGTTTGAAGAACAGCGCGACGCATTGGTTGATGAGATCAAAGCGAGCCTGCGTGAGCAACGTGTACGTGGCGTTCAAGTTCGTGCTGAAGCGCATAACCACATCGCAGTAAATAGTGAAAACGAAGCGGGCTTAAAAGCGGCGAGCCAATTCATTCGTCAAAACTACCCTGGTTGGACAATGACAAGCGCAGATCGTGGCTTTGAACTTCAACCAAGCGAACAAAACATCCAAGAATTCCAAACAACGACACTGCAACAAAACTTGAAGATCATGCGTGGTCGTATCGAAGAGCTTGGTATTACTGAAGCGTTGGTACAACGCCAAGGTAAAGAGAGCATTCGTATCGAGCTACCAGGTGTTCAAGACCCTGCACAAGCGAAAAACGTCATTGGCGCAACAGCAAGTCTTGCGTTCTACGAAGTGAAAGACGCAGGTCAAGCACGTAGCAGCCAAGACCTTGTCCTGAAAGACAACGATGGTCGTACAGTGATTCTTGCTAAGCGTCCAGTACTAACGGGTGAACATATTGTAAATGCGCGCGCGGGCGTTGATAAAATGGGCATGTCAGAAGTAAACATCTCTCTAGACCACGCTGGTGGTAAGAAGATGAGTGACTTCTCTGCAACGCATATCGGCAAGCCAATGGCGACAGTCTACCGTGAGTACAAAACTAACGAACGTGGTATGACAGAGCGTAGCGAGCGCGTTATTAGTGTTGCAACTATCCAGTCTCAATTGGGTAGCCAATTCCGTATTACTGGTGCGGGTAGCATGGATGAAGCACAGCAACTTGCCTTGCTTCTACGTGCGGGTTCATTGACCGCTCCGGTAACGATTGTTGAAGAACGCACAATCGGTGCTTCTCTAGGTGCAGAAAACATCCAAAACGGTTTCGCTGCTCTTGCTCTTGGTATGGGTCTAACACTGACATTTATGGCACTTTGGTACCGTCGTCTTGGTTGGGTTGCGAACGTGGCTTTGTGTGCAAACATGCTTTGCTTACTTGGTCTAATCGCACTACTTCCTGGCGCCGTGCTAACACTTCCTGGTATCGCAGGCTTGGTATTGACTGTCGGTATGGCGGTGGATACCAACGTAATTATTTTCGAACGTATTAAGGACAAGATGCGTGAAGGTCGTAGTTTTGCACAAGCTATCGACTTAGGCTTCGACAGCGCGTTCGCTACTATCCTTGATGCCAACATCACAACCATGATCACTGCCGTGATTCTATACGCGATTGGTAACGGTCCAATCCAAGGCTTTGCGCTGACGCTAGGTCTGGGTCTGATGACCAGTATGTTTACAGGCGTATTTGCTTCTCGTGCAATGATCAATTTAATTTGGGGCCGCGATGCCCGTCGTGATGTGAGGGTTTAATCATGGTCGAAATGCTAAAACAAAATATCCGTAAGATTCGTTACTTCACGACAGCTGTATCGGTTGTGTTGACGATTATTGCTCTGGTTGCTCTGGGTATGAAAGGGCTAAACCTAGGTCTCGATTTCACTGGTGGTATGGTTACTGAAGTGAAAGTCGATAAACAATTGACTAACCATGATTTGCTTAATGCGCTGCAACCAAAGCTTGGTGAATCAACATCTGTAACCCGTTCAGGCGAAGATGGTCGTTGGGTTATTCGTTACTCAGCACCGGCAGAAGGTCATACATTACCTAATGTTGCAGATGTACTTAAGCCTATTTCACATCAAGTAGATGTAGTAAGTAACAGCATCGTGGGTGCTCAAGTGGGTCAGGACCTGTTCGACCAAGGTGGCTTAGCATTATTAGTATCGGTACTGACGATTCTTGGTTACTTGTGTTTCCGCTTTGAATGGCGTCTGGCAAGTGGCTCTCTATTCGCGTTGGCGCACGATGTTATCTTAGTATTGGGCTTCTTTGCGATTACACAAATGGAGTTCAACCTGACGGTGTTTGCAGCGATTTTGGCGATTCTTGGTTACTCGCTTAATGACTCGATCATCATCGCTGACCGTATTCGTGAACTGCTTGTTGCGAAGCAAAATTGGAAAACAGAACAGATCAACGATGAAGCGGTATTGGCGACATTCTCACGTACTATGGTGACATCAGGTACTACTTTAATCACTGTTGGTGCGTTGTGGATTATGGGCGGTTCTGCATTGGCAGGTTTCTCTACCGCAATGTTCATTGGCGTACTGTCTGGTACGTGGTCATCAATCTCGATTGGTACGGTGCTTCCTGAATGGTTGAAGCTAGAACCAAAACACTACCTACCAGTAGAGATCGACACTGCACCATAATACTTGGTGTTTAAGGTAAAAGTGCTTGCGCCACTCTTCTGAGTGGCGCTTTTTTATCTGTGGAAAAGGGAAAAGGGAAAAGGGAAAAGGGAAAAGGGAAAAGAAATAGAATCGGACGCTACTTCACGCGCATTAGTCGATGCTTGACTGAACCTAAATCAAATTCGATGATCTGAGATCGCTTCATTGACTCGACTTTGGTGAGCATTGGTCCTTTATAGCCCTTCTTTTTCATCCATTGTAACGGTTCAGAAAAGCTGTCCTCATTGACCACGTAAGACTCACCTTTATGTTCGCCAGCATAGACGTTCACTACCCATACTCGGGCTTGAAAATCCAACACCTCACCAAAGGATTGTTTGAGCCTGCTTAAAATGTTCTTCATAACTTGTTTTTCGTCACTAGACCTGTTTCATCAATACTGCTTTTTCTAACTCATTAAGAGCCAAATACCCACTCCCATCATCAAAGTGCCAGCGATTCGGTTCATTAAGCGTACATTTTTGGATTGACCTAGCAATCGCTTCAATCCTTTACCACCCGTTGCGTAAAGAGACATACAAATGAACTCGAACATCAAAATAATAGAAACAAGCACGATGAGCTGAGGAGCAAGAGCCGCAGTTTGATCAATAAAAGGCGGCAAAAGTGAAATCATGAACGCCCAGCCTTTCGGGTTTGCAATTGCGGTGACAAAGCCTTGCAAAACCAAATCCCAGTTACCGCTAGTAGGAACATCAATGCTATCAACATTAATGGCAAGTTTGCCTCGTGAGCGCCACATCTCAACCCCTAAATAAAGCAGATAACCGCCGCCAATCAATTTTAGTACGGTAAAGAGCCAAGGGTAAGTGAGCATGATGGCTGCGATGCCGAGCACCGCAGAGACTGAGACTAAAGCAACACCAAACAGTTCGCCAATCATCATCCAAAGGGTGCGACGATATCCGATACTCATACCTAACGTTAAGGCAAGCGTCATACACATCCCAGGTGTAATGGACACAAAGAAGAAGGTAGGGATGAACATGGTTAACAAGGCGGTATTCATGAATATTGATGAGTGTGTAAGTAAATAAAGAGGTATCAAAGATAGTGCAAACTGGCATTCAATGCCACATCTAAAAACAGTAGAGGTTGGAGGTATAGGGTTAACATTCAACTGTTTAATAAAATTTAAATAACAATTAAATGTGTGCGACATATTAGTGCGCTGTTGCACCAAATAAAATCATTTATAAGTTAATATGAGATAACTTAGTTGTAGAAATTAGTTGGTTTAATTACCAGTTATATTATTTTTTAATTGGTATTTATGTCATTTTGACCATGTTTTACTTAGATTAAATACTCAAAGTAGGATGTAAGCTAATGATATATTTCATAATTATTAGTTGAGCTTTGTTAACTATTGACTCGATAATTTAATTGCGATCTATTAGTTTCTAAATGAAAGATGATCTTAAACCATTTGCAAATGCAACATAGATAGAAATTCGTATAACTTACTGAATGCAAAGTGATTTACAAAATTAATAATCAAATTGTCTTTAGTATTTCTTCTTTTAAAACAGCAGTTTATGTGTGCTTAACTTTTTTATAACATTTCATTCCGAATGAGATCTAAATCAATCTTATGCAAATGAATGAGTTTTTTATTTGAAATGTCATATTTCTAGGTTAACTTAAAATAAAAGGCAGCAGAGGAATTGTTGCCAAAAGAATAAATTAACACGTCAGTTGGCGAAACATTTCGCCAGTGTCTTAATTCGCTTTTTTAATGCCGTTAAGAATGGAGTCTTCAATGAAGAAAGTCGCTTTGATCACTGGATCAAAAGGCGGAATTGGTTCTGCTATTTCCTCTCAATTAGTAAATGATGGTTATCGAGTAATTGCTACTTATTTTACAGGTAATTATGAGTGTGCTTTGGAATGGTTTAATGAAAAAGGGTTTACCAAAGATCAGGTACGCTTATTTGAATTAGATGTGACAAACACCACGCAGTGTGCTGAAAAACTGGCACTTTTGCTTGAGGAAGAAGGGACTATAGATGTTGTCATCAACAATGCAGGTATCACACGTGATGGCGTGTTTAAAAAGATGACTGCACAAGCTTGGAATGACGTCATTAACACCAATCTAAATAGCTTGTTCAATGTGACTCAACCTTTGTTCGCGACTATGTGTGAAAAAGGTGGTGGTCGCATCATTAACATCTCTTCCGTTAATGGTTTGAAAGGACAGTTTGGACAAGCAAACTACTCAGCGGCTAAGGCTGGCATGATTGGTTTTTCAAAAGCTCTGGCATATGAAGGTGCTCGTTCTGGCGTGACTGTGAATGTTATCGCTCCGGGATACACCGGCACCCCAATGGTAGAGCAGATGAAACCGGAAGTGCTTGAATCTATCACCAACCAAATCCCAATGAAGCGTTTAGCAACGCCAGAAGAAATTGCAGCATCAGTAAGCTTCCTAGTGAGTGATGCCGGCGCATACATCACCGGTGAAACATTGTCGGTGAACGGCGGCCTATACATGAGCTAAGGAGTAGAGTGATGGAAAAAGTATTTATCGTTGCAGCAAAGCGTACGCCAATTGGTGCGTTTGGTGGAAGCTTAAAAAACACCTCAGCAGGAAATCTAGCTGCAGTAGCAATAAAAGGTGCGCTTGAGGCAGCTTCTTTGGCAGCGAATAAGGTCGATGAAGTTATTGTTGGTAACGTTGTTGCAGCCGGTCAAGGTATGGGTGTTGGACGCCAAGCTGCACTGTTTGCAGGTATCCCGGAGTCAGTCCCTGCATACGGCGTAAACATGGTATGCGGCAGTGGTATGAAAACCGTCATGGATGGCGTTTCGCATATTCGCAGCGGTGATGCAGAAGTCGTGATGGCTGCCGGCGTTGAGGTCATGTCACAAATCCCATTCATCGTGCCTAGCAGCGTGCGAGATGGCAACAAAATGGGTCACATGGAGCTGAAAGATCTCCTTATCTCAGATGGCTTAACGGATGTTTACAACCAGTACCACATGGGAGTGACGGCTGAAAACGTTGCAAAAGAGGTAGGGTTGTCTCGCCAACAGCAAGACGAATACGCACTTTCGAGTCAGCAAAAAGCTGTCGCGGCTATCGAGGCAGGTAAATTCAAAGATGAAATTGTTCCTGTTGAAGTTAAGCAGCGTCGAGAAACGGTCGTGTTTGACACCGATGAATACCCGAAAGCCAATGCCACACTTGAAGGTTTGAGCAAGCTGCGCCCTGCGTTCGACCGAGAAGGTACAGTGACAGCAGGTAATGCATCGGGCATTAATGACGGTGCAAGTGCCATCATTTTGGCCTCAGAAACTGCAGTTCAAGCGCATGGTTTAACACCAATTGCCGAGGTAGTGAGCTACGCACAATCTGGTTTAGACCCTCAAATTATGGGGCTTGGTCCTGTTGAGTCAGTGAACAAGGCACTACAAAAAGCCGAGCTGAAAACCAGCGATATCGATGTTTATGAATTAAACGAAGCCTTTGCTGCTCAGGCATTAGGCGTGATTCATAAACTGGCTGAAACCAACCAAGTACCAGTAAGCTCGATTCAAGATAAAGCCAATTTTAATGGTGGTGCTATCGCATTGGGTCACCCACTTGGTGCATCAGGTAACCGAATTTTGGTTACGTTGGTTCATGAACTTCACAAACAAGACGGTCAGTACGGGGTTGCTTCACTTTGTGTGGGCGGCGGTATGGGCACGGCTGTGATTGTAAAAGCAGTTAAGTAGTTATTTAAACGGACATTTTTAATTCTTTCTCTAGGAGATAAACCATGTACACTGATTTCTTCAAAACTTTTAGCGATCAAACTGAAAAGAATCTAGAACCATACTTGAAGTTCAACAAGCTAGTAACAAAGAACGTAGAAGTGCTTACTGAGCTTCAACTGAACGCGATCCGTACTTACAGCGAAGTGGGTCTAAACCAAATGAAAGCAGCGTCAGAAATCAAAGACGTGACTTCTCTAACGGCTTTCAACAGCCAACAACTTACCGTTCTTACTAAACTTTCTCAGCAAATGATGGACGACAGCAACAAGCTGCAATCTATCGCAAAAGAGTTCAAAGAAGACGTTGAGAAAATGACTTCGGAAAACCTAAAGACTGTTACTCCAGCGTAATACGTCCGCTTGCGCCGCCCGCTTTTTGGGCGGCGTTGTTTTTTCCGAATATAGGAGTAAGACTATGTTTCAACACTTCTTTTCGGACTATCTTGTAAAGCTTCAGGAAACCAATCAACAGTGGTGGCATGATTTCGAAGTGAACAAGGCAGTCGTGAATTCTCCTTTGAACAAGGCCATGCAAGAAGTGAACTTTGAAGATACTGCTAAACTGTTCGAACAAGCGGCAAACCAACCCGCTGCAATTTTGAAGTTGCAAGCAGAGTGGTGGGAGCAGCAGCTTCAAATTTGGCAGAATGTGGCTCTAGCAGGTAATCAAACGCAACTTATCGAAGCAGAGAAGGGCGACAAGCGTTTCTCAAATGATGCTTGGCAGCAAGAGGCCATGTACAGCTTCATCAAGCAATCATATTTGTTGTTTAGTAAAACCTATCTAGACACGCTCGATTCCATCGAAGGTCTTGATGAGAAGACGAAAGAGCGTATTACCTTCTTCTCTCGTCAGGCTATCAACGCACTTTCTCCATCTAATTTCATCGCGACCAACCCAGAACTGCTTAAACTCACTCTTGAGCAAAATGGTGAAAACCTACTGACGGGTTTAGAGAAGTTAAAAGAAGATGTTGAGTCGAGTGCCGACATTCTCAAAGTACGCATGACCAACAACAATGCGTTTCGCGTTGGGGATGATGTAGCGACGACTGCGGGCGATGTTGTGTTCCAAAACGAATTGTTTGAGCTGATTCAGTACCGTCCCTTGACGGAAAAAGTGAATGCGACACCGCTATTAATCGTTCCACCGTTCATCAATAAGTACTACATCCTTGACCTAACGGCGAAAAACTCAATGGTTCGTTGGTTATTAGAGCAAGGTCATAGCGTATTTATGATGTCTTGGCGCAATCCGGGTAAAGAACAAGCGCAGGTTGAGTTTGGGGACTACGTAACCGAAGGCGTAGCGAAAGCGGTTACTGCGATTGAGGATATTACTGGTCAAGAGCAAATCAACGCAGCTGGCTACTGTATCGGTGGTACGGTTCTCGCCAGCACCGTAGCTTACTATGCAGCGAAACGTATGAAGAAGCGTATTAAGTCTGCGACCTTCTTTACGACCTTGTTGGACTTCTCTCAGCCGGGGGAGGTTGGGGCATACATCAATGACACAATCATCAGTGCTATAGAAACGCAAAACAACGCCAAGGGTTACATGGATGGTCGCTCGTTAAGCGTGACATTCAGTCTGCTGCGTGAAAACAGTTTGTACTGGAACTATTACGTCGATAATTACCTCAAAGGTAATAGCCCTGTTGATTTTGACCTACTGTATTGGAACAGTGACAGCACTAATGTGAGCGCCGCTTGCCATAATTTCTTACTGCGAGAACTCTATTTGGAGAATAAGCTGGTACAAGACAAGGGTGTAAAAATTGGCGGTGTTTGGATTGATCTCAACAAGATTAAGATCCCAAGTTATTTTGTATCGACCAAAGAAGACCATATTGCACTGTGGCAAGGAACGTATCGTGGTGCTCTGAATACAGGTGGTAATAAGACCTTTGTTTTAGGTGAGTCAGGGCATATTGCTGGTATCGTGAATCACCCAGCGAAAAACAAATATGGATATTGGTTGAACGACAATCTTGATGACTCGGCGGACGAATGGTTCAACAACGCGAATCATCAAGAAGGTTCTTGGTGGACGCATTGGCACCAATGGTTGATGCAGTTTAACCCGAAAGAGCAAGTTGAGCCTTTCCCAGTTGGTTCTGAGCAAAATCCGGTTATTGAAGATGCTCCTGGTCAGTATGTTCGACAAGTTTTGCCTATCAACGAGTCCTAGACTGCTCCTCGCAAGCAGTATTATTTGGCGATCTGAATGGTCGCCTTTTTTCTGTCTGAAGCTTTGCTTCGCAAGGAGCAAAGAATCATCACAACAAGCAAGTGTGAGAACCACCATAAGCCGTCAGAGAGTATTGGGTTTGGTGCTTTGGTTGGAAACGTAGAAAGAAAAAACGCCAAGCAAATGCTCGGCGTTTTCCGTCAACAAAATAGGCAAAAAAGTTGACTGGTTCGAGGTGAATTACACCTCTTTATCCTTACCTAGTGAGAGTAGCCATAGAGAGATTGCTGCTACTCCGACAAAGCCGGAAAGAATAATGACTGGCATTGCGCTGTATCCAAGGAAGTGCCAGATAAAGGATTCAAGATTACTCATTGTCTATGTTTCTCCTTATTGCCAGCCTTCAACACCGTGCATGTCAGGCAGTTTGTGTGCGATACCTTTATGACAGTCTACACAAGTTTTATCGCCTGAAGCCAGAGCGGTAGAGTGTTGAGCTGCCGCTCGTTTACCCTGCTGCGAGTAGTCCATGTAATCAAACTGGTGACAGTTACGACATTCAAGAGAATCATTCTTCTTCATACGCGCCCACTCACGTTCTGCTAAGTGTTCACGACGAGCTTGGAATTTCTCCGGCGTATCGATCGTCTTCGTTACGAAGTGAGCAAACAACTCTTTAGACGCTTGAACTTTACGAACGATCTTATCGGTCCATTCGTGTGGTACGTGACAATCAGAACAGATTGCACGAACACCAGAACGGTTCGAGTAGTGAATCGTTTCTTGAATTTCAGCGACGATAGGAGCGTGACAGCCAGAACAGAATTCTTCTGTGTTGGTCGCTTCCATACCTGTGTTGAATGCGCCCCAAAACAGAAGACCACCAGCGAAGCCAAGGAATAAAACCACACCAGCGGCAGCTTTACTCGGGCTCGACAGTCTCTTCCAAAACGCTTTAAGTATTTTCATAAGTAACCTCTTAGTACTCGCGTTTCAATTACTGAAGCGAATCGACTGCCTTAAACTCGTTTTCCACTAATGGTTTAGCATCCGTTTGTGGAACGTGACATTGCAAACAGAAGTAACGACGTGGTGACATGTCTGCTAGTACCGCGTCTTCACGGTTAACGTAGTGCGTTACACTGATCTTGGTAGCGCCTGCGTCTTTAGCATTTTTCCAGCTGTGACATGCTAGACATTTGTTTGCGTTCAAAGACACTTCGTAGTTACGGATGCTATGAGGGATCAGTGGCGGCTGATATACAAAGCTGTCTGCAACGATCTGGTCTTTGGGAAAGTCTTTAAAATCATCTGCAGGGCGAGTGTCTTCAAGTTGCGCAGTACCGCGTAGCGAGTCTAGACCGCCTGTGCCACCTGGATTGTCCAGTTCCGCTTGTGCAACGCCTGTCAATAAAGCACCTACAGATAAAAGTGCGATAAGGTATTTTTTCATCATTTCATCTCCGCCTTATGGCTTAAATTCTTTTTAGGCCGCCGAGTCGACGGCCTTTGCATTCGTTATTTGACGGTTAAGCAATTTTCGTGATTTTGACTGGACACTTCTTAAAGTCTGTCTGTTTTGACAGAGGGTCAGTCGCATCAAGAATCAGCTTGTTAATCAAAATACGGGCATCAAAGAACGGTACGAATACCAAGCCTTCAGGTGGACGGTTACGACCACGGGTTTCAACACGAACGCGTACTTCGCCACGTTTGTTTGCAATTAGAACTTCTTCACCGCGACGTACATTACGTTTTTTCGCATCCGCAGGGTGCATGTAAACCACAGCGTCTGGTACAGCTTTGTAAAGCTCTGGTACACGACGAGTCATAGTACCTGTGTGCCAGTGCTCAAGAACACGACCTGTACATAGCCATAGGTCGAACTCTTCATTTGGTACTTCTGGTGGCGCTTCGTAAGGCGCGGAAATGATCTTCGCTTTACCATCAGCATTACCGTAGAAGTCCCAACCTGAACCTGCTTTAGCGTATGGGTCAGAACCTTCTTTAAAGCGCCATTGTGTTTCTTTGCCATCAACAACCGGCCAACGTAGACCACGTACAGTGTGGTAGACATCGTAAGGTGCTAAGTCGTGACCGTGACCGCGACCAAATGTTGCGTACTCTTCGAACAGACCTTTCTGAACGTAGTAGCCGAAGTGGTGCGAATCATCGTTTAGTTCACGAGCTTCTTCGATAGGGAACTGGTCAACTTGACCGTTCTTGAACAGCATGTCGTACATGGTTTTACCACGGTACTCTGGTGCTTTTGCAAGAAGCTCTTCTGGCCACACTTCTTCCATCTTAAAGCGTTTAGAGAATTCCATTACCTGCCAAAGGTCAGATTTTGCATCACCGATGGTCTCTACTTGTTGGTACCAAGCCTGTGTACGACGCTCTGCGTTACCGTAAGCGCCTTCTTTCTCGATCCACATTGCAGTAGGAAGGATAAGGTCAGCGGCTTGCGCTGTTGCTGTTGGGTATGGGTCAGACACAACAATGAAGTTTTCTGGATTACGGTAACCTGGAAGACGCTCTGTGTTGATGTTTGGACCAGCTTGCATGTTGTTGTTACATTGAACCCAATAACAGTTCAGAACGCCATCATGCAACATGCGGTCTTGCAGTACCGCGTGGAAACCTGGTTTCGGTGGGATGGTGCCTTCTGGCAGTTTCCAGATCTCTTCAGCGATTTTACGGTGTTTAGGGTTAGCAACCACCATGTCTGCAGGTAGACGGTGAGCAAACGTACCAACTTCACGAGCGGTACCACATGCTGATGGTTGACCCGTTAGTGAGAATGGACTGTTGCCCGGAGTAGCAATCTTACCGGTTAGTAGGTGGATGTTGTAAACCAAGTTGTTCATCCATACGCCACGAGTATGTTGGTTCATACCCATTGTCCATAGCGACATCACTTTCGTGTTTGGATCCGCGTACTGCTTAGCAAGCTCGATTAGTTTCTCTTTTTCTACGCCTGAGATTTCAGATGCTTTCTCTACGGTGTAAGGCGCAACAGTCTTCTTGTACTCTTCGAAAGAGATAGACGTCAGCTTGCCAGAGTTCGGGTTCTTAGCGGCTTTTTGTAGCGGGTCATCGTCACGGAGGCCGTAACCGATGTCAGTGTCTGTTTTGGTAAAGTTCGTGTGCTTGTTCACGAAGTCCCAGTTCACTGCATCGTTTTGAATGATGTAGTTTGCGATAAAGTTAGCAATTGCAAGGTCAGACTGAGGATTAAAAATGTAGCCGTGGTCTGCCAACTCAAATGAACGGTGGTAGTAAGTAGAAAGCACGTTCACTTTTACATGAGGGTGGCTTAGGCGGCGGTCAGTAATACGTGTCCACAGAACTGGGTGCATTTCTGCCATGTTTGAACCCCAAAGAACGAATGAGTCAGCGTTCTCGAAGTCGTCGTAACAACCCATTGGTTCATCGATACCAAATGCACGCATGAAGCCTACTACTGCAGATGCCATACAGTGACGCGCGTTCGGATCGATATTGTTTGAACGGAAGCCTGCTTTCATCATTTTGGCTGCGGCATAACCTTCCATTACTGTCCATTGACCAGAACCGAACATACCGATGCTTGTTGGACCTTTCTTCTCTAGAGAAGCTTTCCATTTCTCAGCCATGATATCGAAAGCGGTGTCCCAAGATACAGGAGCGAAGTCACCGTCTTTGCTGTATTTGCCATCTTTCATACGTAGAAGAGGCTGAGTCAGACGGTCTTGACCGTACATGATCTTGGAAAGGAAGTAGCCTTTGATACAGTTCAGACCTTTGTTTACCGGCGCTTCAGGGTCACCTTGAGTCGCCACGACTTTGCCGTTTTGAGTACCAACAAGAACAGAACAGCCTGTACCACAGAAACGACAAGGTGCTTTGTCCCATGTGATCTTAGTTTGGTCAGAGCTTGCAATCAGATTGGTTGCAGAAGCTGGTAGTGTGATACCTGCGACAGCAGCAGCTGATGCAGCCGCGTTTGCTTTCACAAACGCACGTCTTGTCATTTTCATACTTCACCCTCGATTTGGGAATGTTGTGTTCCAGTGTCTTTTTCTTCCGTTTCTTCAAGCCCAGTTTCGATTTGGTGATAAACCAATACTGTGCTCAAGACATTCGGTAAATTATTAATCGCATCGATAGTGTCGGTGATGAAACCTTGATTCTCAGTTTCTAGCACCACCACGATTTTGCCTTCTGGGCTGTCACCGTAGATTTCTGCGTTTTCGTACGCTTCAATCTGGGTTTTAACTTCAGCCAAATGTTCAGGCAGAACATGGACTACCAGACTCGAAATGTGCACTTCGTTTAGTGACATACATCTCTCTCGTTTTATCGCCTATCGCGCCGACCACTAACGGCTAGGCTGTTATATTGCTCACATTGATGGATGAAGTAGGGCACACTGAAACACAGGCGCCGCAGCCGTTACACTCATCAAGGTCTAAATTTGGTTGTGCTACTTTGCCAAGTTCTAACTTGAACTTAATCGCCATCGGGTCGCACATGTCCCCACAGCTTCGGCATTCGACATTTTGTTTTGCTAAACAGCTATCGGTGATGCTCGCTTTTGCCTGCCAAGGTTGCTCCGCTTCTGCTAAAAATAGTGGCTCTGGGCAAGCCTCGGCGCATTGGTAACAAAATGTGCATTCATCAATAGAAAAATCGACTGCAGGAAAACCGCCGTCGCTTTTGGTTATAATCTTGGTTTCACATGCCTCGATGCATTTGCCACAGCGAGTGCAGTCATCTGTGAATTGAGTTGGCTTTGCTAACCAAGGAAGACGTACCGAATTATCCGGTTGCGCTTTGCGTGCAAAAAGTCTTCGTCTAGAAAGGTCTACCACTTAGTCACCTCAAAAATTGAAACCCAAACTAAGCATAGTCCACAATTTCATTAATAAACTGTCATTTAAGTACACGAAATTGTAGTTTTTGACATATATGTATAAATACCTCTTAGGAGGTAATTAGGATGCAATATTGTTTTGGATCAATAAATTCCGGCGCAGGTGATCACATATTGATAAAGTTGAAAGATAATGCGCGTTGTATAAAGACAAACGTGGTTATCAAACGAGCGGAGTTCAGAGTTGTTTAAAAATGTGAAAAAGTCAGTAACACGCACTATTGCGTCTGCCATGATGTTGATTTTACTCCTATCGGTGGCGACGACTGGCTTTGCTATATTCACTCTTGCATCAAGCCTTAATGATGCGGAGGCGGTCAACGTAGCGGGTTCGATGCGAATGCAAAGTTATCGTTTAGCCCATGATATTCAAAGTGAATCTGTTGACTATTCTTCACATATTGACTTATTTGAGCAGTCAATTTACTCCCATTCAATGCTGGCACTACAGCATTGGTCAGTACCAGAAGATATTACAAAAGACTACTATCGGTTGATTCTGCGCTGGCACGAGCTGAAATCGGTACTAAAGAGCCAAGATAGAGACAAATATCTGATCTTAGTGGCTGGTTTTGTTCAACAAATTGATGCTTTTGTATTTAAACTGCAGAACTACTCAGAACAAAAACTGATCAACTTAGCGTGGATTGGTGGCTTAGGGCTTGGCGGCATACTGTGTGTCAGCATGTTTGTCGTGCACTTTGTGAGACTAGAAGTTGTCAGACCTTTACGCGCTCTTGTGTTTGCAAGTGAACAAATTCAGAATCGTTCGTTTAATGTGTCACTCAATGTATCGAGTGACAACGAAATGGGTATTTTGACCCGAACTTTCAATAGGATGGCGAACGATCTTGGTAAGCTATATCGAGGGTTGGAGCAAGCTGTCGACGAGAAAACACGTAAGCTACAACATGCTACCCAATCGCTGAGAGTGTTGTATGATTCGTCGAAAGAGCTGACGGCTTCACGTATCCATCAGGAGAATTTCCAAGCGATTTTACAACATATTGCAAGTTTGGAAGGAATTCGTGCAGTTAAGCTCGAAATTGATCAAATTGGGGAACCAAATTGGATACTCTCAGAGGGGGAAGAGTGCCGTCACGAATGTGATAGCGAATGTCACACGAAGATATTAACGCTGGACGGTGTTCACCTTGGGTATTTGCATTGGAAAGCGGGTTTGCCGTGTCCTAATGAGTCTCTTATTGATAACTTTGTTCAAATTTTATCTCGTGCGGTATATTACAACCGAGCGCAGAGACAAGCTGAGCAGCTGCTTTTGATGGAAGAACGTGCCACTATCGCTCGTGAGTTACACGATTCACTAGCCCAAGCATTGTCTTATTTGAAGATCCAAGTATCGCTACTCAAACGAAGTGTGAAGAATATTCCTGATGACAAAGCGATAGAGCAGACAAATCAAGTCATTGCTGAACTCGATACTGGGCTGTCAGCAGCATATACCCAACTTCGTGAGCTTTTGACTACATTCCGCCTAACAATAAAAGAGGGTAGCTTTGGTCAAGCGCTTCAAGAAATGGTTTCGACGCTTGATGATCAAACTGCGGCGAAAATCTCGCTTGATAATGAGCTTTCTTCAACTGAATTAGATGCACACCAGCAGGTCCATCTACTACAGTTGATCAGAGAAGCGACAATAAATGCGATCAAACATGCTCAAGCGAACAATATTAAGATTCAATGTCTTGATTCTGATGGGAAAGTCACAGTGACTGTTACCGATGATGGTATAGGCTTTGAGCAGCAAGACGAAAAATTAAATCATTACGGTATGAGTATCATGCAAGAGCGAGCAGCCAGATTGCACGCTGAGTTGCAAATTGAAGCCGCAGCTAATAGCGGCTGTATCGTAAGACTAGAATTCCAACATAGTAAGGAAGTAAACATTGACAGTGTGTAAAGTAATGCTGGTGGATGATCACCCACTCATGAGACGTGGTATTCATCAGTTACTCAGTTTTGAGCCAGAATTTGAAGTCGTCGCAGAGGCAAGTAGCGGTGCGGATGCGGTTGCGAAAGCTCATGAACTTGAGCTGGATTTGGTACTTCTTGATCTGAATATGAAAGGCATGTCTGGTCTAGATACGCTAAAAGCTTTGCGTGCTGACGGTTGTGAAGCTCGCATTGTTATTCTCACCGTATCGGACAGTCCGGCAGACATCGAAGCTATCGTGCGTAGCGGCGCAGATGGTTACTTGTTAAAAGACACAGAGCCAGATGAATTGGTTGAACTGCTAAAACAAGCACACGAAGGGGACAAAGCCTACAGCCAAGCGGTAGCGAAATACCTAAATGAGCGTGAAGGTCAAGAAGACGTATTTGACTCATTGACTGACCGTGAAACGCAAATCCTCCAAGAGGTGGCGCGCGGTTTTCGCAACAAGCAGATTGCCGATCGCCTGTTTATCTCTGAATCGACCGTTAAAGTGCACATGAAGAGTTTGCTGAAAAAGTTGAAAGTACCTTCACGTACTGCAGCAACAGTGCTTTATCTAGAGCGATTCGGCGAAATTAAGTAACACTTTAGACGCCCATTCTAGAAACGCCAAATAGAAAAAACCGCCCAAACAAGGGCGGTTTTTTATTGGTCTGGGCGAATGGAGTACAAATCACTATTGTGTTTGCCACACTCCAAATAGTAACGATGCGCCGCTTTCTTATCTTCCGCGACGACTCTCATACTGTGCATTTTCCCCTGTTCAAAGTAGCGAATTTCGTATTCTACACTCGTATCAAGTTGCTCAGCAGCAGCCATGCTACGCCTCCATAAACTATCCTGATGTTATTGAAGCAATTTATATGCCACTTTAAGGAACGCTATATCGTTCGAGTTTTGGCTAATAATTGCGCACTAACTCACTTTTTTGCGGATAGTTGTGATAAAAAAGTTAATTTCAAACTCTATATACTACTAGGGTGGCAATGTCACTTTGCCAGACTGACGTAAGTTTGCCGCAATAATAAGTGATTTAGATTGAGTATAGAACTTAATCAATGGAAAAGGGAATATGGATCGGTGATGAAATTAAAAAGTTTATCTAATAAAGCGGTTCGATATGGATGTATCTTGTTATCTATTTTGGCGCTTGCTGGTTGTGCAAAGAAGTTTTTATACAGCAATATTGATTGGGTAGTGATCGAATATTTAGATGACTATGTGTCTTTAGATGGTGAACAAGAAGCTCTGGTAGAGGAGCGAATCTTATTATTAGCCGATTGGCACAAGAAAGAAGAATTACCTTTATATATCGATCACTTAAAACAATTGGAGGCACTGAATAAAGACAGCATTACGTTGGAAGCATTGCAAGCGAATCGAGACCAAATGCGTGAACATTATCAACGTCTTGTTTCGAAAGCCGCTCCAGATCTCTTCTCGTTAAGTATGCAGCTCGATAATCAACAAGAAGCAGAATTTATTGATAGTGTAAGAGAACGTTATAAGGAGAGGGATGAAAAATATGTAGGAAAAACGGAACAAGAACTGAGAGAAGTTGTCTTAGAGAATACAGAGGATTGGATGGAAGAATGGTTGGGGAAATTATCTAGCCAACAAAAAGCGCGAGCCAAACAGCTTTCTCAACAAGTGATTATAAATAGTCTCTTATGGCGTGATTATCGATCTTCCATTATTCAAGAATTAGAATATCTTTTCGAAAATAAAACCAACAGCGTGGTTTACCAGCAGGTATTCATGCAGCTCTTATTTGAACCAGAAAGTTATTATAGTGATCAATTGACTAAGAATATTGATCAAAATATCGCACTAACGGATCAATTCACTCTAGATATAGCTCAATCCATGAGTGATAAACAATGGAAACACTTCCATGGCAAAATCCGAGAGTGGCGAGAACTTGCCGAAGACCTATTGAATTAAAACTCGATAAATCAAATTCTTAATGTGAGTGCTGTAGGAGTGCGCCAGCACTTTTTAATGAAAAACTGATTCAAAGCAAATTCTTATCGCCTCATGAGCGTAACATGGTTTGTCGAACCATGTTGGATAGGATCCTCGCATACCAAGCATCCCTGTGCGTGGCATCCTTCGCCCAAAACAATGAGAATAATTATGAAACATTTAGTTGAAAGATTTCTTCGCTACGTCACGTTCGATACTCAATCTAATCCCCACGAATCAGCTTGCCCAAGCAGCAGCGGGCAACTGGTGTTTGCTCAGCAACTCAAAAAAGAGATGATTGAGCTTGGCTTAAGTAATGTGACGTTAAGTGACAACGGCTACTTGATGGCAAAACTGCCATCTAACGTTGATTACGATGTACCTGCTATTGGCTTTATCGCGCATATGGACACTGCACCAGATGCCTCTGGTAAAAATGTAAATCCTCAGTTTATTGAGGACTATCAGGGTGGCGATATTGCACTTGGTTTGGGCGATGAAGTGTTATCACCAGTCCAATACCCAGATTTGCACGATCTTCATGGTCACAACCTGATCACGACAGATGGTACGACACTACTTGGTGCTGACAACAAAGCTGGTATTGCAGAAATTCTTTCCGCGGTTGCGATGCTGATTGAAAACCCTCAAATCCCACACGGTGATATTTGCATTGGTTTTACACCAGATGAAGAAATTGGTCGCGGTGCGGACTTATTTGATGTTGAGAAGTTTGGTGCGAAATGGGCGTACACTATCGATGGTGGTCCTCAAGGCGAGTTAGAATACGAAAACTTTAATGCAACCAGTGCGGATGTCATTTTCCATGGCGTGAGTGTTCACCCTGGTACAGCAAAAGGCAAATTGGTTAATGCGATGAACTTGGCGGCAAAATTCCAAGTGCAAATGCCAGAAGATCAGACGCCAGAAACCACAGAAGGCTACGAAGGCTTCTTCCATCTTAAATCAGGTGAACTTGGTGTGGCTCGCAGTGAGCTAGGTTACATCATCCGTGACTTCGATCGTGAAGGTCTGGAAAGCCGTAAAGCCTTCATGCAGAAACTTGTCGATGATATGAACGCTGGGTTGAAGCATGGCTCTGTTGAGTTGAAGCTCACTGACAGCTACTACAACATGCGTGAAATGGTTGAACCATACCCGCACATTATCGACTTGGCGAAACAAGCGATGGAAGATTGTGATGTGGAACCTCTGATCAAACCAATTCGTGGCGGAACAGATGGCGCTCGTTTGTCATTTATGGGTTTACCGTGTCCAAACATCTTCACTGGCGGTTATAACTTCCACGGTATCCACGAGTTTATTTCAGTTGAGATGATGGAGAAATCGGTTCAAGTGATCGTTAAGATTGCTGAGCTAACGGCGAAGAAGCACGGTTAATATCATTTGCTGAGTAATCTCATCCTTCAAGTAAACAAAAGCCCAGACACGTGTCTGGGCTTTTTAATTTTGCTCGAGTGAAATGAATTCTGTACGTTTATTAGCCATCCAAGAGGTGGTTTAACGAACGCTTTTTTCTTCGATTTCACTAATTGGTAGCCAGTTCACTTCGACTCCGGCTTGGTCGAACATATCTTGGCTTACTTGAATCTTATCACCCCAACGAGACAAGAAATCTTCAGACTGTTCCGGGCAACTCACGCGAGCGATACCTGTCTGAATGATCTTTGCCGCACAGTTTGGGCAAGGGAAGTGCGTTACCCAGATATCGCATCCATCTAAGTCGCGCTTTGAAAACAAAATCGCGTTCTCTTCTGCGTGCAGTGTTTTTAAGTATTTCAGTTCACGTTCATCCGTATCCACACTGTCAGAAACACCATGTGGGTAGCCGTTGAAGCCAACAGAAACAATGCGGTTTTGTTTTGTGATAACCGCACCTACCTGTGTCGATGGATCTTTACTCCAAGATGCCACCAGCTCAGCCATTTGGTAAAAACGTTTCTCCCATTTAGAAATCATACTCATCCTCTCGGTCGAAAGCTTTGAATTATCTGCATGATAACGCATTCTGTTTAAAAAAATAGTCAAAACATGTCTAGCGATCATGAAGATTCTATTTTCCTATGTAGACTTTGATTTCCAAGTGATGATGACGCCATATTCTCATTGCTTACTTCACATCAATTTTCAGCGTGATTCGTGTACATGATCGCAACAAATTTAGCCTGTTGATTACGATGTTTGCGAGTCGTTTCATCGGCTTACACTTTGATACACTTTCCCCGGTTTCTCTTGAAGTTTTCGGACAAAGCACCCTGTAAGGTTAGGGTATTGTCAAACGAATCCTGTTCTATAAAGACGGTATATACATGCAAAAGAAACCACTCGTCGCACTAATGGCGGCAACAGCTATCCTCGCGGGATGCGGAGAAGCAAATAATGCCCAGAAGGGGGCGCAAGCTCCTCTTGTTGTGACTCAAGATGTCACAATTATCGACTACCAACCGAGTAAGTCTTACATCGGTCGCATTGAAGCAGTAGAAGATACGAATATTACGGCACAAGTCTCCGGCTATCTTGAAGCTCGCCATTTTGACGAAGGTCAGATGGTAGAGAAAGGGCAGTTGTTGTACTCCATCGAGCCTTCTTCTTTTGAAGCGCAAGTGGCGAGTGCAAAAGCAGCGCTAGCTCAGGCAAAAGCGGCGCTTAAGAAAGCAGAGCTCGACCACCAACGTGGTAAAAACTTGTTGCCACGTGGCAGTATTTCCCAATCAGAGTTCGATGCGTTGACGGCGACGTTACTTGGCGCGCGAGCAGAGCTTGAAGCAGCAAACGCTCAACTTAAGCTTGCGGAAGTAAACCTTTCTTACACTCAAATTCGTGCTCCATTTAGCGGTCGCATCAGTGACAGTAAAGTAAGTACTGGTGATCTGCTTTCCCCATCTTCTGGCATTTTGACGACATTAGTTAGCCTAGACCCAGTGCATACCTCATTCAGCGTGAGTGAACGTGAACGTTTAAACCTTGGTATGGACGGTATTAAAGGCGACGGTAGTGCAGAGTCTAGTGGCGTTGAGGTTCAGCTTGAACTGGAAAACGGAGAGTACTTCGAACATCTAGGTCAATTGGACTTTTTAGGTAATCGGATTAATACGCAAACCGGTACGATCGCGATGCGCGCAGTGGTACCAAACCCGGAGCAAAAGCTACTTCCTGGCCAGCATATTAAAGTAAACCTTCGCGATAAGAATGCAAAAGACGTCATCGTGATTCCTCGTCGTGCAGTGCAAACGGACCTAGAAGGTGACTTTGCCATGGTGATGGCAGAAGGCAATGTTGCGGAGCGCCGTAACGTTGAACTTGGTGCGCAAGTAGAGCAGGGTATCATCATCAAAGAAGGTTTGAACAAGGACGACACTGTGATTACACAAGGTCTACAACGTGTACGCAACGGTGTAGAAGTGCGTATTCAATCACCTGCTGAACAGAAACAGTAGGAGGCGTCATGTTAAGTCGTTTCTTTATTCAAAGACCGAAATTCGCACTGGTTATTTCGATCATCTTGACGTTGGCAGGTGCCATCTCATTAGCGATCTTGCCTGTTGCTGAATATCCTAAAATCAGTCCACCATCGGTGAGCGTGACTGCATTTTATACGGGTGCAAGTGCTGAGGTTGTGGAGCAGGCGATAGCCGACCCAATAGAAACCTCCGTGAACGGCGTTGAAAACATGATTTACATGTCTTCAAAGAGTGCTAACGATGGTTCTTACAGCCTAAACGTCACCTTCGATGTGGGTACTGACCCAGACATGGCGCAGGTTAACGTGCAAAACCGTGTATCGCAGATTGAGTCAAAACTGCCTCAAGAAGTGCGCATGGTAGGTGTAACGGTGAAAAAGCGCTCTCCTGACTTGTTGATGGTTTTGAACTTCTACTCACCTGACGGTAAGTACGATGACAAGTTCCTTATCAACTACATCAACCTGAACGTAAAAGACCAACTGGCGCGTGTTAAGGGCATCAGTGAAGTTAACGTTATCGGTGGTGGTGAATACGCGATGCGTGTTTGGTTAGATCCAGAAAAAATGGCTAACCTGAACCTCACAACAACCGATGTGTACTCGGCGTTGGCAGAGCAGAACGTACAGGTAGCGGCCGGTCGTATTGGTGCTGCGCCATACAACAACCCTCAAGAAGTTCAGTTTAACTTGGTGACCAAAGGTCGTCTTGAGAGCGTGAGCGAGTTTGAGGATGTAGTACTTCGTGCAAACCCAGATGGTTCTACTGTATACCTAAAAGACGTTGCTCGCGTTGAGCTTGGTAAGAAGTTCTATGACGGTAACGGTAAGTTCCGTGGTCAAGATGCCTCTATCGTCGCGTTGTCACTGCAATCAGACGCAAACGCATTGGAAAGTGGGCAAGCGGTCATGGACTTGCTTGAGCGCTTAAGCACTAACTTCCCTGAAGGCATGGCTTACGAAACCAGTTATGACACAACCGTGTTCGTTGCAGAGTCGATCAAGGGTGTAGTGAAAACGCTGATTGAAGCGATCTTGTTGGTAATTGCAGTTACTTACCTGTTCCTTGGTAGTGCGCGCGCAACCTTAATTCCTGTTGTTGCGATTCCAGTATCCCTTATCGGCACATTCGCTATCATGCAGGCGACGGGTTTTACCATCAACACGGTAACCCTGTTCGGTTTGATCCTCGCCATCGGTATCGTGGTAGATGACGCGATTCTAGTTATCGAAAACGTCGATACCACTATGGCGAAAGACCCAACCATTTCACCACGCAAAGCCACTTTGCTGGCGATGAAAGAAGTAACGGGGCCAATCATTACCTCGACCTTGGTTCTATTGGCGGTATTTCTACCAGTAGCCATGCTTCCGGGGATTACCGGCATCATGTACCGTCAGTTCGCATTGACGATCTGTATCTCGGTAGTTATCTCGTCTATTAACGCATTAACGCTGTCTCCAGCACTATGTTCGCTGGTATTGAAGCAGGGTGGTGGTAACACGGCAAACTGGTTCCAAGCGTTCAACCGTGGTCTAGAGCGTGTAACAGCGCGCTACGGTCAGCTCGCTGGCTTCTTGGTCAAGAAGTCTATGTTGCTGATTGCTTTCTTCTTCGTCGCGGTTGCCGCAGTAACTTTCTTCGCGAAAACAACGTCTACGGCGTTTGTACCTCAAGAAGATAAAGGCATTTTGTTGGTGAACGTGCAACTTCCGGACTCTGCGTCACTTTCTCGTACCGAAGAAGTGACCAATGAACTGATGAAGATGGTTGAGCAAGAACCGGGTGTTGATGGCGTGACGGTTGCGAATGGTTACTCATTCATGACGGGTGCCGCAGCATCAAATGGTGCGTCTCTGTTTATCAAACTGCATGATTGGGATACGCGTAACTCACTTGATGGTGAACATGCTGCTAACGCAATTGCAAACCGCATCAACGGTCGTGCTGCGATGGAACTGCCGCAAGCGATAGTATTTGCGATGGGACCTCCTGCCGTTCCAGGTATGGGCGCAGCCTCAGGCTTTGAATTTGTACTTGAGGACACGTTAGGTCGTAGCCGTACTGATTTGTCGATGGTAATGGGTGAAATGATTCAGGCGGCTAACCAAGCTCCAGAAATCGCATATACCTTCAGTACCTTCCGTGCAAATGTACCGCATTACTATGTCGATATTGACCGTGAGAAAGCACAACAGTTAGGTATTCCACTGTCGTCAATCTTCCAAACATTGCAAGGTAACCTTGGTTCGCTATACGTGAACGACTTCACCATGTTCGGTAAGAACTTCCGTGTGACCATGCAAGCAGACAGTGAACACCGCAGCAGTATGGAAGATCTTGAGCGTTTCCACGTTCGTTCTTCGAGCGGCGATATGGTGCCACTGAGTACATTAGTGAGCTACGAACAGGTGTTTGAGCCGGATGTTGCATGGCGTTATAACATGTACCGCAGTGCCATCATCCAAGGTCAACCTGCTCCGGGTTATTCAAGTGGTGACGCGATTGCAGCAATGGAACGTGTTGCGGCTGAAGTTCTGCCACAAGGTTACACCTACGAGTGGACGGGTATGGCGTATCAAGAAGTCTTGGCAGGTAACCAAGCGATTTACGCGTTCGCATTGGCATTGATCTTTATCTACTTGTTCATGGTGGCGCAGTACGAGAGTTGGAGTATTCCTTTAGCGATCATCCTAGTGGTGCCAGTGGCAACGTTGGGTTCCTTCCTCGCATTGAACTTAACCGGAACGCCACTCAACTTGTACGCTCAGATAGGTCTCGTCCTGCTCATAGCGCTCGCGGCGAAGAACGCAATCCTAATTGTGGAATTCGCCAAGCAAGAGCGTGAAGAAAAAGATGTGGATATCGACAGTGCAGCAGTACAAGGGGGTAAGCTTCGTTTCCGTGCTGTTAACATGACGTCTTGGTCGTTTATCTTGGGTATTTTCCCATTGATCTTCGCCGCTGGTGCGGGTCATGTGAGTCAGAACTCATTGGGTATTTCCCTAATTGGTGGTCTGCTGTGTGTGCTCCTAGCAGGTACTTTCCTGATTCCGGGCTTCTACGCTCTGGTACAGAGAAAACGTGAGAAGATCCACGGTGGTAATACCAAACTGGTTCCTTTAGATGATGAATAAGCACTAAGTAACTTTAAATAGAAAAGCCCGAAGCATGAGAGTGCTTCGGGCTTTTTGTTGGTACTCATTTAAACCGAGTAAGTGAACTTGGGCTACGCGCTGCGAGTTTTAAATTCCGCAACCGCTTCGTCCATGTCATGGGCTTGAGCAGAGACAGAGTCGACTTCATGCAGACACTCTTGTGCGGATTGCATGTTGTTTTCTGAAATCACGTTCAATTCAGTAATCGAGTCGCTCACCTGATTCATCACGATGCCTTGCTCTTCAATTGCTGATGCGATGCGTTCAGAGTTGCCTTGAATTGCATGCATGTCTGCAATGATTTGCTGAAGGCTTGAATCCAGCTTCTCCGATGCTTGTAGGGTTTGCTGACCCTGATCGTTACATTGGTCGATATCAGATACGACCATCGACATTTGTGACTGAATGTCTGATACCACGCGAGTGATCTCTTCTGTCGATTGATGAGTACGACTTGCGAGTGCGCGTACTTCATCCGCCACGACGGCAAAGCCACGACCTTGCTCGCCGGCACGTGCTGCTTCAATTGCTGCGTTTAGCGCGAGTAGGTTAGTTTGCTCTGCAATATCTTGGATGATGTTTACTGCACCGCCAATTTTCGCTACATGTTCGTTTAAAGAGCCAATTGATTGCTGGCTGTTCGAGAGAATACCAGTTAATTGACCGACATTTGTTACTGTGGTTTCAACAACGGTACGACCTTGCTCCGCATTGTTTGCAGCTTGGTGAACGCCTTCTACTGCCACAGAAGTACTTTCAGAGATTTCACCAATCGTGGCGACCATTTGCTGAACTGCTGTTGCCATTGATGAGGTATGGTCTGCCTGAGTGTGGAACTGTTCCATCACACCTTCTAGTTCGCGATGCATGTTGTCAGTACTTGCTGATAGCTGTGCTGACTTCTCTTGTGTGCCATGAATCAGGTGCTCAAGCTTATCCAACAGATCGTTTAAGTGGTGGCTGATGTCCGCCAGTTCATCTTTACCTGCCAACTCTGAACGTAAACCCATGTTATTACTTTCACTGATGTTCTTTATGGTCGCAAGCAGGCTACTAACGCGTGCATTGATTGAGCGTGAGATTTGCGAAATCAGAGCTAAGATAATAATAAATACTACCGCAGTGATAACTTGTTTCACCATGGTGTTTTGACTATCACGTTCGGTCGCTGCATTACTCAACGCAGATGAGAAGGTCTTAAATTGTTCTTCAACTGTGTGTGATAGGGCACGAGTGTCACCCAGTAGACCTTTGTTGTACGCGACTCCAATCGTCTGTCTCTGCGTCGCAAGTTGGCGCGCATTTTCGATTAATGAAGGAACATACAAACCTTGCAACAGACCTTCGTCCATTTGTCCGGCTTTAACTCGTTGCGCGAACTTAGTCAGTGCCATTACTTGTTGGTGGTTTGCATTTTGCTCGGCTTCAGATAAAGCCTGTTCAAAGCTCGCTAATAGACCACTATTTGCATCGAGACCATAGCGTTCGTAAGCAGCAACTAATTTTTGAAATCCTTTTTGGTAAGCCAGTAAATCTTGCTTGAATTGATGACTAGAAGGAAGTTCATAAAGGTTGAGAATGCCAGCCAATTCTTGTTCGATACCCAAAAATTTGTCGACGTTAGCATTGAATTTATCGAGGTATTTGATGTTGCTGCGTAACAAGAAGTCTTTTTCATTACGGCGCAGGTTAAGGAGACGAATTTCGAGATCGCCAACCAATTTGATTGCATGGTTGAGCTCTTGGCTTTGGTTAGCGAAGTGTGACGAGGTACCCAATAGGGTCACAATGCCAAGAATGGCAATTACTCCTAGGGAGTAGAGCTTGTGCCTAATAGTCATATAGTTTGTCCTGAAGAATTGACTAAGTTAAGAAACCCAAAGAGGCTTCCAATGGCTAGCTCTGACGTTTGTTAGTACAGCACTTTCTGGCGTTGCTGTTTTTTTGTCGCTTGCTTGGTTTTGCTATCAAGTCTGCGACGTTGTGAAGCGCGAGTTGGTTTCGTTTTAATACGCTTCTTTTCCTGTCGGCTGGCAGATTGTATCAACGCTTGTAATCGATTTAGTGCGTCTTCTTTGTTCTGCTCTTGCGTCCGAAACTGCTGAGCTTTAATGATGATCACCCCCTCTTTTGAAATCCTACTATCCGAAAGGGCGAGGAGTCGCTCTTTATAGAATTCCGGCAGTGTGGAATGACGTACATCAAAGCGCAGATGTATTGCGGACGATACCTTATTAACGTTCTGCCCACCATTTCCTTGAGCCCGGATAGGCAATAATTGGACTTCCCAATCTTGAATTGTGACGGAGTTCGAAATTTTGAGCATGATTACTAAATGCCAATAAGGAATGTGACGATGGCTGATAAATTACCATCAGAGATGTACAAATAGAAGAATTGACATGAACACAATAGATTTAAGCCCCTATAAAGGGTTAATTTTCGATATGGACGGCACCTTGATTGATACGATGCCAGCGCACTTAGCTGCATGGCAAGCGACAGCAGACCGTTTCGAGTTCCCTTTTAACCAAGAGTGGTTGCATAGTTTAGGGGGCATGCCAAGCTTCAAAATTGTTGGCGAAGTGAATCGTCAACACGGTTTATCTCTCGACCCAAAAGTTGTTTCTCGTTTCAAAATGGACACGTTTGCAGAAATGGAACAACACGGTGAAATTATTTCATGCACGAATACGGTTTTGGACCAACATCTTGGTAATAAGAAGATTGCTGTTGGAACAGGCAGTCAACGTGATAGCGCACTGCGTCTGTTAGCAAAAGCGGGCATTCTGAAGAAGTTAAATGCTGTCGTTACGGCAACGGATGTAGAAAATCACAAACCTTTCCCAGATACGTTTCTTATGGCAGCCGAACAGCTTGGTTTGTCTGCACAAGAGTGTGTGGTGTTTGAAGATACCGAGTTAGGAAAAAAAGCCGCTCATGCCGCAGGAATGGATTGTGTGATGGTCGAGGGTAATGAGCTAGTATTTTATCCAAAATCTTAACTTAATAAGTTAATTGTCATTTAAAAGACCACGATATTATCGTGGTCTTTTTGTATAACCTCAGTGAATTTATATAATTCTCATAATGAGAATGTGAATGTTTATTGTGAAATTAATCAAATTATCAATCTAATTATAAAGTATTAATAATCTACACTCGCTATAGTTATTTATTCCTTTTACTAAATTATTTTTACAGGAAAGGATCATGACACGCTCTCAAAATGTTTATGTAATTTCTTCTGACTCAGATTGGTCAGGGTTAGTTATTGCTGGTTTATCTCATTCTTTTAAAAACTACACTTTTTACACTGAGAAAACTGTCAATAATATATGGAATTTAAAAAGTACTGATATTGTTATTTATGATCGCCTTACTTTAGGTAATCCATCATTGCACTTAATCTCACCACTTTCGCGTGGCGGTGCTTGGTTGCTTGCCAATGCGAGTAAGCAAGACTTAGAGGGAGTTCAAGGGCTTATATCTCTGGGTTGGGGTGGGTTACTAGAGAATGACTTTACCTTAGAACTGCTTCACAAATCCGTCCGAATGGTGGCTTCTGGTCAGTTATGGTTTAGTCGAGAAGCCATGTCTTCTTCATTGAAGAATATTGTGAGGGGACAAGTTCATAGTTCTTCATCTGCGGAAGTTCTAGGTGCTAAATACGAACTTTCTACTAAAGAACAGAAAGTATTTATGTATTTAGTTCAAGGTTATTCAAATAAAGAAATAGCAGGTCAACTGAGTGTAAGTTTAAGCACGGTAAAAACACATGTCTCCCATATATTATCTAAAACAGGAAAGCAAAGCCGTTCTCAGTTAGGATCTTTAATGGTTGAGTGATTTTTGATCTAGTTCAAATTAATTATTTGGTTGTCCTTTACTCATCCTTTTATGTGGTTCTTTTGGTCAGATGACCGATAGGAAAAAAGTTAATAAGGCGTACATTTAACTCGTCTACTTAATTCAACTTTTGGTCTATACCGCAGGAAAAAATGTAAAGGAGAACAATCATGAAACGTTTAGCAGGTTTTGCAGCAATGGCGTTGCTTGTATCGGCTGGTGCAGTTGCGAATCCATGGGTCGTTGGGTCTGACGAAGGTCGCGCAGACTTTTACGTTAAATTCAAAGGTGAAGTGCCTAAGCGTTGTGAAATGATGACTTACGGCAACTTGGATGTCATCAATTTCGACTTAACTAAGTCATCTGATACAAAAGAATTTGGCTTTAAAACGTGGTGCAACTCATACGGCACGAAAGGTATCGTCCAAGTTGACCCATTTGGTTTTACCAACAGCAATGAAGATGAAATTCCAATGGAGTACAGCTTCAATGGTGAAACTAAGCTAAAAGACAAAGGGATTGACACTACCGTTGCTCGTATCCATCAAGTGGTTGAAATTAGTAACAACCTAGATAAAACGATGACTGATGAGCACAAACTTTCAATTACCTCTAAACCTCAAGCTGGTGCGCGTTGGGGTGAATACAGCGGCGCGATGTATGTGACTCTATTCCACATGTAGGAAGGAATTCGCTGAGGGAGGTCCCGTCCATCCCTCAGCCATTATGTTGTATGAAAACACTTCGAATATTATTTCTCATCTTGATTTATATGCCAGCACAAGTGTTGGCTTTTGAGCTTTTCCCAATGGTGCAATTTCTTTCCGATTCAGGGAAAGAGACAACGGTATTTTTCAAGGTAACCAATACTTCTCTTGCACCTTTGCCTATTGAGGTGACTGGCGTTAAGCGATTAGTTGAATTCAACAACGAAGAGTCGCTTCTTGAAACCGATGACTTGATGATCTTTCCACCGCAAGTACTTATTCAGCCGGGGAAATCTCAGACCATTAAGGTGCAATACATTGGCGCACCCAAGGGTGTAGCAGAATCCTATCGTTTGATCGTGAGCCAATTGCCACTCAAAGCGGATGAAGTTGAGAAAGATGCCATACAAATGTTGTTCCGAATCGGAGCGCTTGTGTTTGTCTCTCCACAAGATGCGCAAGACCAATATTCCAGCGAAATCACTGTATCCAATGACAACAAGCCAAATCTGAAAATTAGCAATACAGGTTCAAGTGTTATTGAGTTAAACAAACACACTTACTCGGTTGATTGGCAAGGTCAAACGAAGCGTTGGGATTGGGAGCAACTAGAGCCGCTTCTGCCGATGCAATATCTCGTACCAAACCAGAAAGTTCAGGTGAACGTCGAGTCACTTCTTGTGAACTAACGACACCCAGTTTCTATAACGTCGCTGACATACACGGAAGGTTACAATGTGGCGCGCATTCGTCGTATCGATCGCTGTCCTTATTTCTGGGGCTGTATGGGGAAGCTCTTACAGCCTCTCCTTACCCCTTGTGTATGAACAAAATCAGCTTGGCGAACTCCCTGTTGAAATAAACGGCATGGCTCTTGAGCGAGTGTCTGTCGATGCCCTCCAAGATTTGCTCGGAACGCGCGTGAGTCCGGAATGGTGGTCGCAGTTTTTTGGTTCAGAGCCGTCAACATTCGTTGATATCGAAACACTCGCTGAGCGAGGTATCGAGGTGACACTTAATACTGAATCCTTGTTTATTGACGTTCGGCTCTCGGCACAAATTCTTAGCGAACAAGACATTACTTTGTCGTCTGGCTATCCCGATTTTATTCCCTCTGAAAGTGGCTCGATAAACTGGTTAAACAGTTTTAGCTTCGCCTATAACAATTATTGGCAAGAGGATGTTGAGACTTGGGACACGTCGCTGGATTGGTTGTCACAAGGCAATATCGGTGGTGCCAGTGGTGTGAATTTTCTTTTAGCCAATTATCTTGAAGCGGATAACGAAACCACAAAGTTTTCTCGAGGTGAGTGGATTGCTTTCTATGATGATCCAAACTTACCGATGCGTGCTTCCACAGGGGATGTTATCAGCGGTGAATCCGGACATATTTATGGCATGTCCTTGGGTGGTTTTTCTATTGAGAGTCGATACGCTGACTTACAACCGGATCGTGAGACAAGCCCTGAGAGTAGCCAACAACTTGTTCTGCTCGAATCCGCTGAAGTGGAAGTTTATGTCAACGGTGAACGAATTTCTGGTGGGCGATTGGAGCCGGGACGTTACAACCTCAAGAATCTGATCTTAGATAACGGTGCTAACGATATTACGGTTGTCGTCAACTATGTTTCTGGTAAGCAAGACGTATTGCGCTTTACTCAATTTTACAACGCTAAGCTGTTGAAAAAAGGTCTGATTGATTACTCGTTTTCCGTTGGGCAGCCAATCATCTATGACAACCGTCAAGTAGAATACGAAGAGGAATGGGTAGCGACAGGTTACTTAGAATATGGTGTCACTGACTGGTTAACCGCAGGTGCAAACGGCTTATATGCTCAAGATGGTTCGATATTTGGGGCTCTGACTACTTTCAAAAGCGGTGTAGGGAATGTGACTGCCCGTTATTCGCTAAGCTCTGCAAGTTCGGGAGAAGACGGTTGGATAGCTTCCCTTGATTATGAAAACAGCATTTTTGGAAGTGGGGAAAGCCAATCTCCCAACCTACGTTTTGCGATTGAAAAATCGGATGATTTTCAAAACAAACCTTGGAAAGAATCCCAAGAAGGCAACTCATATACACAATATCTCGCAAATTACTTTTGGCAGATAAACAGTAAATTTGATCTGACATTAACAGGACGCCTGACTCAGCTCCCTCCTGATGACGATGAGTTACGTGGTTCGGTCTTGCTAAATTGGCGACATGGTGGTTTTACGGTAGGGGTTGGCAGCGAATACGAAGAATCCGAGCGTTATAACGAACCGGATACGCGTTTCTTGTTTACCTTTGAATACAATTGGTATTCGGATGAGCATGGAAATCGTATAGGCCTCTCTTACAACAGTGAGAATGAACGGAGCCGAGCGTATTTTAGTAATGAAGGTTTGAACTACGTTGGTGACTATGGTGTAAGAATCGAAGCAGAGCAGGACGAATTTCGTGATACCCAACGAGCTCAATTGAGTTACACCGCAAATCGTTTTAGAGCAGAGTCTGAAGTAAGTCGTGATGTAGTGAGAAAAGAAGATACCGAGCAATACCAAGCTTCACTGCGCCTAGCGACTGCAGTTGGTATGGTTGACGGTGATTGGGGGTGGGGACGTGCGACCAGTGGTCCTTTTGTTGTGGCAGAAATGCACCCGACGTTGGGTGAAGCGACTGCGAACCTAGATGTAGACTCCCAAGGAAGACCAACCGCAATGGCGACAAAGCATCTTAATGGTCTTGTTTCGATCTCCCAACCTTATGCTCGCTATGCGATGGATTATAACGTGATGGATTCTCCTGTTGGTTATGACTGGGGAGATGGCAAACTTGAGCTAATGCCGGCGGCGGCAACCGGATATTTGTTGACGATAGGTTCCGATGCGTCATACACGGCGAGTGGTTATTTGAAGCGTCTTAGCGGTGAACCTATCGAGTACCGACAAGGGCGTGTGTTGGTTGATGATGAACAAATTGAGTTTTTTACCAACAAGCAAGGACGATTTTTCATTCAAGGTCTACGTCCTGGCATATATACAGTTGAGCTTTATGGACTACAGATTAGCCCTGTCGTTATCTCGATTCCTGAGTCTGATACGAGCTTAATCGATTTAGGTGAAATCACAGTAATGCCGAACAATGACAAATAATTTAGCGCATTGTACTGGTAAAGGAAAAGGAGAATAGGATGAAAACAGTTAATCGCAGTGATGTCTTAACATTCGCAACCGTGCTATTTCTTACTGCTTTTGCTTCACCGTTGTTGGCGAATGATGCCAGCGAAGCGCAGTGTGGGGGGACATTTAGGGTAAGCATCAATGATACACCTTATAAACCTCATGTGACGCAACCTGATACCTTGTGGTTTCAAGGCAAAATAGAGTTAGATAGCCAACTAGTTAACTGTATGAGCGGCATTGTCATCAAGCCTTCAAATGGTTGGCAGCAGGTTGTTTCTGGCCCTCAAGGTAAGATCAATTCGACCGTCCTTAACACGCAAAGAAAAAGCCTAAATAGAACCCCTCAAGGAGACTTTTTACTACCAAGCCGTGGTAGTAAGCAGGTCGATTTTTGGGTGCAAGTGCCCGAAGGAAAAACCATGCAACCGGGCAATTATCGGGCAGATTTTGAATTTTCGTTACTTGGCAAGCAAGTTGAAGTTGGTGTGAGGAATGCAGGGCTCGACTACACGATAAAGCCATTCGTACGAGCACGCATAGAGGCAAATTCAAGTTCCAATGTGTCTGTTTCTGGGGCAAGAGTGACGGTGGATATGGGGAATTTAACCAAGCAAAACCGAAGGGATTTGGACATTGTCGTGGTGAGCAACGCTTCCGTAAAACTTGAGCTCGACTCGTTGAATCATGGGCACCTTGTCAATACTAGGAAACCGAGTCATAAAGTTCCGTACACCACATTTTTGCAAGGTCAGACTCTTGGGTTGGATAGTCCGGTGCTTTTAAATACTCACCGTGGGAACCAAACTCGCTTCAATATGGCTTTTGAAAATAAGGCAGTGCCAGGTGCTGCTGCAGGGTTATATGAAGATGAGATGACCATTAGTTTGATTGCCTACTGACTAAAGTAAGTTGAGACGAATAAAAACGCCGCAATTGATGCGGCGTTTTTTTGTTCTTGCTGAGGATTATTGGATGTCCAATAGCTCCACATCAAAGATCAGTACACTTGCTGGTGGGATAGGGCCAGTACCGTTTTTACCGTAACCAAGTGTGCTTGGCACGAACAGGCGGATTTTCTCGCCTACAACCATGTATTGCAGACCTTCTTGCCAGCCTTTAATCACCTGATTTAGACCGAATGTGATCGGCTCACCACGTTCTACTGAACTATCGAAAACCGTACCATCGATAAGCGTGCCATGGTAGTGAACTTTCACTTTGCTAGTTGCAGTTGGATGAACGTCGCCCGTTCCTTTCTCAAGAACAAGGTATTGCAGACCACTCTCTGTGGTAATCACACCTTCTTTCTTGCTGTTTTCTAGCAGGAACTCTTGCCCTTTTGCAAAGTTTTCGTCTGCCGCTTTGTGGTTTGTCCAAGTACGGTAGATAAAGAATGCCGCTAGGACGAAAATAATAAGAGGAAACAGAAATTTAGACACAGTAGCTCCTTGTCTTATTTTGGTTGTTTTAGCAGGTAGTTGATAGTGTCAGCCATTGCTTCAACGGTCTCGTGGCCACCAGTGATTACTTGGTATTTACCATTTACGATGAAGGCAGGAACTGAGTTGATTTGACCACGAGTCGTGATCTCTTCTGCTTTAGTAATATATTCAAACAGTTTCGCTTGTTGTGCGTCTTCTAGCTGGTAAGGGCTTACTAGGTTACGAGACTCAAAAGCTTTCTCTACCGCTGCTTGGCGCTCATCGGCTGTTGCATCTGCACTCATTTGAACGGCAGCAAACAGTTCTTCCATAAACGCTTTGTCCGGAGTGCCGTTAACTTGCATTGCCGCTGTATAGAAAATGATCGCGCTGATTTGCGCACTTTCGTTAAAGGTAACGTGCATCTTCTCAACTTTCTGTTCTGTCAACGATTCAATTTGAGGAACGAACTGTTCCATCGTACGACAATGACCACAGGTGAGAGAAAACGCTTCAGTTACTGGTGCTAAGTTGTATTCAGCAAGAGAAACTGGCAGAACTTCGTATTGCTTGCCTTGTTGTGGCTGACTATTGCCGTTGTCACAAGCTGTTAGGGCAAAAACTGCGGCAAAAAGTGCAGCGCCTTTAGAAATGGTTTTGAACATGGGTAAGGCTCTAAATAGTAAAATTGGTGCTAGTTTATCGGTTAACGGTATCGACGAAAACCATTAATACGGCTTGTTACACTAAAGTGAGACAATCGAAGAAAGTTTAGACAAAACATGGCAATGACGTTGTGTTTAGTGCGCTCAGCTATTGAAAATTCGTGAAGTGAAACGCCATTAAGCGACAGTTTAGTTAACGAGATTTTCTTTGCTCTCTTATCTACCAAATAATGTTTGATAAAAATGAATGCCCAACTTAAATCGTTGGCATGAACTGTGCTTGTGTATTGAAGAAAATATGGTAATAGGCACTAAAGTTTGGGCGATTTAAGCCGACACAGTGAACAGGAATTCATTCTACGTTGGTAACGGTATGAAGCATTGGTTTTTAGTGGCATGCGGTCTATTAGCCGGGTGCACGAGTATTAATTCAGATATGGTTCCGGGCGGTAATATTCTCGATACTGCCCCGAGAACTAACTCAGAGCTAAGACATCCAGAGTGGGGTTACGCGAAATCTTACGTGTCAACTCCACGTTATGTTGCTCAGACTCCGAGTACAGCTGGAAAAAAGTCACAGGGCGTGACGTCACTGGAGATGTTTTTAAATAGACATCATATCGCCCATGAAACCATCAGTGGCGACCACCTTATGGTGCGTTTGAAAGAACAAGTGCATTTCCAAACGGGCTCTGCGAGATTATCATCGCAATCTCAAGACTGGATCCGCAATCTTGGACATTATCTTGCCGGGCGTACTGATGTTGATGTGGTGATAGACGGTCATACAGACAGTACAGGCGCAGAGAGTTTTAATGATTCGTTATCGGAAAAGCGTGCTCGTGAGGTAGAAAAGCAGCTACTTGCAACCAGCTTGCCTCGTCAAAGAGTGTTCTCTCGTGGCTTTGGCGAATATGTGCCGCAGTGCAGTAATACCACAGCAAGCGGTAAGGCATGTAATCGTCGAGTGGAACTGATGCTGATTGTCGATCAGTAAGCGCCCATATCATTGAATTGAGATAAAAGAAAAGAGGCACCGTATGGTGCCTCTTTTGCATCCGCCAATGTTCTTAGGGGGAACTAGGCAAATTCTTTTTCAATGTAAGCGACGATGTCTGAAGACTCGTAAAGCCATTGCGTCTCGCCATCTTTTTCAATACGCAGACAAGGTACTTTTACACGACCGCCACCTTGTTCAAGTGCTTCGCGATGTACTGGGTCGTTTTTCGCATCACGTAATTCAATATTCACGGATTGACGTTTCAAAGCACGTCGAACTTTTACGCAGAAAGGACAAGCTTCAAATTGGTACAGTGCGTAGTTTTTGGCTTTATCATCAACGCTTTTCTGTGCTTCTGCCGAACGTTTAACGCCACGGGGAGAGAATACTGCATTGAGAAGTAGAATGATTTTTCCCAAAATCCAACGGATAAACTTCATAATGATCCCTTGATGTTCAGTGGATGAGTGTCCTTGTATGTCATGCAACGAACTTACGTAACGAAGTCGTTGAGCGTAGAAAGCCGTTGCATGAAAGGGCGTAGTCTATCAGGTGTTTGGTTTTGACAAAACCATGTATTTTATGAGGAAAACAGACGTTTTACCCAACCAAATAGCCCGCTTGCTTTTACTGGGTTAGCTTCTTTACCAAGATAGAAACTCTGCATTAAATCGGTACGAAAAGCATCCAAATCCATGCGCTTAATCACTAACTCATGTTGCAGGATATTTTGCGTTTGTTCTGCATGGTCATGAGCAAGGCTAAAATCCATATTTAGATAGCCTTGGGTGTATAGCCATAAATGCGTCACCAGTACTAAGTCTTCGGCCGACTGATTGGTGAATTTTTCCGCGTGCTCTTCACCAAGCGTGTCGTTCAACACTTGCTGCATGTGGTGAGTGGAGGTGGCATGTTGTTCATACAGGGCGCTGGCTTCGATGTGAGATTTAGTCAAAAGCCCAAGCATATGCAGCGCAGGGGCTGTGTCAGGCTTGTTTTCACATACTCTAATGAACAATGGGGCTTGTTCTTTTGTCCAACGTCGCCTTGCAGCCTTATGCTCATTAACGAAGGGAATGTTTTTGAACCCCATTTCTTGGATCAGTTCATTAAGAGGCGTCATTACTTTGCAATTCCTTCACCGTCACTTCGACGTGTTGTTCGTTAATATCAACGAAAATAGAGGTGCCGGTAATCATAACAGATAGGCTAGTGCCACGGTCAAGGTGTTGTGAAATCAAGTCGATAGCATTGTAGTCAAGGCTTGCCACATCCACTGGAAGCATGCCAAATTTGCCCGCCATCTTATCCCACCAAACGGAGGCTTTGGTGTTGTAGGTATAGACTTTTACTTTCTTAGCCAAACGGGTCGCTTTCTTGATGCGATCTGGTTCTGGTTCGCCAATCTCAATCCAGTGAGTGATAGATTGGTCGTCCTCTACACGCCACAAATCTGGTTCTTCTGTTGTAGATAGACCCTTAGTGAACTCAAGATCATCTTGTGCATTCAAGCAGTAGGCGAAAATACGAGCCAACATGCGCTGTGGCTTTTCAGAAGGGTGAAGGGCGATAGTAAGATTTTTTGAATCGTAGTAATCGTTGTTCATATCAGAGATTGCGATACGAAACTTGTAAATTGTTGGTTTTAGAGCCATAGGAAGTATCGATAAATGAAGGGCAAAAAAATAGCCAGCTAAAAGCTGGCTACCATATCAAAATCTTAAAGGATTAAACTAGAGTGATTTTCTCAGCTTGTGGACCTTTTTGACCTTGAGTGATTTCGAATTCTACTTTCTGACCTTCAACAAGCGTACGGAAGCCGTCACCTTGGATTGCAGAGAAGTGAGCGAAAACGTCAGGACCGTTTTCTTGTTGGATGAAACCGAAGCCTTTAGTTTCGTTGAACCACTTAACTGTACCAGTAGCTTTGTTAGACATGTCTATTTCCTAAATATCTAATTTTATGTAAATCTTCGCCTAATCGGCGCTTATAGCGTGGAAAAATAAATTGCTATTGCGTACCACAGGACGGGGGAGTTACGAGTAATCCAACGAAATGTGAAAACAAAGAACTTTCTTTCTAGCCGTGTTCGAGTCTAGGTTAATTACGGGTATAGTCAACATATATCGACCCATCAAGGGCAAATATTTGTATCTAGTCACTTTTTATACGGTGTATTTTTGATGAATTTTCAAATAAATGACGTTGTTGTGAAGTTTTTGGAGAATAAAATGAATTTTATTATACAAATTTGACTATTTTCCCTAATTATTGTCCAATCTGGTTCGACCATTAAGGAGGAAGTATGGTAAAGAACAAATCTAATCCTCAGCCAAATGAATTGAATCAAGATACCGAGTTTGGCAGAGGGGAAATCAAAGACAACGCACTTAAAGCTGTCGTCACTAGTCAACTGTTTAGAACGCGGGTTGTGAAAGCCAAAAAAGGCAAAGGCAGCTTCAATCGGAAAGCAAAACATAGAGGCAAAGAGCCCTATTCAAAGTTCTCACTAAAGTGGATTTTGAATAGGGCTTTTTTCTTATCTGAAGGTGATGGCGAGAGGGGGTTTTAGCGTTCTATTTTTGGAGAGTAAATTGAGTAAGCCGTGATTTGCCCCGCAACGATAGCAGAGAACATAAACAGCGCAGACAGACCAATACTTGGAATGGGTAAAATAGATTGTTCAAACACGGATTGGCTTGCGCTTACTAAGACGCGGCTACCTGGAACCAAAATGATGATGCCTTGAACAATGTAGATAGAGCCAGTCAGTTCCATCTTTTTCGCAATCCAAGTTCCGTATAATGTAATCAGAACTGTAGTTACCCAAGTCCCCACAACCCAGCCACTTTCGAAACCAAGATAAAAAGGTCCCCACATGCCCAGCATTGCAACGGGTAAGCCAAGCAGAATGTCGATAGGGCGAGCGTTAAAGATCACTCCAAGGCTGGCGGAAATTAAGAATAGTCCGCTAATGTGCATCCAAATCGGGATTTCATTGGTGTAGGCGATGGATTGCGCTTGTCCCCAAATGGCTTCACCGATATTGAGCCCCATGGTAATGCCAACAAACAACTTGATCAGCGTGAGAGCGCATTGCCCCAATAAACTGGTCCCTGATACCAAATCATTAAACGCGAGACATTCAAGGGAGTTAGCGATGGAGAGTCCGGGTACAAATAAGACAATCGTTGCGATACATAGCGCCCAAACAGGGATCGGCAGTCCAGTGCTGGACAGGTACGCAACAATAATACCTGTGAACAAAGCTGCAATGAACTCAACTGCAATTGCACGTCTCGCTCGGCAAACTTGCTGGCATCCCCAGACCATAAAACCAAGAATAAAAGCAAAGCCGACCGCTTCTAAAGTACTGCCGACCAGCATCAAGTACGCGGGTGGAATGCCCATATTCGCCAATGCAATAACCCATGAAGGATATCCAGCAGGCTCTGGGACGGGTTCGCTACTCGGTTGGTTGATTCGAATGATGGTGTTAGCTAGCAAACTTAAGTTGATTGAAGCTGGTTTCAAGCGCTTGAGTACCACTGCATTGTTATCATCTGGAAATTGATAATTGATCGCGGTTGGCGTGGCTTGAATCATCACATCCACGCCATGTTTTTGCGCGTAGTGCTGAGTGTATTTCTCTACTTTGTAAGGCGCACAGCCACTACGATGCAGCGTATCGCCAATTTCGACGATTTTGTTAATTCTATATTGAGAAGGCATGGCGAAAGCGAAAATTTCGGGTCACAAAAAAATTGCGCGTAAGTTAACAAAGTGATTCTTGTCGAGCGAATAATCATTAACTTTTTTGTGTGATTTTGTGGACTGTGTCAGGTGTTACTCATGTCGCTAAAAGGCTCAACCCAGAGAAACCCGGAGTTTCGAACTTTTATTCATATTAAATTCATAACAATTCGTGATGATTCTATAAAATAATCTAATGTAAAAGTGCCATTTTTCAGTGTAAAGGTACTAATTTAGATTCATATCAATAAGAGTTGCTACCTAAAGAAAGAACCTCTGCTATACCTTTAGTTCTATTTAAGTCTTAGATAGCCCTTTAGGGTAGGTTAGTGAGAAGTAGGTATGACCTTCATGCGTTATAGTACTAATGGTTGGAAAAACACAATATTTGGCATGTTTCTGCTGCTTATTGTTGCGTTCCATTCCAGCGCAGTCTATGGGCACGAAACTAAGCAAGGTACCTTGGTTGTTGCTAATTCAAAAGCATGGAAACCCTTCTCATACCTTACGCCAGATGGTGAGCCTCAAGGCATCTTAATTGACTTCTGGCGCGAGTACTCCGTTCGAAATGATGTTCATGTGAAATTTCTTTTGCTTGACTGGGAAGAATCTTTACTAGCAGTAAAAGAGGGACGAGCAGATATTCATGCTGGATTGATATTTTCTGCAGAGCGCAGCCAGTATCTGAACTTTGGCACAGTGATTATGCCTATCGATACTCAACTTTATGTAAACAGTGACCTGTTAGGAATTGACGTGGAATCGGTGCTGAAAGGTGAATCGGCAATGGAAGTTGGTTTGGTGAAAGGAGGATACGAAGAGACTTTCGTTCGTAAACACTACCCGAACGCGGCAATACGGTTGTTTTCGAATAATGATGCGTTGCTAAAAGCGGTTACGAGTAAGCAAATTTTTCTGTTTGTCGCTGATACCCAGGTATCCAATTTCTACATGGCAACAACACCTGACTCGGTGACTTTCTTACCCGCATTGCATCTTTACAGCAAAGATTTAAGAATCGCGACGGGTGACGGCAGTGCAAAGTCGATTGAAGAGGTATCGAGGAATTTTGAGATAGTCATGGAGGCAAATAAGGACCGGATCCTCAGTCGTTGGATTCATATTAAAACTGTCTATCCAGCGTATCTTGCTCCACTCGCTGTTTTTGCGCTGATTATTGCTGCCATGTTCCATATTTTTTCACTTAAGCGTACGGTTGCTTTGCGTACTCGGCAGCTTACTTTGGTGAACCAACAACTTTTTGAACTCACACTTACAGATCCTCTCACTAAACTTTATAACCGACGTCACTTGATAGAAAGGTTAGCGACGTTAAGTACAGTAAAAAGAAACCTGACCGTAATGGTGTTTGATATTGATGACTTTAAATCCATCAATGATCAATTTGGACATTTGGTTGGGGATCAAGCTATTGTTGCTGTCGCGAATACAGCAAGATCTGTCATCGATGAAAGAATGACTTTAGCGCGCATTGGTGGTGAAGAGTTTGCCTTAGTAACGGCTTCGCTCTCTGCAGAGGAAGCAGAAGTTCTTGCTCGTACAATTTGCACCCAAGTAAATTGCGCACCAGTGACCTTAGATGGACAAACGATTAGTGTGAGTATCAGTTTAGGGTGCGCGTATTATCCAAAATTTGATGAACAACCAAGCCTGCAAGATACTGATCAACTTATGTACCATGGCAAGGCAAACGGGAAGAATCGCGCTGTGTTCCAAATCATCAACAGAAACAAAGTGGAACCATTACTTCGTAAAGCTCAGTAAAACTTTGAGCGTGCTCTCGCTGACCTTCATCCTCTCCTTGCTATACTGATTTGAACTCCCTGTTTTTATTGTCATTTCTGACGCGAATAGTGTTGGATTTCAGTGTCGAGGACGGTTATGCGTACTGCTTGGTTATCTCTACTGTGTTGGTCCATTTCATTTACTGCTGTGGCTGAAAGTGCTTTTGATATCGTGCAAAAGTCAGATCAAGCAATGCGTGGCGATTCCAGTTATACCGAATCTACAATGGAGATCATTCGTCCTGATTGGACTCGGTCGATGACAATGAAGAGTTGGACAAAAGGGACAGCGTTGTCTTTGGTGTTGGTTACGGCGCCAGCCAAAGATAAGGGCAGCGCTTCTCTAAAACGACAAAGAGAAATGTGGAATTGGGTGCCGAGTATTGAACGCGTCATCAAAATTGCGCCATCTATGTTGAGCCAATCGTGGATGGGCTCAGACTTCACCAATGATGACTTAATCAACCAGTCTTCTATCGTGGTCGATTATCAACATGAATTAAAAGGCGAGGATACGTTTGATGGCGACAAGGTTTGGGTGATAGATGCTGTTGCGAAGCCCGATGCTCCTGTAGTTTGGAGCAAAGTAACGTTGTGGATTTCCAAGTCGACCTATCTGCAGCGCAAAGTGGAATTCTACGATGAGTTTGATGAGCGAGTGAACGTGATGACGACTTATGACGTGAAAGAGCTCGGCGGGAGAAAATTAGCGACCAGAATGGAAATGCAGCCGCTTGATAAGCCAGACAACAAAACCGTACTCATTACTCACCAAGCACAGTTTGATTTTGATATTGATGACAGTTTTTTCTCTCAGCAACAGATGAAATCGCTGCGAGACTAAGTTTGGATAAATGAACGGCTAAAAGAAGAAACGGATAATCAAATATCAACGGAAGGAAGCGAATCAATGCTTGTGAAACTGGCTTGGCGAAACCTCTGGCGACAAAAGCGCAGGACACTACTGACGGCGTCTGCGTTGGCATTGGTGCTGTTTCTTTCGCTTATTACGCGAGCGTTTCAAGAAGGCAGTTATACGTCCAATATCAAAAATGCCGCAAAGTTTTATACGGGTCTGATTCAACTGCAAAACCCCGAGTTTGGTGACTCTTCCAGCATTGATGATGTCTTGCCGCAAACCAACACCTTCATTTCGGCGGCGAAAAACAATCCCAATATTGATGTGGTATTACCTCGGGTAGAGTCTTTTGCTTTAGCCGCAAAAGATGAACGCTCAAAGGGTGTGATGGTACTAGGCGTTGAGCCTGAAGCTGAAGATCAATACTCCAATATCAGCGACAAATTGATTGAGGGAAGCTACATCCAATCAGGGCAAAAATCAGTGCTAGTTGGTGGTGGTTTGGCGAATTATTTGCAACTCAAGGTTGGCGATGAACTGGTGCTATATGGTGCCGGTTATCGAGGACAGACCGCGGCAGGTTTGTATCAAATCTCGGGCATTCTTCATTTTCCTTTGCAGCAGCTTGATTCTCAGTTGGTGTACATGCCGCTCGATACCGCGCAAAGCCTGTATTCATTGGATGACCAAGTCACCGCATGGGTTTTAAATACGGAGAGTCTAAGAGACTTACCTGATACCGTTGAACAACTTAAAGCCGAGCATGGCAAAAATGTCGCCGTGAAAGATTGGAAAGAGTTGTCGCCAGAAATGGCTCAGCAAATCGCCTTGGATAAAGCGGGCGGTATTTTCTTGATTTACATTCTCTACGGCATTGTTGGTTTTGGCTTGTTTGCGACTATCTTAATGACGACATTAGAACGTCAGCGTGAGTTCGCTGTCATGCTGGCAACCGGAATGTTGCGCTCCAAACTCGTATTTCTGCTTACGATAGAGTCTCTGTTTATGTCCGTCATTGGCATCCTTATTGGGCTTATCGTGAGTGCTCCTGTGTTGGGGTATTTCTACTTTAATCCAATCGAAATTACCGGCGATGCTGCCAAGCTCATGCGGGAAAGTGGTTTTGAGCCTATTGTGCCCGTTTCGCTCGACCCACACTTACTGCTCAATCAAATCACCGTCGTGCTGTTTATTCTTTTGTTGTGTTTGCTTTACCCAATGGTTCGCATGCTTCGAATGCCCATTGCGGCAGGGTTAAAAGGAGGTGCTCATGCTGGTTAAGTTGGCTTGGCGTAACTTGTGGCGCAACAAGTTGAGAACCTCAATCATGCTCGGAGCTATGGTATTTGGCTTGATGGGCGTGGTTGCCATGATGGGATTCATGAATGGCTTGGTCGATAGCATGATTAAGAACGCCATCTCTTGGCAAACCAGTCATTTGCAGATCCAGCAAAAGTCCTATTTGGTCAATCCTGAGCTAAAAGATGTGATTCCCGATGCGAATGAGATTAGCAAAGTACTGGTGAGTAACCGAGAAGTGAAAGCCATCTCTGAGCGATTTCTAGCAGATGGCATGATAGCGTCGGCGCGCAGTACACGAGGTATTCGCATCAATGGCGTTAATATCGATCAAGAGCAAAACATCACGCCACTCTCACAACACATTGTCGACGGAGAATGGCTGAGCGAAGAAGCTAGAAGTCCGATTTTAGTATCGAGCAAGATAGCTGAGCGATTAAAGCTACGTGTCGGCTCCAAAGTTGTACTTACTCTGTCTGATGTGAATGGGGAGGTCGCCGGTGCGGCATTTCGTGTTCGAGGTATATTCAAAACACCATCGACAGGATTTGATGATGGGAATGTTTACGTCCGAAAAGTGGATCTTGAAAAGGTAGCGGGGCTGAGTGGTACACACGAAATTGCGATACTTCTTACTTCTAATAACGATGCTGAGCTCAAGCAGTTACTGGCGTTCACTCACTCTATTTTGCCGCCGGAAAGTAAAGACTTGCTCAGTGTGAGACCTTGGCAGGAGATCCAACCTTTGCTCTCGACCATGACGAGCACAATGGATGTTTCCAACCAGGTGATGCTGGTGGTGTTTGTGCTGGCGATGACTCTTGGCATCATCAATATCATGCTGATGTCGGTGTTTGAGCGTACGCGAGAGTTCGGTGTGTTAATGGCTGTAGGCATGCAAAAACACAAGATACGCTTGTTGATCGTTTTCGAAACCTTGTTCCTCGGATTAAGCGGTTGTGCGCTTGGATTGCTCGGGAGTGCGATTATGCTCAAGGTGCTGAGTATTACCGGATTGTCACTGGCTGGTATGGCGGAAGGGCTAGGGGCTTATGGCGTGGATACCTTGCTTTATCCACGGGTATCAATAGCGGAATATCAAATGATCATTGTCGCAATTTTTGTTGCCAGCCTTATCGCAGCCTTGTATCCCGCACGACAAATTTTGAAGCATCGACCTGTGGATGCCATGGCGGAGAAAAGCTAATGACCATCAAACTAGAAAACCTAACTAAGATTTACAACGCCGATGGTGATTACCCTGTGCACGCAGTGCAGTCGGTAGACTTAGAGATTAAGCAGGGTGAATTTGTTGCGATCATGGGACCATCTGGTTCGGGCAAAACGACGTTGTTGAACATGATCGGCGGTATTGATGCCCCAAGCTCTGGCAAGGTGGAAATCGATGGTTGCATGATTTCATCGATGTCAGAAAAAGAACTGATTGCCTATCGTCGCGATAATATAGGCTTCATCTTCCAAGACTACAGTTTGTTACCTGTGTTAACCGCGCTTGAGAATGTGGAATTCGTCATGCAGCTGCAAGGTAAAACCGAGCGAGAGTGCCGTGAACGTGCGACGTCCTTACTTGAGCAAGTGGGATTGGCGGAACAGATGAATAAGGTGCCTGGCAAAATGTCTGGTGGGCAGCAACAACGTGTTGCGGTTGCCCGTGCTTTAGCGCCAAAGCCTCGTTTTGTCATGGCGGACGAACCTACTGCCAACCTAGACGCCAAAAGCACCACGGAGTTGCTCGACATTATGGAGCAACTTAGCGAACAAGAGGGAACGACGTTTATCTTCTCGACCCACGATCCGCGGGTGATAAAACGTGCACACCGCATTATCGTATTTGAAGACGGTCGTTTGGCGCGTGATTTCAGCAATATCGATAATCGCGCAGAGAGGTCGCATGCATAGAGCTGTTTCCCATTTGTCTGCGACTTGCACTAAAGCTCTCTCATTCAATACTGGTTTGCCCAGAACAAAAATAAATACAGTGTTTATTAAGGTGTTAAGCCTTTCATTGCTTAGTCTTCAGGCTGGTTCTGCCTTGTCTGCTGTTCCCGGATTAGAGCCTCATAAGTCATGGGATTTGGATGGTTACATCAAATACATGGCAACCTACAGTATTCCTGATGGCACTGATAATACGTTCGATAACCTGATACACAATCGACTTAACTTTGAATACCGTTTTTCCTCTAGCTGGCGTGTGAATGTTGGGCTACGAAATAGAGCACTTTGGGGCGATTCTACCGACTTTCCTGGCTATGCCGATTTGGTTGCGTTGGATTCTGGTTACATGGATTTGAGCAAAAACTGGCATGAAGATGATGTGGTCATTAACAGTCAGCTTGATCGTCTATATCTCACTTGGCAGCAAGATGACTGGGGAGCGCAACTAGGGCGCTTTCGTATCAATTGGTCGATGAATACGATATGGAATCCAAACGATATCTATAATGCGTATTCGATTTACGATTTTGACTATGAAGAGCGGGCAGGCACGGATGCGGTCATGTTGAGCAGAAAATTAGGTTTTGCCGATGGGGTAGATTTGGTGTTTTCACCAGCTCGTCAGTCAGGGCAGGACAGTACCTCACTGCGTTACTTCGCCAATCAATCGGGATGGGATTATCAGTTTATTACAGGGCGAGCTCGGATGGATTACGTACTCGGCGCTGGTTTTGCAACGGATGTGTTTGATGCGGGTTTTCGTGGAGAGCTCACGTGGTTTGATCCCATTGATCCCATTGATCCAGAATTTGAGGGTGAACCGACTAAAAAGACCACAGTTGCCAGTATTGAATCGGATTACAGCTTTGGCGGTAAACGCAGCTGGATGGGGCGTGCAGCGTGGTTATTTATCTCTGAACCTCAAGATGCATCAAGCGCATTGGCGTATTTGAATCTTCCTCTCGATGCAAAAACGTTGAGCTTTACACGAAATACATGGTACGCCGATGTGAGCTTTGACTTAACGCCTCTAAACCGTGTCACGCTCTCAACCAGTTACTACGATGATCATTCCTATTTCCTTGGGATATCGAGTAACTACTCCCTCGCTAATGACTGGCAGTTGCTCACGGTAATCCAAAGCTTTAACGGTAGCAGTGGCAGTTTGTTTGGCGAAGCACCTGCGACGTTGTTGTTTGCTAACATTAAATATAGTTTTTAAGTATATGTTTTAAAAGTGAATTTATTTAAATGTTAGTAAGTGAAACTCTTCTATCAACTCTGATGTAAATACGATACTGAATGTTGCTCCATAAATCCCAACCCGCTCACGCTTTGACAGTTGAGTGCAGGGTTAATATGAAATTAAATGCAATTTCTTGGTAAAGCTAAAAAGCCTTGTCTACACTCAACGTAAAACGAATGTTATTCGTTGGGTGGCATATTGATTGAGCCGCGGAGAAAAGTAGCCAAAGAGCTACACCAGTAAAGTTGGCTGATAAGGACGGGGAAATGAACAACGAGTGTTTTGCTAGGTCCCGAGGTGTCACGGATGAGATGCCAATGAAAGAAACGCTTTCTGCAGGTAAAGATCCTTATGCACATTACCTAAAAGACATCGTGGGGATTGATTTACTCTCTCGAGAAGATGAACTGCATTACGCCAAGCTTAATCGTGCGGGTGATAAAGAAGCGCGCGAGGTCATGATTGAGTCTAACTTACGTTTGGTGGTGAAAATTGCAAAAAGCTACTTAAAACGTACTGGTAACAATTTCACGTTGCTTGACCTAATTGAAGAGGGCAACATCGGCTTGATCAAAGCCATCGACAAGTATGATCCTGAGCCAGGTTATCGCTTTTCAACTTACGCAGTGTGGTGGATTCGCGAAAACATTGAAGCGGCTTTAATGAATAACGGTCGCACGGTGCGTTTACCTGCCCACGTATGTAAAGAGATAAATAGCCTTGCGTCGAAAAAGCACGATGCGAGCAAAACCATGCGCAAAGACATCTCCATTTCAGAGTTGTCCCATTGTTCTGGCGTAAAGGTAGAGCGTGTTGATGAGTTAGTCGCGTTGAGTGGCTTTATCGATGTTTCAACAACTGTCGACCTTAATCATGCGCCATTTGTGCTCGAACAGTGCGAAAGCGAATACACAACAGATCCACAGCAAGATTGCGAAGACCATTGCTTTACTCAAGCACTGGAGCACGTCGTCAACACATTGCCTGTGAAGTTGCAGCAAGTGTTAATTCATCGCTTTGGCTTGTTTGAGCATAATGTGAAAACACTAGCTGAAGTTGGGGACTTACTGAATATCTCCAACGAACGCGTGAGACAAATGCAGAAAGAGGCGGTAGAGCGAATACAAAAACGTCTTCAGTTTGATGGATGGGTTTAATACCAATCGTAGCAAATAAGTGATCAATCTAGCTGGTTAAAACGCTCGATAACGTCGTTTAAAATTTTAATTGTAGAATAACTACTTATCGAAAATTTTAGCCTTGTTCTCAAGCGTTTTTCCTGCGCTAATTTTGATCACCTACTTACTGTGATTGGTATAAACACCGATAAATAGCTTCTAAAAAGCCAGCGTCATTGCTGGCTTTTTTCTATCTGCGTGTTGCTCAGTTGGTCTTTGCTTGTTCTTCGGCAAAAAGCAGTAATTCAAGTTGCGCTTTTGCGGAGGGTTCGAGTGTCCAGATGCTCAACATGCGGTTAAGGGCAGCTCGATACACACGACTCTTGAGTAAGAAAGCGAGGGTGCTCGTATAGTTATTCACCACTTGATTTTGTGTTGCCACTAGCTCCGCTTTGTTTGCGATGTCGATTTGCTCGAGATTGAAATCAGGCAAAAATGCACACTCGTACCACACCTCGACAATCTCGCGGATTTCGAGTTCTTCTTCAGGCACATCAAAGTCCTGTAATGCGTGGTTTTCCGGTATCGCTGATAAATAAACCACATCCAATTTGTCAGCAACAAATGTATACATCTGAATCCTAAATACCTCTAAATCTCGGTCGAATCATCTCTCTGGTTTATATCTTTGTCAATTGTATCTGTCTGATTAAAAAGTTAATTGTGAATAAGCGCCACAGTATTAACTCAAACTGTTTAAGTATTTGTCTGTTAAGCCAAAATATTTCAAGTTGCCGTCTGGCTCTAATACCAAACTCATGTTCGAAGTGGCGATCAACCCCGGATCATTGGTAGAGAACACCACGGTTTTGTTTAGCAATTTATCGGTGAACAAGCGGTTGAAGTACTGAGCATTTTCTTGCTCAGCGCCATTAAATGGTTCATCAATGATGATCAGTGATTGTTCACAGCTTCCAAGCCCCAGCGCGAGGCGCAATTTCTGTTGAATACCGTTAGGTAAGTTCTTGCATTTATCTACGCTTAGCTGAGTGTTCAATCCTTCTGGCAACCACGCATCGAGTTCGAAAAAGCTCACCATCTCTTGCATCTTTTCTGTAGGGATGAGTCCATTATGCAAGATGAAGTTAGTCTCCAGAGAGCCTTCAAAAATATGCAAATTAAACGGGATGTAGTTAATCGAGGTTCGGTAGCGATAACTGTTGAACTGTTTGATGTTGTAGCCGTCTACCGACACTGCGCCTTGGTATCTATCCTCTAAACCCGCAAGAATGGAGATTAGCGTAGTTTTGCCGCAACCAGTCGGTCCACAAATCACCACTTTCGCCCCTGGGGCAATTTTAAACCCGAGATTGGTTAAGCCTGTTGCCGCGCCAGTGTAGCGATGGCTTACACCGCTGCCGACAATGCTGCCTTGGAACAGGCGAATAGGGGGGCTTTTCTCTAACGTTAGCTTGTCGTCATTCATTGCCATAAGGTTGTTGATTTGCGCAGAGGACGCCTTAATGGATTGGTATTTGGAAATGGAGTTGTAGATACCCATTATCGGACCTAACGCCTTCCAGACTAAAATTACAGTTGCAAGCATGGCGCCAGCGTCAGACGTGCCATCCATTACACCGATAACCGCGGTCACGATACTTGCGGTACCAATCACCTGAATCAAACTGCCACCTGCGGCTTGAACCTTGCTGTTGGTGACGGCTACGTTCTCTGCGTCGTTGGTGCTTTGCATGTGTGAAGCACTGAAGCGAGATTGAATAACGCGCAACAGTGGTAAGCCTTGGATGGTTTTGATGCCGCGAAGAATCTCATTCCATTGGTAAGAAACCATGGCGTTAGCGCGTGAGCTCTTAGACGTGGCTTGTGAATAGATGTAACGAGAATAAACACAGAACACCAACATCAGAATCAAACCCGCCATGACGACCAGTGCAGCGGTTCCTGACATGATGGCAATCGCGACAATGAACACGATAACAAACGGCATGTCGAAGTAGCTCAAGGTCGACTCTGCCGTTACCAATCGGCGGAATGTGTCGATGTCTTTTAAACGCGCCAACTGAGAAGACACGCCAGCGGTGGATGTCATCGCATACGGGAGCCATAGCAGCTTGGATATAACCGCTTGAGAAATGTGTACCGCCAAGTCCTTACCTGACGTGGCAATGATGTTGACCCGCATTTTCTTAAAAAAGTATTCCGAGAATCCAACAATCACCGCAAACAACGTGAGCCAATAGAGCGTGGCTTGCGAGCTAGACGTCAAGGCGAAGTTGTACACACTCATGATAAAGAAGGGTTGGAGTGCGCCCAAGATACTGATCACGAAGCTGAGGATAATCAGGCTTTTGAGTTCATTGTTGTAGCGATAAAACGCGTATTTAATCCAGTTACTGCGGTCTTGAGATTCTGGTGGCGGCTCTCGGAACAAGCGGGAGTATTCGCTGATCGAGACCAACAAACATGGCTTTTTGCAGAGCGGGTATTCAATGGTGTTGTTATTGGTGTAATCAAACAGGATCAGTTTGCCGTCTTTGGTGCCCAAGAAAATCGCAGTGAGGTTTTCTATCTCGATAAAACAAGGATGAGGGTGTCCCTCGATGTGCTCCAAAGTTTTTAATTTGGTGACGTCACAACGGTAACCAAGGCGTTCAATGGTGGCGATAAAACTGTCGCTGTCTTTTGGTTTAGGGATAAAAGCGTCACTGAGGATAGAAGGCGTGCCTTCCCATTCAAGCGCAATGAGGGTGTAAGCTAAACCACGAATCAAAGGTGACTGATTGTATCGCTCGTCATAACTGCGAGCCTCAAAGTCCAACAAGCGCTGAGGGACATTATTAAAATCAACCAAAATACTCATTGGTCACCTCCGGTAAGTTTGACGCGTTTGAGGCGATGATTGAGCTTGTCCATCTTGTTGCTGACGATGATGAGGATTTTGTCGTTGGCGCGATAGGCGGTACTGGTCAAAACCAATCGAGCAAAGTCGTCATCATAAACACAGTCGATATCGTCGAAGATCAACACACGTTTGTTCGCGAGTAAGGCACGCACCAACAACAAGGCATAAGCGACTTGGCGCGAAAATGGGTTGCGTAAATGTCCTTTAAGCTCGGTGTAAAAACCCGCGGGAAGGGCATCAATTTGTGCTTTGATGTTCATGGTTTCGCAAAGCGCAAATGCGGTGTTGTTTAAGCTCGGGCGGAAACAAGTCAAGTTGTCGATGATGGTCCCTTCGACGAACGAGCTGGTTTTGTCGACCATGAGCACGCTATTACGCCAGACGTTGTAGTTAACGTCATCAAGTGGAGTCTCGTTGATTTGGATATCGAGCTTACTGTCGGTGTTTTGCCGCGTAATGCAATTGGCGAGGTGGGTTTTGCCTGCGCCGCTTTTCCCTGTAAGCAAGTAAGCCTGACCGCGTTCAAACTCGATGCGTTGCTTTTCTGAATACTTCACCGATATACGCTCGACTTCTGTCGTGTCATTTTGTTGTTCTACAGATGCAGCAAGCTCAAGCAGCTCGGCGATACGTTGAATATGAAGCTTGTTCAACTTCCAGCGGCTCACCGTGCGCATCACTTGTTGGTATGGGGCGAAGTAGCGGTTGGTAAGCATGATGATGGCTGCCATGATGCCTTGGCTAGATTGCATGTTGATAACTGCCGTTGCTAAAACTACCACCACACAAGCAATGGAGAGCTGTTGTATGAGCGACAAGATAAGGCTGAAGTTTGATTCGATTTGCTCGTATTTGATGTTCTCGACTTCACGCTCTTCCACCATTTGTGTCATCAAGCTCTCAACGCGATATTCCATATTGCGCGCTTTGATATCGAGTGGGCTAGAGATGATCTCGATGATTTTTGAGGTGGTTAAGCCTTCGATGTCGGATTTGTTTTCTAGGCTATTGATTTTTTGCTTGGAAAGACTGAGTGCGAACACCGCCAAGACGATGGAGGCAAGCAAGATGGTCACCCCTGCCCAGATGTTGATCAGACCGATAATCAGAATGGTCAGTATGCTGACGGCAAGGTTGATCAATGCCCGTACAGATTCTCCGCCAAAGAAGGATTTAATCTCAGGAATGGTGGCAATACGTTCTAGGTATTCACCAGGTTCTAGACGACGAAACTTCGATATCTCAGCCAAACAGATGGCTTGAAACACCTTGTTGGTTAGGTTGGTTTCGAACTGCTTCATGATCACCGACGAGATCTTCTCTTCCTGATTCTTTAAGTGATAATCGAGGAAGATGGTGATCAAGATAATGGCAAACAGAAGAAACAGCGTGTCTTTAGCTTGGTTAGGTAAAACACGGTCAAAAATAATCAGTATCGAAAAGGGCAGCACTAAACCAAACAGCGTCGAGATGACCGTTGAGAAAGTCAGGTAACACTTGTCAGCAAAGTTAATTTTTTGGGAAAAATGCTCAGTTTGCATTGCGACCTCCTTTCTTAATCGATGGTTTGGAGAGAAGGTGTTTTGGAACTAAGTCTTGATTGCTTCTGCCTTCGATATCGCTCATCAATTGCATGATGCTTTCGATGGACTGCACCGACAGCATGCCTTTGATTTGCTCAAGATTGATCGATTCAATGATGTAGTCATAACGCGCGCTCTCGTAATCACGTAGCGCGCTAAACAGTTTACTTTCTGCTGCCAGTAAGTCGGTAATGGTTCGCGTACCAAGCTGGTAAGCGCGCTGAATGCCTTTGTAGGAGGCGTAGTTAGCTCGGATGATGTTCTCGTAACTGCTAATAGCTCGGGAGAAGTCATTAATGTTGAGTACCGAGGTGTTAACGCTATTGCGCGTCGTGAACAACGAATCTTGGTAAAGTAGCTCCGTTCGCTCGATAGCAGTTGAAGATTTTTGATAACCGTAATAATCCGAACCGCCGGAGAAAATCGGCACATTCAAGTTCAAACCGACGCTGGTGGAATTACTGTCCCCTGTTGCGGTTGGGTCGGTTCGGTCATAGTTGTTCGCATCGTCGTAACGGTAACTGGCAGAGAGCGATACGGTCGGCACAAAGTTTGAACCGCTTTCTTTCAAGCCTCTTCGGCTGCGTTCTACGGTCTTCTTCGCAACCAATAAGTCGTTATTGAGCTTCAACGCTTGTTCAAGAATTGCGCGTTGTTCGGATTCGCTGATTTCTGCTAAGGGTACGCTTTCGTAGATGTCCTGCGATGGGGTGACTGGGTACTGAACTTGAATCTCTAAACCGTTCAAAATCACGCGTCGGTCTTTCTCTAAGGTTCTTAAGCGATTGGCAATGCCTTCTTTCTGAGCAATTACCTCATACAACTCGCTCGCCGCAGTGTTGCCAAGTTCCACGTTACGACGCATTTGGCGTTCACGTGTTTCAGACGATTTAAGCTCGACTTTGGTGGCTTTGATTTGCGCGTTATTTTTCAGGTACTCGAAATATTGCGTCGCGATTTCAGAAATGGTGCTCTGGATTTTGTTCTCGTGTTTGATTTCTTCAATGTTGAAATCAAGCTTCGCGGTGCCGTATTTGAAGATGTCGCCAAGGTTAAACACCGATTGCGATAAAGACACGCTGTAGCTGTTTGAGTTGTAGCTAGAACGCGTATCCGGTGTTCCAGTTAATATGGTCTCATTTTCATTCCATGTGGTATCAGCGGCACCGTTTAAAGAGGGCAGGAACTTAGAGCGGCTAATGTCGATGTTGTATTCGTTTTCTTCCACGCCTTTGTCACTAGCGCGCAGAGATAAGTTGTTTTCCAAGCCGAGTTTGACCGCCTCAAGCAAGGTGGTCGCCATTGCCGAAGGAGCATTGCTCAATGTAAGTGCTGCCAACACGCAGCTAGTTAAGTTTCTGTACCGCCACATACTTGTTGATCACCTTGATGATTTCGTCGTTTTTATAAGGTTTGCTGATCACGTAATCCATTCCAGCTTCGATACAAGCTTGGTGTTCATTACTGCTGGTCAATGCTGTCGCACCTATAATGGTGCAAGGGTTTTGTCCGCTCTCTTGTTCGTATTGTCGAATGCGTTTGGTTGCCTCAATACCACCCATGCCCGGCATGATGCAGTCCATAAAAATGATGTCCGAGCGCTGGTTCATGAAGTGCTGAACGGCGTCTGCGCCATCGCCAACGGTATCGGCTTCGTATTCTTGCTTGCTCAAAATACGTTTGAGTAGAATCTGTTGAACACGGTCATCTTCCACAATCAGGAATGAGCTGTTCTCCATCTGATCTTCAGAGGCTTCCGCTTCCATGATTGCTAACAGATTGGGGATGAACTCATACGGAATCGCAGGAGAGTTCAGAATCTTGTCGACAAAGGTATGGCTCTCTTGTGCTTGCTGAGTGCTAGTAACTGAAAGTAGCAATTTAGTATTCGGGTGATTGCGCAGTTGCGATTTCACCGTTTTGCTTAGTGAGGGCAGCTTGTTTGGCTCGAACGTGTCGGTCAGCATAATGGCATCGTATTCGCCAAAGGTTTTTGCAGCAGAGAAGAGCTCGTTCGGGGTGCGAATTGGTGTGATCTCTAATCCTAAGTTGACCAACATTTTGTTCATTACATCAATGCGCAGCTGAGAGTTGGCACATAGCAACAAACGTTTATTGTCGAAGCGAGTTTTCTCGGTGTGGAAGCTTTTGGCTTTCAAATCGAGCTGAATTTGAAAACGTTCCTGATTGCCCGATTGATACCAATGGCTCTCGTAATAGCCATAATCTTTCAACACGCTTTTCGCCAGATCGTCTTTGGTTGCAGTGTGCTGTTTATGGTCGCTCCAGTGTAGGGTATTGAGCTTGGCAAACGGCACATCCAGTGTGGTTAAGAAGTTTAGATTGATGGTCAGGCGAGTGTTTTCAATGTCTGACGCAGCTCCCGATTCAATAGTGACAAACAGTTTCTTATCGGCTTTGAGTTGGATGGCATTCGATAGCTGAAGGAACAACACCCAGAATAAGCTGGTGGACTGTCCTTCAACACGGTTTGGTAAGTTATCTGAGATAAAGCAGTCTAGCTCACCTTCATTTCGCTGCACTTTGGAGCTGATGTGAATCATCAATTCAGACAGCACATTCAGCAGTGAAAACTCTTTCGATTTGCTCTCGGTCCCTTGTGAAATGAGTCGATTGTAGTTCTCTGCCAATTCAGACAAGGTATTGGCAGCCGAGGTTATATCTTGCGCCATCAACACGCCGCTCTCATCGGTCTCTTGTACGAGATATTGCACGCCGCCGTTAATGGTGTTGGTGATGCCACGAATCTCGTAACCAATCAGAGCATAGAGCTGTTTGTAGAGATCGTTATTGCGTTTTTGCTCTTCGAGTTTGCTGAAAATCAGTTTTAAGTGAGAGTAGATCTGACGCTGCTTCGGATTGATGCTCACTTCATTGAGCAACTCTTCCAGCCTTTGTAAATCCAATTGTTTGAGCTCTTGATACAGCCCATCGAATTCTTGGTCAATGTCTCGCTCATTTGAACTGGATTTTTTCAGTTTAAGGATTGCCACCAAATTCGATAGGACAGCGATACCAACCAACACAACAACGACCATAAATAGCCAAATGAAGAACTCGTTTTTCTCCATCATGAGGTCGCTCGCATGGTTGTTAAACATGGTGCGATAGTTGTCGTCCATTTGTAGGTAGTTATTGGTGAGCGGGAGATACAGTGCCAACACATCGTCACGTGTTTTTGAGCTGTCCGAGAAGCGATTAATCGCCAGTTCAAGCTGCGTATATTCGGTCGCGCCCACCAAGCTAAACTCGGTTTTGTTGAGTGATGCGAGCGACTTAAACTGATCAATTTCATTTTTCAGAACCTTAAAATCAAGCTCTGTTGTACTGCAATAACGTGCCGATAAACAGCGTTGAAGCGTTTGGATATCCAGTTCGATGGTTTGGTTGAGTTGTTGAGCTTGAACCAATAGAGGCGCGTTTTGCACCTGCTCCACTGAATCCACTTTTTCCCAAGACAAATACAAATAGAAGGCGAGGGCAGCCAGCACCAAGCTGAAAGCAATGCTTAGGCGCATAACAGGAACGGAAATGTTGTAGGAAGGTTTGTTACTCATCCATTACCTCTCATCGAACGCGTCTTCGATAGCCGACATAACCGGCTTCGCAGCGTATTCGATAACCCGACGTGACCCTGTTTTCACGTCGGCGGTAAACTCCATATAAGGGGACAGTTTGTATTGTGTGCCTCCGCGCTCTAGATAGTTTTGGCTGATTTGGATTTCAGCGAGGTAGAATTCAGCGTCCTCTTCTTCATAGGACGAACGGCTGATCGAGGCAATTCGACCTTCCAAAAATCCATATTTGGCAAAGTTGTAGGTGTCCATCTTCACTTTGACTGCCTGTCCGATTTCAACAAAGCCCATGTCTTTACGTGGAATCTTTGCTTCACCATGAAGGGAGTTATTTATCGGCGCAATGTCCGCGATACTTTCACCCGGAGGTATTACGGCAGAGCGGAAGTTGAAGTGCACTTTATCGACCACGCCGTCAATAGGGGCGTAGACTACGAGGCGATCCACTTTGTCTGAGTGTTGAGGACGAAGAATGCGTTTTAGCTTGAGGTCTTTCTTCGCTTGAATAATTTGTGCTTGGTATTCGGAGTTGCGGTTTTCCACCAAGTCTCGGTACTGCTTCTCTAGTTTGTCCAGTTGAAATCGCTCATTCATGACCGACTCATCGAGGTTTTCAATCTCACGCACCATGTTTGACTCTTGAACCTGCATATTCAGAACATCGACATAAGACGCCATTTCTTCTTTGTACAAGGTGTTCTTGATATTGAGCTGTTTGCGAATCAAAGAAAGCTGGTTCTCTGAGCTTTTGCGGCGCTTAAGCATAGAATCAATCAACGAGTTCTTATGATTGATATCGTGGGTGATCAACTCTTCATTAGAGCGGTTTTTGGAAAACTCTTGTTGCCAGGTATTCATATTTACCTGAACCAGTTCTGGGTATTTTTCGATGTAGGCAGAGAAATCGGGCTCTACCATATCGCGCAGGCTTTCATAACGGAGTTTGTCTAACTCGAGCTGAATGATTTCTGTGTTCACCGTATCGAGTTGAGTGTTTCTATCCAAAGAACGAATTCGCGCAATGGGTTGACCTTCGTAAACCACTTCGCCTTTGCGCACTAACATTTCTTCGAGAATACCGCCTTCAAGGTGTTGCACTTTTTCTACGTCAGATTCCAGCAATAGCTCACCGCGCACCGACACCACAATGTCGATACGAGCTTGAGACGCCACTGCGATCGCCACCATTGAAAGCAAAAAGATAACCAGCAATGTTTTGTGTACGCTGGTCATCGCACTGGCTAGCACGATCGTATCGTCTGCGGTCACCTTCGAAGACTCGTTGTTGGAAACGAGTGCTTTTCTGAGGTGGTGCTCGATCTGCTTGTTACTCATGATCCACCTCGGTTATTCATCATCAGTGCTGTCATCGATAGAGTTCTCGATATCTAACAGCTGGCTTATTTGTTTGTTCACGTTGTTGAGCTCAGTTTTGATGTCCTCAATCAATTCATTAGGTGCGGGAAAGTGGTGCTTACTTAAATGCTCTAGCTTTGCCATCTTGGGTGGTAAATCATCATCACAAAGCAAGACCAGAATGGTTTTCAGCTTTTTTGAGTAGCCGCTCAGCTCTTCAAAACGGTTTTGTTTATGCAGCATTTCGATGTTGATCGCCGCGCTGCTGAAATCCTTGTAAAAATCTCCCAATAGCAATTGCAGCCCTTTGTGGCTGTTGTCAACTGAGCGCAACAGATTCGTCATGTTTATCATTGTCCCACCGCCCTAATTGCTTTAATGACAATAACTAAGGATCTTTAAATTGCGTTTTCAAATTTTTTTTACCTCTTTCTGGTTAAACAACATGAGTATGAAAAAAGTTGGATAAAAAAGTTGGTTTTCCAGAATGGTGTCCTTTACTGCCTCTAAACACGATCAGTTAGCTAATGGCAACGGAGGCTGTAATGGCAGGTGACAACAACCAAAATAACCAAAACAAAGACCTAAATGACGCGGTAGAACAAACGGAAACCAATGACGCGGGCACGCCCTCCCAGCAGCAGAATCAGCAAAACCAACAGAATACGATTGCTTCGACCGTAGCGACGGGTGCTGAAAATACCGACGCAGCAGACGAAGCCAATCAGGCGATGGAAGACAACCCAAGTGGTGCAGGTGCTGAGGAAGAAGCCTCGGCGTCCGGTGGTGCGGTACAAGAAGACGCGCCAGAGAGTAGCGGTGGTTCGGATGCCGCTCAATCGAACGTGGTAGACAGCGTGGCATCAGACGGAGGGTCTGGTGAAGAAGCGGCTGGCAGCGGCGGTGCGGCTTCAGGTGCGGGTGCACAAGCTGTTGGTGGCGGCGATGCCTCTGGCTCTGAAGGTGGTACGGACGCAGAAGGCAATGAAGCACAAGGACAAGCTGTACAAACTTCGGCTGCGCCAAGTGCCTCTTCATCCGATTCTGAAGGTTCACAAGGTGGTGATAACCTAGATTCAGAAACCACAGAAGAAACCTTTGCGGTGGACGTTCAAGACACCAGTGAAGAGACCACGACGCAAGTAGAAGATGATTTCGACTCTGAAACCACGAGCGAAACGTTCCAAATTAAAGTCGAAGGTGAAAACGATGCGCCAGAGGTAGAACAAGATCTGGCTTACATCATGGATGAAGACGGCACCATTACCTTCACGCAAGAACAATTACTCGAATACGCAAGTGATGTTGATGGCGACGACCTTGTTGCGTCTAACGTCCAAGTCGGGGCGAATGCATCGGTTCAAGATAATGGTGACGGTACGTTCACTGTGGTTCCGGACGCTGATTTCAATGGTGAGCTCGACTTAACGTTTGATATCAGTGATGGTCAAGAAACCGTTTCAAGTTCTATCGATTTAACCGTTCGTCCAATTAATGACGCACCAGTGCCTGAAGATAAAACCTTTGAGGTGGAAGAAGACGGCACCCTGATCTTCACCGATGCTGACCTGCTTGCTGGCGCAACGGATATTGAAGGCGATGACCTAACAGTTGAGGGCGTAAGCTACGACGGTGGTGACGGCATCCTTACCGACAACGGCAATGGGACTTACACTTTTGCGCCAAATGAAAACTTCAATGGCGATGTGAACTTCAGCTTTGATGTGTCCGACGGCACAGATACAGTTTCAGCGAATGTGGATGTAAGCGTCACACCAGTCGATGATGCGCCAGTGTCTGGTAACCTTGCTTACTCAGTGGACGAAGATGGCTCGATTCGTTTGAGCCAAGAACAGTTGTTGTCGCAAGCTTCTGATGTGGAAGGCGACGCACTGACGGCATCTAATCTTTCGGTAGATGGCAATGCGACGGTGACTCAAAATGACGATGGTAGTTTCACTATCACGCCAGACGCAGATTTCAATGGTGATATTGACATTAGCTTCGATATTTCAGATGGCACGAATACTGTTCAAGCAACTGCTGACCTAACCGTTAATCCAATCAACGATCTGCCTGTTCCTCAAGACCAACAATTCAGTGTGGAAGAGGATGGCACACTGCAATTTACTGATGCGGATCTGCTTGCAGGTGCTACCGACATTGAAGGCGATGACCTTTCTGTAACGGGAATCAGCTATGAAGGCACCGACGGCGTTCTAACTGACAATGGCGATGGCACGTATAGCTTTGCGCCAAATGAGAACTTCAATGGCGATGTAAACTTCAGCTTTGATGTATCTGATGGCACAGATACAGTTTCAGCGAATGTGGATGTGAGCGTTACGCCGGTGAATGATCCTCCTGTGGCTGGTTCAACGTCTTACACGGTTCACGAAGACAACTCTATTACCATTTCTGACGCGCAACTGTTGGCAAACTCTTCGGATTTAGAAGGGGATGTCTCGATTGATAGCGTGAGCTACTCTGGCAGCGATGGTGTGTTGCAAATCAATGGAGACGGTACGTACACCTTCTCTCCAAATGAAAACTTTAATGGTGAAGTGACGCTTGATGTTGTCGTCGCTGATGAAGAAGGCTCAACGGATGTCACCACTGCTGGCATTACAGTACTGGAAGTGAACGATCCACCAGTCGCAGGACCAACTTCTTACACCATTGATGAAGATTCAGTTCTGACCTTTAGTGAGTCGCAAGTGCTGCTGAATGCCTCTGATGTGGAAGGGGATGTTGAGCTAGTCGGCATTAGCTACGATGGTCCGGATGGCATTTTCACCGTTAACGATGATGGCACGTGCAGCTTCGCGCCAAACGAGAACTTTAACGGACAAGTTCAACTTGATGTCACCATTCGCGATGAAGATGGAGCAGAAGTTGATACCGTCATCAATGTGAATGTATTGCCAATCAATGATGCGCCAGTATCGGGTGATTTGGCTTATAGCGTTAATGAAGACGGTGCGATTACACTCAGCCAAGAGCAGCTTCTTTCTCAAGCGTCTGATATTGAAGGCGATGACCTGACTGCTAGCGATTTGACTGTTGATGGAAACGCAATCGTTACAGTGAACGATGATGGCAGCTTCACGATTACACCAGATGCGGACTTTAATGGTGACATTGATATCCAATTCAACATTACGGACGGCACAGACACTATCCAAGCAACGGCGGATCTAACGGTTAATCCGGTTAACGATCTTCCTGTTCCTCAAGACCAGCAGTTCAGTGTTGAAGAAGACGGCACGCTTCAGTTTACCGATGCAGACTTGCTTGCTGGTGCGACCGATATCGATGGCGATAACTTAACGGTTGATGGCATTAGCTACACAGGCAGCGATGGTGTGCTGACTGACCACGGCGATGGTACTTACACCTTTGCGCCAAATGAAAACTTCAACGGCGACGTCAGCTTTAGCTTTGGTGTTTCTGACGGCACTGAGACCGTACCTGCCAATGTGGATGTGAGCGTCACTCCAGTGAACGATCCTCCGGTTGCGGGTTCAACGTCTTACACGGTTGATGAAGATAATGCGATTACCATTTCTGACGAGCAGCTTCTGGCTAACTCTTCGGATGTGGAAGGTGCGGTGTCTATCGATAGCGTGACTTATTCAGGCACCGATGGCGTATTCCAAGACAACGGTGACGGCACTTACACCTTCATGCCGAATGAGAACTTCAGCGGTGATATCAGCCTTGATGTGATTGTGGCGGATGAGCAAGGTGCGATTGACGAAACAACCGCAGGCATTACCGTCATTGAAGTGAATGACCCTCCAGTTGCCGGTCCAACGTCTTACACGATTGACGAAGATTCAGTACTGACATTCAGTGAGTCACAAATTCTTGCCAACGCATCTGATATCGAGGGCGATGTAGAGCTTGTTGGCATCAGCTATGAAGGTTCGGATGGTATCTTTACCGTCAATGGCGATGGTACTTGTAGCTTTGCACCAAACGAGAACTTCAATGGTCAAGTTCAATTGGATATGACCATTCAAGATGAAAATGGGGCAACCGTTGATACGCACATCAATGTCGACGTATTGCCAATCAACGATCCACCTGTATCGGGTGATTTGGCTTACACCATCAACGAAGACAGCTCAATAACGCTAAGCCAAGAGCAGTTGCTTGCCAAAGCGGGCGATATTGATAGCGAGAACCTTGAAGCCATCAATCTATCGACAGATGACAACGCGACGATTCAATACAACGATGATGGCAGTTACACCATCACACCGGATGAAAACTACAACGGCGACCTAGATCTGACCTTCGATATCATTGATAACGATGGTGGCTCGGTACAAGTTGGTCTGGATATTACGGTTAATCCTGTGAATGACTTGCCACAAGCGCAAGATCAACAGTTCACGGTAGAAGAAGACGGCACTTTGCTGTTCACGGATGCAGACCTATTGGAAGGCGCATCGGATATTGACGGCGATGATCTGTCTATCGAAAACGTTCTCTACACAGGTGCGGATGGTGTACTTACCGATAATGGTGATGGCACTTATAGCTTCGCGCCGAATGAGAACTTCAACGGTGATGTTCAGTTCACATTCGATGTGTCTGACGGCACAGGTTCAACACCAGCATTCATTGATGTCAGCGTGACACCAGTGAACGATCCACCGGTTGCAGGTTCTACGTCTTACACGGTTCAAGAAGACGGTCAAATCACCATTAGTGACGAGCAGTTGTTAGCCAACTCTTCTGATGTGGAAGGCGACGTAGCCTTGGCGAATGTTAGCTACTCCGGTAACGACGGTAGCTTCGTGGACAATGGCGACGGCACATATACCTTCACGCCAAATGAGAACTTTGACGGTAACATTTCGCTCGACGTTACGGTTATCGATCAAGATGGTGCAACGGATACAACAACCGCAGGCATCGATGTTATCGCGGTGAACGACGCACCAGAAACGTCAGGCATTCAAGCTGAAGTGGATGAAGATAACGCCATCACCATCACGCAAGAACAGTTGCTTGCGAATGCGACAGATATTGAAGGTGATGACCTTGTTGCTAGTAATCTACAAACCAATGACCCAGATGCGACGATCGTAGCCAACGACGATGGTTCTTTCACCATTACGCACACCGAAAACTTTAACGGTGAGTTGGACTTCACTTACAACATCAGCGATGGCGAAAATGATGTTCTGACCACGCTGGATCTGACCGTTAACCCTGTCAACGATGCGCCAGAAGCGGGCGACGAAATCTTTATTCAAGCGGAAGAAGACCAAACAGTGGGTGTTTCTCTGCGTGAAGAGCCTGCGTTACGTCTCGACCAAGCCCCTGAAAACGGCATCATTGAAGCGAATCTAAATGACGAATGGGTACAGCTAGAAGTCGGGCAGGAGGTTCCTGCAGACACGGAAGTGCGCTTCATTCCAAATGATGATGCATTGGCAAACGGTACGCATACGAGTCAAATTGGTACCTTTGATGACAACGCCAGCCTCGATGATTGGGGTACAGCTGTTGACCCTTACACACGTGAGTTTGTTGATGGCGATTTGAAAGTTACCGTTCAAAGTAATGACGACCCTCTTGGTGCTTGGAATGGTAACACGCACATTGGGCATGGTATTGGCGATACTGACCGCCAAGGTTTGAGTGGCGATGAAAAACTGACTGTAACCGTTGAAGGTCAAGACATCAACGAAATCAGCTTCCACCTAGATGGTCTAGGCGGCTGGTTTATGGAAGAGTCTCGCCACTTTACAGAAGTCGAAATTCGAGCATTCAACTCTGAGGGTGACTTGATCGACTCAATGACTTACCACAAAGAAGATCGTGGTAGCTATGAGACGGATTACACTCTAACGGTGAACGAGCCAGTGTCTTACTTTGAGTTAGGAACGATTCAAGGTAACGGTACTTATGTGGTTCAAAACATGACGGTTTCGCAAACTTGTCATGATGAAGCAGTATTTACATCTATTGGTGTGGACGGCACGGAAATCACTGAAACGGTCGAACTGAATATCCGTGAAGGTGACAGTGAAATCGAACTGACCGCTGACCTGCCAAATGTGACCATCGATACCGAAGGTTCTACGCAGTTTGCCTCTGTGGTTATCACAGAAGAACAGCTTCTAGCACAAGCGAGTGATATCGATAGTGACGTTCTTGATATTCAAAACCTAGAGCTGGTGGGGGATAACGCGGAGCACGCGACGTTAACCGACAACGGCGATGGTACATGGACAGTCACACCAGCTGAGAACTTTTACGGTGAGATTGAGCTTGGTTACCAAGTTACAGATGGTGAACTCACTGACGACAACATCATCAACATCAACTTCGAAGCAGTAAACGATGCGCCAATCGTTTCTGGTCCGATTGTGTTGTCGACAGATGAGGATGTGGGCATTACGTTTAGCGCGGACGATCTGCTTGCCAATGCAAGTGATGTGGAAGGCGATGCGCTGTCTATCTCTGATATCTCTTACAGCGGTGATAACGGTGAGCTTGTCGACAATGGCGAAGGCACTTACACCTTTATGCCGAATGAAAACTTCAATGGTGAAGTCGATATCGATTACAAAGTCTTCGATGGCACCGATGAAGTCGATACCCATCTAGATCTGACCGTTATTCCGGTCAACGATGTGCCAGTTCCTGGTGCACCGCTGCATACTCAAATGCTAGAAAACGGCACCATCATCATCGAAGCAAAAGACCTGTTATCAGGTGCGACCGATGTGGATGGCGACATTCTGCATATCGAGAATCTACTGCTTGTTGACCAGTCACAAGGTACGTTGACAGACAACGGCGACAACACCTTTACCTTCGAGCCAACTTCGAACTTCTACGGTGAAGTGAACCTAACCTTCGAAATCAGTGATGGTCAAGCAAGTGCACCAAGTACCGCCTCAATTGATGTCGAGATCGTCAATGAAGCACCGGAAGTCAGCGGTCCTATTGATGCAGTCGTGGACGAAGATGGCTCGATTACCATCACTCAAGAAGACTTGTTAGCGAACGCGACGGACGTGGATGGTGACAATCTTGAAGCGGTGAACCTGTCGACCAACGATCCTAATGCAACCATCGTTGAGAACGCTGATGGTAGCTTCACGATTACACCGAGCGAAAACTTCTTTGGTGAAATCGAATTTACTTATGACGTAACTGATGCGATTGAAACCGTCGCTGCGGATCTAAACCTCACCGTTAACCCAGTGAACGACCTGCCAGATGTGCCTGATTTGTCCTTCACCACAGAAGACGGCGAAGCCATCACGATTACTGAAGCAGAGTTGCTGGCTCAAGCGACGGACATCGAAGGCGATGACTTATCTGTTGTGAACGTGACGAGCTTGAGCGATACGGTTCAAGTAACAGACAATGGCGATGGCACTTACACGTTAACGCCAGAGCAGGGGTTCTTTGGTAATGTTGACCTCACGTTTGATGTGAGCGATGGCACCGATGTGGTGGCGGCAAACATCGACTTGAAAGTTGAGTTCGTCAACGACGCACCAGAAGCTGCACCAATCGTGGCAGACGTGGACGAGGATGGCTCTATCCTCGTGACACAAGATATGTTGCTTGAGAATGCAAGCGACCAAGACGGTGATGATCTATACGCGACCGCGCTTGAGACTAACGATCCAAATGCAAGCATTGTTGATAATGGTGACGGTACCTATACCGTGACGCCATCTGAGAACTTTAATGGTGAAATTGCGTTTACCTATGAAGTGAACGACGGCGAGCTAAGCACTTCAACTGATATGACACTGACGGTTAATCCCGTCAACGATATCCCAATTGTCGCACCAGCCATGTATAGCATCGAAGAAGATGGCAGTATCCTGTTTACTCAGGGGGACTTGCTCAATGGCGCTATCGATATTGAAGGTGATGACCTAACCGTTACCAGTATCAGTTATTCAGGTGATGAAGGTACGGTCACCGACAACGGTGATGGTACGTTTAGCTTTGTTCCAGAAGAACACTTTAGTGGTGATTTACAGTTCAGCTTTACGGTTTCTGACGGCACGGATGAAGTAGAACAAGACATCAATGTCCACATTGAAGCGGTTGCGGATGCACCTGATCTTGCCATTACAGATGGTGATGGTGCTGTGATCGATGATAACGCTATTTTGGTTGATCCAGGCGGCATTGTTGAGCTGAATATTGCGGCTGCGCTCGTAGACCAAGACCTTTCTGAAACGCTGACTGTGACCGTTGATGGCGTGCCAGAAGGCTCCGTCATCAGTTACGACAACGAAGGTGTACTTAACGATCAAGATAACGGTATCACCAGTTACAGCGATACTGAAATTACGGTTACGTTTGAAGGTGAAACCGCGGGTTACCAAAACACAGCGGGTTACTACAAAGTCGATGAAGATGGCAACATCACGGGCGTTGAAGTGGTGTACGAAAATGCCTCTCAAGTTGGCGGAGGCGGTGATCTCATTCCGGGACAAGATCAGTTCAGCTTTCAAATCTCGGAAGGGGAAAGTTTCAACCTATTCTTGATTCCTAACGGTCATAACTTCAATGACTTTGCATCTATGCAAGATGGTCAGTACGAGTTCCGTGCAGCAGATGGCTCTCCTGCGAACATGGATACGGTTGACCCACAACTCGTGTTTGTTGGCGCTGATGGTTCTGAAACCGTGATTCAAAGCCAATTCGGTGATGCAGTCTTCCATGGTGGTTCAAGCTCAGAGCTCAACCAAGATGGTATTGAACATACCCGAACTACCGTGAACGAAGACGGTGAATTGGTTTACGGCTTTGAAGATCTCTACGGTGGCGGTGATGCCGATTACACCGACTTTAACTTCACTATTGATGTCGGTGAAGTAAACAGTCAAATCTACAGTGGTGAAGTGACTGTTGGTCCCGATGGTTCAGTTGCAATACCAACCACGGCGATTGATAAAGAAATTGAAATTCAACTGCCTGAAGACTTCTCTGAGCAGCTTGAGGTTCACGTGACAGCCACCGCAACAGAATTATCGAATGACGATTCTGAAACCGTGTCCCAAACCATCTACATTAACGCAACTGGGGCAACGATTGAGCATGCTCCGGAAGCGCTGCCGGTATCTGCTCAGGTCGAAGAAGATGGTTCTATTCTGATCACTCAAGACGACTTATTAGCGAATGCGAGTGACTTAGATGGAGACCAACTGACAGCACTGAATCTGGCGACGGATGATGAAAACATCACCATCACAGACAATGGTGACGGTACTTACACCTTAACGCCAGATGCGGACTTTAATGGTGATATCACCTTTACGTTCGATGTGTCTGACGGCGATGATGTTGTCTCAACGAACCTTGAGTTAACGGTATCACCAGTCAATGACGCACCAGAGCCACAAGATCAAGCGTTCACTGTTGGCGAAGATGGTGTACTGACCTTTACTGATGCGGATCTGCTAACAGGTGCAACGGACATCGATGGCGATGACCTCTCGATTGAAGGTGTCACTTACACTGGCGCGGACGGTGTCCTAACTAACAATGGCGATGGTACGTATAGCTTCGCACCGAATGAGAACTTCAATGGTGATGTGAACTTTACCTTCGATGTTTCTGATGGCACGGACACCGTGACCGCGAATATCGATGTGACAGTCACTCCAGAGAACGATCCACCAGTGGCAGGTAGCACGTCTTACACAGTGCATGAAGATAACTCGATCACCATCAGTGATGAACAGCTACTAGCGAACTCATCGGATATTGAAGGTGATGTATCGATTGATAGCGTGAGCTACAGCGGTAACGATGGTGTGTTAGAAATCAACGGTGATGGTACTTACACCTTCTCACCAAACGAGAACTTCAGCGGCGAGGTGAGCCTAGATGTGGTCGTTGTCGATGAAGAAGGTGCAACGGATTCTACCACTGCTGGCATTACTGTGATTGAGGTAAATGACCCACCAATCGCAGGTCCTACCGCATACACTATCGATGAAGACCAAGTTCTAACGTTTAGTGAATCGCAAGTGCTACTGAATGCTTCGGATGTTGAAGGCGACGTTGAGCTAGTAGGCATCAGCTACGACGGTCCAGATGGTATCTTCTCAGTAAACGGTGATGGTACTTGTAGCTTTGCACCGAATGAAAACTTCAACGGTCAAGTACAGTTGGATGTGACCATTCGTGATGAAGATGGCGCAGAGGTCGATACTTACATCACAGTCGATGTCTTACCAATCAATGATGCACCAGTTTCGGGTAACTTGGCGTACAGCGTCGACGAAGACAACTCAATCACGTTGAGTCAAGAGCAGCTTCTTGCTCAAGCATCGGATGTAGAAGGTGACGCATTAACTGCATCTAATCTAGTGGTTGATGGCGATGCAACGGTTACGGCAAACGACGATGGTAGCTTCACTATCACGCCAGATGCGAACTTCAATGGCGACATTGATATCACGTTCGATATCAACGATGGCAGCGACACTATTGTTGCAACGGCGGACCTAACCGTTAACCCAGTTAATGACTTGCCGCAGCCAGAAGATCAAGCGTTTACCATTGGTGAAGATGGTGTGTTGACCTTCACTGATCAAGACCTGCTGGATGGCGCAACGGATATCGATGGTGATGATCTATCGGTAGAGGGTGTCACTTACACAGGCGCGGACGGTGTTCTTACTGACAATGGTGATGGCACTTACAGCTTCGCACCAAATGAGAACTTCAATGGCGACGTGAACTTCACCTTTGATGTTTCTGATGGCACGGACACCGTGACCGCGAATATCGATGTAACAGTTACGCCAGAGAACGATCCACCAGTTGCGGGCAGCACGTCTTACACAGTGCATGAAGATAACTCGATCACCATTAGTGACGAGCAACTACTGGCTAATTCGTCTGATATCGAGGGTGATGTTGCGATCAGCAGCGTGAGCTACAGCGGTAACGACGGTGTGCTAGAAATTAATGGCGATGATACTTACACCTTCTCACCAAACGAAAACTTTACAGGCGATGTTAGCCTTGATGTTGTCGTGGTTGACGAGGACGGCGCGGTTGATACAACAACAGCGGGAATTACCGTTCTTGAGGTGAACGATCCACCAATCGCAGGCACAACCAGTTACACAATTGATGAAGATGAAGTTATCACCATCAGCGCAGAACAGTTGTTGGCGAGCTCCTCCGATATTGAAGGTGAGGTAGCACTAGATAGCGTGAGCTACAGTGGAAGTGAAGGTATCTTTACCGACAATGGTGATGGTACGTTCAGCTTTGCACCAAACCAAAACTTCAATGGTGAAGTGAACCTTGATGTTGTAGTCGTGGACGAAGATGGTGCGACCGCATCGACGACGGCAAACATTGATGTTCTGCCAATCAATGATGCTCCAGTATCGGGTAACTTGGCTTACAGCGTCGATGAAGACAACTCGATCACGCTAAGCCAAGAACAATTGTTGGCACAAGCAACGGATGTAGAAGGTGATGCACTAACCGCTTCTAACCTAGTGGTTGACGGTGATGCGACGGTTACGGCTAATGATGATGGTAGCTTTACCATTACGCCTGACGCGAACTTCAATGGCGACATTGACATCACGTTCGACATCAACGATGGCACCGACACTATCGTTGCAACAGCTGACCTGACGGTTAATCCAGTTAACGACCTACCACAGCCAGAAGATCAAACGTTCACCATTGGTGAAGATGGCGTCTTGTTGTTCACTGATGAAGATCTGCTTGATGGCGCAACGGATATCGATGGCGATAATCTATCGGTTGAAGGTGTGAGCTACACTGGCGCAGATGGTGTCCTAACCGACAACGGTGACGGCACTTACAGCTTCGCGCCAAACGAGAACTTCAATGGCGACGTAAACTTTACCTTCGATGTCTCTGACGGCACGGATACCGTGACCGCAAATATTGACGTAAGCGTGACGCCAGAGAACGATCCACCGGTGGCAGGCAGCACGTCTTACACGGTGCATGAAGACAATTCGATCACCATCAGTAACGAACAACTATTGGCTAACTCATCTGACGTCGAAGGCGAAGTAGCAATCGACAGCGTCAGCTACAGCGGCGCAGATGGCGTGTTCCAAGACAATGGCGATGGTACTTACACCTTCTCGCCAAACGAGAACTTCAATGGTGAAGTGAGCCTAGATGTCGTCGTGGTAGATGAAGACGGTGCGACGGATTCAACCACCGCAGGTATTACGGTACTTGAGGTGAACGATCCACCAATTGCCGGCGCAACTAGCTACTCAGTGAACGAAGACGAGGTCATCACCATTAGCTCTGAGCAGCTATTGGCGAATGCTTCTGATGTTGAAGGTGACGTCGCGATTGATAGCGTAAGTTACAGCGGCTCCGACGGTATCTTTACCGATAACGGCGACGGTACATTCAGCTTCGCACCAAACGAAAACTTCAACGGTGATGTCAGCCTAGATGTTGTCGTGACCGATGAAGATGGTGCAACGGTAGCAACCAATGCAAACATTGATGTATTGCCAGTCAACGATGCTCCGGTATCAGGTGATTTGGCTTACAGCGTGGATGAAGATGGTTCTATCACTCTCAGCCAAGAGCAACTTCTTGCTCAAGCCGGCGACGTGGATGGTGATGACCTAACTGCATCCAACCTGACTGTTGACGGCAATGCGACCGTTGTTGCGAACGATGATGGTAGCTTCACTATCACACCGGATGCAGACTTCAATGGCGACATTGATCTGAGCTTCGACATTACGGACGGCGATGCAACCATTCAAGCGACTGCCGATCTGACTGTGAACCCAGTGAACGACTTACCAACGGTTGGTCAGCCACAGTTTGTCACGCAAGAAGACACCAGCTTCACTTTCACTGAAGAGCAACTGCTGCAAAATGCAGGTGATATCGATGGTGATAACTTAACGGTTGAAAATGTTGCTTCTGATAGTGGTACCTTGGTTGATAACGGTGATGGCACGTACAATTTTGCACCGAATGAAAACTTCGATGGCAACGTGAACGTAACGTTTGATGTCAACGATGGCACCGCAACCGTGCCAGCAGAAGCGAACATTGATGTTCAATCTGTGGTCGATATGCCAGAGCTGTCGATTGCTTCAGACTTGGTGATTGCGTCTGATAACTTCGAGTCTGGCTCGAACGGTTGGAGCGCGAACACTGAGAGCTCTCAAGGCTTCGAAACGGGCGATATGCTGGGTCGTATTGGTGGCACTGGCGGTGATGAAGCGGTCAGCAAAACCTACGAGATCCCAAGCGATGTCAACGAAGTGAATATCTCGTTTAGCTTTTACGAAATCGATTCTTGGGATGGCGAGTCGTTCCAAATCTTTGTCGGCGGCGAACAGCTAACCACCTTGGAAAACTCAGTGTTCCGTACTCAAGATGGTACGACAACGCTTTACGACTCTAACGGTAATGAAGTGGGTGAAGTCGTCCATGGATCTTCACAGGGCGAAGGCTTTAGCTTCTGGAATGATCAGGCTCACCAAGTGAACTTAACCGTTCCGGTGGAAGACGGTCAGCTTCAGTTAGGCTTTGGTTCTACGTTAAACCAAAGTATTCCTGACGAGTCGTTCGGCATCGACAACATCGAAATCACGGTAGCGGACGCGGATTACCAAATCATTGGTACCGAAGATACGCCAGTGCCGCTTGATATTGATGCGGCTTTAACCGATACCGATGGTTCAGAAAACCTCTCTATCTTGATTGAAGATGTGCCAGAAGGCAGCGCACTATCGGCTGGTGTTGATAACGGGGACGGCACTTGGTCACTACAACCAGGCGAGCTAGAAGGGCTAGAGTTTATTCCTTCTGCGGACTTCAATGGCGATGTGACGCTAACCGTGAATGCAACTTCTACGGATGTAGATACCGGAACCACGGCGACAGCGACGCAAGATGTGACGATTCATATCTCGCCAACCAATGATGCACCAGAAGTTACGGGTGATATCACGGCGGTCACTGCCGAAGACAACAGCATCACGTTGACTCAAGAGCAGTTACTGGAGCACGCTGTTGATATCGATATCGATATCGATATCGATATCGATGGCGATGACCTAAGTGCAATCAACCTAAGCACCAATGATGAAAATGCAACGGTTGAAATGAACGAGGATGGCAGCTTCACCATTACTCCAAGCGAGAACTTCTACGGTGACATTGAGTTTAGTTACGATGTCACGGATGGCGAAGAAGTGGTTGCGGCTGGTCTTGACCTAACCGTTACACCAGTCAATGACGCTCCAGAGCCACAAGATCAAGCGTTCACCGTGGGTGAGGACGGTATTCTTACCTTTACAGACGCAGACTTGCTAACAGGCGCGACGGATGTAGAAGATGACAACCTAACAGTTGAAGGCGTGACTTACACAGGTGCCGATGGTGTTCTTACTGACAATGGTGACGGCACTTACAGCTTCGCACCGAACGAGAACTTCAATGGCGATGTGAACTTCACGTTTGATGTATCAGACGGTACGGATACCACCTCTGCCAACATTGATGTGAGTGTGACGCCAGAGAACGATCCACCGGTGGCAGGCAGCACGTCTTACACCGTACATGAAGACAACTCGATCACCATCAGTGACGAGCAACTACTGGCTAATTCGTCGGATATTGAAGGCGACGTAGACATCAGTAGTGTGACTTACAGTGGCAACGATGGCGTCTTCCAAGACAATGGCGATGGTACGTACACCTTCTCTCCAAACGAGAACTTCAATGGCGAGGTCAGCCTAGACGTTGTAGTTGTCGATGAAGAGGGTGCGACAGACTCAACCACTGCGGGTATCACAGTACTTGAGGTGAACGATCCGCCAATCGCAGGTGCGACAAGTTACTCTGTTAATGAAGACGAAGTCATTATCTTCACGGAAGAGCAACTGCTAGCGCAGTCAAGCGATGTGGAAGGCGACGTGAGCTTAGAAAGCGTCTCTTACAGTGGTAGCGACGGCATTCTAACAGCGAATGACGATGGCACTTACAGCTTCGCGCCAAATGAAAACTTCAATGGTGGCGTAAGCCTAGACGTAGTAGTGGCTGATGAAGACGGTGCAATTGCGACAACCAACGCGAACATTGATGTATTGCCAGTCAACGATGCTCCGGTATCTGGCGATTTGGCTTACAGCGTCGATGAAGACGGTTCAATCACATTGAGTCAAGAGCAGTTACTGGCTCAAGCGGGTGACGTAGGCAGCGATAATCTAGAAGCAGTGAACTTAACCGCGGTAGCCAATGCAACCGTTGTTGAGAACCAAGATGGTAGCTTTACGATTACGCCTGATGCGAACTTCAATGGCGATATCGACCTAAGCTTCGACTTGATTGATAACGATGGTGCGAGCGTGGAAGTGGGCGTCGACCTAACGGTGAACCCAATTAACGATGCGCCGCAATCAACACCAGTGAATATTGCTGGCACCGAAGATACTACCATTCTTATCACGCAGGACATGTTGCTTGCTAACGCGACAGACATCGACAACACCTACGATGAACTGTCTGCTGTCGACCTAGTGATTGATGAGCAATACGGTGACTTGCTAGACAACGGTGATGGCACTTGGTCATTCACTCCAGCTGAGAACTTCAACGGTGATGTGCCAATGTCGTTCGGCGTCAGCGATGGTGATTTAGTTACGCCGGTTGAAGGCAATCTAAACGTCGAAGCGGTTAACGATGCACCAGAAGCACCAACCATCCAGATGCAAGGCGAAGAAGATGTGGTCATGGTGATTGACCCAGCTTACATCGCTGATCAAGTTACGGATCTTGATGGTGACGAAATCAGCGTAGAAAGCATCACGGTTCGTGCTCCTGCAAACGCGACATTAACTCAGCAGCCAGATGGTATGTACCACTTGGTAACCACTCAAGACTTCAATGGTTTGGTGGAACTGGGCTACACCGCGACGGATGGTGAAGAAGTGGTTGAAGGCTCGTTGAATGTGGATGTTATTCCAGTCAACGATGCTCCATTCAATGTGGGTAATGCCTTTATGGCAACCGACGAAGATGGCGCATTCACCTTCGACGCTGGCGACCTGATGAACTTGTTCGGCGATATCGATACTGAAAACCTAGTCGTATCACGCATTATCACCGCAGAAGGTGAAGATGGTGGTGAGGTAACAGACAACGGTGACGGTACTTGGACATTCACACCGACTGGCGATTTTGCAGGGGTTTCTGACTTGCAAGTTGTGGTAAGTGACGGTGAGTTTGAAACAGTACTTGATGTACCAGTGTTTGTTCGCCCTGTTGCGGATGGCGCAGTCATCACAACCGACCATGATGGTCCGTTAGTGTTCGGTGAGGACGAAACGGGTCACCTAGGCTTGAATGTCGGTCTAATCGACGATTCAGAAACGCTAAGTAACCTAGTGATGACTGGTTTCCCTGTTGGCTTCGAAGTTACGGATGGTGTGAACACCATTACCATTACGGAACCGGGTCAATACATCGACTTGAACGAGTGGGATATTTCAGACTTGCAAATGACGCCTCCGGCTGACTTTAATGGCGAGTTCTTCGTAACCGTGACCGCAACAACGGTGGATTATGGTGACGAGCCAGAAGAGTTCGAAGATGGTATCGATTCAGGTGACTTCGAAACCCTAGCGGGTGAACCCGTTATCCTAACCGCTGATGACCTAATCGGATTGGCAGAAAACGTAGACGCTGACGCGGGTGATGAAGTGAAATTCGTTCACCTAGCTGATCGCAGCCAAGGTGAGATAGTCGATAACGGTGATGGCACATGGACATTCAATCCAGCACCAGGCTTTACTGGTGAAGCGGATATCGCTTACGTGATTGATAAAGACGGTGTGCTTCATGATGAGCAAACAGGCGTGGTCGTGAAAGAAGACGCACCACAAGAGAATGCTTCTCCAGAAATCGACAGCATTTCTACCACAGAAATGGCAGCGGATGGCACCTTGTCGTTCACCAGTGATGACATGCTATCGACCTTGAGCGATGCAGAAGGTGACAGCTTGAGTATTGAGTCAGTGAGCCTAATGGAAGGTCAAGGTGTGATAGAGACCGATAACCAAGGTAACTACCAATTCACACCAGCAGAAGGCTACACCGGAGATGTTCAAATTGGCTTCATTGCAACTGACGGTGAAAACCGCATTGAGAGCTTCTTTAATGTCGACATCCAAGGTGAAGGTGAAACCACAACCAGCGAAGGCTACGCATTAGCTGATGATGGTTCACTAACACTAACGGAAGCACAGTTGATTGATGAGCTTGGCATTAGCCCTTCTGCAGAAGTGTTGGATGTCGCCGATGCAAACGATGCTGGTTTCTTCGCGAAATCAGGTGATGAAGAGTGGACATACTGGCCGAACGATGACTTCGATGGCAATTTGGCTATGGATGTTCAGGTCAACGACAACGGTGAAGTATCGACTCAGAATCTGAGCATCCAAGTTGCGGACGATTCAGCGCAAAGCGACGAGTCACAAATCCAAACTGCTCAAGCATCATCAGAGCAGCAAGTCGGCGAAGTGCAACAGCCTGAAGAGCAAGTAGCAAACGGTGCAGACAGTGAAGAGGAGAGCGCAGCTGGTGTGACTGCAGCACCAGGCGATACCATTTCTATCTCGGTTCCAGATGAGGTCAGTGGTAACGAATCGGTGGATTATGCAGAAATGTCCGGTCTACCTGATGGTGCATCAGTAAGCAACGCACTGGATAATGGCGATGGCAGCTTCACATTAAGTGGCAACCTGAATCAACCAGTATCGGTTGACTTACCAGAAGGTTACGAAGGTACAAGCGAAATCCAATTCCAAGGTTACGATGAATTGGGCAGCGCAGTAGAAGGTGCGAGTGGCACGGTTGAAGTTGAAGTCGATGATCAATACACCATGCAAGGTTCTGCTCAAGATCAGCAACCAGATATGGCGGGTATGGAATCTGGCGGCAGCGACTGGACAAGTGCGGGAGGTCAAGACCAAGGTGTTGACTTCACGGATGACTCTGGCAGCTTCGACTCGGATACTCAAACGGGTACTGACCAAGGCAACGATTTCGACCAAAGCTCAATGTAACCAGTCCTAGACGAGGGCAGTGCCATTGCTGCCCTAACCAAAGCCATGCAGAACCCACTTTGCATGGCTTTTTTGTTGGGCTTCTTTCTATGAGCTCTAGAAAAAAACTTGGAAATTGAAAAAAGTATTCTTAGTTAGTTTATACCC
>NZ_BCUF01000007.1 GCF_001591145.1 Vibrio harveyi NBRC 15634 = ATCC 14126 = KCTC 12724 | reverse complement strand
AAATCGCCGCCGCGTATACAAACCAAGTCATTCTCGCTGAACCTAGCATCTCGAGGTTATTTGGGTATACGAACAACTAGATCATTCTAAGTACATCTGCTTAAATGATTTTTCTTTCATTTTTCACCCAAAGGAGAGCCGATATGGAAGCGAAACGTCTTAAGCTAATCCCTGCTTGTTTAGAACGTGCAGAAGAAGCACACCAAGCAGTACTGCGTAGCCAGAAGACACTCGAAGTGTATCTTCCTTGGGTGCCACATGTGCTCACACTAGAAGCAATGATTGAGGGGACAGAAAAAGCCATCGCCAACTTTGAAAGTTTTGAAGGGGAGTTGCGTTACTTCATTATTGAAAAAGAAAGCGACCGTTTAATTGGTGCAGTAGGCTTAATGATTCGTGATCAAGAAGTGCCGTCGTTTGAAATCGGTTACTGGCTGGATGATGCCGCGGTGGGCAACGGCTACATTTCCGAAGCGGTGCTTGAGCTAGAGCGCTACGCGTTTGAAGACCTCGGTGCAAGACGCATTGCGATTATGGCAGATTCAACCAACCTAAAAAGCCGTGCTGTCGCAGAGCGTTGTGGTTATGACTTTGAAGGTGAGTTGAGACACGACCGCCTCTCTACCTCAGGGGAATTGAGTAACACTGTGGTTTACTCAAAGATCCGTTTCTAAGCAGTTTATGATTAAGTAAGCTGTTATAAAAAATAAGCCTCACGAAGAGGCTTATTTTTATTTAACCGGTTTTTAATGTCCTGCTTAAGCGCTAATTATAGAGCGCGAATGCGCACAATTTCGTCTTGCTCAATACCCAAAGATTCAAGGAATTTTTGGTGCTCAGCAGGCTCCATCTCTTCAAATTTCTGGTGCCATGTCACCATGTCGTTTTCAGAAAAGCCCGCCGCTTGCATGATTTGTACCCAACGTTCTTTAGTCACAATATTATCCTCTATCAGTTGTGGTTCTTGTAATAGCACCACGATCGCTTTTTGCTGCGCTCGCAGATTTTGAATCTCGCGTTCAAGTTCATTGAAATGGTCTTTCAAGATCTCCGCTTGAGATTTGCCTTTCTGTGCCAACAAAGTGCGTATGCTGGAAATCGGTAACCCATAAGAACGATAAGACGAAATGGTTTTTAAACGCTGCATCTCTTTTTCTCCATACCAGCGATAACCGTTTTCTGAACGATGTGCAGGCGCTAGCAAGCCTTCACGTTCATAGTAAAGAATCGTAGTACGAGAGAGTCCACACTCTCTGGCCAGTTGGGTTACGGTTAGCATAGTGGCTCCTTTTGTCGGTACAGACATAGCATCAGCCCTACACTGATAGACGGGTCAACACGTTTTTTACTATACCTCAGAAATTCTCGAATTGAGGTATTACGGGTCATTCAAATCACCATCGAGTAAGCACAAAAAAGCCCGCGACGAACGCGGGCTTTGTTTTTAATTGAGAGGAATTAGTCTAGCTCAACCAATTTCTTCTCGTATTCTTTGTGTTGCTCAAGTACTTCTTGCGCTGCACCACCAGTCAACTTACTTACAACAATGATCGCAATCGTTGAGAAGATGATGCCCGGTACGATTTCGTACACATCGAACCAACCGCCTGTTAGCTGTTTCCAAACCACGATAGTCACACCACCGATTAGGATACCTGCTAGTGCGCCGTTGCGGTTCATACCGCTCCAGTAAAGGCTAAGCACAACTGCTGGACCAAACGCTGCACCAAAGCCTGCCCAAGCGTAAGATACAAGACCGAGAACAGAGCTGTCTGGCGTCATTGCTAGGAATAGCGCGATAAGAGAAATCACGATAACGCCCACACGACCAATCATTACAACTTCTTCAGACGTTGCATCCGGCTTAATCACTTGCTTGTAGAAGTCTTCTGCTAGAGCAGATGACGATACTAGAAGTTGTGAATCCGCAGTACTCATTACCGCCGCTAGGATTGCCGCCAATAGGATACCGGCAATCACTGGGTGGAATACCGTGTTCACCAATAGCATGAAGATTTTCTCACCATCTTCTAGTTGCGTACCAGGGTGACCTGTTACCCACACTAGACCAACAAGACCAACTAGCATTGCGCCCGCCATAGAAAGCGCAGTCCAACCTACAGCGATACGACGCGCTGTTGTTAGGTCTTTGTTCGAACGAGAAGCTTTAAAACGCGCTAGGATGTGTGGCTGACCGAAGTAACCTAGACCCCATGCCACCAACGAGATGATCGCGATAGCCGATAGAGGCTCGCCTTTCGTATCGTTCCATAGCGTTAGTAGCTCTGGGTTAATGTTGTGCATGTCCGTCGCCAATTGACCTAGACCACCATCCATCACAGCAACTGGCACGATCATTAGTGCTGCTGCCATCAATAGACCTTGCACCAAGTCCGTCCAAGATACCGCTAAGAAACCACCGAATAGCGTGTAAGAAACCACACACACCGTGCCAATGATAACGGCAATGCTGTAATCCAAGCCGAATACGGTCTCAAACAGTTTGCCCCCTGCTACCAAGCCTGAGCTGGTGTAGAAAAGGAAGAATAGAAGAATGAAGAACGCAGAGATTGTCTGAATCAGTTTCGACTTATCGTTAAAGCGACGCGACAGGAATTCAGGCAGCGTTAGCGCATCAGTTTGAATGCTGTACGTACGTAGACGTTTTGCACTGATTAACCAGTTTAGCCATGTCCCCACAAGCAGACCACCTGCTAGCCAGAACGCTTCAATACCTGCTGCATATGCATACCCCGGAAGACCAAGTAGCAACCAGCCACTCATGTCTGATGCGCCTGCAGAAAGTGCCGCTGGCCATGGACCAAGGCTACGACCACCTAGGAAGTAGTCTGATGAATTGGAAGTCCTCTTATACGCGTAAACGCCAATGGCAACCATAATTAGTAAGTACGCCACAAAAGTGGTCGTGATAGCAAAGCTATTTTCTATCATTTGATAGTCCTCGTTATAATTATTTCCTTCCTTGCCTGCTTTGATATTTTGCCATCGCAGCAATACATCAAAGTAAGAGATACCAACCCGAGTAAGCTCTCAGGCTCTTTTGGTTCAGATTGGTATCACAAGTCAGGTTAGTGGGAGTCGCTTCCCAACTCGAGTAGAGTCGCGTTACCGCCCACCGCTGTAATATTTATCGTTCGAGTACGCTCGGTAATGAAGCGCAACGACAGATGAGGATCATGAGTCAATGTCGGTGACTCTAAATCCGTTTCAGAAACTAAGCCGACGATGGCACCGTCACGCTTAGCCAGTTGCAGGTTAAGCGCATGCTCAACCTGTGAATGCCCAACATAACCCACACTACGTACGTCGCTGTCTAACAACGGGGAAGACGCATCGTACGCAACCACTTGGACTAAGTTAGATGGGAAGTTTGCTGACGCCACAGCATGCTTAACCAATTGAGTAAGCTCTGTATTGTCACTACAAATCACCACGCTGTTGCCTGCAATCAGAGCACAGGTGATCATTGCAAATGTGCTGTTCAGAGCGTTCTCGGTATTTGCTAGATTGTTTTCACAAACAACCAAAGCCACACCGCGACCCGCTGCGTACAGCTCGTTAGTTTCACCCGTAGGCCCCACTAACTGATGAGTTTCTGCTAACAGAGTAGACGCTTGCTGCAAGTGGTAAGACACCACTTTGCCAACCACGCTATGCTGCTCTTCAATCGCAGATTTAAATGCCAGCAAATGCTCACATTTGTAATCAAAATCGGTCAGATTCCACTGCTCCCACGCAGAGAATGCATCTTTAAAAAACGTGATCTGATGAACCATAATGCGACTCCTTACGCCTTCTCTGCTTGAACAAGATGTTGTTTAGTAAAGCGGTATAGGTAGTGAGGACCACCAGCCTTCGGACCCGTACCCGACAAACCTTGACCACCGAATGGCTGAACGCCAACCACCGCGCCAACCTGATCACGGTTGATGTAGCAGTTACCCACACGAGCGTGTTTTTCAATCCAACGGTAAGTGGTTTCGTTACGGCTGTGGATGCCCATTGTGAGACCAAAACCGGTTTGATTGATTTGCTCAACCACATTTGGCAACTCAGACGCTTTAAAGCGAACAATGTGCAAGATAGGACCGAATTGCTCTTCTTTCAGAACATCAATGCCCGAGATTTCGAATGCACTTGGCGACACAAAATCACCATGCTGACACGCTTCGTCCAATTGCAATTGAGCAACTTTGGTTTGCGTGCTTGTCATGTACTCTAGGTGAGCAAGGAGTTTATTTTTCGCATTGCTGTCGATAACCGGACCCACATCCGTTTTGTGCAGGTAAGGAATACCAACATGCAGTTCATTCATCGCACCTTGGATAAGGTTGATGATGCGATCTGCAACGTCTTCTTGAACGAACAGAACGCGCAGAGCAGAACAACGTTGACCAGCAGAAGCGAAAGCGGAACGAATCACGTCACGCACAACTTGCTCTGGCAGTGCCGTACTATCCACAATCATGGCGTTTTGACCGCCAGTTTCAGCGATAAACGGTACTGGCTTCGCGCTACGCTCGGCAAGCGTCACATTGATGCGTTGCGCCGTCGCTGTCGAACCGGTAAATGCCACACCTGCAATCGCATCGTGAGATGTTAGTGCATGACCAATTTCACCACCACGACCCGGCAATAGCTGAATCACGCCCGCTGGGAAGCCGGCTTCTAACATCAATTCGATCGCACGCGCCGCAATTAAGCTAGTTTGCTCAGCTGGCTTAGCCACAACTGTGTTACCTGCAACCAATGCCGCTGTGACTTGACCAAGGAAAATCGCAAGTGGGAAGTTCCATGGGCTGATACAAACGAATACACCCAAACCTTCACGGCTTGAAATGCGCTTCACACCATCAAAACCTTCCAATTCGAACGGCTGAAGGTTTTGTGCTTGTTTCGCGTAGTAACGACAGAAGTCGACCGCTTCACGCACTTCATCAATGCTATCGTGAATCGTCTTACCCGCTTCTTGGTGACAAATTGCCACCAGTTCAGCCAAGTTTTCTTCCATCAGATCCGCAAGCTTATCTAGGCACGCCGCTTTTTGTTCAATTGCGGTGCCTTTCCACTCTGGGAATGCAGCATCAGCCGCTTCGATTGCAGCGGAAACATGATCAAGGTTTGCGAAAGCCACCTGACCCACTTCAATACGACGATCGTAAGGGGCAGTAATGATCTCTGCAGAGTTTTCCTTGATCATGCTTTCGGCATGTTTTTCGCCGTTGATGATCGGACCCGCAGTCCACTTCTGAGTTAGGAAGCTTTCAACCTGCGCTTCAAACGGCTTCGCTTCGCTGTCGATATCAACGTTCACACCGTATGAGTTTTTGCGCTCTGGGAAAATGCCGGTTGGCATTGGGATTTGACCGTTGTGCAAGGTCTCAAACGAGGTCAGCACATCAACAGGGTGATGCGTCAGCTCTGAAATTGGACAACGCGCGTCCACCAAACGGTGCACAAATGAGCTGTTCGCGCCGTTTTCTAGTAAGCGACGAACCAAGTAAGGCAGTAGATCCGCATGGCTACCGACTGGCGCGTAAATACGTACTGGCTGCCCATAAGTGTCCATCACATGGTTATAAAGCGAATCGCCCATACCATGCAGACGTTGGAATTCGTAATCTTTGTGCTCTGCCATTACAGCAATCGCCGTAACAGTGTGTGCGTTGTGACTGGCAAACTGCGGGAAGATATTACCGCGCACGCCTTCACTCAGTAGGAAGCGCGCACACGCTAGGTAAGCAACATCCGTCGCTTCTTTGCGCGTGTAAACTGGGTAGTTCTCGTAACCCGCTTGTTGTGACCACTTGATTTCGCTGTCCCAGTACGCGCCTTTTACTAGACGAAGCGGGATCAGATCGCCCTGCTCTTTCGCCAGACCGTTTAGCCATACCAATACTGGCAGTGCACGTTTCGAGTAGGCTTGAACCACCAGACCAAACTTGCCCCAGCCTTTCAAAAGGTCGCTGCGGTACAATTTTTCAAAAAGTTTGAGTGACAGCTCAAGACGGTCCGCTTCTTCTGCGTCAATCGTGATGGCAACATCCACTTCGATAGCGCGCTTGAGCAATTGCGTTAATGTGTCGTAAAGCTCTGTCATCACGCGTTCTTCATTCGCCACTTCATAACGTGGGTGAAGTGCAGAAAGCTTGATAGAAACAGAAGGTGCAGGACTTGTGTCACTGCCGTACGTTTCACGACCTACGGCTTCAATCGCCATTAGGTAATCTTTGAAGTACTTGCTTGCGTCTGCCGTAGTCAGCGCCGCTTCACCCAACATATCGAATGAGTAAGTGAAACCTTTGTCGCGCATTGGACGACCGTTCTTCTGCGCTTCTTCAATCGTACGACCACGTACAAACTGATGACCCATGATCTTCATTGCCTGATACATGGCTTTACGAATCACAGGTTCTGAGAATTTGTTTACCAGACGGTTTACAGCCTGACCTGGGCTCTGGGTTTCTTGCTCACCAAGACCAATCACTTTACCTGTTAGCATTAAGCCCCAAGTTGAAGCGTTAACGAAGACAGAATCAGAACTCTTAAGGTGAGATTTCCAATCCGCAACGCTTAACTTATCTTTAATCAGCGCATCCGCCGTTGCTGAATCAGGAATACGCATCAATGCTTCTGCAAGACACATCAGTAAGATACCTTCATGAGTATCTAAGCTGTATTCCAGCAATAGCGCATCAATCATCTGAATTGACTTCTTATCCGCACGGATGGCTTCGATAAGCTGGGTTGTTTGGGTCGTGATTGCCGATTTTTCTTCCGCTGTCGGCGTTGCTAGTGGCAATAATTGCTCTAGCCATTGAGACTCGTCCACCATGTACAATGGCGAGATCAGTGACCACAACTTATCAAGCGGCTGCTCGATAAATTCCGGTGTTAACACGTTCGTTGCTGTAAACATGCGTTTTCCTCAATCTCTCTCCTCGAAAACCGCTTCGAGGATCATCAATGAATGGCTGGCAGTATATTTTGAGCCCGAGAAGAATACTTGTCAAAAACTCCGAGATTTTTGCTAAAAACTCGCTTTTATAACAAAACATCTACATAGTTACACGCAAATACATAATATATTGTGTTGTAAAAATTCATCTTTGCATGTCATTTACAACAAAAGCAGGCGGGTTTTGAGCAATTTCTGTTTGAATAAGAAGGATTTAGATTGTGCTTTTGTGAGGAATGGACAAAAACATTGAAATTTTCCGGAGAATTACGCAAAAAAGTTCGACTTTCCTGTGCAAAACACAAGCACAAAAAAGCCGCGACTCATACGCGGCTTCGCTCAAATAAGCAACTTGATGAGCAGTGTTAGCCAACCTGTTTCTTATACTGAGAAGGTGATAATCCTTGTAAACGAGTAAAGGTATGAGTGAAAGTACTTTGGCTTGAGAAACCGGTGAATTCGGCAATTTGCCCCAACGTTAAGTGACCTTGTTCAATCAAATCGCGCGCCATATCGATGCGTTTGCCGAGCACGTACTGATGCGGCGTAATGCCCATCTGATCTTTGAATAAGCTATGGAATTGGCTTTCACCCAAAAATACGCTGCCAGCCAATTGCGCCACGCTGATTTTGTGGCTCAAGTGCTGTTCGATGTAACGGTCAATCGCTTCCAGATCAAAGCGTGACTCTTTCCTTGAGGTTTCAAATGCTGATATATGACGCTGCATAAGAGCGATCACGGTGTCATTACACGCACGGCTAAGCAGTAAATCGTCTGGATGATTACGCATCTCTTGCACCAGCATTTGAATCAGCTTTTGAATCTGACCATCCAATTGGAAGTAAAGATGAGAGCGTTCTAGGTTATTGATTTTTTGCAACATCTCAGGATCATCGTTGGCAGGCTTTGGCATATTAAGCACCAAGATGTCTGATTGATGAATCACGCCACCGAAAGCATGATCAGAAGATGCCGTTACGATGCAACCTTGCCCCGGACCAACCAAATTGCCCTGACCACGAACTTCGAATTCTGCTTGTCCCTTTAAACCGATCACGATCTGTGTGTAAGCATGATCATGGCAATCCATATAAGACGGAAGCGTGATCAACTCTGCTGGTTTAGGCAGCATGATCTCTTTATATAGCGGGGCTTTCGGGTTATCTGAATCACTCATTTCAAACAGTCGTCTTTACACAGTCGGCTTATATCTTGGCATCATATACCTTCTCTGTTGGGTTGCAAATCTTCCCCAATCCAATCGCACAAGATCAAATCAACACGATCATTGCGCTCTACATGATCATAGTTCCGGAACGATGATCATGTAAGAGAAACTTACGGTCAATGTGCAACCAATTTTTTTAACAAAAACGGACAGATAGCCAAAATTACCAAAGATGAGACAAGCCAATAGCAAAGATCTTTGGGGTTAAAATGCACACCAATGTAAGCAACAAGGTAAAAACTACGATCGAAAGCGCACGAAATGCCCGAAAAACAGGGGCATAGAGGGATTTCCCCCCTTACTAATATGCTCACAATTCAATACATTAGACCTCGAGCTCTAGGATGCATACGACCCTGAGCTCATCGGTATCTACTTGATACCTCTAACTTACTTAGCAGACCCTCGCTATGTAATTTAGAACCTCTTCTACACGTCGACAAGATTATATCTTGTGTTGCCAGCCCGTCTTCAGGCTGGCTTTTTTTTGTCTCACGCCAATGAAAACAATGGCATAAGCTGATAATATATCGACCATCTCACCGTATCCTGACGTTAATCATCACGCTGAGTTATCCTGATCGACCTTCTCTCTTCCAGTTCCATCTGGCGCGATTCTCGAAAGCATGATCAAGGCAGTGTTGTAATAAAAACGCGGGATAAGCGAAGTGAGAATACTGACCTGCAATCAAGCAGGCGATATGTAGCAGTAGTGAGTCCCTTGTGAATATTCCAGTCAATACCATAGAACAGTCGCTCCTTCGACAGCTACCGGGTTGTTGGGGATGCAAAGATAAAGATTCGGTATTCCGCTATGTGAATCAGGAATACGCAGAATTGATAGGCTACGATTCACCTGAAGTCTGTATAGGCAAAACAGACTTTGAGGTCGCAAGCCCTACCATTGAATGTGCAAAAGAGTTTCAAGAACAAGATAGGCACGTAATTGAAACAGGCGAGTCGCTAAAGATCCTTGATATCCACCCTTATCCAGATGGTCATTGGCGAGCGCACATTTTTACTAAGACGCCTTGGCGAGACGACGACGGCAACATCATTGGCACCATATTTTATGGTCGCGAACTTACTGATACTGCCGTCATCGAAGTGGGATATTGGGTATGCAGAGCCATCGGTGGCACGCCCAACCAGCAGTCCATCTTTCGTTTTTCTAACCTGAAACCCGAGCCAGAAAAGCTGACCTGCCGTGAGCAAGAGACTCTGTTCTTGTTGCTGTATGGCAAAAAGCCGCAATTCATCTCACAGGTCATGGGGATTTCAACCAAGACCGTAGAAGGGCATGTTGCTCGTCTGCGTACTAAGTTTGAAGCCAACAGTAAGAACGAACTTATCGACAAAGCCATGGAGGCAGGCTACGGATCGATTGTGCCGAAAACCCTGCTTAAACATCAGCTTTCTGTCGTGCTTAACGGTGAACGTTGATTCGCCATTGGGTAAACACAAAAACACCGCCTATTGAGGCGGTGTTTTTTATCTCTTTGTCAAAGCTATTACGGCGCAAGGCGATCGATGTCCCACTCGCCTTCTTGATTTGAGAACAAGAAACGGTCATGCAGACGATGTTCACCACCTTGCCAGAATTCAATGCTTTGCGGCTTGACGCGGAAACCACCCCAGAAGGATGGCATCGGGATTTCACCCTTGGCAAACTTCTGCTTCAACTCTAGGAATTTACCTTCCAATACACCACGTGCAGAAATACGGCTACTTTGTTTGCTCGCAATCGCAGCCAATTGGCTGTCTTTCGGGCGAGAAGTGAAGTACTTCATGTTCTCCATCGGCGTTAGCTTTTCTGCCACACCTGTGATGTGAACCTGACGCTCAAGTGGATGCCATGGGAAATGCAGGCTGATGTTGCTGTTGTGCTCAAGCTGCTGCGCTTTACGGCTGCCCAAGTTGGTGTAGAACACAAAGCCATCTTTATCGACGTTTTTCAGCAGCACAATGCGTTGAAACGGCATGCCATTTTCGTCCACTGTCGCGACCGTCATTGCGGTTGGATCAGTCAACCCTGCTTGTACCGCTTGCTCTAACCATAGGTTAAATTGATCAATCGGATCTGCTTTTAAATCTTTACGACGCAGGCCACCTTTTGTGTACTCACGACGAATATCAGCAAGTTCCATCTTCACTCCTTCACTCGTTTTTGTCGATTGTGCGCCCGATGATAGGGAAATTCAAGGAAAGCAAGCGAGAACCCTGATTGCGGTTTTGTGTTATGTCACGTTGTCGCAGCAGCTCACAGCATCACTAAATGCCTTTTGATAACATGGCGTTAAAAACTAGTGAGCCAATCGTGAACCTACTTAACCCCAAAGCTCTGCGCCATTTTTTATTGGTCTTGCTCGCCATCGGTCTGGTCGGGCTGATGTTGACTCATAAATACGCAACCCAGCATCAACATGATCAGTGGCAAAATAAGCTGCAAACTCAAGCTTCGCAGGTTGCACAGGAAATCGATTATGAACTGGCAAAGTTTGAAAAAATCCCGAACTTGCTCAGCCATGACCCAAGATTACTCACAGCGGTCAAAGAGGGTAAACCGTCAGAATCCTTCAATTTATTGCTCTCTGATTGGTTAGCACAAAGCCTCGCTGACACTATTTACGTGCACAATAAAACCGGTTTGGTGATCGCATCAAGCAACTATCAACAAGACGACAGTTTCGTCGGTTCTAATTTTGCCTTTCGTCCTTACTTTCAACACGCATTAAATGGGGAGAAGGCTCAATACGTTGCCCTCGGGGTTCGCTCCAATAAGCGCGGATATTTCTTCTCATCACCACTTTGGGTCGATGGCGAAGTCGCAGGCGTAATAACAGTTAAAGTCAATTTGGAGCAGCTAGAACAGCGCTTGGCACAAGATGATGGCGATTTACTGGTTGCGGGTGTGCACGACGTGGTGTTCATGAGTAACTTGCCCGATTGGCGCTATCGCGCTCTGTTCCCGTTATCTGAACAAGCAAAACAAGAGCTCAATCAAACTCAACAATACGGTGATACCCTTCCTCAATATCGTGGCGAGCTCACTGGGCAAAGCGGAGTCAATCAGTTTGAAAACAACCAACTCTTGATGTCACCCAACTACCTTGCTTACGCGACCAATCTGTTTGACAAAGGTTTTCGCGTCATTGCACTGATTAGCCAACAAGAAGTCTTCACCGCTGTATTGCAAGCCGACATAGTTTATCTGCTGCTGTATGCGCTCGTGGGGTTAATTGCGTTGGCATGGTTCCAAATGCTGGTCAACAAAGCACGTCTTGCCAATGTCAATGCCAGCTTGGAAGAAAAGGTAACAGAGAGAACTTTCATCCTCAGCCAAGCCAACCACAAGTTACAACAAACCGTGCATCAATATGAGCAGAGCCAACAAGAACTGAAGCAAACGCAACAAGAGCTAACTCAAGCGGCAAAGTTAGCGCTACTTGGTGAACTGTCTGCAAGCATTAATCACGAAATCAACCAGCCATTGGCTGCGCTGCGGACTTACACCGAAAACTCGCAGCGTTTAATGACAATGGAGCGTTACTCAATGGTGGCGGACAATCTGGATAAGATGCTGTCGCTCAACGATACCATGGCCGAAGTCATTGCACGCTTAAAGGTCTTCACGCGTAAGACGGATGACAACCTACACAGTGAGGTATCGGTTCTACACGATGCGGTGCACAACGCGACACGTATTCTGAGCAGTAAGCTGATCAAACAGGGAGTGACGCTTAAAGTGCCAGCCATTGAATACGACGTAAAACTCGCGATTCACAGCGTCGAGCTTGAGCAAGTGCTGATCAATCTATTCCACAACGCAGCTCAAGCTATGGAAGGGTATTGTATCGACCCACAGATTTCGATTGCCGTGCAGTGTGACCAGAGTAACTGCGATATTTTGGTTTCTGACAACGGCCCCGGCATGTCAGAACACGCCTTAGCTAAGATTTTCGACCCGTTTTACACCACCAAGCCAGAGGGGCTCGGACTGGGTTTAACCATCTCAAAACGCATTTTGGAGAGCTATCAAGGCTCACTCAGCGCTTATAATCATGATGTTAATAGCGATGATGCTGATAACGATGCCGATTATACCCGTCACGCTCGCCATCAAATGGACACACAATCTCAGCTATCAGGTGGGATGACTTTTGTCGTCAGCGTACCTCTCGTTTCACTTCATCCAGCAGAGGAAGACTCTCATGCATAACCCTGTTTTCTTTGTCGATGATGAGCCGCATATTCGTGATGCGGTTACTCAAGCGTTATTGATTGAAGGAATTGACGTCACTTGCTTCCCAAATGCAGTTGAAGCGCTGCGCGTGATTGATCCCAATACGCCAGCACTGATCATCACCGATATCCACATGCCAGTGATGAATGGGTTAGAGTTCATGCGCACCCTGTTAGGCAAAAATAATCACTTTCAATTTATCGTATTAACTGGGCATGGTGATGTAAAAACCGCGGTCGAAGCGATGAAGAGCGGTGCGTATGACTTTCTTGAAAAGCCATTCTCTACCGAGCAACTATTAAAATCGCTCAACAATGCCGGCGATAAACTGGTCTTATTGCAAGAAAACGTCTGGCTAAAGAAAGAGCTCGACATGCAAACCCATGTCGGTCCAAAAATGATTGGTCACAGTCAAGCTATGGTCGACATTCGCCGTGCGCTGATAAGCGCCCCACTCCACCAGCCGCTCATTTTTGTCGGTGAAGATGGCACAGGGCGAAGACTCGCTGCTCAATTTGCTCACGATATCCATGCGACCGCAGAAAGTGAGTTGATTGCCGCATCCGGTGAAGACTTATACGAGCTTTCACATGAAGCATTAGACAAAACCATACATCATCTTACAGACGGTAAAAGCCATTGCAGTTTGTACTTACACAGCGCCGAGCATATATCGGAAAAACAGTGGCAATGCTTGTTTAACCACCCGAAACTGCAACGCGTATTTGGTGCTGCAAACACCGTCGATAAAGGCATTGAAAGCTCAGTGAAGATGATTCGGATGCCGAATTTGAATGAACGCAAAGAAGACATCGGTCCCTTATACAAACACTTCGTGCGTCATGCAGCGAGTCGCTATCAGCTCCAACCCCCTCAGATTAGTCTGAATGAAGTGAAGCGGATTACGGAACTCGATTGGCCAGAAAACATCAAACAATTGAGGCAGTTTGCCGAATTAAGGGCATTGAAACCGGACGCGTTTCGTATGGAGGATTGGAACAGCGAAAAAAGCATTGAAATCCAAAGTATGACCCAACGCACAGAACACTTTGAATATTGCTTGTTGTTTGATGCCTTGCAACGACATAGAGGCAGACTCAAAGAGGTTCAACTAGAATTACAAGTGTCGCGCAAAACCTTGTACGACAAACTAAAAAAACATCAGTTGGACAAAACAAAGTTCAAGGCACAGTAAATGAGGGGGGACTTACCCCTTTCACACATTTTTATTAGCTGAGTATGCTGACATGCTCCGTTAATAATAATAAGATCAAAAAGATAAACCGTCTTTATAAAACAAGGAATGTGATGAGCCGAGACAACTACAACAAACTAAGCAGCGAAGAGCTGGATTTTGTTGACGACAAAACCGCTGCATTGCTTCTAAATACGCCAAATAGTGCCCGCTTAATGCTGTGGGTGATGGTGTTATTCTTTGTTGCGGCTATCGCTTGGGCGTCGTGGGCGCAAATCGATAAAGTAACCGTAGGGCAAGGCAAGGTTATCCCTTCCTCTCAAATCCAAGTCGTACAAAATCTCGAAGGTGGTTTGGTCAAAGAGATCTTGGTGAAGGAAGGTCAACGAGTCGAAAAAGGTCAGCAGTTGTTATTGATTGACGACACGCGTTTCCGCTCAGACTTCCGTGAACGTGAACAACAAGTTGCCAACTTGACGGCTTCCGTACTGCAACTTTCTGCGTCGATCAGTAGTGTCGAAGTCAATCGCGATTTCGATGACAGCAACTGGGAACAAAATGTCGTTCTTGATTACGGAAAACTGACATTCCCACCAACGCTTGAAGAAAATCAACCTCGCCTAACGCAACGCCAAAAAGCGGAATACCGAGAAGACCTAGATAATCTGCGTAACCAAATTTCAGTTATCGACCAGCAAGTAAAGCAGAAGCAGCAAGACCTGGTTGAGATCCAAGCACGTGTGAGTAACTTGCGCCAGAGCTATCGTTTTGCCAAGAAAGAGTTAGACATTACCAAGCCGCTCGCAGATGAAGGCGTTGTGCCTAAAATCGAACTGTTGAAACTACAGCGTCAGGTGAACGACACACGCCGCGAAATGACATCCAGTGAACTGAAGATTCCCGTAATCAAATCTGGTATCCGCGAATCCATGCTTAATCGTATTGATGTTGCTCTGAAATTCCGTTCTGAACAACAAGAGAAGCTCAATAGCACCCAAGACCAACTTTCTGCGCTCGTGGAATCAGCTGTGGGCTTGGAAGACCGCGTAAATCGTACCGTTGTGGTTTCTCCAGTGACAGGCACTATCAAAACATTGAACGTCAACACCGTTGGCGGCGTTATTCAACCGGGTATGGACATCGTCGAAATCGTCCCAACTGAAGATACCCTTTTGGTTGAAGCCAAAATTGCACCGAAGGACATCGCATTCTTGCGCCCTGACCTTCATGCCATCGTGAAATTCACCGCGTACGATTTTACCAAGTACGGCGGTCTTGAAGGGGAACTGGAGCACATCAGTGCCGACACCACACAAGATGAGGAAGGCAACAGCTTCTATATCGTACGTGTACGAACTGAGAAAACCAGTTTTGGACAGGATGCAGACTTGCCAATCATTCCAGGTATGACGGCTTCAGTCGATATCATCACAGGTAAGCGAACCGTTTTGGAATACTTGCTTAAACCAATTTTGAGCGCCAAAACCAACGCACTTAAGGAGTAAGTGTCAGCAAGGACTCTCCAATGTATATTTAAGTGTTGATAAGTGGTTAAATAAAAAGCACTTATTTCTCACTGTCGAGCCCATTGGAAGAGTACACTTGTGATGTGAGTCGAATATGCCACCCAGATTGAAGCGTAAAGTTACATTATTAATCAGCATTAGTTGTTTTTCGTTCCAAATTGGTGCCTTGAACAACAAAGAACAAAGATGGGTCGATACGGTCACTTCAGTCTATGGTGAACGCGCTGGAATGCGCGTGAAAACCTGGCGAGATAATATCGACTTTTTTAAAACATTGGAGACTCATGAAAAGCTGGCAGGCGTTAACGACTTTTTCAATCAACTTTACTTCGTTGACGACATAGACCTATGGGGCAAAAAAGACTACTGGGCAACACCACTCGAGTTTTTAGGCAGCAATGCCGGTGACTGTGAAGATTTCACTATTGCCAAATACTTCTCTTTACTCGAGCTTGGCGTACCGGATTCAAAGATGCGTTTGATCTACGTAAAAGCCATCGAATTGAATCAGTTTCACATGGTACTCGCCTATTACCCAACCCCAAGTTCAGAGCCGCTCATTCTCGACAACATCAATCCAGAAATTGTCCGAGCCTCCAAGCGTAGCGATTTGCTACCGATTTACAGTTTTAATGGTTCAAACCTATGGCTAATGAAGTCTTCTGCTAGCGTTGGAGAGCTAGCAGGAAAAGCCTCACGTTTGAGCCTTTGGAATGACTTACGCTCGCGCGAACGTAAGTTGCAGTTAAAAAAACCTAAAATTAACTATGACGAGTGAAAAACATGACCCTATATAAGAAGCTTGTAGTGGGAATGGTTACGGTCTTTATACTCTTGATGGCATCAGTATTCGTAATCCAGTTCAACACTACTCGAGACAGCTTAGAGCAGCAGCAACGTTCAGAGGTCAACAACACCATTAACACCGTTGGTTTGGCACTGGCACCTTATTTAAAAGACAAGGATAAGGTGGCGGTAGAATCCGTGATTAATGCGTTGTTCGATGGCAGTACTTATTCTGTCGTACGTCTCACCGCGTTAGATTCGGATTACCAAATCGTACGCTCGTACCCAGTCAAGCCAAGCCATGTTCCACAATGGTTCATCGACTTGAACTTGTTCAAAGCGATTCATGATAAACGCGTGGTAACCAGTGGTTGGATGCAACTTGCAGAAGTTGAAATCATCAGCCACCCAGGAGCTGCTTACGAGCAACTTTGGCAAGGCTTTATTCGCTTACTTACGGCATTTGGCATTATCTTCCTAGTGGGTCTGATTGCGATTTCTTACATTCTACGTCGCTCATTAAAACCGCTGGCTGCCATCGTGAAGAAAATGCACGAGATCGCCAACAACCAGTTTGGTGACCCACTGGCGCGTCCAAAAACCAAGGACCTAATTGCAGTGGTTGATGGCATCAACTCAATGTCGGCACAAATCGAACTGTCATTTAAAGAACAAGCCAAAGAAGCACAGCGTCTGCGTGCTCAAGCTTACCTAGACCCAATCTCCAAACTAGGTAACCGCTCGTTCTACATTAACCAAGTTGACCAATGGCTTGCAGAACAAACGCAAGGGGGTATCGCGCTACTCCATGCTGAATACATTGGCGATATTTACGAGACGAAAGACTATCAACGCGCTGATGCCCACGTGAAAGAGTTGTCTCAACGTCTGAAAAACACTATCGATGTACCAGGAGCGACCATTGCTCGTCTATCTAGCGATGAATTCGGTCTATTATTCCCACACATGGATGAGAGCGAACTGCGCATTCTAGCTGACAGTATCGTTAACTGTGTAAATGGTCTGAATACCGATCCTACCGGTCTTGCGAAACCAAAAGCATCACTGGGTGTTGCACACAGTAAAGATCAGAAAACGCGCACTGAAGTACTATCGATGGTGGATAACGCCTTGTCGAAAGCGAAAGCGCAACCAGACAAAGCGTACGGCTTCGTTGGTGGTGAAAATACTTCTAACCTTATGGGTAAACAGCAATGGAAAGCGCTGGTTGAAGAAGCGATTCACAGCGATTGGATTAAATTCCGCTTCCAGTCTGCGAAAAATACTTGGGGTAAAGTGTTCCACAACGAGGTGTTCTCAAGCATCGAAAAAGATGGCGAGACTTACCGTGCAAACCAATACCTGTTTGCTCTTGAGCAACTAGACGCAACCAACATCTTCGACCAATACGTCATTGAGTCGATGATTAAGATGTTAGAAAGCGGCGAGCTAAAAGAGCCAGTGGCAATCAACATCGCACAAAGCAGCTTGTCTCAACCATCGTTCATTCGTTGGACCACCAGCATGCTAGAGAAGCACCCGAAAGTTGCACCTATGCTTCACTTTGAGCTTCCAGAAGCGTGTTTCATTGACCATCCGCACCATACAGCCCTGCTGTGTAACGCGATTCGTCAAACTGGTGCAGAGTTCGGTGTTGATAACTATGGTCGTAACTTCCAGTCACTTGAGTACATTCAGGAATTCCGCCCGAATTACGTAAAACTGGATTACCTATTCACGCATAACTTGCACGACGAGAAACAGAAGTTCACGCTGACTTCGATCTCACGTACTGCTCATAACTTGGGTATTACCACGATCGCATCTCGTGTTGAAACACAGATTCAGTTGGATTTCCTAACCGAACACTTTGTGGAAGTCTTCCAAGGCTTCATCGTCGACAAGGAATAAGAAAGGTATACCAAGGATGAAAGACCCTTTACTGAACTCGCTCATTTACGTTAGCCGATACTACGGACTAGCCAACTCACCGGAAGCCCTGATTAACGGTCTTCCGCTCTCTGATGGCAAGCTTACCCCGTTTCTGCTACCAAGAGCGGCGGAAAGGGCCGGATTGGTTGCCAAGGAAAACCGCGCAGATTTAGACAAGATCTCTAGCCTAATTCTGCCGGCTATCTTACTTCTTAAAGGTGGTGATTCTTGCGTTCTCAATAGCATTAACGTTGAGAAGCAAGAAGCTGAAATCACCACCCTAGAAAGCGGAATGGTGCCTATCTCCATTCCTCTAGAAGACCTACTTGAGCAGTACACTGGTCGCTATTTTTTAGTTAAAAAGCAATTCCGTTATGACGAGCGCTCTCCCGAAGTGCTCAAAACCAAAGAAGGTCACTGGTTCTGGTCAACCTTGTGGCAATCTAAACGCATCTACCGCGATGTGCTTATCGCTTCTCTCCTTATCAACATCTTTGCTATCGCAGCACCAATGTTCACTCGCTTGGTGTATGACAAAGTAGTACCAAACCTCGCGTTTGAGACGCTATGGGTGTTGGCAAGCGGTATCTTCGTGGTGTTCTTGTTTGATTTCTTGCTCAAATCACTGCGTAACTACTTCATCGACGTGGCAGGTAAGAAATCCGACATCCTGATTTCCTCTAAGCTGTTTAGCAAAGTGATGGGCATCCGTATGGAATCCAAGCCGCCTTCTGTGGGTGCGTTTGCTCGCCACTTGCAAGAGTTTGAATCCATTCGTGAATTCTTTACCTCTGCCACGGTAAGTGCGTTGATTGACTTACCTTTCGCGATTCTCTTCCTGATTATCATCTGGTTAATGGCTGGCGACTTAGTATTCGTGCCTATGGTGGGCGTGGTGATTCTGATGATTCACTCCGCGTTGATCCAAGGTCCATTGCGCCGCTCGATTGAAGAAGGTTCACGTCTTGCTTCACAGAAATACGCTAACTTGATTGAGAGCCTATCTGGCTTAGAAACGGTGAAAATGCTGAGTGCACAAAGCCAATTCCAATACCGCTGGGAAGAAGCCGTTGCACACATGGCAAACTGGAACATCAAGAGCCGTCGTATCACCGACAGTATTCAAAATGCAGCAGGTTTTGTGCAGCAAAGTAGTAACGTCGGCATGATCATTTTAGGCGTGTACTTAATTGCGAATGGGGACCTCACCATGGGTGGTTTGATTGCTGCAACCATGCTAAGTGGTCGAGCGATTGGTCCTATGGTTCAGCTTTCTTTGCTTTCAACCCGATACAACCAAGCGAAATCTTCGATGACCATCATTAATCAAGTGATGGAAATGCCAGACGAGCAAGAAGAAGGTAAACGCTACATTCACCGTCCTATCGTGCAAGGTAAGATTGAAATTGACCGAGTAACCTTCCATTACCCAGATGCACCAGTAGCATCGATTCGTGATTTGAGCCTGACCATCAATCCAGGTGAGAAAGTGGCGATCATCGGTCGTATTGGTTCGGGTAAAACCACGCTAGAACGCTTGATAATGGGTCTGTACAAGCCAACAGAAGGTCATGTGCGTATTGATGACACCGATATTGAACAGCTTCACCACGTGGACGTACGACGCAATATCGGCTGCGTACCGCAAGATTCGAATCTGTTCTTCGGCTCGATTCGCGACAACATTACACTCGGTCGTCCACTAACCGATGATCGCGATGTATTAGATGCAGCAAACCGAGCGGGCGTCACAGCCTTTACTCAATCTGACCCAGCGGGTCTTGAGCGTCAGGTCGGTGAAGGCGGTGCGATGCTTTCAGGTGGTCAGCGTCAAGCGGTAACCATTGCGCGAGCGTTTTTAGGTCGCCCACCTGTGCTATTGATGGATGAGCCAACCAGTGCAATGGATAACCGTTCGGAAATGCACATCAAACATCAGTTAGCGCAGTTAAAACCAAGTGAGACGCTGATTTTGATTACACACAAAACCTCAATGCTCGACATTGTTGATCGCGTGATAGTCATGGAAAAAGGCAGTGTGATTGCAGATGGTCCGAAGGCGCAAGTGCTTAACGACTTGAAGCAAGGTAAGGTTCGCGCCGTCAGCTAGCACTAAACCGCACAAAAAAATCAAAGCCCCGTTGAACTGAGTGTTTCGCGGGGCTTATTTATTGAAGGTGAGTAAACCAAAATAGCCAAACTCTTCGAGAAGTATCCAAACCAACACAAAGCCAACAATGGCGACAAGTCCCATGATAGCCCTTTCATCTTCTTCCACACATCCCTCCACTTTCCATAGCGCAATCAACTTGTCTAGATTAGCAGCAGCGAACACAACAAAGAGCAAGGTTCATTACGTCTCAATCCGGAACTGGGATAAAGGTCAAAATTTGTTCAACATAAATCTCATTCCGCAGTGAAAATAGTTAATTACTTGCGAGTCAAAATCGGCTATAACACGCGCCTTCTTAATATTCTCGAGTTGAAGAAATGAATCATTGGATGCATTTAGAGCAAATCAGTCAGTATTTCACGGCGGGCTCTATCGGTTATAAAGTGTTGATGGGCGTCATCATTGTGATCGCTTATCGCTTGCTAAAGAAGATCGCCAACCGCGCGATTCTGAATTTGGCAGAAGCTAAAGGCGTAAACAAAGCACGCTTGAGCTTTATTCAACGTTGCTTCAACGTCGCATTTTTGTTCCTGTTTGCTTCGCTATTCGCCATCGTGACCGGTATTGGTTATGGCGATGTGTCGCTATTCCTATCGTCTATCTTCGCGGTATTGGGGGTGGCTTTCATCGCTCAATGGTCGATTCTTAGTAACATCACGGCAAGCTTTCTGATCTTCTTTGTCTTCCCATATCGTGTCGGTGACCGAATTAAAGTCGTGGACAAAGACGAAGACATTAGCGGTGAGATTCAGGAAATCCGTATGTTCCATGTGTTGATCAAGCACGACAACGGCAACCTAATCACTTACCCGAACAACTTGATGCTCCAAAAAGCGGTACTCAAACTGGCGAAAGAGAAAGCCAAGGTTGAGGAGCCAAAAACCACCTCACGCATTTATACCCGCAGAAAGAAATAGCCCACTAAAAAGCCGATGTTTCAACATCGGCTTTTTGTTTCCTCGGTTTTTTTAAACACCTTCTTGACCTCAACCATGCTTGAGGTTTTAGCCTTATTCGCACGATTCAAGATCAACAATGAAAAAGGAACCATTGTGGCTAAAATTGCGATTATTTATTTCTCTAAAACCGACGTAACAGGTCAGCTTGCTCGCGCAATTGCCGCTGGCGCTGAACAACAGGGCATTGAACAGCAAGGTGGATTTGAAATTCTCTCTCATCGTATTCAAGGCAGTGAGATTATTGAGGGGCGTTTTGTGCACCCTAACCTAATGGATGAACTTGCTGAGTGTGATGCGATTATCTTTGGCTCTCCAACCTACATGGGCAGTGTGGCTGCGCAGTTTAAAGCATTTGCCGATGCAAGCAGTGAATCTTGGTGTTACCAAAAATGGGCAGGGAAAATCGCAGCCGGCTTTACCAGTGGTGGGGCTATGAATGGTGACCAATCTTGCACATTGCAATACCTACAAACGCTCGCTAACCAACACGGCATGATGTGGGTCGGCTTGGACAAGATCAGCAATTCTGGTGAGCAAAACCTTAATCGCTACGGTGTGCAAGGTGGCATTGTTGCTCAAGGTGGTGAAGATGGTCAGTTACCTCCTTCTGATCTCGCGACAGCCGAATATCTTGGCAAACGAGTCGCAATGCTAGTCAACAAGCTCTCCACCCGCTAAGAGAAAAGAAGCCCCGCAAGACACCTCTTCGGGGCTAGATTTTAGCACTGGTTGGTTAGGTGCTATTTCTTGATATAGAGGTCTTTCGAGTAAATACGACCTTCTACGTTGTTTTTGGCAAAACCACCCACCGTAGGGCGAACCAAACGCGCTTGCATGTAATAGTAAATCGGCGCGATTGGCATATCCGTAGCTAATAGTTGCTCTGCTTGGTCATAGAAACCTTGGCGCGCTGTTTCATCGGTGGCAGCCAATGCACTGTTCATCGCGCTGTCATAGGCTTCACTGCTGTAGCGAGCAAAGTTACCTGACGAGCCTGAGCGCAACAGACTCAAGAAAGTGGACGCTTCGTTGTAGTCTCCGCACCACGAGGCACGCATGACATCAAAATCCCCTTGCTTACGTGCGACCAGGTAAGATTTCCACTCTTGGTTTTCTAGCTCAACCTTGGCTCCCAAATTGTTCTTCAACATAGAAGCAATTGCCACTGCAATGGCTTTGTTGGACTCGCTGGTGTTGTACAGCAATTTGAAATCCAAAGGCTTACCGCTTCCGTACCCTGCTTCTTTCAACAGTTCACGCGCCTTTGCATCACGCTGTTTCTGTGTCCATGCGCTATATTCTGGCTGAGTTGCGTCAAAGCCCGCCGTGTATTGATGAGCAAATGTGTATGCAGGCAAGTTACCCACTTGAGTCACACCATCGGTGATCACATCACGCATGATGGAGTAAGAAACAGCTTTACGAACTCGCTCATCATCAAACGGAGGACGAGTGGTATTAAACGCATAATAGTAAGTACAAAGCAGAGGCACCGCGGTGTAAGCTTGTGCGTATTCTTTCTTCAGCTTTTGCGCCATGTGTGTAGGTACATCTGAAGTAATATCAACCTCACCCACGGCATAGCGATTGATCGAGGCATTTTGGTTTTCAAACGGAATATAGGTCACCTGAGTGAGGTGAGCGTCTGCGCTATCCCAGTAGTTTGGGTTCTTCTTCAGTTCAATACGCTCATTCACCACCCACTTGTCTAGCACGAATGCACCATTGCCAACAAACTGCTTAGGATCACTCCACGGTTTATTGCTGCTCTCAACCGTCGCTTTGTGCACTGGCATCATGGAGGTATGCCCGGTCATTGCGACAAAATAAGGCACCTTGCTATCCAGCTCGAAACGTAGCGTGTGTTTATCGACAGCGGTAATACCGAGATCATCCAGCGGCTTCTTACCTTCCGCGACATCAGCAATGTTTTTGATCTTGGTGAGTTTGAGATACCAAACATTCGGTGATGCCGTTTTAGGATCCACAGCTCGACGCAGCGAATAAACAAAGTCATCCGCTGTCACAGGATCGCCATTCGACCATTTCGCATCTTTACGCAGATGGAACACAAAAGTTTGGTTATCTTCCGTTTGCCAAGATTCTGCAACGCCGGGAACGATGTTGCCATCACGATCTTGGATGACTAAGCCTTCGAACAAATCGCGAATGATGTGCATCTCGGGTAAGCCTTCAGCCTTTGCCGGATCTAGTGTCGCTGCTTCGGTATCGTTTGCACGCACTAAATGTTGTTCAGATGCCAATTGCACGCCATCAGGTAGAGAGTCTGCAAACGCAGCTGCGGACAAAAATGGGGTCAATAAAGAGGAAATCACTAACGCTGTAGAATGCTTTTTAAAATCCATATCGTTCTTCGTTCTCCTAACACGTCTTTTGAAGCAAGTACCACAATTGATAATACAAGCATTGACGAACTTTAAGTGTTCGGTTTATACCCAAGTAATCTCAAAGTGCCAGTTTCAGCAACCATAACTTGAGTGATATCCAAATACTAATCGAACAATCAGGAGATTACGGTGAGTCTAATTCCAAGAACGGAAAGAGCGGCTTTTTTAATTTCGCCGATATCATATGGAAAATCGGTGTTGGGCGCGCCATTGCTGTACTTCCCTGCGCAAGTAGAAAGTAACTCCCGAGGTTTGATTTTAGCAGGCACACACGGTGATGAGACAGCGTCTATCGCAGGGCTATCTTGCGCGCTGAGAAGTTTGCCCGCTGAAGATTTAAAGCATGACGTTATTTTATCGATGAACCCAGATGCCAACCAGTTGGGTACACGAGCAAACGCCAATCAAGTCGACTTAAACCGTGCTTTCCCCACACAAAATTGGACAGAACACGGCACCGTCTATCGTTGGAGTTCACACACACCCGTGAGGGATGTCAAAGTCAAAACAGGCAGCAAAAAATCGCTTGAACCCGAAGTCGACGCATTAATTAACCTGATTGAGAAACGCAATCCAAAGTTCGTGGTCTCTTTTCATGAACCCCTTGCGTTTGTTGATGATCCAGCCCATTCAGTGCTGGCGAAGTGGCTTGGAGAGCAGTTCAAGCTACCGCTCGTCGATGACGTAGATTACGAAACTCCGGGATCATTCGGAACTTGGTGTAACGAGCGCGCATTGCCATGCATTACGGTTGAACTACCCGCGATCTCTGCTGATCTGACAATTGAACAGCACCTAGACGCATTTATCGCTCTACTGCAGCACCAACCAGACTTTTAATTTCTCATCAAGACGTCAGTTTGCTGTTGCATACGAATAATAGAGGGGGAACTGGGGACACAAAATGCATGTCCCCTATAAGAATTAGAACTTGTAGCCAACTAAAAGGTTAGAAGTTGTTGCATCGATACCAGCAAAATCTACAACTGAGATTTGAGCATCCAACGTAATTCCATTTTGGAACACGTAACCGCCTTGCACAGCGAAACCAGTCGAAGAGTCTGAGTCACTAACTGACGTGTATGCGTTGTACACTGTCGCTTCCGTATCAGTAGCAGCTAGACCACCCAAAATACGCCAACCGCTCATGCTCTCATAACCAACCATAAGGTTTGCTTGCGAAGCCTCTACATGCGCACCTAGATAGCCGATTGATGCACTGTCTTCAACGATGGTTGGAACATAAGAACCAGCGATCACAAGACCATTGTTAAAAGTGTACGAAACACCGAAAGATACACCGCTTTCCGTCGCCGCTGTAACATTATCAAGGGAAGTCATTGCGTAGCCAATATTTACACCAAAACCAGAACGGTCGTATGAGGAGCCTTCAATTGTTTCTGCAGAAACAAAAGTTGAAGTGAAAATAGTAGCTAACGAAAGAGCAACAATTGAACGTGTCATATAATAAAAACCCAAATATGCGTGCGATGCACTGAAACGATATTCACTAAACGTGATATTTAAGGGGTGCGAATTATAGGCAACAAGTTGCTCCCTTCAACTAAACTCACTTATTGTTACCACAACATGTTGTTATTGAACAAAAAACCACCTAATCATCTATTGTTTTTAAAAAAATCAATAAATGCTCGTGTTCGTTTCGGTAGATGTTCACGTTTAGGGTAAAGCAGGTAGAGTGGAAGTATTGCTTTAGTACGCCAATCGGGGAGTAAAGTGACAAGTTGCGCTCGCTCTTGGGGACTCAGTTTTTCTAGTGCAAACTCATCCAACATCGCGACACCGCAACCAGCTACTGTCGCATCAAGCATCGATTGGACAAGATTAAAGCACAACACGCTGGATAACGTGACCTTAATGTCTTGTTGAGTTTGCTGATGATGAAAGTGCCATGTATCCAGATTCAATTCAGCATTGCGATAGGTAATGTGCTCTAAAAGATGCAAATCTTCTGGTGTGTTTGGTGATGGTTTTGTCGCTAGATACGCTTTGCTCGCGAATGGTTTACAGTGTAAAGAACGCAGATGATGTCCGACATACCCTTCAGGGGGGGAGTCGGTAAAAAAGAACGCAAGATCAAACCCAGACTCGATCAAATCGAGCGGTGTTTCAGTGAAAATCACCTCAAACGTAACGTCGGGGAACTGCTGGCGAAATGCAATTAATGAAGGGTTGAGTAACTCCGCACCAAATGAGGCAGAAGCAGCAATACGTAAATGCCCAGCAACCTTATCGGTCTCCATCACTTGTTCATTAATCTGTTCAACGTTTTCCATTAAGCCTTTCACTTGGTGGTAGAAACGCTGTCCATCATAAGTAAGGTTAAATTGTCGCGTGGTGCGTTGGATAAGCTGAACAGAAAGTATCGCCTCCAACTGCCTAAGTTGACGACTCACATGAGCATTGGAACAGCGCAGCTTTTTAGCCGCACCAGCAATACTTTTCTCTTCGCACAGTGCAATGTAAATCGGTACGTAACTGAGCCAGTTTATTTCCATATAGTAATTATGAATCTCTAAAATCAATCTACTGGAAATAATAGAAAGGCTCTACACTGCGCACAACTTAAATTTTTGCATGGAGAATACAGATGAACGCTTTCGATACTTGGCTGAAAGGGCAAATCATTAAAGATCATGTCACCAACCCAAACATTGAAGTGGGTGAATACAGCTACTACTCCGGCTTTTACCATGGCAAAACTTTCGAAGATCAGGCTGTTCGTTATTTGATGGGCGACAGCGTGACACACCAAGAATGGCAAAACGGCGCATATGGCGAAGTCGATAAACTGATCATTGGGAAATTTTGTTCAATTGCCTCTGGTGCGACTTTTATGATGGCGGGTAATCAGGGACATCGTATTGATTGGATTTCCACCTTTCCCTTTTCCCCAGAAGAGTTTGGCAATGGGGTACAAAGCGGCTTTGAACGTGCCGGCGATACCATTATTGGCAACGATGTCTGGATTGGCAGTGAAGCCATGATAATGCCGGGCGTGACAATCGGTGATGGTGCAGTGATTGGTGCGCGTTCAGTGATCACTAAAAATGTCGAACCGTATTCCATTGTGGTTGGTAATAATCATGTGGTTCGCCTGCGCTTTGAGGAAGAAGCGGTATCGATGCTACTAGAGATTCAGTGGTGGGATTGGTCAATTGAGCACATCAAACAAGCGATGAAAATCATGTGCAGTGGTGACGTCTTCGCATTAGGTGACTACTACCGTGAACACATCGCTTAACGACTTAGCATTGGGTCTGATTTGTTAAGGCAAAATGAAGCGAAAGCCCAGATAAATGGGCTTTCGTTCCTAAAGTTAAACAGCAGCCAGATCTTCTTCTTCCAAGGTTGCAGAGACTTTAATCTCGTATTGATTAAAGCTAAATACACAGCCGCCATGGGTACGTTTGGTGGTGACTTGCTCATCACCAAATTGAACCGTCACCCGAGTAAAGACTCGGTCAGTTGCTTCAACAATATTCTCTGCTAATGCGACTTCGAAATCTTGTTCAGTTTGCTCAAGCTTCTGCTTTACGTCTTCCAAACGAGTGTTGTTTTGCGCCTTCAATACTTCTATCTGCGCTTGCTCTTCATCTGTGCGCTCTGCTTTAGGGCGTTTCTTAAACTCAAGTTCCTTTCGGATAACGTCCATGGTGCCTTCTTGCGCGGATTTATACTCGTCCTTTAGATTTGCAATACGTTCCTTAAAGACAGAATAATTTGCAAAGGCTTCAACCTTGGTCGCCGTATCTCCCTCTACACCCAATTGCGAACAGGAAACCTTACTGCCCACTTTTGCATCACCACCACTTAAAGTGCCGTTCTTGCCACTGGCATCAAGCACGATTAAATTGCGCCCACAAACAATGTCATTGTTCATGCTATGGACAGCAAGTTCTATGTCTTCACCAGATTGCAATTCACAATATTGGGCATAACTGGCACGAATCGATGTTTTGGTGCGCACATGGCAGCTTTTTGGCTGACCATCGCTCACCGTATGACCAATGATGCCCTTAGCAACTTGAATATCCCCTTCAGCTTGTACATCGGCAGATTCAATAAAACCACCCACTGTGATTGAGCCCGTCGCTTTCACTATCATGCCCGATTCGATGTTCCCGCCAATGATGACGTTGCCTTTAAATTTTACGTGACCGGTGTTTACTCCGACACTATTGAGGCAAAGTGCATTGTCGACTTCGATGGTTTTTTCTTTGATCAGTGGTGTGCCTGAAACAGATGCAAGCAGAAGGTTTGGATCGGACTTGCTGATTTCAGTACCTTTACCGGGTTTAATTGGACTGTCTTTGCCCGCTTGTGGAGGAATAACGCGACCTTGAACGGTGAAGCCCGGGATGCCTCTGGTCGCCGGAGTGCGGCGCATCACTTCATCCCCAATATCGACAGCGATGGTTTCACCTAAATTGCGTAGATCGATTTTGTCACTAGAGGATTGACCTTCTTTCGGCTTAAGGATGCGCTTGGCGATGTCTTTAACAAGTGGCGTGAAGATAGCGTCTTTGCCTTTAACAGGTTGCTTGCCAACCGCAACAGCTTGGGTGAAGGTTTCTCCGGGTTTTAGCTGTGTACTGACAACCAACACTTTTTTCAACGCAAGTTTATTGATGCCTTTGGAAACACGAGCATGCGCGAGTGCTTGAACAATTTCAGGACCTCTTAGTCCTCGTCCTCCATAAGCGCCCGTCACATTCATGCTGGCAAGCATGTCATTGTTGGAGAGTTCAACTTCCACCTGAGCGTTTTTGATCTGTGCAATCACGATCCCTTCATAGGCTTCTGATTTACGTTCACGCGCGCAATTAATGAATCGCACCACCTCTGTTTCATCGACAAACGCTTTGTCAGCTTCCATCATCTGAAGCTGCTCAGGCAATTCCTTTTGATTTAGCTCACCTCCGAGATCCACATCTCCCGGTAAGCGGGCAAAAACCTTTGTTTTATCTTCTGACCACTCCAGGCATATCTTCCACATAACCAATCCATCTGCTACCCATCACCACCTTCAGTCTAACCAAAATCATTTTCTGAACAAACCTCTCAATTCTAAGAATCAGGCTCACATCACTAAAGCATTAACAGGCTCAAAACTCAGGTATATAAAGCATTGAGCATAAAACTCATTTCAACAAAGCCATCTTAGACAAAATGCAATTTGGTTTAGAAAAGGTCGTAAAATTGATTTACCTCCAGCCGTTTTCAAGCAAAGAAAATAACGAAAAGAGTTTTATCAATACCGAATCAACTTCGACAATAGAATGTTTCTTATATAGCTCAGAAAATCTTGTATACGGTCGTTTTCTTCTACCTGTCGCGCTGGCAACACCCTGGTTTATTCACATCTTTTTTTACTTTTAAAGTCATTGATTTAGTGACGATAGTCTTATCATTAATAATTTTTATAAATTTTTCCTCTGGAACCTATTTATTTTTCTGTTATATTCCGCCAACTGTCGTAATGATAATTATTATCATTACTGTTAGTTAGGGAAGGAGTATCAAATCATGGCGGCTATCAGTTCAGCAAGCGCAGCTCGTATCGGTAACATGTACCAAGAGCACCACAGTTGGTTATCTGTGTTTATTAAACGTCGTTTGGGGTGTCCTGAAGCAACTGCCGATTTAGTTCAAGACACTTATTTAAGACTCCTTACCCGAGGCAAATTACCTGAAGCGAAAGATTCGAGAAGATACCTTACTCATATCGCAAAAGGTTTGGTCATTGATCTTTACCGACGTCGTCGAATCGAAGCCGCTTACTTAGAACTCATCGAACAAGAACCTGTAGAAGTCGCTGGCTCTCCTGAAGACCAAGCTGTCATTGTGCAAGCTCTGGTCGAAATTGATGCCCTTCTGCATCGTTTACCTCTTAAAGCTCGCCAAGCACTTTTGATGCGCCAATTGGAAGGCAAGAGCTATAAAGAAATCGCACTCGCACTCGACGTGTCAGTGTCTTCTGTCGAGAAATACGTAGCGAAAGCACTGCAGGGCTGCATGATGACCATGCTGAGTGAGAACGAATAACATGGAGCAAGTTTCTCGTGAATCCATCGAGCAAGCCTCTCTGTGGATGGCGCGCTTGTGGGCCGATGACGTAACACAACAAGACAGAGATGCCTTTGATAGCTGGAGAAGCGCCCACCCTGATAACGCTTATGCGTGGCAGCAGTTAGAAGAGCTGCAAAGAAAGTTTACTGGTATTCCAAACTCCCCGATCAGCCGCAAAGTGCTTGCTCCAAAACAGCGTGGTTTGAACCGCCGACAAGTCTTGATGCTTGGTGGCCTTTCTCTTGGTACGTTAAGTTTGATGATGTCTACTCATACCTCTCTTCCCAATGGTGCGGAGTACACTACAGCGACGGGTGAGGTGAAAGACATATTGCTTTCTGATGGCACTCAAATGGCAATGAACACCGCCACCCGCGTATTTGTCGACTTTAACCAGCAAGAACGACGTTTACACCTGCTTGAAGGTGAGATTATGGTCACCAGTTCTCACCATCTCACCCCTTTCCATGTCACTACTCCGCAAGGTCGAGTCGTACCAATAGGCACCCGTTTCACCGTACAAAAACGAGACGACGATACGCTAGTTTCCGTTTATGAGGGCGAAGTAGCACTCTACCCTTTACTTGGTATGGGAGCACAGCACTTGCTTGCTGGTGAAAACGCCCACTTTACGCAACGTGAAACCTCGAATATACAAAAGAATCTCAGTGACGACGCCCTATGGTTAGAACAAAAAATCATGGCACAAGGGATGCCACTCACAGAGTTTATTACGGAGCTAAGTCGATACCGTCGCGGTATTCTCTCAGTCGATCCACAGTTGTCCTCTTTGAAGCTCACCGGGGTATTCTCGACAAAAAACGTCGACAAAACGCTTTTTAACATCAGCCAAATATTACCAATCGAAATCCGCTATCGGACACCAATGTGGGTCAGTGTGAAAGCAAAACCATAAAAAAATTTACGGATTTAGACATCTCATTCGGTGTAAAGAGCAGTTAGTAGACCGATTAAGGAAAGCAAGGTGCCGCTCCCTCAACGACGCCAGATATTGGCGATAATGATTCAAGCCAATCTAGGATTAGCCTCTCTCATCACTCCTTTTGCCGCATGGGCAGAACAGTCATTACAGTACGATATTCCGTCAGGTAATCTTGACCATGTATTAAGCCAGTTTGCGGTAGAGTCTGGTGTTGAGTTTTATCTCAATGCTTCACTTTCAGAAAACCTGCAAAGTCCTGGATTAACAGGTAACTATGACCCCGAACAAGCATTGATATTGCTGCTGGCAAACACGGGATTGAATGCCGAGAAGCAGGCTGATGGTGTTTATCAACTTTCTCCTTCCTCTGAAATGACACTCGACGCAATTCAGGTAAGAACGAGTTTTGAAGATGCTTATTATCGCGATAGTGATGGTGAGATGGCGATCTATGACGCCGATGTTGCCAGTGCCTACATGGGCAAAGAAGAAATAGAACGCTTCAAAGGCGCAAGCGCTGCCGATCTGTTTACCGGAATGGCAAATACCTTTAGTGGTGAGGCTCGTAATGGCGGTGGAAGCATTGATCCTAATGTTCGTGGTGTACAAGGTTTTGGACGAGTCCCTGTCGTCATAGATGGCACAGAACAAGGCATTTCCGTTTATAACGGTTACCGAGGCGCTTCAAACCGAAACTACATTGATCCAAACTTGATTGGTGGTCTGAAAGTTTACAAAGGCGCACAGATCAGTTCGGACGTGAATACCTCTGTAGGGGGCGCAGTACAAGTCACGACATTGGAGCCACAAGACATTGTGCCTGAGGGTGATAATTTCGGTATGGAGTTCGTGGCGGAAAGCAGCAGCAACTCAGTAAAGCCCAACAAAGCTCGCTTGCATACAGGTAAACGGTGGCAAGATGTCCCAGTATACAATGAGTTAGGCGGCGTACCATTATATGACGACCCAGAAGTACGCTTTCAAACTAGAGATGATAAAGATGACAATCCGCTAAACGGTGAGGATACAGCTTATCGACTAGCTATTGCGGGCGTAAAACCAAAAATTGAATGGCTTGGCGCGTATGCATATCGTAATCGTGGTAACTACTACTCAGGCACAAATAAAACGGGTTTCTACTCCAAATCAAGAGATGGTAGCGGTAGCGAGATCGTTGCGGGCAGAAACCCATATTTGAACCCGGAACACATTGCATTGAGCCATATCCCTGGGCACGAAGTACCAAATACATCCTCTGAGATGGAATCGTTCCTATTAAAAACAACCATTAATTTTAGCGATTACTATAAGTTACAGCTGAATGCGCGCTATACAGAGAGTACTCACGGGGAAATCCTCGCGAGTCGTTCAGATTATCGAAACAGTGACGGTCTGCCTCAATGGCCGCTAGCGAATGCCAAGATGCAAGCTTACAGCATCAAGTTTCGAGCAAACCCAGAAAGCCGCTACATTGACCTCAGTACTAACCTATGGACAACGTTAACGGATTCCAGAAGCAATACTGGCTATGGCTTTCCCAATTTTGTGAACTTTCGTAGCGAGACACCAGATATCATCATCAACACCTCGACCGTCAATCGTGATGAAAACCGTTTTGGCTTTGATTTTAAGAACAAAATGCTATTGCTCGATAACTTGGATGTCACGGTTTCCGGCAGCTACATGAAGCATGAATTGACCCCAAAAGAAGGTTTGGAATACCTCATTGATTTCTACGGTGGTCCTGTGCGCTCGGGAGAAAGAGAAGAATATAACGGAGCCGCGGTCATCGAATGGCGTCCACTAGATGCCTTTATTATCAATGCTGGCGTGCGCTATATCAGTTATGAAGCCACCGACTTTTACATCGAGAATCGTATCAAAACGGGCAATAGCGACGATGTTGGTCTTAAAGAATACAAGAAAGATGGTTATCGTCTCGCATTTCAAACCATTGAAACTTACGCCCCTGAAGAAATCGCACAAAACGTCGCGAATGCTGAGCATGAAGTTCGTGTAACGTTCACAAAAAAGAACATAAACCGAGAAATCAATCGCCTGCAACATTTGATCACCACCGATCCCACCCAAGCTGATACTTACCGTGAAGAGTTAAAACTGCGTCAAAATGAGATCAACAACTTTGATTCACTGTTAACTGCAAAGGTAGAAGAGAAAACAACGGAAGCCAAAAACAAAACCAGTTTCGTTGAGGATCACCTAGTTGAATGGCGAACCAACAGTAAAAACGAACTGGATCTTGCTAACAACCCTTGTTTGATTGCCCAAAAGAAAGACAACTTTGTTGAAGGCAGCTGTAAAACCAAAGGACAAATTGATGGCAAGGACAACCGTAACCTCAGCTACAAGAACAGCGGCAGTGGTTGGATGCCCTCTCTTACCACAACATGGCTAATCAACGAAAACAGCCGTGCGTATGCTCGATATGCAGAGACACTGCGATTCCCAAGCTTATTTGAGAGTACCAGTGGATTTTCTGGTAACCCATCAGCATCAGTACCCCTTGAACCAGAGCGAGCGAAACTCTTCGAGGTCGCGTACATTCACTACTTTGAGAACGCAAGCGCAAAGCTCACTTACTTTGATCAAACGATTGATGATGTAATGGATCGCGATCGATCCAGTTTTTCATTTGCCAATCTGGATAGCCAACGCACCAGTGGTATTGAAATCAACGGTATGTTCGATAACCAACTGTACTTTGCCGATGCATCATTGGCTTATAACTTCCGCAATGAGGTGTGTGACAAAAACTCTGCTGCCCAAGGCTTCGTCCCAGCTCTTGTCGATAAAACCACACCATCAACAGAAACGTGTGTTCGCGGTGGCTTCACAGCAGCAAGCTATCTGGCAGCACAAGCAGCACCAGAGTATTCGGGTAGCTTATTAGTCGGAGCAAGGTTCTTTAATCAAGCATTAGAAAGCGGGTTACGCACCAACTATGTTTCTGGCAGTCACGAAGATGAACAAATTAAACGAACCGATGTAACAACATTTGATGCTTACATTAAATATGCATTTAACGAACACCTATCTGCAGAGCTTATCGGAAGCAACATCACCGATGTTTATTATCTTGAAGCTGGATCGGTATCTGGGATGCCTGCACCAGGAAGAACGATAGGACTCAAGTTAAACGGACGCTTCTAAACCTTATGAACGCAAAAAGAAAACGCCTCACCCGAGGCGTTTTCTTTTTTCATTTTATTTTTACGGATTTCCAATTGCTATTCGGTGTAGTGGATGAAACTTCATAAAGCCCAATATAGGCTTGGTGTCCCAAACACCACCAAGCCTATAGAACCGTATATTTAGGATGATTTAATGAAACCCAACATGAAATGGACGCTTCTTGCTATCACCATTCCTTCGCTTATCGCTTGTGGTGGTTCAGACTCAAACACTGCAGATTCACATAAAGCGCCGGTATCCGTTGTCTCTGGTTACGAAACAGCAAAAGTCGGAAACAGAATTCGTGTAGATGGACTGGGTAGCTACGGTGTAGATGCCAGTATCGCAACGTACACTTGGTCTATCAGCAAAAAACCACAAGGCAGTAACGTCAAGTTAAATAACGTTAATGCAGTCTCTCCATACTTCACACCAGACTTGGCAGGAGACTACACCATTCAGTTGGTAACCAACGATGGCAAAAAAGACAGTAGCGCACAATCGCTGACTATCACCGCAACAGAAGTAAATACCAACGTGGCGCCCGTTATTTATGCATCAGAAACCTACACGGCAGCGCTTGATCAAACCCTGAAATTAGACGCGAAAGCTTACGACGCTGATAATGATATGCTCAGCTACCAATGGGCTCTTAACTCAGCACCAAAAAACACCACGATGTCGTTGAGCAACGCAAGCACCAAACAAGCAGCGCTAAAAGCAAACGTTGCGGGTGAATACAAACTAACTCTAACCGTCTCAGACGGTAAAGAAGAGACAACTAAAGAGATCACCATCAACTACTCTGCCGATAACGTAGCACCAGTTGCCATGGCGGGACGAGATACCACATTCGAATTGGGTGGAACCGCAACCTTAGACGCTAGCGCAAGCATTGATGGCAATGATTCAGGTATCACGTACCAGTGGGAATTTGTGTCCAAGCCTTCGGCAAGTGCTGCAGAATTGTCGGATGCTACGTCAGCAAAACCAACATTCACCCCCGATGTCGAGGGTGATTATGCGCTTGCTCTAACCGTAAGTGATGGTGCTCTAACCAGTGAAAAAGATTTTGTTCGAGTAACGGCATCGAAAGCAGGAACAAGCGACCTCGTATTGCACTTCAACGGTGAGAAAAAACAATGGCCGTTCGCAGAGGAGGTTACTCTGAATGAAGAAATTAAAGGTGAAGCGCCCAAATACGTACTCCTAGGGTCATTAACTCTTGAAGCCGTTGGACACGATTATGAGGTTCAGCAGATCTTTGCAATGGACGCAGTCAGCCTCACTCACGACGTTAAATTAAGCGGCATTGAAGATGGTAGCGTGCTACCTGTCGGCGATGAAATAGTTGTTAAGCTTTGGTCGGCGCCAACGCAAGGAAATACTGTTACATTGTCTTACGGTTTTATGATCAAAGATCAAACAGACTTTTATGCAGGTCTTGGCTACCACTTCCAAACAAACTGATCGTCCTGCACAACAATGACACATAAAAAAGCGCGGTCTCTCCGCGCTTTTTTACGGATATTCAAATCTCATTCGGTGTATCAGATAAAGCCTTTCTTTTACCGCGCCACGTTATGGACCGCGCTTCTAATCAATTAGGATGAACTAAGATGAGTCTAAGCTCGAAATATACTCTCACACCATTGCTGTTATTACTTCTTAATGGTTGTAATGGTGGCGGTGGGAATGATGCCTCTGAACCCCAAACGACTAACAATCACCCCCCTATTGCGATAGCTGGGATCAATCAACATGTAAAGCTGAGTGAAAAAGTGGTGCATCTCGATGGCACGGGTAGCGTCGACTACGATCAAGACTCAATAGCCTTCTCTTGGAAAATGGTATCGAAACCCTTCAAGAGTAAAGCGGAGCTCATTAATCCAGAATCCAGAACTCCGCGCTTTGAGCCAGACTTATTGGGCACTTACCTTGTAGAATTGGTGGTGAACGATGGCAAAACAGACAGCCGCCCTAACCAAGTAAAGATAGAAGTCATCAGGGAAGACGAAAATACACCACCAACGATTAAATTTACCAAAGATAAGTACACCGGTAACCTAACTCAGCAAATTAACCTAAACACAAGACCTCAAGATATTGATGGCGATAAATTGTCGTTTACATGGGAAGTGTTGTCCCACCCACAAGGCAGCAATTACTCTATAGCGAAATCGACTGTGTATGATTTCAACTCAATCAAGGCTGATACGGAGGGCAATTATGTGGTTAAAGTGACTGCATTCGATGGCTTTTCTGAAGCTTCCGCTACGACCACCGCTTCCTTTTTTTATAAAAATGTCCCTCCACATGCGGAGGTAGATGGTTCAATGTTTTGGGTTCTTGATAACATGAGTGTCCCATTGAATGGCACACCCAGTGGTGATGCCAACGGCGATGTACTCACTTATGAATGGCACTTCACTAAAAAACCAAACGGCTCATCCGCCGTCATCGATGATCCTTATGCTGTGCTAACTTCATTTTCGCCAGATATCTCCGGGGATTACGTCGTCAGTTTAACCGTAAATGATGGCGAGTTTTCAGATAGCCATTCTGTGGGAGTTAGAGTAAGAGCGATTTCTGAATCCCAACCGCACACCAAACTCACACGCGGCTCAGATCCCACTCCTTTGCGACTGCCTCACAAGCAAAATGACGTCATCGATAAAACATCCGATACGGGTCCTATTCCTAACTATTACACTCTCGATAGCTATACTTTTGAAGCAGTAGGAAAGCCAGTCACCATTACTCTCGGAAAGTATACGCTTAGTAGTAGCAACGACGATGTAACACCAAGGATATTAGTTGGTTCTCAAAGCTACTTTAGTAAAGACCTTCAAGATAACGATGTCATTATTGTTATCCCCACTGGTGACAGCTTAACCTTCCAACTACAAAGTCCACCGACCAACGGCAAAGTGGCAAAAGCCTCAATGGGCTTCAGCTGGAGTCTTAACGGTCCTAATGACTTTAGTATGGTTGAAAGAATTTCCACAACGATTGAATTTACCAGCCGTTAAAACACAAGCAGCTATCAAAAACGCCCACAGTTGTGGGCGTTTTGTTTTTTATTCGCTAACAATTTAAAAAATCACAAACTTATTTACGGGTTTTGTCTCCTATTTCGGTGTACTAAATGAGACCGCGTTAGTCATCTGTCGCGCGCACCGGATGCACTGGCATGGTCTCTTTCTTTAACTATTTCAATCAACAAAAGGAAGAGACAATGAAACCACTTCAACTTTCATGGATTGCAGCAGCAATGATTGGTCTAAGCCCACTTGTTCATGCAGGATTTGATGGCGCGATCAGTGATGATTCGCTTCGCCAAGTAGGAGAATCAGAAGTTTGGGTCCCATTTATTCACTCTAAAGGCAATGCAGGCATCGGTAAAACAGGTGGCAAACGAGTGGACTTTGAAGGTCTAGCTGGTGGTATTTTTGATGACGAGCGAAATGGTGTTCACACATCAGGCAGCAAACATTTTCAAGACAATTTTTACAGTTTTGTCCAAGTAGCGAATCAAGATGTGTGGTTTGGAGAATGGTACGAAGGTAAGAAAGATTCTGAGTTTAACAACCGTACCGTTTACTACGTCGGTAATGATGCAGGAACGACTGTACCAACCAGCGGCAAGGCGACCTACAACATTACTGGTATTAACAAGTTCTCTGGCGCAAACAAACTTTCAGGTACGTTTAACGCTGATTTCGGAGCCAAAACGCTAGACGGTTCAATCAACAATAGCAACCTAACGGTAAGTGTAGACGCAACGATTAATGCAGCAACCGCAGCATTTAATGGCACTGCTCAAGCTGTACAGAATGGCACAACCACGAATGGCGCTTCTCAAGGTCACTTCTTTGGTGCGAACGCTGCTGGCTTGGCTGGTATCGCCACCTTTACCAACAATAGCGATCTAGACACTGCTTTTGGCGGCGAGAAAAAATAACTCTCAATTCAATGAGTGATAACCAAGAAGCAGCCCGTGCTGCTTCTTTTTATATGGAATATTTATGGCGGTTAGAACCTCTTACACCATCGCTCTGACATCCCTGTTAGTGCCGTTGTTTTCTTTTCCCGTTGTAGCCAATGACCAAGATACGAATCTTCGCATTCAGCAAAGAGATGCGCTATCAGCACAAGAAAAAGAAAAGCGTCTCCTGCAAGAAGAAAAAGAACTCGAATTACAGAGGTCGAAGCAAGCTCAGGAACAAAGCTCGTCAGATCAAAGCAACGACAACTTAGGGCAAGCGCTTTACCTAGCAGTTAAAGGAAAGCAATGGTCACAAGTAGAAGTACTATTGAACCAGTATCAATCTTCACCCTATGCAGATCCTTTACTTATCCATTATGCCCAAGGCGCTCTATCACGCTATTTAGGTCGTTTAAGTGATGCAGAGGCAGAGTACCGATCGCTTTTATCCTTATATCCGAATTTTCTTCCCGCTCAGTTAGAGCTTGCTCGCGTTTTGTTTGAGCGTAAGAAAAACCAAGACGCACACACCCTTTTCTCACAAATCAAATCTACTCTCCCTACTGATAACCCAAGGGCTGATGGTGTCAGACGTACTCTCAATGCCTTTATATCAGCACTAGAGCACAGAGATGCATGGCAAGGTGCGATCAGTTTTGGTCCAACTTTCAATGACAATCTCAATAGCAGCTCAGAAACCTATACTTGCTTAGTCCGTCATGAGACAGGAAAGTGTTTATTTGATCGAGTAACACCGGAAAAACAGAGAGCAGCAGGGTTAACTTTTAATGCAAGTGCGAATAAGCGCATTAGCTTCAAAGGTCATCATGGTATGAGTTTGCAAGCGCTGACGTATGGTTCTCGTTACAACAATCACAGTGAATACAACGAGCAAACAGCGAATGTTAGCTTTGGTTACAGCTTTCAAGACCAGCGTCATAGTATCTTGGTTGCGCCGTTGATCGAGTACAGCACATACGCGGATAAGAGTTTGTATTGGTCAACAGGTCTAAAGTTGAATGGATTCCATAGCTTAGACTCGAAAAGCGCACTGAGATGGGAACTAAAAGGCGAATACCAAGATTACCGTCCAACAAAGCTCGACTATCAATCAGATTGGCAATGGAATGCAAGCATCAACTATTGGCACCAGTTGCCACAACAATGGCTCGCATTCGGTGGCATAGACTGGACGCATAAACAAAATGATCAAGATGTACATGCTTACCAGCTCTATGGTGGTCGAATCGGAGTCGTGAAAAGCGTCGAAGGTTGGCTTGACGCTAACCTGTTTGCATCACTGCGAGAAAGGCAATACGAGGGATATAACGCCCTACTCGATGCAAAGAGAAGAGACACAGAGCAAAACTATACTGTCACATTTTCCTCTCCAAAGTTGGTTTTTTGGACGTTGACACCCATTCTAGAGTGGACTCATAAACGGGTAAACAGCAACGTTGATTGGCTGTACACCTATCAGCAAAATGAGGTGAGCGTAAAATTTGAAAAGCGTTTTTGACTCTAAAATCACGGCAAACATGCTTTACAGTGTAAATTGACCCAAATATTTAAATTTATTTTACGGATTTCGTTACTTCATTCGGTGTAGTGGATAGAGCAGGCGCGAAAAGGTTATTTGCGCCATCAGTCATTTTCACAACGAGCAATGGATAATGAATAAGCGTTTTTTTCTCCTAGTGTCGGCATCTTTTAGTCTGGCACTTCTTCCCCTTTCTTCTTCTGCAACTGAGTCAACTGGTACTTCTATAAATAACTCAGTCACCGAAACACAAATAGCACCACCTTCTAACCCGCTCATCACCCACGATTTATCCCCAATGGGTATGTACCACGCTGCTGATTGGGTGGTAAAGGGAGTGATGCTCTCACTGCTTGCCGCATCCATTTTGACTTGGGCAGTTTTTCTTTTTAAACAAGTACAACTGATGAAAGCAACACGACGCACACAAAAACTACTTACTGAGCTTGTTGATGCAGAGTCATTGGAAAATGCCAAACAGACCACTCAGCCTTTTAAAGGCGTAGAATCCTCACTAATTTCAGCAACGCAGCATGAATTGCAACTCTCTTCTCTAGGCTTTGCTTCAGAAAATGGCATTAAAGAACGCGTACAACTGCGCTTAGAAAGAGTGCAAGCTGAATTAGGGAGAAGCATGACTTCACTGACCGGCATCCTCGCAACCATCGGCTCCGTCGGTCCTTTCGTTGGATTGTTCGGCACAGTTTGGGGCATCATGAATGCTTTCATCGGAATCGCAAAATCTCAGAACACGACGCTAGTGGTGGTCGCTCCGGGGATCGCAGAAGCCCTCCTTGCCACGGCAATTGGTTTAGTGGCAGCAATTCCAGCAGTGGTCATCTATAACTACTTCACACGTAAAATTTCTGGCTACAAAGCGCAACTCGCCGATGTCTCCGTAGCATTGATGATCTTGGTTAGCCGAGATTTGGATCAAAAGCGAATGCAATCTCACCAAGAACACAACGACACAGTGCTAAAGAAGGTGGGTTAAACCATGGGATTTAAGCCAGCCTCAGACAGCGATGATATGGTTGAGAATCATGAGATCAACGTGACACCTCTGGTTGACGTCATGTTGGTGCTCTTAATCATAGTGATGGTTGCCGCCCCATTAGCGACAGTCAACGTTGCAGTCGATTTGCCGACGTCATCTGCAGAGCCTCAGCCTCAACCTGATAAACCAGTTTATCTCACGATTCAAAAAGACCTAACCTTAGTTGTGGGAGAAAAGCACGAGACTTCGCTTGCCGATTTGAAGCAAGCCCTAATACAAGCCAAGGTTGAACCAGACACTCGGATATTTCTTCGAGCTGACAAATCTCTGAGTTATCAAGATTTAATGAAAGTGATGAATGAAATGGTCGCTAGCGGCTACAACCAAATTGCATTAGTTGGTGTAGAGCAAGCGTCGGGAGCGCCACAATGAATGCTCTAGCAGGACCATCTTTTCGTTATAGCTATAGGAAAAAACGTTTTGTTTTAACGGCTATACTACTGAGCGCCTCTCTTCACGCCTTAATAGCCATCGCTTACATGTGGACACCTGAGTATGACTTTTCCTCTCCGCCACAAGCGATACCGATTACAGTGAGTATCGTAGCACCAATGGCTGCCCCCAAAAACACGGTGAAAGCGGTTGAAAGTACAGTGCAACAAGAAGAGTTAATTCAACAAGCCCGTCAAGAGCAATCCGTAAAACATAAGCCCGAACAAGAGCAGTCTCCAGCTTTAGTCAAATCCAAACAACCGAGCACGATTGCTGCAAACACTGAAAAGCCAATAAAAACAGAGAAACCAAAACCGAACAGATCAAAACCAGAACCAGAACCAGAAAAGCAGTCAAAGAAAAAACAACCTGAAATCAATCAAGCCGCCAGTTCAAAACCTAGCTTGGAGACGAAACGTGAATCCAAACAAATCAGCGCACTAAGGCAGGGTCAGCAATCCGAAGCAGGACGAGCGGCAAAGGTAAGTTGGCAACAAGCTCTGCATGCACACCTAGAACGAGAAAAACGCTATCCAAGGCAAGCACGTCGACTTAAGAAGAAAGGGATGCCAGTGATTCGCTTTACCATGGACAGGGAGGGAAATGTTCTCGATGTAGAACTCGTAAAAAGCTCAGGAACAGCATCATTAGATAAAGAAGCGATTGAGCTTGTAGGACGAGCGCAACCGTTAGTAAAACCACCTTCAAGTGTCAAAGGTGCTCGCTTGACACTAACTCTTCCTATCAATTTTTCGTTCTAGCCAGCCTGAAAAACAAAGGAGAGAATTTACAGTGTAAACTCTCTCCTCTATCTAAATTCCTATCTATTCCACTTTACAGTGTAAATTACAAAACCGCGTATCGTTTTACACTGTAAATTTAGCGATTAAAGCTTGAAGCTCTTTGCGTATCTCAGCTTCGATTTGCTTACGTCCCGCCAATCCAAATTGTTTTGCGCACTCATTCCAATCTTTGTTTAAGAGTGACTTACTGATCAGCAGATCAGAAACATCAACCAAACCAAATTGAAGTAACCATTGTTGAAGCCATGTCGACACAGATTCAAAGCTATTACCACCTTGAGCATAGCACTCCACCAAAGTGAGCTTCGCCTTATTCAACGAGACAGCTTGAATTGGTTGGGATAACAACGTACGCATTAAACTCGGCTCAAGTCGTGGATAAATCGCAGAAGCACTCAACGACAATAATTCTTCAAATAGATGCTTAGACTCTTCAATCCAAGACTGCTGTTGGGCGTTACAATTGCGAACCATCAAAAGTGAATAGCAGCCACTCGCAGCGTCACGCATCGTTCCAAGTCGAATCGACTCATAGCCCGAGCGTTGCCAGAACTTTATGAGTTCTTCCGTTGCACCAAAGCTGGTGGACAAATAGGAAATGTGAGATGGCGTTGATTGCTCCAGCAATGACAACATATGTTGACCAATTCCTCGCCCTTGCAACTCTGGATGAACAGCGATACGCATCACACGTAATGTAGAAAGCGCGCCGACTTCTGAGTAGCCAAGCTGGTTAATAATGGTAATGGGAGCTAAATGCCCTTTTGGACGACGCTTGCCAAGCTGGATATCTTTAATTAAATTTTCGGCAAAGTTGCCTTCTTCCACGGTTAAAATCACACCGGCGATTTGACCTTGGTACTGAGCAACATAAACCTGACTGTTTTCATCTTGCAGCAAGTGAAGTAAATCATTAGGCGCCGTTTGATAATGCGCGTTGACCAATAGCGCAAAGCACGTTTTCAATACGGAAGGATTAGAAATCAGCTCGGACTTACGGAGATTGACCAATGCAATTTCACCAAGCTCTATTCGCTCAAACGGTTCAAGCTCTGCATTCAATAAAAACGCCTCATACAGCCACGACTCTAGATTGTCATTTGTACTCCAACGGATAGGCTGTTGAAGGTGGTGGCTTTTCATTCCTGGTCTTTGTTCTTTCAACCACTCAATAAACTTAAGCGTAAACCCTCGACCACACCCTTCATAACCATGTATCGTGCTCGAAAAAACCAAACGATGATAATGTTCCGTAATTTGCTTGAGCATTGGTACAGGGATCGCCGCAGCTTCATCCACTAACAACAAGTCACATTCCGGCATAGACGAAAGCAGCTCGTCTGGGGCAATAAATTGGATGTACCCCTGCCCTACTTCCAATCGATCTTTCTTAACTCGTTGCGCTGTTGAAAGTAATCGCAATGCATGCTGATAGATGGGTTCAACAGCTTTAATGCTTGGTGCGGTAACTAAGACACGCAGCGTCTTTTGCTTAAGAAGCTGTGCACAAGCGATACCTAAAGCGCTGGTTTTTCCACGACCACGGTCAGCAGTCAACACCAATGGACGCTTGCGGTGTCCCGTTACTACTTTCTCAACTAATGCTACCGCTTCAGTTTGTTGCTCAAACTGGTTTTCCTTCGCGCCAAATTGTACGCTCGATAGTGTCGGCAACGGAAGACTCTGGTCTATCACAGTCAGTTTTTGCCAATGCATTTGCATCCACAAATCAGCTTCGCTTGGTTGCTCTTGTTTATTGGCGATAACAAGCAGCAATCCACCGCCAACTAAAGCCCCAAGAGCAGCGGTAAAACTGTTGGCATCGACGCCTTTTCTCGCATCAAACAATAAAACATCGCACTCACGACCAAGCAACATATTGCCTTGTTTGCCAGACACACAAAAAGCCCCTTCAAGGGACCAATCACCAACACAGAACCAAGTCTGATCCGATTGATGTTTGTAAAAGTCAGCAATTAGCGCATCTTGCCATTCGGGTTCACCATAGATAGCCACGCCACGACGTTGAAACGCATCATGAGATTGAGTTTGAAGTTGAGAAAGGAATTCAGATTGAGCGAGCATTACGTATATCCGAGCATTAAACTGACGCCATGTTATCACATCTCGATTCATGGAGACTTTGCCAAATTGCAGACATAAAAAAACCGCCCGAAGGCGGTTTCAAAGAAGAAGATATTTACTTCATTTTACTCTCAACGAAAGCAAGAATTTCTTCCATCAAGCTGTCGTCAACTTTCTTCAAGTTAAGAGCAAGGTTATTGCCTTTGCGGCTGTAGCTTGCACGCCCTTTAACAAGATCAACTTTTTCAGCTTTCTTAGCTGGCTTCGCAGGTGCTAATTCTGCAATCCAGCTTTCAATGCTTTCTGTCACTTCTTTTGTCAGACGAGCAACACCTTGAGCTGTGCTACGTTGCCACAGGTAGCCTTCAGACGTACGGCATTTATCCAGCAGATTTTGTTGCTGTTCACCAGTTAGTGATGAGAATTGCTTGTGCAGCTTCACTATCGTTGGACGACCTAAATCGCCAACATTCGGGTACGCTTGAAGAAGCTCTAACGGTAATGCCGCCGCTTTTAACGCACCACTCACCAATGCTTCGCTGCACTGGAACATTTTTGCCAGTGCTTTTTGGTCTTCTGCTTCGCCGCTTTCTAACTTCGCCTGCATCTCTTTACCTTTCTCGTAGAGAGACAGTGGCTTGTGCGCGTTTGCAACATCAGAAAGGAATTTCGCGTGGTCTGTGTTGATGCCGTCACCAACGTAAACCAAGAAATCTTTGCCCGCTAAGATACAAGACATACGACGGCGGCTACCATCTAATACTTCAATCTTGCCATCTTGCGTGCGACGACCAACTGCTGGATATTGTTGACCACGTTCTTTCAACGTCACCAACACATCCGATAAAGCGTGTTCGTTTAGGAAAGATTGCTCACGAGCGTTTTCTGCAAATACGCTCGTGTCTGTCGCCACTTTATCCGCAGGGATTCGTACCAATTCAAATTGCACAGTATTCTCACCAGCGACTGCTAGTTCGATAGTTTGTGCTTTGTCTTTTGCCGCCGTTTGCGCTTCTTGAGGTGTCGCAACACGACGCTTATTGGTTTTACCAAATAATTTCGCGTTTAATTCAGACGTTTTCAATGCCATTTATTCATTACCCCTGATTCAATGACGGCCAGTTAGAGTGCAGTACGCGCTCTAGTTCTAATGCACTCTTGTGTACCGCATCTTGTGCAGTTGCGAGTGTTTTCTTACCACCTTCGAAGTCGCCTATGGTTAAGTCAAACACAGTGCTGTAGGTATCAGCACAGGTTTCGAATGCACGACTGCGAGGAATGGTAGCCATCATAACTTGGTCACCTAGAAGATAGTTCATTTCAGTTAGAACAGAAACTTGCTTCTTGTTGTCGTCTTCAAACATAGTAGGCATAAGACGAACAAACTCAAGACCGTTCCAATCTTCAGGGAACATCTCATAAACCGTTGGTAGGTGTTGGAAGAAGTTTACTGTCGAAGCCCAGTCAAGACGCTTCGCCGCACAAGGAATCAATAGCGCGTTCGATGCGTACATTGCGTTCCATACTAGCGGGTCAACGTGTGGACCGGTATCAATCATAATTACGTCGAAGTCATTCGCGATCTTGTCAATCAACTGCTCTTTCAGCAGACGAACGATATCTAGCGATGGGTCTTCAGAGAGTGTTTGCCACGCTTCTGCGTTGAACATTGCGTCTTCTGGGAAAGCAGAAATCGACTTCAAGTTCGGATATTGCGTCGGCAACAGTACGTTCTTGTGAAGGAATTCACGATCAATTTCAACACCATCAGGCACGTTACCCAACATGATATCGACAGCAGAATAGATGTTGTCGTGTTCTGCCACGCTAATTTGTGGGTTCAAAAACAGACGCAGAGAGCCTTGAGGGTCAAGGTCAATCAAACAAATACGGTAGCGTTTATCTAGGTTTAGAGCCAGACACGCCGCCAAATGAACCGCGGTCATCGATTTACCCGTACCACCCTTTTGGTTTTGTACGTTGATGATCCATGGTTTATTTTCAGAATTCTTTTTGCGTTCATGGAATTTTGGCACTTCCGCCGCCTCCATTAGCATGTGCGCTTCTTCAAGCGTGATTGAATAATGGTTAGCATTATTCTTTGTAAATTGATGACCTTCCGCTTCCATCTTGCCGATAGCATCGTCTAGTTTACGACGAGTTAAACCAGAGCGGGTTTCCATCATTGCCTTAGACATTGGTGGGAAGTAGTTGTCACTACGCTCTTCCAAAACAATCTCAATACGGTCAGCTTGAACTTGTTGCGTCAGCTCTGCTAATTCCTGGAGATTTTCAATCGTTGTTTCTCTTTTCATGCCAAATTCCGTTGGAAGGATATCTGCATTTCATTGTACAGCACTACAACACAAAAACAACAAAAAGGTGCACAAGCATTTTGAATAACCATCACATAAAAAACACTCACAAACGCCAGTTTTATGATTTCACCATCAAAACATCACAAAATTTAATCAAAAACCTGCGAATAAAGTGCTTCAAACTCGACTAGATTTAAAATGTCACACTGTCACTTATTTACAATGTAAATAGCATTAATCTCGGAACGATTATAAAACAACGCTAAATTACGGATAGTGTGAGATGAATCTTATGTTGGATGATTTTCAGTGTCTCTTTAAAGAAATGGAAAAAAACCACACCTTGATCATGCATCCAGTACGTTAGAACGTATATTTAAGTGAAATGAAGCGGAAGTATGATCAAGGGGAGTTCTTGATCATACTTCCGGTACTCACACCAAAATCGAAAGCATGATCAAGGAAATCAACGCATCATTTACATTGCAGCTCGTTTTTTCAAACGGATCAATTTACCGGAAAAATGATCAAGTGAATTAACCACTCGGAAGCATGTAATTCTCAAGCTAATTTACGGAAGAATGCAGACAGACTGGGGGATAGAGGCAAAAACGAATATAAAATCACGGAACGATGAAAACAAAGCGAATGCAAAATGTAGAAACTCATCTGATGATCATGCTTCCGTTTAATTAACGCTAATCATTAATAAGAGGCACAACCAGCAAAGTAGAGTAAGTTTTCATCACATGCGCAAATAATATCCAACTCAATGAACAGAACGATAAAAAACCTCTCTCTTGATCATCGATCCGAGTGTAAAATGACAATGTTTCAATATGCAGAAACCGAAAGTTTTCCATTTGAACCGCTAGGATCTGTGGATAAGTTGTACAAACATCATGATCATCGTTTCAAGGCTGTTTTGATCATCTTTTCAGAAACTTAATGATCATGCTTACGACGTTTTGTGATCATGCTTTCCGGCTCATGTTGATCATCGTTTCGATATAATCATGATCATAGTTCCGTTAATGAACTTTTAAATATCATTATAAAACAAAAACTTACAGAGCTAAAAATCTCCAGATCATTAGATCATATAATCAATTAAGATCAGAATAATCAGAAAGATCAGTTATTTAAAAACCCAAGATTTTTTCTTTATTTATGATCTGTTTTTCTTTATCCTTCGGAACCATAGCAAAACTACGGCTAGTGTGATCTGGATCTAAAATGACGGCTGATGAAAAAATTCTGATTAAAGCGCCAAGAAGCCATAAGGATGGGCACCTTTTTGAGGTACACGAATCTTCTGCAGATTGGGTAGAGCAATACCAACACTTCAAAGGGGTAACCAAAAGCATCTTGGAGTTACTTAATCTGATCTCTTTAAGAGGGTTCAGCAGCAAAGATGGTTTGGTATCTACAACTGAAATTGTTGAAGCGACAGACGGTCAATTGACCAGAGCGGCATTACAACAGCGCCTGCGTGCTGCAGTTAACATTGGTTTGTTTACTCAAACACCAGTGCGTTTTGAAGAAGGTCTCGCGGGTAAAACCATGCTGCATAAGTTCGTTAACCCGAATCAACTTATTTCAGCCTTAGGTGCCACCAGCTTAGTAACTGAAAAAGTTCGTCAAAACGAAAAGCAAAAACGTTCTAAAGCGCTAGCACAAACTCAAGTGAATAAACGTTTACTGAACGAACATGGTTTAAATACTCCGCCGATGATGAAAGATGAAGCGGATCAATTTGTTGTTTCACCAACCAATTGGGCAGGGATCATCGACCAAGCTCTCGCGCCACCGCGTACTCGAAAAAGTTATCAAAAATCCATGGTGTCGATCTCTGGCACAAAAGCGGTGATTGAAACTCGATCGTCTAAAAATATCATGACGGTAGATGATCTGATGACTTTGTTTGCTCTGTTTACTCTAACGGTGCAGTACCATGATCATCACAAAGATCAGTACCACATGGATGCGGCGCATGTTCCAAACAAAACTCCTCTGTACATTACTGATATTCTGTCGTTACGTGGTAAAAAAGACAGCGGTCCGGCACGAGATTCCATTCGTGACAGCATCGATCGTATCGAGTTTACCGATTTTCAATTGCATGAGCTGACAGGGCGTTGGCTTAGCGAGAACATGCCTGAAGGCTTCAAGAGTGACCGTTTCCGTTTCTTAGCGCGTACTATCACGGCATCGGAGGAGGCTCCAACAGAAGGCGCTGATGGCGAAATTCGTATTAAACCAAATCTGTATATCTTGGTTTGGGAGCCATCCTTCTACGAAGAACTGCTTACGCGAGATTATTTCTTCCTGTTCCCACCAGAAATTCTGAAGCAGCACACTTTGGTGTTCCAACTGTATTCATTCTTCCGTAGCCGCATGGTACGTAGACATACGGACTGCATGTTGCTGAGCGAATTGAACCAGAAATTAGCGCGCAATATTGAGTGGCGTCGTTTCTCCATGGATCTGATCCGTGAATTAAAACGACTATCGGAAGGGGCTGGGAGCGATGATCATTTTGTTGTGAATCTTTGGGGATATCACTTGACGATCGAAGCGATGATCGAAAACGACAAGGTGATGGATTACCAAATCGACATCAAATGCGATGTGGAAGAGGTGCTGCGTTATTCTCGTGCTCGTACAACCAACGCAGGAAAGCGCAATATGGCGCCTACACTGCCAAACCCACTTCGCAATGAGATGGTGACCAGGCAGCAGCTAGATGAGCTCTCAGGTATCATAGACGGCGAATTTGAGCCTATTCAGCGTAAAGCCCCGTCTCCACGTGGCAATTTAGGTCGCCGAGTGAAACAGAAAAAGCACTTGGTAGAGATCAATGCTGACGAGATAACCATAACTCTATCTAAATATACCTCTCCAGAGGCTCTAGAACGCAGTATAACGGCTTTATCGGCGATGACAGGGCATTCGTATGCCTCGATCAAAGAAGAGTGTTCTGACTTCATTGAGAAGCTTGATTTCTTGAGAGTAGGGGATGCACCGCTTCCATACGAGACATTAAGTAAGACAGTCGAACTGTTTAATAGCCAAAATGATGTCAAACATCTCACCATTGAACGTTTAATTGCAGGCTTAGCTGTCCGTCGTAAGGTATGCCGTCAGATCTTTGAAGGTCATATGGATGAAATGGTATTCAGAGCACTTGATGAGATGGCGATCTGATATCAACCAAGCGGATACTTATCGAGTGATAAGCATGAGTAATTGATTCAGAATGTAACAATGAATTGCACTGATGGAAATCAGACTTAACTCTTACAAACCACTGACATTGCAACGCTGAGCGCAGACTAAGATTTATCCCGAATAGACAACCTTTTGTCCTTTCTGATGATTAATAGATTGGCTCATATTGTTACATTCATTCTGAATAGACTTCGCGAGTTTCTCCTCAAGAAACTCGCTTTTTTTTATCTAAAATTCCTGTCTTTTGTATCCACAAAATCCATTCGGAACAAACAAGCAACTTTGATCATCTTTCCGGATTAATGACGTAATCCTTGATCATGCTTCCTAGTTTCATTCCAATTTAACGATCGCATCAACGCAACGTGTGACTCGATCAAGCTGCTTGCTTGTTGCTGCCACTCATTTTGATCGTGCTGTTGATTGCAAAACTCCAACGCCAGAACGGTCAAATGTTGCAATCGTTTGAGGCACCAATCCTTGATTAGAAGATCGGTCATCGGTTGGCAAGCCGCGTGTTCTAGCTTTGCACTGGTGTACTGTAGGATTTGAAACGCTTTTTTATGGTCTTGATGCCTAGCGTATTGAAAGACTCTTAGACAGCCATCTAGCCAACAAGCGATGGCTTTACTCTGTTCGTCCGTTAATTCTGGACCAAATACAGAAACAGGTGCTTGATATAAGATCACTTCTAATCTTTCTACTTGATCATGCTTCCGATTATCGTACCAATCTGAAATATGATCTTGCCAGGTCATCAAATTCATTAAGCTGCCTCAGTCCATTGTTTTACAAAGTGATTTGGTCCGATTTGATCGAATTCTTCAACGATAACACTGCTGCGATTACGGATCTCATCGGCATCTACTGAATAGTTTGGTTCACTTTCCACTAGGTTGCCAAACGGCAGATCAGGATCTGGCACCGCAGAGATCAACAACTTAGTGTACGGATGCTGTGGGTTCTTTAAGAGCGCTTGAGTGTCTCCCCACTCCACGATCTGTCCTTTGTACATTACTGCGGTTTCTTCGGCGATGTAATGTGCGGTTGCAAGGTCGTGAGTGATATACAGAAATCCGATTCCAAGCTCTTTCTTCATGCGCTGCATTAGGTTGAGCACACCCAAACGAATCGACACATCCAGCATCGATGTTGGCTCATCGGCAAGGATAAGTTGTGAGCCTACCGCCAGAGCTCGCGCGAGATTGACGCGTTGACGTTGACCGCCACTAAGTTCATGAGGGAACTTGTTCAGAGTTTCCTCTGGCAGCTCGACCAAATCCAGCAGTTCTAGTAGCTTGGCTGGGATTTCTTTGTCACTCTTCACCTGCTTATGAATCTTCAGTGGGCGAGTTAAGTGATGACGAATAGTATGGGTTGGGTTTAAAGAGCCAAACGGGTCTTGAAACACCATTTGGACCTTGCTGCGATAATCCTGAATCTCAGCGCGAGCGGTAATATCGTTGACGTTTTTCCCGTTAAATAGGATTTCACCATCACTGGCTGGATACACTTTGGTAATTAATCGAGCGCAGGTACTTTTCCCACAACCAGACTCGCCTACCAGAGCAAGGGTCTTTCCTGCATAAAGATCAAAACTCACGCCCTGAAGCGCGCGGAAGGTTTCTTCTTTGGCAAAACCACCACCGACTTTGAATTCCTTGATCACGTTTTTCATTTGGATGATCGGTTCACTCATGCTGGTGCTCCTTCCGTTTGCGGTTGTTTGTGTACATCGTGGATATTTGGGAATGACGCCCATAGCTTTTGGGTGTATTCATGTTGAGGATGATTGCGGATTTCGTATGAACTATTCACTTCGACAATCTTGCCGTGGCGCATGATGGCAATGCGGTCGCATAATTGGCTCATGAGCGCTAAATCGTGGGTAATAAAGAGCACAGAGAAACCAAATTCGTCACGCAACTGATAGATTTGCTGCAAGATTTCGCGTTGAACCACTACATCAAGTGCTGTGGTTGGCTCATCCATGATGATCAATTTGGGATTGAGGGATAGGGCAATTGCAATCACTAAACGCTGACGCATGCCTCCGGAGAACTGATGTGGATATTCGCTCAGACGATTTCTCGGAATGTTGACCAAGTCGAGAAGCTTCTCTGCGCGGTCTTTGGCTTGCTCGTTGGTTAACCCTTTGTGGTGGCGTAATACGTCGGCAAATTGTTCCTGAACCGTGAGTACCGGATTCAGCGAGTTCATGGCACTTTGGAACACCATCGCAATCTCGCTCCAGCGTAGCGTATTTAGCTCATTATCAGGTAGGCGAAGGATGTCTCTGCCTTCAAATAGAATTTGTCCACCAGAGATAAACGCGGGCGGCTTGTGTAGGCGGTTGATAGAGAAAGCAATGGTACTTTTGCCGCAGCCAGATTCTCCAGCCAGACCAAATATTTCGCCCTTGCCAATATCAAAGCTCACTGATTTAACAGCATTGAAGTCACCGTTATCAGTGATGTAGTCCACGCATAAGTCTCTGATCTGAATAACAGGATCAGAGTGGAATGCCTGGTTCAGGTTAAGTTCACTCATAATTACACCTTACCAATACAAAAGATAATTATTATCATTATCAGGTGTGTAAGGTTTGCGAAAGATAAAACCGTCTAATCAGTGAAGTGACTCGAAAGTTGAGTGTAATAAAAAGATTTTTTTCCGTTATGGAAGTGTGAATTTATGAGGGAAAAATGAGAGCTGGATCAGCTCACTTTTCGTAGGGGGAATTCTTCAAATCTAAACGCTAAAAACGTGGTTTGCAAAAACTAAATGATGAATCTATTAAAGAGTTAATGAAAGGTCGAAAGGGGTCACATTTCCCCACTGTTTTTCTTACCTCTGCATTGGGGGTTTGCTATAGATTACCCATCGAAAACATGGTGTGTTCGGAGGAAATATGTCCATTAATTCTATCGACCATGAAGAGATGAGCAACATCGCTCACAAATGGGAACTCCCAGAAGAAGAAGCCGTTGTGAGACCCGAGAAAACCGTGAAGTCTGCCGAAGCAAGACGTCGTATTGAAGCACTTCGAGAAATCCGTGAAAGCGGCTTGAGCATCGAAGAAGCAAGGGAACTTGGCTTAATTCACTAATTCTCACACTGCGGTATAAAAACCATGGGGTAGTCATAGGGCTGCCCTTTTCATTTTTCTGATTTACAACCAATTATTTGACTTTCTTACCCTGCGTTACTAAAGCTTATATCAATAGCAATATGCTTTTTGTTGACTATTAAACAGCAACGTCAGGAGTACGATTATGGTTGATCAGATCCTTTTCTATGAGCCCGATGAATCCCACGGTTTTCTCTCCAACTTTTGCCAAGCTCCAATCAAAGTTTCCACCCAATCTTGGCCCACCAGCGAACATTATTATCAAGCTCAAAAATTCAGTGACCTCAAACTGCAAAACAAAATCCTCTTAGCGAAAAGCCCCGACGAAGCCTTTGCTTTAAGCCGTAAGTATCAGCACCTAGTCCGAGAAGATTGGGATAACGACAAACTTTCTGTGATGGCGTTTATCGTCCGTGAGAAGTTTTTGCAAAACCCTCAGCTTGCCAAACAGTTGATGCAGACAGGAAACGCCTGTCTTACCGAACATTCGCATAAAGATGCCTTCTGGGGCGATGGCGGTGATGGCTCTGGTGAAAACCATTTAGGGGAGATTCTGATGAACGTACGTGCTGAACTAAAACATGTAGAGCCATATAGTCTGGTTCGCTTTGTCGATAAAGCCAAACTGCCAACTCAATGGGGCACGTTTATCATGCATGGTTTTATCGAGAACGCGACAGGAAAAGAACATCTCGCCTTGGTGTATGGCGACCCTGCAAACACTAAAGCGCCGCTAATTCGCCTGCATTCAGAGTGCTTAACTGGTGATGCGCTGTTCAGTACGCGTTGTGATTGCGGCTTCCAGCTTAACCGTGCTTTGCAAAACATTGTCGAAGAAGGCTGTGGTGTGCTGCTTTATCTGCGCCAAGAGGGCAGGGGGATTGGCTTAATCAACAAGATTCGTGCGTATCACTTGCAAGACGAAGGCGCAGACACGGTCGAAGCCAATGAACGTCTTGGCTTTGCCGCAGATATGCGTGACTACGCGTTTTGCAAAGGGATGCTGGAGCATCTTGGAATCGATGAAGTACGTTTGATGACCAACAATCCACGTAAGCTTGCAGCGCTGACGAAGGTGAACATCAACGTGATAGAAAGAGTGCCACTGCAAGAGGGGAATAACCCGCATAACCAACATTATCTGCAAACCAAAGCCAATAAGCTCGGTCACATGTTCGACCCCAAATTTGTTGAACAAGATTAAGCGCTCGAACAAGATTAGTTGCAGAGATGAAATAAAAATAAAACCGCTGGCTTATCCAAGCTGGCGGTTTTTTATGATTGCTAAGGCGTGAGTGACTAGATGTATTTTTTGATGATGTCGTCGATTTTTCCTGAATTTTTAAGCTCCGCTAAGCGTTTATTGATGAAGCTCTGTACTTTTGGACTCATCTCTGGAGAGAAAGCCAAATAGATGGAGTAGTCAGGGATGATTGAACTGAAAGATTGGATCTGGAAGTCTCCCATTGGCAACTCTAGGCGTTTGATGTTGTATACCACGCGCGATTCCATTTCGACGAAGGCGGTATCACCAGGAGTACGTTGCAGAACGCGATAAGCAGCGTCGTAGTCTTTGACGCGCATTTCATTGACGGTGCCGTTTTCAAAGAATGGGCTAAGGTTAGGATAATCGAAGCCAAGCAGCAGCACGATAGAACGACCTTGCATGTGCTGCATATCGCTAAATTTGAATGGCGCTTTGCTGCTGGACACGAGTACGTGTTTTACAGTGTAAATAGGCTGTTCAGAGAGGTTTTCCGATTGCACTTTCCCCCAATTCGGGCTGCCATAAGTAACCCAGTTTTCCTCGCCGCCCGCTTCGAGTACCGAAATCATGCGCTTGAATGGGTAGGTGTGGTATTTCACTTCGTAATCGGATTCCGCAAAGATGGCGCTGACGATATCAGTCACAATTCCAGAGTGTTGCTCTCCTTGCTGCTCTATTTGAAATGGGCGGGCTTGCTCAGCAATTACGTAATAATTCACTTCGCTTGCCATAGAGTATGAGCTTAAGGCCATAAAACTAAAGCCTAATGTACGTAAGAGTCCTTTCATCCTAACCTCGATTATTGTCGTGACGTGACTATATTTATAGTAGCGCAAGTTTAAGGGAGCGATTTCATATGGAGATAAAAGAGCGAGCTCAACGCCGATTTAGTATCGGAAATCAATTGATGCTGGCGATTTTTGCGTTGAGTTTAATCTTTACCGTGATCATCTCTTCGATCAGCCTTTATCGTGATTTCAACGATGATCTCGCTCGCCTAGATGTAGAACTTGAACAGGTAAAAACCAGCTACCTTTCCAGTTTCTCTGCCAGTTTGTGGGTTGAAGATAGAGAACTGTTACGCACTCAGGCTGAAGGTGCAATGCGCCTACCCTCTGTGGACTATCTAAGAATTGCCACCCCAGATGAAGTGATCTTCGAACTAGGTAGCGCATTAACGGAAGATCGGATCGAGCGTCAATGGCCGTTGAAGTACGAAATGGGGACGAAAATTTATGATCTTGCCGAAGTGACGGTGCAATCAGATCTTAGCCCGATCTATCAAGGGTTATGGCAAACCTTCTTTTTTCTCGTGATCGCGGAAGCGATCAAGATCTTCTTACTCATCATTGGTGTTTTATGGGTGGCATTTCGTTTGATGGTGAAACCACTAGAGTTGCTCTCCGGTGCGGTGAGCGATTTCAGTGGCGGTCATGTACCTAGTAAAGTGACATTGCCAAAACGTTGGTTCTTTGATGAAGTGAGTTTGTTGGAACGCAAATACAACCGAAGTGTTGAGCGTGTGAAAGAACACCAAGCTGAAATCGAAGAGGCGCGTGACAAAGCTGAAGTGGCAAACCGTAAGAAAAGCGAATTTCTTGCCACCATGAGCCATGAAATTCGTACGCCAATGAACGGGATTATCGGTATCGCTTCGTTGCTCGGAGATACCAAACTCGATGATCAACAAAAAGATTTCGTTTCTATCATTAACAGCTCTTCCAACTCTTTGATGGTCATCATCGACGACATCCTCGACTTTTCCAAAATTGAAGCGGGTAAGATTGAGTTAGAAACCACGACCTACAATCTACTCGATTTACTTCACGAGGTCGGGCGTCTTCATACTGTCAAAGCTCAACAAAAAGGGCTTCAACTGGTTTGTGATATCGACCCTCAGTTACCTTTAGAAGTCGAAGGGGATGTTGGCAGACTCAAACAAGTGTTAAGCAATCTGCTCAGTAACGCGGTGAAGTTCACAGAGCGCGGGCATGTTAAGTTAATGGTGTCGCAGGTGAGCCGAGAAGAGGGTGTTGCCAGCGTGCATTTTCGTGTTGTGGACTCGGGTATTGGGATTGCCAAAGAGAACCAACAAGCGGTGTTTGAGAAGTTTCAGCAAGCTGATGGCAGTACCACTCGTAAGTACGGCGGTACTGGTTTGGGTTTAGCGATTTGCAGTAGTTTGGTCGAAGTGATGGGCGGAGAAATCCGTCTGACCAGTGAACCCGGTCTAGGCAGTTGTTTTGAATTTACTATTCCACTCAATATCGTCAGTGAAAAGGCTATTTCTCCTCAGACACCAAATGTGTTCGATTTTCCGAATGGTGAGAGTAATGCCATCACTTCTGAGTGTATTAACTCAGCCAAAGACGAGGGGAAACCTTGGATTCTGGTGGTGGAAGACACGGCAGTGAACCAGAAAGTGGTACGCATGATGCTAGAAAAACTCGGAATGCAGGTGAATGTTGCCGAACATGGTGAAGAAGCGCTCCAGCAATGCCAAGCGCATAAATTCGATTTGATATTGATGGACTGTCAAATGCCAGTGATGGATGGATTTATTGCCACTGAAAACATTCGCAAGATGGATGAGTGGGGACAGCAAGTGCCGATCATTGCTTTGAGTGCGAATGTCATCAAGGAAGATCAAAAGCGCTGTTTTGATGTTGGCATGAATGAGTTTGTTGCTAAGCCGGTGACGAAAGAACGGTTACAGCAAATCTTTGAGCGATATCTACCAGACTCCTTGCAAACACGATCGAATCCAAAACAAGCAACTTGAAATTGATCAAGTAAAGTGCGTTTCACTTCTTAAAAGTCAAATCTGTGTGCTATAGTGCGCGGCTAGTATTTATTAAAGTACCTTGAGGCTGTGAATGTCGTTCAATCTATCCCTGTTGCCGCCTGACGAGAAAAACAAAGTCGAGCTTGATAAACAAGCGTCGTTTTTGGTTTGGAAGCTTAAAGAAGCAAAATCTGGTCCTGAGGTAATAGACGAACAGCTGTCTAAGATTAACGACGCTGACGAGAAAGTGTTTTTTCAACAGGCGGTCGATAAGTACAAACGAGTAATGGGTGTCGCATAAAGCGAACCGTGGCTCTGGTGTAAACCACAGCGGCGAATGAGGTTTCCTCCCCATTCCTTTGCAAGGTGAAAGGTAAAACTGTTCACTCTTTGCTAAAATCCTTCGCATTAAATTTGAATTTAGAGAGACATCCCGATGGGAAGAAGTTTTGAAGTGCGCAAAGCCTCTATGGCGAAAACTGCAGGCGCAAAAATTAAAGTTTATTCCAAATACGGTAAAGAAATTTACATGTGCGCGAAAAACGGTGGTGGTGATCCAGACATGAACTTGTCTCTGAAGCACCTGATCGCAAAAGCGAAAAAAGACCAAGTTCCTGCACACGTTATCGATAAAGCGATCGACAAAGCGAACGGCGGCGGTGGTGAAGACTACACTCCAGCACGTTACGAAGGCTTTGGCCCTGGCGGCACAAGCGTGATCGTAGACTGTCTAACAGACAACGGTAACCGTACATTCCAAGACGTTCGCCAATGCTTTGTTAAAGTGGGTGCGAAAATTGGTGTTGAAGGTTCTGTTTCTCACATGTTCGATCACCAAGCTGTATTCCAGTTCAAAGGCGAAGATGATGAAATCATCCTAGAAACGCTGATGATGGAAGATGTGGACGTTACTGACGTTGAGCTAGAAGATGGTGTTATCACTGTATTCGCACCTCACACAGAGTTCTTCAAAACAAAAACTGCGCTTAACGGTGCATTCCCAGATCTAACAATCGACGTTGAAGAAATCACATTCGTACCGCAAACGAACACGCCAGTAACAGGCGAAGACGCAGAGAAATTCCAGAAGTTCCTAGACCTTCTAGATGACTGTGACGACGTTCAACAGGTATACCACAACGGCGAACTGTAATTCGGTTCTCTAGTTGTAAAAAAGGCTTTCCGAGGGAAGCCTTTTTTGATCGTGTTGTTTGTCTTTTCTATCGTGACTAGCGTTTAAGTGTTTCGGTACTTGGAATAACACAGCGACATGATCACGCCAAAACAGATGCCTTGAGTCAGCATCGCCGTACCACCGTAGCTAAAGAACGGCAGTGGACTGCCCATTACTGGTAACAAGCCACTTACCATGCCGGTGTTGATGAAGGCATAAAGGAAGAAGCTCATTGCTAATGCGCCACTCACTAAGCGACTGAAGAAATGCTCAGATTGGCACGCTAGCAGCATCACACGCGCCGTAATGAATAAATACAACGCTAACAACACCACACAACCAATAAATCCCCATTCTTCTGCGTAGGTCGAAAAGATGAAGTCGGTATGGCTCTCTGGAATAAACCCTAACGTACCTTGAGTAGCATTCATCCAGCCTTTGCCTTTCATGCCGCCAGAACCAATCGCAATCAATGATTGGATGATTTGGTAGCCTGAACCCAGTGGATCCGACTCTGGATGCAAGAACTGCGTTACACGGCTCTTTTGATACGCCTCCATCACAAAGAACCAAAGTATTGGTGCCAGCGTTAGAATGCTCACCAAAAAGCCGCCAATGATCTTCCAGCTCATGCCTGCAAAGAACAGTACAAACAACGCGTAAATCACGGTGAAGATAGCGCCGTCTAAGTCTGGTTGTAAGGCAATCAAGCCCGCAGGCACAAAGGTGATCAGCAAACAGAAAGCAATTTTGCGAATGTCTGGTCGCCCACCTTCTAGATGCAGCATCCACGCGATCATAATGGGAATGGAGAGCTTGATCAGCTCAGAGGGTTGAAAGCGGAAGAAGCCGATATCGAGCCAACGCTGTGAGCCATTGGTGCTATCGCCAAATAAGGCAACGGCCGCCAAGAGAGAAACTGCAACCAGATACAAATAAGGCGCTGAACGTTGATAACTGGACGCAGGAATCGACGACATGACCAAAATACACACCAGCGTCAAACCGCATCGAGCGAGGTGCTTAAATAGCATAGCTTCATTAAATCCACTGGCACTCCAGAGAGTGAGTGAACTCAATAGCATGATCGGAATGATCGCCATCAGCAATGGCAAATCAATCCTAGGGAAGAAACGCTTGTTCATCTTCTACAACCTAAAAACGCCCCAACGCGGGGCGAAAACAACCAGAACTCTGCGAGCTCAAACTATTCCGATGCTAAGAATCCAATTTGGAAATAACAGACACCACGCAAAGGTGTGCAAGAGAGGAGTGTGCGACGCCGCCTGTTATGGGTAAGCTGACTTGGAAAGTCGTGGGAAGGATAAATACACCAGGCTGAGGTTTTGCGCCACACTTTTTATAAGGTTGAAATGGAAATTGGTACAGGCAGCGCAATGAAATGAGCAGATTCGCCTTAAGTATTGAGCACTTAAGGCGATGGCATGATTAGGCTTGGGCTTTTTCTGGTTTGTGCGTGAAATAGTACAACGCCCACAGCACAAACAAAGTCACGGTGAGCTCCCAAGCTCGGAGGAAGGTGCTCTCCAAGCCCAGTTCATTGCTGGTCATGTAGAGTTGAATCGGCAACATGGTCGCCAATAACGCATCGGCATGGACATCTTTGGCTGGGCCTTTCGCTTTTGCCATTGATGCGGTAATCATAAAGGCAAGCAGACCCAATACGATGGTGTAGTAACCGAACGTGGACTGATGCCCAGCCATCAGTAAGGTGAACACTACCGCTAATGCACAGCCGCCCACCTGAGTTTGAAAACGACGGTCAACCACGTCGATAAAGTTTTTGTGTGTGGTTTGTGTTGCGGCGGCAATCACAGGCACCAAACAAAACGTTGCTGAGATGATGTCGACAATCATCAAGAACGCCACACCAAGACCAATCAACGAGAGTGAAATCGCTCGGTTCTCAAACGTAACAGGCTCTTCTTCAAATACTGGAGGCTTGCCGCCACGTTCAACAGGAAACAGAGTCACCATGGTTTTTGCGACGATCATGGTAATCAGCATCGACAGCAAGATTTCATGAATGCGCATTGGCATGTCCATGGTGGTATGCTGAGCAAACACCACAATCAGAATCCAGTTGAAGGTTGGCATTAGCATCTGACCTTTCTTCGGCGGCGTGGTAGCTCTGCGGCGCATAAAGTCGAAGAAGAACAAGCTAATGGTCCACACCACAAACGGATGCTGCGAAAACACTTCAGTTACCACTAATGCTGCACTTGCTGCTAATAACGTAGGTAGCAAGGTGCGAAGCAGACCAAGCCAAGAATAGTCTTTGTTCTTGGTCATGATGATGGTTGGGTACAGCGCCAGATAAACTGGAGAATCAAGATTCAGCAGTTTGCCCAGCACCATACAAATTGTCACAGTAAGGGCGACACGCAGTGCTTCATTACGCTCAGAGCGATTTTGAAACAGGCTTTCGAAGGTCCACATGGTTCACCTCTTAGTAGATGTAGCGGAACATCGCCACCAAGTGAATCCAAGCCGAGCCAATGACATCCATAATAGGATTGCCGCTTTCAACGATCACACTTGCTCGTGAACCAGAAATCATCGACGGATCCAGCTCGTTCACCGTAATGCGAGTACGCACTTTCTGTTGCTCACGGATCCAACGAGTATCATTGGTCACGCTAGAAAGCTGCCCATTAGCATTGTTGGTATCGTAAATCGCACGCTCTTGGCTGCTGACTTCACCAGTAAATACTTTGCCCGGTAGCGCATCGAAGGACACCAACACTTCGCGACCATTAGTTAGCTTATCAATGCCTTTTTCGTTGAAGTCTGCACTGATCCACGCATGAGCTTCGTCCACCAGCATCAATGACGCTGTGCCTTGTGTGATGTAGCTGCCTGATTGCAGTTGCAAGTTAGTTACCACGCCTTCAGTTTGCGCCACGATTTGGGTATGGCTTAAATCCAGCTCTGCGCTGGCAAGCTTTGCTTCTGCCAACTCGATAGCTGCCGTACGGTCTTGAGTAGAAAGCTCTGCTTCAATACGTTTCACTTCTGCGTTCGCTGCTTCAACCGCGCTGCTGGCGACTTGTGTATTGGTGATCGCGTCATCAAGTTCTTGCTCTGTTGCCAGCCCTTTGTTGCGCAGTTTTTGGTTACGCGTCAGTTTTTGCTTCGCGTTGTGGTATTCGAACTCGCGTTGGCTTTGGGTTTGTTTCGCTGCTGCCAATTGTTGCCATTTCGCGGAATCTGATTCACGTGCTTGGCGCAGTTCGGCTTTGGCTTGTGCCACTTTCAATTGGTAGCTGCTGGCATCGATAGCAAACAGTGGCTGACCTTTTTCAACCAATTCACCGTTATTCACCATCACATCCGTAATCACACCAGATACCTCCGGCGCAATGGTTGCGACATTACGATGCAGTGTCGCTTGGGTGGTGAAAGGGGAAACATTGTCTGAGGTGACTAAAAAAGCGGAGAACAAAGTAGCCGCTGAAAAAACAGTGTATATCGCGTATTTATAAAAATTTTCTTTCACGTCTGTACCTAGTATTCATTCGTTATTACGCGCCGCGTTCACGGCATATTCGGGTCTCTTTTCTACGTGGGCTAGGTTATACTCATCTAAAATTGGAAAAAATAACCAATGGAAGAAGTATGAATTCCATATTTGGAAACGTTGATGATCTGTACCTGTTTTGCTCAGTGGTTGAGCAAGGCTCTCTGCTCGCGGCGGCGAAAAAGCTCGAACTGCCGGTCTCTACTATGTCTCGTCGTTTATCGGCGCTGGAAGCGCGTCTAGGGCTGAGGTTGCTGGAGAAGAAAGGACGTGAGTTGGTGGCAACCGAGACAGGCTTACAGGCGTTTGACCAGCTCAGCAGTGCGATGGCGCAGATTGAATCCGGCATCTTGCAGCTCAATCAGCAAAGCCAAGAAGTGGAGGGGCGAATCCGACTGGTGATGCCAAGCCGCTTTTACAATGACTTGGTTGACAAGGTGATTGAGGACTACATCAAAACCTATCCAAAAGTGACTATTGATCTATTGCTTAGCCAAGTGAATTCGATTCCAGAAACCGATCGCGATCTGGTGGTGACGTTCGATTTGGATGGTTTGGACGATATGATCGCGCGCCCATTGTTTAAAGTAGAGCACGCTTTCTTTGTTAGCCCTGAATATCTAGCGCAAGCGGGCGGCAATATTGAAACCTTACAAGATTTAGCCAAGCAAGACTGGGTAGCCAGCACACACACCACACAAGTGCCTATCTATCAGCAAGACAAGCTGGTGGACATGCTCAACTGTAATCCGCGTTTAGTGGTCAATGACATCACCGCGGTGATCAAAGCGGTGGAAAACGGTTTGGGAATTGCGTCGATCCCATTACGCCACGTTAAGCCTGAATTGAATCTCGTGCGCGTCGCAACATCCTACAGCCGCGGGGATCGCGAAGCCTATTTGGTTTATCGTCAGCGTAACTATCAGCCTAAAGCGCTGACCTTAATGGTCGAAGCGATTTTGCTGGCTTCAGAGGAGCGAAACCATTCATCCTCTCTCAATACCATTCACTCCACATAACTGCCATTGGTCGCATGCAAAAGCAGCGTGCGATTTTCTCCCTTAATCTGAAACCATCAAATCACGTTCAACTAAGGACAGTACATGATGGTTTCTCAATCTCGCTCAATCAAAGCTCTTAAACTGGCAAGTACATTTATCGCCGCATTTGCACTCAGCAGCAATTTGGCTCTGGCTAATCCAAGTGAGCGCACACTCAGTCAATTCAATCAAGCAGCGCAGGGTGACTCTGGCTTAGTTGATACCGTTTACGGCGAATTATCCAAACAACTCGAAGAGCAGGGCGCAACGCCGGTGACCTTGGTTTACTTAGGCAGTGCTGAGACGTTGCAAGGTCGTGAGGCGTTTATGCCTTGGAACAAGATGAAATTCACCGAGCGCGGTCTTGCCACTATCCAAAAAGGCTTGGACTTAATGGCGAATCAGCCATTGCCACTGCAAGAACAACAACGCTTACAAGGCTTGCCGGAATACCAATTAGCCACCGCTATGGCAGCCACTACGTTTACCTCTTTACCTGACATGTTCAATCACTTTGAGCGTGGCTACGAGCTGTACCTTTCATTGCTCGATGAGCCGAGTTTTAGCCAACAACCTTTCGCTGCAACGTCGTGGATTTATCGCTACGCCATTGAAGCGGCACTGCGTGCTGAAGATGTTCAACAAGCCAAAATATGGTTAGCGCAAATGGAGCAGTTGGGTGACAGCAATTTAGAAACGCAAACCGCAAAAGCGCTGCTAGCGAAATATTAGGGAGGCGTCATGATCGTTTTTAATCAACTTAGCCGCGATTACGCCCTTGGCAACCAAACGGTGCGTGCATTGCGAGACGTGTCTGGTGAAGTGTTTGCTGGCGAAATGGTGGCTCTGTGTGGACCGTCTGGCTCAGGCAAAAGCACCTTACTTAACGTGCTTGGTATGCTGGATACTCAATACCAAGGTCAGGTGACGTTTGCAGGCAGCCCATACCCAACCGGGCAAATGCAGGCGGCGAAAATGCGTCGTGAAAAGCTTGGTTTTGTGTTCCAAAAATTCAATCTTGTCCCCGTGATGACGGCGCTAGAGAACGTGGCGTATCCGTTACACCTCAACGGCTTTTCAAAAGCTGAACAAACCGAGCTCGCCACACAAATGCTAGAACACGTTGGCTTGGGCGAGTTTATTCATCACATGCCCGATAACCTATCAGGCGGTCAGCAACAACGCGTGGCAATTGCGCGCGCTTTAGTGCACAAACCAGCATTGGTGATTGCTGATGAGCCAACCGCAAGTCTTGATAGCCAAACTGCCAACAAGGTCATCGACATTATGAAAGGGCTCGGACACGAGCTAGGCACCACTTTTATCGTCGCCACTCACGACCCTCGCATGGCATCCCGTTGTGACCGCACCATTGAATTGGTGGATGGCAAAATTACCCAAACGCACGCAAGTGTGGAGGAGGTTTCATGGGCAAGCTAATTCCTGTTTCGGTTCGTCTTGCTTGGTTGAACCTGCAACGCAATCGCCGTCGCAGTTTGTTGTCGATGCTGATCATCGCTATTGCCGTGTTTGCGTTAACCAGTGCGGGCGGTTTTGGTCTGTACACCTATGACAGTTTGAAAGAATCGACAGCGCGTGACACGGGGCATCTGACGTTAACCACTCCGGGTTACTTCGCCAAAGAAGAAGAGATGCCGCTGAGTAACGGGTTAACTCACGCCGACGACATCACCAAGCAATTGATTGGGTTGAATGAAGTGCGAGGTGTGCAGCCACGAGTTGAGTTCAGCGGTTTGATTTCCAACGGCAACAAGTCATCGATCTTTATCGGCATTGGTGTTAACGAACGCGAATTCGATATGAAAGGACCGTTTTTGGACGTGCGTGAAGGGCAAACACTTTCGAACATTCATGCATCGCGTTATGACCCAGCAGAGCCAGAAGTGATGCTCGGCGTTGATTTGGCGAACAACCTAAGCGTGCACGTTGGCGATTGGATTACCTTGCTGGCGACCACAACTGACGGCGCATTGAACGCGTATGACTTCAAAGTTCGTGGCATCTATTCAACAGGCGTACCAGAGCTTGATAAACGCCAGTTGTACGTGCACATCAACAGCGCGCAATCGTTGTTGGGCTCAGACAAAGTCAGTACGTTATCTGTCTTCTTGTTCGACACCAGTTTAACTAACCAAGTCGAGCAACAAGTGGCTTCGGTTCTGAGTAAGCAAAAGCAGAACTTTGGCGATCAAGATATTGAGATTACGCCTTGGCAAGAACGTGCGTTCTTCTATCTCAAAGTGAAAGATTTGTACGACCGCATCTTCGGCATCATGGGCGCAGTAATGGCGTTGGTAGTCTTTGTCGCCCTGTTCAACACCATGACCATGTCGGTCACCGAGCGTACCCGTGAAATTGGCACCTTGTCAGCGCTTGGTAGCTACCCTCGCGAAATCATTGCTGGGTTCTTGCGCGAAGCAGGGTTACTTGCCGTGATTGGCAGCTTAATCGGTGCTTTGTTTACGGCGCTAGTCACCGTCTTACTGATGGTCGTGGATGTGCAAATGCCGCCACCGCCAGGACGCACAGAAGGTTACCCATTAACGATTTACTTCTCTTGGGAGCTGGTAGCCATAGCAGGATTTGCAGTAATGATGATTTGTTTGGTTGCGGCGTTTTTCTCGGCGCGCAAAGGGGTGAACAAGCCAATTACGGAGGCACTGATTTATGTTTAATTTCAAATCACTATTACCAATTGCACTGCTGACGGTAAGCGGCGTTGCAAGCATGAATGTCAGTGCAAATGAAACAGCGCTAGATGCACAGCAAGTTGCGCAATTGATTGAAAAAGCCGACAGCTACCGCTTGCACGATGATTCCTCCAAAGTGGTGTCACTGGTGCGCTTATATCAAGACCAAGAGTTAGATAAAACCCGCCTTTACCATGTGTACACGCGTCCAAATCGTGAATCGTTGGTGGTGTTCAAATCGGCAGTCGAAGCTGGGCAAAAGATGCTGATGATGGGCGACAACTACTGGCTGCAAATGCCAAAGAGCCGCCGTCCGATTCGCATTACGCCGATGCAGAAGCTTCTTGGTGAAGCGTCTATCGGCGACATCTCAACCCTGACTTGGAGCCAAGATTATCAAGGTGAATGGAGAGCGACAGAAACTGTTTCGGTGAATGGAGCAAGTGTTGCGGCTTATCACCTTGCCTTAACCGCGAAAACCAAAGGGGCGAGCTATCAGAAGATCGATTTATGGTTGTCTGAGCAAGATGCGTTTCCAATCAAAGCCGATCTCTACTTGCGCTCTGGCAAACTCGCCAAGCAAGCGCAATACGGACGCGCAACCGACAATGGCGAAGACTACGTCAGTGAGATGACCTTGCTTGATAGCATTCAGCCGAGCAAAAAGACCGTTATCGAGTACCAAGAAATCGTGCCTTGGCAACTGGATAACAAGTTCTACAACCCAAGCTATCTGCCTAAAGCCAACACGACTCAGCTTTAGTCTGAGCTTCGTAAATAGAACCATGAAAACGAGCAAGGAAGTCACATGAAATCGCACCAGCCTAACCTTAACAAAAGCACCAGTCTGTTGATTGCTGCGTCATTGTGTGTGGGCGCGTCAGCCCCTGCTTGTGCCAATGATGAACTGAGTTTTGAGTGGGATTGGGCTGTCAGTTACGAAACGGCCAAGCAGCGTGACAGCGCATTTATACAAGCGCAGAGCAGTTCTCGTGATTCACTTAATGCACTCTTGGATGTGCAGGTGAATTATCAAAACTTCAGTGGCTTGTTTGCTCTGTACAGCCAAGGTTTGTACCTCAATCAACAAGGAGAGAGTGATTGGTGGAGTGAAGCTGATAACCAGTTGTTGATTAGAGAGCTGGCTTGGCTAGGGGAGTGGCAAGTCGGTGACACTACGCTTGATGTGAGCTTAGGTAAGTTGCGCGTGGATTGGGGTGTGGGTTATGGCTACCGACCTTTGGATCTGTTTAAGCCTTATCGACAAAACCCGGTTGGCTTAGTCGCAGAAGAGGGGGCGGGTGTGTTTTCACTCTCACACTACCATATGGCAGGCGAGTGGACGGTGATTGCGACGGATTCAAGCTGGGGGCAACAAGACCAGAGTGCTCTTGATCAAGCCGCAGAGCAGCAAGGTGTTGGTATTCGTCGTTATGCGCTGGTGGGTGACACCGAGTATCAACTTGTTGGTTATTACGATGATGTGCGCCGAGGTTTACTCGGAGCCAGTGCCATTGCCGTGTGGGATGAATCCATCGCCATGCACGGTTCCATGCTGTGGCAAAAGCAAAGTGTCGGCTATCAGTTTCAGCAGGATGATCTTTACCAACCCGTTTCAGCTGAGGAGCAGGGAAGTGCATTCCAAGCTTTAGTTGGGATGAACTGGGCAAACCAAGCCGGACACAACGTGATTGCTGAATATTGGTACGACAGCCGAGCATGGTCGAAAAGCGAATGGCAGCAAGCAATAGAGCGTGGCGAATTACTCTCTCAGCTCCCTGAACCTAACAACTCTCTGTTGGCTAGCAGCGCTCTACTTGCGACAAGCTACGCCCAAGGGTTTCAGCACGCCAATATCGTTCAGCATAACGTAATGCTGCACTGGAGTTGGGATTTGGAAGCGTGGGCTGCATGGAACGGTAAAGCGGATATGGGCTGGCTAAGTGATGTAACCCCTACGTTGGATGTGATGTTGGCGCCACAAGATGGTGGTGTGATTGTCACGCAGTGGCTTAACTACCAATGGATTGATACCGGCGATCAAAGTGTAGAAGTGGAAGTTGCCGCACGCTTTTTAACCGGAGACGACCAATCTGCTTACGCACAAATCAATGATAAGCATATGATTGTATTTAACATCAAAGGGAAATTCTAAATGTGTTCAGCAAAATCAGTGGTGAAAAGTGGATGGTCGCGTAGCTTATTAGTGACCACGGCATTTTGTCTCTTTATCGCAGCAATGACGCTTTCTGTTTGGGGCGGCTCATTTTACGTTCATGTTATGGTGAGTTTTGGATTTGGCTATTCGGCTATATTCTTCTCATGGCTTGTCGACCGCCTGTTTCCTACCATTCCTCGTTTGGCGGAAGTGGCTATCTCGCTGACGGCTTGCTTATTGTTCGGTGTGGTAAACGCCCAGTTTTGGCTCGGAGAATATTTCGGCATCTCAGGTATGCTATCGGTTGGACTCATGGGGTTGTTATTCAGTACCATGTGCTTTTTCTATTTCTATTCACGCGAGCAACATGCAATCGCGCAACGAGAGTTGGAAGCCATTAAGCGCGAGAAAGCAGAGCAAGATCGTGCGCTGTTGCTGAGTCAGCTTAAGCAGATGCAAAGCCAGATTGAACCGCATTTCTTATTCAATACCTTGGCAAATATCAGCGCGCTTATGTCGCAAGATGTTGATAAAGCTAAGCTGATGCTAGAACAGTTAACCGCGCTACTGCGTGCAACGCTCAAAAGCTCACGTGAAGAGCACACCACCATAGACGATGAAACTGCGTTACTTGAGGCTTACTTAGGTATCCAACAAACTCGTTTGGGTGATCGACTGAGTTATAAGATTGAGGTGGAAGAGGGGTTAGCCAGAACCGAATTACCGCCGATGATGCTCCAACCTTTAATCGAAAACGCCATCATCCATGGTATTGAGCCGAAGCGAGAAGGTGGCGAAGTCAGCTTGCTCATCAAGCGCGAACAACAGAACTTGAAGATTGAAGTCAGAGACACAGGTGTTGGCTTGAATCACGTGAGTGGGCACATGGGCTCTGGCGTGGGTCTAAGTAATCTCAAGCAGCGAGTTGAAGCTTTGTTCGCAGGGCAAGGAGAGGTTTCTATCAGTGAACCTGCTCAGGGTGGCGTTTGTGTTCGCTTGCGCTGGCCAATGGAATCGTAATCAAGGAAGAAAGGAATGAATACAGGGTTTACTGCCATTATTGCTGATGATGAACCGCTATTGAGGCGCCATCTTGATAAAAGCCTAGCTGAAGTGTGGCCTGAGCTAGAGGTAATAGCCAAAGTTGCCGATGGTGAACAAGCGTTGCAAGTCATTGAGCAAAACCAACCTGACATTGCGTTTCTTGATATTCGTATGCCAGTTCTGGATGGCATGACACTAGCGCAAAAACTTAATCAACTCGCCAATCCACCTTTGATTGTGTTTGTCACTGCGTACGATGATTACGCCATCAAAGCCTTTGAACAAAATGCCGCCGATTATTTGCTCAAGCCTATCTCGGATGAGCGCCTCCTGACGACGTGTGAAAGAGTGAAAGCACGCCTTGCTAAGCGAGAACAAGAAAGCAGTAATGTGCAGATGAGCAGTCTGTTAGAACAGTTGCAGCAATTATCCGCGCCACAAACGCCGCAATATCTTCAGTGGATCAAAGCGACGCAAGGGGAAGATATTCATCTGATTGCTACGTCTGATGTGTTGTATTTCAAAGCGGAAGAAAAATACGTTTCTGTATATGCCCAACAAGGACAAGGCAAAGTGCAGGAGTATTTGATTCGCACCTCGTTGAAAGAGTTGATAGGGCAGCTTAACCCAGAACAGTTCTGGCAAGTGCACCGTTCAAGCGTGGTGCAAGTGTGCAAAATTAGCAAAGTAAACAAAGACTTTGCAGGCAGAATGTTTGTTCACGTTGGGGAAAACAAGCTTCCCGTGAGCCGTGCATCTCAAAGTTTGTTCAAAGGGATGTAAACGCTAGAACTGCTCACTCTTTACACTGTAAACTCGCTGCTCTTTTTTTCAGCAATAAAAACAAAAAGCGCCCAGGTCATAAGACGTTAGGCGCTTTTGTCGTTTTATAGCGACGATTTCTACCAAGAGGCGAATGGGCTTATTCGCTGACTGTCACTTTCTCAATAATGATTGGATCGCATGGCACATCATCGTGACCAAGCTTAGAGGTCGTTTTCACTTTCGCGATGCGGTTTACGACATCCATACCCGCAGTCACTTTACCAAACACGGCGTAGCCCCAGCCTAGGTTGGTAGTTGCGGTGTGGTCTAGGAAATCATTGTCTTCCAAGTTAATGAAGAACTGTGCCGTTGCAGAGTGCGGAGCATCGGTACGCGCCATTGCGATAGTGCCAACAAGATTCTTTAGACCACGGTTTGCTTCGTTCGCGATAGGGGCGCGTGTTGGCTTTTCTGCCATGTCTTCGGTATGACCGCCACCTTGGATCATAAAGCCGTCAATAACGCGGTGGAAAATGGTGCCGTTGTAGAAGCCATCTTCACAGTATTTTTTGAAGTTTTTTGAGCTAACTGGTGCTCGTTCTAGGTTCAGTTCAATCTCGATATCACCGAAATTGGTGGTCATGATAATCATCTGGTTTTGCCCTTGTAGGTGCTAAGTTGGCGGCATTATAGCTAAGTCGTATGAGGATAGCAGAAATAAAAACAGCGACGTTTTGGCGTCGCTGTTTGCATAGTAAATGGGTGAGGAAAGCTTTAAACCGTAAAGCGACCGACCAAGTCGTACAGCTCGTTAGCTTTGTGGTTAAGGTTGCCACTGCCTGCACGGTTTTGGTTGGCAAGGTGTGCCGATTGGCTGCTTTGTTGAGAGATCACTTCAATCCGTTGTGAAATCTCTTGCCCAACTTGGCTTTGCTCTTCGGTTGCCGTTGCGATCAAGGTGTTCATGTCCATGATGTTAGCAATTGCGGCTTGGATTTCTTGTAGTGCGGCAGAGGCAGCTCGTGCTTCCTCAACCGTTGCTTCACCACGCGCTTGGCTTGAACCCATGGCTTTCACTGCTGCATCCGAGCCAGACTTCAACTGCTCAATCATTTGGTGAATTTCGCCTGTGCTGTCTTGAGTGCGACTCGCCAGTTTACGAACCTCATCGGCAACGACCGCAAAGCCGCGACCTTGTTCGCCTGCACGTGCTGCTTCAATGGCTGCGTTTAGTGCCAATAGGTTGGTTTGCTCGGCAATGTCTTGAATCACTTCTAGCGAAGAAGAAATGTTTTGTACATCGCTTTCTAAGCGAGAAATCACCGTGCTGGCTTCCGACACCTCTAGTGCGAGCGCTTCGACAGAGCTCGCTGCGGAATCAACAATGTGTTTCGCTTGCTGTGAGTTATCATCGGCGTCTTTGGCGGATTGCGCCGCTTGGTTAGCGTTGCTGGAAATCTCGTGCGCCGTTGCTGTCATCTCGGTCATTGCCGCAGCGACTTGTTCGGTTTCTTCACGTTGACCTGAAGCCAATTCGTCCACTTGCGACGCTCGCTGTGACATGTCGTTGGTCTCTGAAACCACTTCTTGCCCAACATGGCTAACACTCTTGATGATGCCTTGCAGGCTTTCAACAAAGATATTGAAGTTACGGCTAAGCTGAGTGAACTCCGGTACGCTTGATTCTTCCATGCGTGCGGTTAAGTCGGCATCGCCTTGCGCGAAAGAGTGAATTGAAGCATCAAACTGCTCAATAGGCTTCATGATGCTGCGGTTAACAAACACCGCGAAGACTGCGACGATAGCTGCAATCGAGACACAGAATAGAGCGATCGCAGTCAGTGTGGTGTTGAGAGCCTGATGCGCAGCTTCTTCCATGTTTGCCACAATGGCATCGATATCGTCAGTATAGAAGCCCGTACCCAGCATAAGATCCCATTCAGGAATAAAGACGGAGTAGCTTAGTTTCGGTAGCGCTTCGCTCTGACCGAGTTTTGGGAAGTAATAAGTCGTGAACTCACCAGTTTTGGAATTTTTGAGCAAATCCTGAATCAGGTAATTGCCTTTCTTATCCTGCAAGTTATAGAAGTTTTCCCCGATGCCTTTGGTGTTTTTACCCACTACGACGCGAACGCCTTTTGAATCGTAGCCAAAGATGTAACCGGATTGACCGAACTCCAGCTGTTTCAAGATAGGCAGAGCCTCTTCAAGTGGGGCGTTTTGAGCGAGTAGTGGCTCGACAGCGGAACGCGCCATTTGGACGTAGTTTTTGAGCTCAGCTTTTTTCATCTCCATCATTTGACTTCGAGTCTGCTCAATCTCGTGTTCGTTGTAGGCAGTGGTTTGTAGGTAGGTGAACCACATCATGCCTATTGCCATGGTTAGAATTGGAATTATTGAAAGGATATATAGTCGTTTTCTGATCGTCAGATTCATAGAGACGTCCTTCTCTCGGCGCAGCGTTACAAGTGACAAGCTGAATAAGCCTGCCTGATAAAATTATTAATACTTATTGTTGTAATGCTTAGAGATTAACCGAGTTAATCAATCAGAAGTACAGGAAGTTTATAAATTTAGACTAAGGTCGTAGCATTTTTAAGCGGGATCACAATTAACGTGAACACGAACCGTTATTGCAGCGAGAAGTGCCCGTTAGCCAGTAGGAAACGCGGTAGCGGTTTTTGGCAAATTTGAGGTAAAGCCAGTCCGCAACAGGTTTGATAATGCGCCAACGCAATGGTGCATACAACCAACCGCGACCGACCAATTGCCATGCACGATGAGTCACGTCTAACCCAAGCAGAAGTTCTCCCTTATCGTTAAGGGCGTGCAAAATGGTGTTGGCTTGCTCCGGATCGATCTGCGGATAAGCGGCAAACGCCTCGCTGTAGATGTCGACGGTTTTGATGTGCTGCTTGGCATCGCGTTGTTTTAGCGCCTTCATCTCTTTGGCGCACAAGGGACAAGTGCCATCGTAAAATACGGTCAGTTTGGTCATGATTGAGCTCATTATTGGCGGTTCTTATCCCTTTTACGCGATTATTTTTCTTTTAGTTCATTGTCTTGCAAGTAATGCAGCCAATTATCGCGAATGTTGCCGTAATTGAATTGGCAGAACTCTTTGCGATCGCGTAAGTAATCTTTTTCTACTTCATCTAACAAGGCTTTGTATTGCTCTGGATCGCTGCCGTAGACCAGACACAGGGTCGAGAAGTAACGCTGTAGGTCGAAACTGTGCTCGTCAATGTACTCGCCAAAATCGTAGTAGTCCGGTCTGTCGTCGGATTCGAATGCGAACATGTCCGCAGCACTGATCGCCACATCGGCACCGTCATCGACGTAATCAATCAACAAAATGGTAGCGAAGTTATCAACCGCATCTTCTTCCTTGCCTAGTACCGGAATGTTTTGATCGGCAATGTAAGCGTGTCCGGCTTCGTGCAATAGCGTGTGCAGCAAAGTATCGAGCGCGCCCGTTTTCGGTGATTTACCGTAACGTTCTTGGTATTTGTTGTTGGTGAAGTAGTTGAATGATTCCAGATAGAAGGTATAGGGAATATGGATGGTGTGGGTTTCTGGATCATAAAGCGGACCGTCTTCGCCACCGTAGGTCAGTGTTAGTGGGTTATCAAACGGGAAGTAATCATCAGAAAGCTGGACAAAGATGTCGTTCACTTCACTGCTTTCAATCACTTGCGCAGCAAAGCGATCGTCGGCAGTTTCCGCTGGGCGGTATTCGATTTTAATGTTTTCGCTCGCAGACGCTGTGGCAGCAAACAGCAGCAGAGAGGCAAAGGCAGAGTGACTTTTCATTTTCGGAATCTTGTTATTTGTTTGGTTTGCTTGAAAATTATACATGCTTTTTATAGTGTGCGCGCTGGAGGGTACATTCATGAATAATCCATTACTACTGCAACCCCGCATCCAATAGGCGTTGTTGACTGAGAACGCAGCAACAACGCCACGAGAAACCGTTCCGTGGCATACATTTACTCTATTGAGGCAACTGCCATGAAAAAACATTGGTCCAAATTTCAGTACCTGCACCAAGTGGTGCAAAACCAAAACATCCACATCAAAGGCACCCACAGTTATTACAGTGATTGTTGGGATAATGGCTTCGAAGATTCTGTCGTGCGTTATCTGCATGGCGATGAAGTCAGTAAAGCGTGGCAACCGAGGTGGGAAGTCGATCAGCTCTACATCGGTGATTACGTTTGTATCGCGGCTGAAGCGGTGATTTTGATGGGCGGCAACCATAATCACAGGACGGACTGGTTCTGTCTGTATCCGTTCCTTGATGACATCGAGCAATCTTACCAAGGCAAAGGCGACACCGTGATTGGTGACGCGGCTTGGATTGGCATGCGCGCGATGATCATGCCCGGTGTCACCATTGGGGAAGGCGCAGTGATTGCCGCAAACAGCGTCGTGATTAAAGATGTCCCACCTTACACTGTGGTGGCAGGATCTCCGGCAAAACCCGTTAAGCTTCGCTTTAAGCAAGACATCATTGATAAGCTGCTCGCCCTGCAAATCTACACGTGGGATGAAGCCAAGTTCGAGGCACTTCGCGCTTTCATCTGCAGTAATGATATTGAACAGTTGATCATTGCAGAAGCAAACTATGAAAGTGGCGAATAGCACTGAAATGAGGAAAATTTTCAGCGATATGTTATAATCTCGCTCCGTTGTAACGAGAACACTTGTTGCAAGCTTGAGAATTTCCCGGGATTCGGCTCGTTCCAAACACCATGAGTCAGAGTTTTTAACTACGATGGGATACAAGCAAACCCAGATGTTAGAGCGCCACCTCGGCGCTCTATTCGTTATGACGGGAAGGAACTTTGCTCGATAGTGATGATCACATTCTGTTTAAGTAAGGGAGCCCGATAGCGGTTCAGAAAGTGTCACTCGAACAATACTCACAACACGATATCCATCTCCTGCAAGCAGTCATTTCTGTTTGTCTATGAAGAGGATAAGAAGGAGCTTAACAGGCTCCTTTTACATTTTAGGGCTTGCGAATAGCGCGTAAATCAGAACATCGCTTAACGACCGTCCCTTAAACTAGCCTAAGGCGCATTTAACACAACCTTTTGAGTATTTTCGGAAAAATATAGCGAGAAAATTTGCTATTGAGCGAAGGTTAAACTAACACTCAATCATTACGGAGGATGAAGAGAACAATAATAAGAGGCGATATGAATCATTTAATATCTGTAGGTGCACTGGAGTCCTTTTTGGTTGCGATCAGTGTGCTTTTCCTGGGGCATTTCATTAATGCTAAGCTACCGATCTTAAAGAAATTCAACATACCTGAGCCGATTGTAGGGGGCTTAATCGTTGCCTGCATCATTACTGCTCTTCATTTTAACGGCGTCGATTTGGAGTTCGACTTACCGTTGCAAAACACATTCATGCTGATGTTCTTCGCTACCGTTGGTTTGGCAGCAAATTACACTCAGTTAATGAAAGGGGGCGCGAAGGTTTTCATCTTCTTAGCAGTCGCGTCGTTCTACATCATCATTCAAAACGGTGTCGGTGTTTCACTGGCAGCGGCATTGGGTTTAGATCCGCTGATGGGGCTTATCGCTGGTTCGATTACTCTATCAGGTGGTCACGGCACGGGGGCGGCGTGGTCACAAACTTTCCAAGACGTTTACGGTTTGAATAACGTATTGGAAATCGCGATGGCGTCAGCAACATTCGGTTTGATCATCGGTGGTATCATCGGTAGTCCGGTTGCGCAGCGTCTGGTCGAAAAGAACAACATCGAATCTGAGTATGGTCGTGGTGGTCGAGATGCCAAAACCCACGAGAAATTCCCGGAGTTGGTGACGTACAACGAGTACGAAGAAGACAAAGTAACCGCGAAAAAAGTGGTTGAGAAACTGTTCTTCTTATTGATCTGTGTAACAGGTGCTAAGTACGTAGAGCAATGGGTGAGCACTTACGACATTCAATGGCTGATGATTCCAGACTTCGTTTATGCGTTGTTCATTGGTGTGATCATCACTAACTTCTTGGAAGTGACCAAGATTCGTAAGTTGGATGCCGAAACGGTCGACATGTTAGGTACGGTGTCGCTGTCTCTGTTCCTAGCGATGGCTCTGATGAGCTTGAAACTATGGAACATCTTTGACCTAGCGATCCCATTCTTGGTGATTCTAGGCGTGCAGTCAGTGATTCTGGCTATCTTCACCTACTACGTAACATTCAAGGTGATGGGTAGCAACTACGATGCTGCGGTTATCGCAGGTGGTCACTGTGGTTTCGGTTTGGGTGCAACCCCAACGGCGGTAATGAACATGGGTTCAATCGTTAACCGCTTTGGTCCGTCACCACAAGCGTTCATGGTTGTTCCGATTGTTGGTGCCTTCTTCATCGACATTGTTAACTTGATCATTCTACAAGGTTACATCTCGTTCCTTGGCTAGATAGATTAAGACGCCAAATAAAACAAAAGGTCACAGTATTGCTGTGACCTTTTTTGTTTCTGGCGCTTGCCAACGACGAACTTCGTCAGTCTATACGCAAGCTTTCATTTTCAAGCGGTTCTTGTTGTCGCGATTAGCAAGGACTTGCTGGTGGTCATCAATCGTCCCCAGTGTTTTCGCCATGCGATCGTAAAGCACAACGTTCACCGTCGCGGCTAGGTTCATACAACCGTGAGTCGGTACGTACACCACGTGATGCGCCTTATCGACCATCTCTTGCGGCAGTGATCCGTCCTCCGGTCCAAACACATAAATCGCGTTCTCTGGGTGAGTGAAGTGCGGCAGTGCTGTTGCGCCGACCACTAACTCAACACAAACAATTTCCACATCGTCGGCAACATTAGCAGTGAGGTCTTCCATCTCCACTAATTGAATACGTTCTTGTGAGTTCTGGGTGTCGGTCTGGAACTTTACTGCGCGGCTGTAGCGCGTGCCGTTGTAACGAACTTGCGCAGCGTCGTAGCAGCCTGCGGCTCGTAATACAGCGCCAACGTTGGTTGGACTCTTTGGGTTGTACAGTCCAATAATGGCTGTTGGCTTGGTGGTCATGGTTAGTGTTCTGCTTTTCAAAAATTCTAGATAATAGCGCTGAGCGCATTAAGCGAGGGATTATGAACTTAACCACGCCGAAGCGCTATTGCTATAGGCTGATTATTTTTGCGTTGAAGCAAAGAGAATGAAGATTGATGGTGCTGAAAATGAAAAAGCGAGGACAGTACCTCGCTTTTGATGTGTGGTTTTGCTTGTGCTTGTTAGTTCACGGTGCGGCTGAACTTGATGCTAGCCGTCCAAGCAAGCACACCGATGAAAGCGTAAATCCCAACGTTCATCCAACCTGCATCTGGAATCGCGCTGAACGGGTTTGGCGCAAGAATCGCATGCAGTGGTAGATAGAAAATTGCTGAGAAGAAGTCATCCAGACCATAGAAGTTGAACATCGCAATTGGCATCCAACGTAGCGCGTAAATACCAATCAAGATGACCAATAGTGGTGAGTTCACTTTCTGCGAGATTGCCATTGCGGTTAGTGCGAGCGGCAATAACAACACCCCAGCCACTACCATTCGAAGCAAGAATTCAATCCAGTTCAGCAGCACGAAGCCCAATGATGCCTGGCGATACAATAACGCCAGCTGGTGGTCGGTTGAAACATTCAACATCCACAGCATAAAGTCGGCAGCGAAAACCAATACCGAACACACCAATGGAATCACCAATAAACCAAACGTCAGCTTCACCAGATGGGTTTTCACGTCACTGACAGGCATACTGCGCCAAAACATGATACTGCCCTCTGAGCGCTCTTTACGCAGCGTTCTCGGGAAGTATTGAGTGCCAAGCAGGATAGACAACAAACCAATGCCGCCGGTGATCAGCATGTTGACGTCATCGCCTAGCTCTTTGTGGATGTCACTGACATCACCGCCAAAGCTCATTTGGAAGAACATATTGTGTTGCAGTGTCGAGCTACTCATCAAGCTGACAAATAGCAGCACACCACAGGCAAACATAAATAACGGCACGCGTGTAACCAACGGGTTCTCTAGCCATTCTTTACGCAACATCGCGACAATCGATTTCATTATGCTGCCTCCTTCTGCAATGCCAAGAACAGATCCGCAAGCTTGACGCCATATACATCACCCAGCCCTGCAACTTGCTCTGCGTATTGAGACGAAAGCAACCATTTAGTTGTGCCTAAGCCTTTTTGTGATGACAGTGGTTTCAGCGCTTCGATTTGTGCGCGATGCTCATCACTGGCATCGAGAATGAAGTAATTTTCGCTGATGCTGTCCATTGAAGTTTGCAGAACAGGTCGACCGTGTTTAAGGATCAGCACGTCCGTCAGTAGGTGTTCGATTTCCGATACTTCATGGCTAGCAATGATCAGCACACGCTCGCCATCGTGGAACCATTCCAGCAAATGACGGTAGAAGGTATCGCGATAAACCAAATCCAAACCAAGCGTCGGCTCGTCGAGAATCAGAATCTGCGTATTGGTCGCGATGACGACAGCCAAGTGCAATTGCACCTTCATGCCTTTCGATAGGGATTTGATACGTGCACGCGGCTTGATATCGGTTTGACGAAGCATGCTATCAGCTTTGCTGCGATTAAAACCTGGGTGTACGCCCTCGGTGTAATCGAGCAGCTGAGCAACCGTCATCCAGTTTGGCAGAACGTTCACATCCGACATGTAAGATAAGCTCTGCATGATTTTGTCGCGTTGCATTATTGGCTCAAAGCCGTTGATGCGAATGGTGCCCTGATATTCGTGTGCACCGAGTAGGGCGTTAATGAGAGTCGATTTACCCGCACCGTTATGACCTAGCAAGCCAAGCACTTGACCCGCTTGTAGATCAAAGCTCACGTCATGCAGCGCTTCACCCTGCTGACGATATTGCTTGGAGGCGTGTTTTACACTGACTAATGCGCTCATTGGTCACCTTCAATATGTGTTTGGATTTGTTGGATAAATTCATCAAGAGACATATCCAGACGTTGTAGTGTGTCGGCGATCTGCGGAATTTGTTGCTCAAGGAAACGTGCTTTTTCATCAGCAAGCAGCTGTTTTTTTGCACCTTGGGCGACAAACATGCCTTGCCCACGTTTCTTTTCTACCAATCCTTCATCAACCAATAACTGATAGCCCTTCATGACCGTCAGGTGGTTGATCTTCATATCCGCAGAGACACTGCGTACCGAAGGCAAAGCTTCGCCCTCTTGCCAGATGCCTTGCAATATTTGCTGGGTGATCTGGTCAGCCAACTGACGGAAAATCGGTTGGCGATCATGCCAATGCGTCATGATTGGTTTCCTTGGCTGAGTTGGTGTTATATATATGTATAACACCTTGGCGATGGGATAGAAAGCGCCAATCTTCTTGCGCTGTTTTCTCAATCACTTTTGCCGATGAAATTTCGACAAAGTTTGCACCAGAGTTTCACGCAAAATTTGTACGCAATCGCATACGTTTTTGCCTTCAAAAACTGGTAAAAAATTGTTCACTTCTCATAAGTTGAGAAGAGCTAAAAAAACGAGAAAATTGCGCCACAAAACTTGGTGAAAAAGTGTGTTTTTTCACTGAGTGAGAATTGGGTGAATATCCGAGTTGTTGCTTTCTTATTTAATGAGAATTTAGTGGGTTTGGACCCTAGAAAACCACACGTTCAGTAGGCACTCTGACCTGCCTAAATACCGCTCAACCTGCGAGTTGTTACTCAAAGGATGAGAAAAAGGAGGCAAAGAGGTTTTATGAATCAGGTCATTTCTGTCGGTCCACAAGAGTCGTTTCTCGTCGCTATTTGTGTGTTGTTCTTGGGACAATTCGTTAACGCTAAATTACCGATCTTAAAGAAATTCAATATTCCCGAGCCAATCGTGGGTGGTTTGATTGTCGCATGTGCGATCACCGCGATGCACTTCAATGGCGTGGACTTAGTTTTCGATTTACCGTTGCAAAACACTTTCATGTTGATGTTCTTCGCTACCGTTGGCTTAGCAGCGAACTACACCCAGTTGATTAAAGGCGGCGCTAAGGTATTTATCTTCTTAGCTGTAGCATCGGTGTACATCCTTATCCAAAACGCGGTCGGTGTATCTTTGGCAACGGCGCTCGGCTTAGACCCGCTAATGGGCTTGATTGCAGGCTCGATTACGCTGTCTGGCGGTCACGGTACGGGCGCAGCATGGTCGCAAACCTTCCAAGACATGTACGGCTTGCACAACGTTTTAGAAGTGGCAATGGCATCCGCTACCTTTGGTTTGGTGATTGGTGGCATCATCGGTAGCCCAGTAGCACAACGCTTGATTGATAAACGTAATCTTGAATCTGAATACGGACGCACCAACCAGACTCACGAACGTTTCCCTGAATTGGTGACCTATAACGAGCACGAAGAAGACCGCGTAACCGCGAAAAAAGTGGTCGAGAGCTTGTCGATCATCTTGCTGTGTGTCACAGGTGCTGGCTACTTAGAAGGTTGGGTGAGCAGCTTTGGCATCAAATGGTTGATGATTCCGGACTTTGTTTACGCGCTGTTTATCGGTGTGGTGATCACCAACATCATGGAAGTGACCAAAGTACGCAAAGTGGATGTTGAAACGGTCGATATTCTCGGTACGGTTTCGTTGTCTCTGTTCCTAGCGATGGCGCTAATGAGCCTAAAACTGTGGAACATCTTCGACTTAGCAATCCCGTTCCTCATCATCCTAGCGGTGCAATCGGTGATTCTGGCGGTCTTCGCTTACTACGTAACGTTCCGTGTGATGGGCAGCAACTACGATGCCGCAGTCATCGCAAGTGGTCACTGTGGCTTTGGTCTGGGCGCAACGCCAACGGCAGTCATGAACATGGGCTCTATCGTTAACCGCTTCGGTCCATCACCACAAGCCTTTATGGTGGTGCCTATCGTTGGCGCGTTCTTTATCGACATCGTCAACCTAGTGATTCTGCAAGGCTGTATTTCTTTTATTAAGTAACCAGCCTTACTCCACAAAACAAAAGCCAGTCCCGAGAGACTGGCTTTTTTGATCTGACGTATGTCTCGTCCTGAATGAGTTACGGCGCAGGGCTTCTCTTCTTTAGATTCTCAAGCAAGTTACAGTGAAAAACCGTCAACTTCCGGTATGAGACCCAAATAAAAAATGAGCGTGCTAGGGTGCAGAGTCACCATTAAGTTTGTTTGTTAAGGATATCAACCTCTTGTAGGTCTTTAGGAGATTTATGGGCCTCTTAAAACGCATTCTGGGACACTCGTGCGAGAACACGCATTACCAAATCAACCGTGTCCAATCACACTATGTTTCTATACCTTGTGAAGCTTATTGTAAAACGACGGATGCCTGTCTGATTCATCTCTACAGGGATAAACATCAACGCTTGGCAGATCGCTTCATCAACCGCTCTACTTTTTATTACTCGGATAACGAAGATCCCAATGAACTTGTGACTTTATTGGACCTTGCTTGGCGTGGTTTATGCCCGAAGGCTAAAGTGCCAGCGGTGAGAAAGGCCATCTATGAAAAGCAACAGGAAGTACTTGAGAGCCTTCAAGGCATGGACAGCTACATCTTGCTGGTCGGTTCATGGTTGGGTGTGGAAGTCAGTAATTTCAGACGCAATGTGCAAACCAAGCATCAAGAAATGATAGAAGATCGCTTGTTGATATTTGGCGAGGAAGCGGAGGCGTTCCCTATTACGGAGGAATATGGCAGTGAGCTGTATTTTTATAAGTACCAACTGCTGCTGGATATCACGATTAGGGCAAATGAACTTAACGTAAAAAACGTCGTCGCTCGGTGTACTTTCCGCTGGTTTGACGCGATATTAGCGGGTATTTTTCTCGGTAGCATGGAGCAAGAGGTGATTGAGGAAATCCTTGATATGCACAATTACCATCAGAACGTACTTAATCAGATTTTTGAGCTGGCGGGAATCGGTTCTCTAGAGCAGTTTCTTTTAAACGTAAAGCCGGCGTAGAAGTATGATAAGCGTATCAACCGTGGGTAGGATGATACGCTTTCTCACTTTCTAGCCTTTTCGATGCAATTTCTCATAGGTTGCAAAGCTAAAAGCGCAGGCTGAAGAGATCAGATCTTGCTTGATGATGGTGACGGCATTGGCATCACTATTGGCGTAGTGTTTAGTAAAATGAACTTCTAGCGTCCCCTTGTCTCGATACTCACTCATTACCGGCTTTATCGATATCTCTTGGTTGAGTCCTTCTGCTTCGTTGGGCTCGCCTAGGCTGAGTACTTTCCCCACATATAACCTTCTATCCGACAGGGTCAGCATGACCATTTTGTCCCCTTTTTCTAACGCTGATTTAAAGAGAAAGTCATCCAGCGAGCTGTCGGAAAAGACTCTCGCATTCAGTCGCTCTTTTGGGCTAAACGTCATGTAGCGAATGCAATATTTGATGTAGGCGAGCAGAGACCAAAATACAGGCACGAGCAACATCGAAAACGTAATCATGGTCACCCAGGTGAGATTGATAACCTCTTGATTGGTAAAGGCATCAAGTTCATAGAGTAGGTTCGATGTAAACTCATAAGGCGTCTGTACCAACAATGCATCAGGTAACCATTTTATCGGAGCTACATGTGTGATGGCTGCGAAAAAATACGCGTAGCGATTAATGATCAAGACTAAGCCTAAGGCGATAAACAAACACATCATGCCTAAGTTTGCGCTTTTTAAGTACAGGTACTGTCCTTCATAACGGTGCACCTTGTATCGATAGAACGGATGGATATGACAAACCAAAAAACCACTTACCAAGATTGGTAAGATTAGCGACTTTGTTGCATAAATCGATGGAACTAAATTAAGAAACTATGATCTGATCGGCTACACCCATCAATCATCGTAGCCTCATGCCTAAACCTCGTTACAAAACAACTAACTGGAAGCAGTACAATAACTCCTTGATCAACAGAGGTTCACTGACGTTCTGGATTGACGAGGAGGCCATAACTGAGTGGAAACAACCAAAACAGGAAAGACGTGGCAGACCAAGAATGTTTAGTGATCTCGCTATCACGACGGCTCTCATGGTAAAGCGCATCTTTTCCTTACCATTAAGGGCGCTACAAAGCTTTATCGACTCTGTTTTTAGATTGGCGAACATCCCATTGGTTTGCCCTCACTATACCTGTATAAGTCGCCGAGCTAAGGATGTTGAGGTTAATTTCAAAACCTCAACACGAGGCGCTATCCAACACCTAGCCATCAATGCAACTGGTCTCAAGGTATACGGTGAGGGTGAATGGAAAGTGAAAAAACATGGAACCGATGGCAAGCGTCGAGTCTGGCGTAAACTCCATCTTGCGGTTGATACAGATACACACGAAATTATCGCCGCTGAGGTGACACTATCAGGTGTGACAGATGCGGAAGTACCCCCCCCCCAATCTACTCAAGCAAACACGCCAAACTATCAAGGAAATCTCGGGAGATGGTGCATACGATACAAGAGAGTGTCACAGGGCGATTAGGGTTAAGAAAGCGATACCTCTAATCCCTCCGCGTGAGGGTGCAGCTTTCTGGGAAAAAGGGCATCCACGCAATATGGCAGTTGGCTGTCAAAAGCTCTATGGCTCGAACAAAAAGTGGAAACAGAAGTATGGATATCATAAGCGTTCATTGTCGGAGAGCGCTATGTATCGTGTAAACAACTACTAGGAGCTTCACTCAAGCTTCGAAATTACAACGCACAAGTTAGTGAGACCTACGCCATGATCAAAGCACTCAACAAGCTAACTGGGATAGGTATGCCTGAAACTCAGTATATTGTTTAAAATACGCACGATTTAGCTAGCATTCGTTCTTACGCTGAATTAGGCAACAAAGCCCGGAGCAACTTAATCCCATAGCGATCTTCCAGCGCTTGCAGTCTTGCCGTGATAGTTGCAGGAGATAAACCTAACTCTCTACCTGCTGCTAACCCTTTATTCTTAACGATGCAGGCAAACATCGTCATATTAGAAAACTTGTCCACGGTCTCTCCTTTGACTTTATTATTCGGCTGAAGTGAAAAGTGAATTCGGATATTACCTGATTATCAAATGCACTCAATTTAATAATAATAACTTCATAAGAACGACATTAGAGAAACAAGTTATAACAGCGTATTAGGATGTTGACGTCTCCCAAGCGAAACAGGTCTATGTTCCAGCCTAATTATATCTGGAAATCAGTACATTTGTATTTCGTAATAACTTTGTGGCACAACCAAACCTTTTTGCTAGTCGTATGCGAAGAGCCTCATAAAAACAACTTAAGGAGTTATAGTATGAAGTTTTCTATTAAAAAAGTTACCATAGCTATACTGTTGTCTTCAGCATGTATTAATGCTTTTGCATCAAATAGTTGGACTCAAGATGAAATAATCGTAAAGCCTAAAGGAGCAGACATCTTTGGAAATGTAATGCCAAATGAGATGTCATACAAATTCTCCTACAATAGTGACGAACTATCTGCTGTCAATATGCTATTCAAAAGCACTGATAGTGGAAACGATGGAGATACTATCTACAATTCAATTGTTGGTTCTCATTATTTTAAGTATGAAAATGTTAATGGGAGAAAACGTTTAAAGGCCATAATGCTATTTAGCCAAGGGCGTGAACGTGTAACCGGTACCAAAGATCAGATTGCAGAAACATACTCACTTAGTGCCAAAGCAGAGTCACCCACATTCCCAATGTCAGGAAAATGGGTTCTTGTCGTCGCTGAAAGAGATGAACATGGTCGCGCCACAGTAGTTAATAAGTTCAGGATTGGCACTAAACTTATATCTATGATACATAAAAATCAACAGCGTATTGATGCAATGCATGCTACCGCTAGCATTCTCGGTAGTCTCTATAACACCATCGCTGCTGCCTTATCACCTCTTGATGGTATTGATTTTGATGACCCCTCTATTGGTTCTCCAATCGGTACATTTGTTATCACTTATACCGATCAAGAAAACACAAACTTCCAAGAGGTAAAAACATATGCCATAAGTTCTGGACAATGCTCTGCATGTCCTGCACCACCAGTTAAAAAACCACTCCAGAACTACTCATATACACCAAAAATTAGTTATGTTTGGGATTATCATAGCAATGGTGATATTACTACAACCTTCAACTATATTTCGATAGACGCATATCAAAAACTGACAATCCCATTTTATCAACAGGAATTAAACGTGGAAGATAACAATCCAGATTCAGGACGCATTGGAAGAATTATGGAATATGCGAACAACGTCTATAACCTATCCCACAATGCACAACCAACGCCTATGTATGAATATATATTGAAGGATGAGTCACGCGAATCTGTCACTGTGGACGAATATCTATTTGGTCTCTCTATGATGGGAATCGGAGTACCACAAGAAGAAACTAGCGATATTAACTTCAACAGTATTATAAGTTCAAGTCCAGACTCAGGTTCTAGCCATAGCGATAATCTAATCACTAATTGGTTAGTAGAATACTATGATAAACGCTTTAATGGCTTGGGTTCATTAGTATCAAAAATGGGTTCATTTGGCGGCTAATTTGGTTCTGTCGCAAAGTTGACGACGCAAAGCGATATTTTGATAATGCAACGTTACAATAACGGAGCATTATTAATATGGGACTTAACTTTTCAGGTCGACATTATCCATCGGATATTATCATGATGTGTCTGCGTTATTACCTTCATGGTAAGGAATTTCAATATTCCTTAACCTGAGCTCGGGATAAAAAATGAACTAAAAGCCCACCTTGCGATTAGATCCTTCGACTAAAAACGATTTGAACACAAACATGGTGGGCTTTATTGCGTAATTCAGACGAGAAACCAAACCTCCTAAAGTTGAGTAACTTTTATACAATGCACAGAGTTTCAGGCATACCAAGCCCTGTAAGTTTGTTCAGGGCTTTGATCATGGCGTAAGTCTCGCCAACCTGAGCATTGTAATTTCTTAGGTTCAGTTTCCCACCTAGTAGTTGTTTTACTCTGTATATCGCTGTCTCTGATAGCGAGCGCTTATGATAGCCATACCGCTTTTTCCACTTCTTGTTGGAGCCGTAGAGCTTCTGACAACCTACTGCTAAATTGCGAGGGTGTCCTTGTTCCCAGAAGACCGCCCCTTCTCGTGGCGGGATAAGCGGAACCGCTTGCTTGAGCCGTATAGCATCATGGCAATTCCTTGTGTCATAAGCGCTATCACCTGATATCTCAATGATTTTACGGCGTGTTTGCTTGAGTAAATTGGGGAGCACTTCGGCATCGGTTACGTTAGATAAGCTCAGCTCTGCTGTAACGATTTCGTGGGTGTTTGTATCTACTGCGATATGCAGCTTACGCCAGACTCTGTGCTTCCCATCAGTACCATGTTTTTTGACTTTCCACTCGCCCTCACCATAAACCTTGAGGTCAGTGGCATCAATGACCAGATGTTGTATTGTTCCTCTGGTTTTGGTTTTAAATGAAACCTCAACTTCCATAGCTCAGCGGCTTATACAGGTGTAGTGCGGGCAAACAAGCGGGATGTTAGCCAGCTTAAATACTGAGTCTAGAAAACCTTGCAGACCTCTCAACGGCATTGAAAATATTCGTTTCACCATCCGGTAGTAATGGCTAAGTCACGAAATCGGCGAGGTCTACCACGCTTGCCTTGTTTGTTTTGTTTCCACTCGGCTATCGCTTCCTCATCAATCCAAAAGGTCAGTGAACCCCGGTTGATTAAGACTTTATTGTACTGCTTCCAGTTAGTTGTTTTATCACGAGGTTTAGACATGAGACTACAGACTTGAATGAATGTAGACGATCAGATCGTAGCTTCTTGATTTAGTTCCATCGATTTAAGCAACAAAGCCCCAAAGTCCTGTTAATATTCAATCAACCGTGCTGGGTATTATGGATGAAATCAACATCAACTATTTAGGTGATGCCGTTTCTGCTATTGATAATGGTCATACTCTGCAAGCCAATGTTGAAGGTAATAACACGCTACTGGTTGACGATAAAAAGTTCACGCTTTCTCAGCTTCACTTCCATACGCCATCTGAAAACCACATCAACGGAAAAGAGTACCCGCTAGAGGCGCACTTTGTTCATGCTGATAAGGATGGCAATCTAGCGGTTGTGGCAGTCTTCTATAAGCTAGGAGATGAAAACCCAGCATTGGAGCAGTTGCTAAAGCATGACTTTGAAAAAGGCAAAACAACCAGCTTTGCACCAGTGAGCATCAAGTCTCTCATTCCTTCTAAGCACAGCTACTACCGATTCAATGGCTCGTTAACGACACCACCATGTTCTGAAGGCGTTCGTTGGTTAGTACTAAAAGAGGTTCAAACGGTATCTGCAGCGCAAGTGAAAGCGTTTATGGACATCATGGGCAAGAACAATCGTCCTATCCAGCCTATTAACGCTCGACTCATTATCAACTAACCCATTAATGGCGAGTCGAAGTCTGACGCGGTTTCCGTGCTATCTGAGATGAACGGTTGTCTAAACGAAAAAAAGGACTCTTAGTGAGTCCTTTTTGATATTAAAAATAAGAGCATACATCAAGTGGAACTCAAGTGTTTGATGGGTACTCCATCCTTGGAGGTTTGACACTTAAGCGACATCGAACGCAGTCACACATTGCACTCGGATGTACTAACCGAAACCAATTTAACATTGAACTTGTAAGCAGTACATCAAATGATTTTTGTCGATTGATGATGCCTAAGTGGCTCAATTTTAAGTGGTTTATCTTCGAGGCTTTAGACGGATATTGTTGATATTGAGCGTAAGTTAGAGCGAAGTTGGCATTTATTAGAATGCTTGTAGATGTGCACTAGCGTCTAGGGTTTTTGAGAGCGTTAGTCTCTCTGAAAGCTCTCCTACTTATAGATAGCGAATGTTAATCGTCGCAGAAAATGCGCTCTGTATCATCTGCAGTTCCTGCAATAAAAAAGGACTCAATTGAGAGCCCTTTTGGTTTTCGCTGTCTGACGTTGCGACGGAATTACAAGAACGCTTTGTATGGCAATTCTGGTTCGTTTTTGAAGATGTCGCTAAAGCCACGGAAGTGTTGGTAGTGCATGCGACCTTTATCGGTTGGGAAGGTGTATTTGCCCCCGACTTGCCAGAAGAACGGTGCGAACTTGTATTGCAGACGGTCTTTCTTCATGTTCCACAACACTTCGATTTCGCGTGGGTCGTTTTGGAAGTTCGCCCAAATATCGTGGTGGAATGGCATAACGACATCACAATTCAATGATTCTGCTGCGCGTAGGATGTCAGAAGACGTCATCTTGTCTGTCACGCCACGTGGGTTCTCACCGAATGACAACAATGCCACGTCGATTTGGTATTCGTTGCCGTGCGCTGCGTAGTAGTTTGAGTAGTGTGAGTCACCAGAGTGGTAAATCGAGCCACCTGAAGTTTCAATCAGGTAGTTCACTGCGCGTTTGTCCATGCCGTCGAGGATTTCTTTATCGTAAGATGAAGTGCCCTCTGGCAGCGTGACAAGTGCAGTACGGTCGAATGAATCCAGTACGCGGATCTTCATGTCGCCGACTTCAAGCACATCGCCCACTTTTGCGACAACACAACGCTCTTCTGGCACACCCCAGCCCATCCATAAATCGACACACGCCTGTGGACCGATGAACTTCACGTGGTCACCACAGTTTTGTAGTACCGCTGCCGCGACGTTCACGTCGATATGGTCAGCATGGTCATGGGATGCCATCACAGCGTCGATCTCTTTGATAGCAAATGGGTCAAGCGGGAAGATAGCAGTACGTAGGTTTGGTTGCAGCGCTTCGACACCACCCATACGCATCATTTGGTGCTGGTTCTTCATGAAGGCATTCTTTTGCGTCTTTTTGCCCGTACCACACCAGAAGTCGATAGAGATGTTGGTGTTGCCCTCACTCTTCAACCAGATACCTGTACAACCTAGCCACCACATCGAGAATGTATTTGGTTCTACCACCGTATTTTCGATCTCTTCGTTTAACCAGGTACCCCACTCAGGGAATGTATTTAGGATCCAAGATTCACGAGTGATTTCATTTACTTTACTCATAGCAACACCTTTTTGTTTCACAATTTTTATTAAATTTGGGATGTAGGGAGCCGAGCGCCTTAATTTGTGGTTAAGGCACTGAGCTGAATTATTTTTATTTATTTGAGAAAGAGGCTAGGGCGCGTTAGACCAGAATGACCTGTGTCCCTTTTGCTTCTATCGCTTTGATGACCTCTGAGTTGGCGTTTTTGCCTGTGATCAGAATGTCGATTTTCTCGGTAGGACAGAACAACATGCCTGTTCTGTGACCCACTTTGGAGCTGTCTACCACGACTACGAGCTTGTCGATTTGCTCAAGCATTTGCTGCTCAGCCACCGCGGTTAACATGTCGGCTTTGTAGAGTCCGGCTTCGGTTAATCCTTTACCCGAGGTGAACATCCAATTGCCTGCGTAACTGCCAAGCGAGTTGGGCGCCGGATTTAAGAACAGTTTTTGCGAACGGTTGTATTGACCGCCAATGATGATCACATCGTCATGGTCTTCATTGATCAGGTAGCTTGCCAATGGGAAGTAGTTGGTGACGATCTGCACGTCTTGTCCACATAGCTTCTGCCCAAGTAGGAAAGCGGTCGAACCGCAGTTGATGACCACGCTGTCGCCAGGCTGACAAAGTTCAGCGGCTTGCATCGCAATCAAGGATTTTTCTTCGTAATGCTCAGTGCTGTTGATGTTCAGCGGTGACCATTTTTTCTTTTCTGCTTCTACGCGTTCTGCGCCGTTGCGTACTTTGCGCAGTTTGCCTAGTTCATCCAGCTTAGAGATGTCACGGCGAGCCGTCGCTGGAGAGACGTTAAAGCTCTCAATAATGTGTGAGACGTTAATCGTCTGATTTTCTTCTAATAAAGACAGAATGCCATTGTGTCTTTGTACTTCATTCATACCCATCACCCTATTTGATTCAAATTCACCGAAATGTGTATCTAGTGATTATTTGGTGATTACTTGTGATTTGTTTTGATTCTATTAATCACGCTCTTGATTGTCAAATTCAAGACTGATGAAAATCTGAACTTCATCACAAGAATTTATAAGTTATTGTATTTATTGATAATTTAATTTTTGTGTGTGATCCGCTTACCATTTGTAGGGTTTTTTGGAGGGCAAAATTGATAAATATCAAAATAATCACAAATGAGCATTGCGTGATTACTTTTGATTGTTAGAGTTTATTTCGTGAGCAAAAACTGAGTAGATTCTGCGACATCAGATGGAATCACTCTGACCTACATACGATTACAAATAAAAAACACTCTAGGGGTAAAGATATGGAGTTCTTGTACGACATCTTCTATATTTTTTACAGCCAAGTTATGACCAAAGCCCCACTACTACTGGGTTTGGTAACATGCATTGGCTATTGGTTGCTGAGAAGAGACGCCACCACCATCATTAAAGGTTCCATCAAAACGATCGTGGGTTTCATGCTGGTTCAAGTGGGTGCGGGCACCCTAGTTGCTGGCTTCAAACCTGTGATTTCCAAACTTTCCGAATACCACGGGCTAACCGGCTCGGTCATTGACCCTTACACCTCCATGATGTCTACCATGGAAGCGATGGGCGATAACTACTCTTGGGTAGGTTACGCCGTTCTATTGGCATTAGGAATCAATATCCTCTTGGTACTGTTCCGCCGATACACGGGTATCCGCACCATCATGCTGACTGGTCACATCATGTTCCAGCAAGCAGGTCTGATCGCCGTGTTCTACTTTGTGCTTGGCGCAAGCATGTGGGAAACCATCATTTACTCTGCGGTGTTAATGGCGCTGTACTGGGGTATCTCCTCCAACATTATGTTCAAGCCAACCGAAGAAGTCACTGGCGGGGCGGGTTTCTCAATTGGTCACCAACAACAGGTCGCGTCTTGGATTGCAACAAAAGTAGCGCCAAAACTGGGTGATAAGAACGACAGCGTTGACCACCTAGAACTGCCTAAATGGCTACACATCTTCCACGACAGCATCGCAGCAACGGCGATCGTGATGACGGTGTTCTTCGGCATCATTCTGCTTTCATTCGGTCTTGATAACCTTCAAGAAATGGCGGGCACCACACACTGGACTATCTACATCCTAGAAACGGGTCTGAAATTCGCTGTGGCGATTCAGGTGATTGTTGCTGGTGTACGTATGTTCGTTGCTGAGCTGTCTGAAGCGTTCAAAGGCATCTCTGAGCGCGTGATTCCAAACGCGGTATTGGCGATTGACTGTGCGGCTATCTACGCATTTTCTCCAAACGCAATGGTATTTGGTTTCATGTGGGGTGCGCTTGGTCAGTTCGCGGCAGTACTGGCAATGCTGGCATTCGATGCGCCAATCATGATCATCCCTGGCTTCATTCCAATGTTTTTCTCTAACGCGACCATCGGCGTATTTGCTAACCACTTCGGTGGCTGGAAAGCGGTGATGAAGATCTGTTTCGTGATGGGCATCATCGAGGTACTAGGTTCTGCTTGGGCTATCCACCTATTTAGCCAACACGGCACAGAATTCAACGGCTGGATGGGCATGGCGGACTGGGCGCTTGTATTCCCACCAATCATGCAAGGTCTGTCTGCATCGAAAATGTTCTTCTTCGTTCTTGTTGGTCTGTCTCTGGTTTACATGTTCTTCGCTTCTCGCAAGCTACGTGCTGAAGAAGACGCGCAAGGCACAGTAGAAATCAGTGAAGAGCCAGAAGTGATTGAAGCGGTAGAGCAAGCAATCAAAGCGAGCGACGGTCTGCGCCCAGTAAGCATCCTAGCGGTATGTGGTAACGGTCAAGGTTCATCGATGATGATGAAAATGAAGATCGGCAAATACCTAGAGAAGAAAGGCATTCCTCACGTGATGGACTCATGCGCAGTGTCGGACTACAAGTCGAAGCTTGCGAGCACGGACATCATCGTATCGTCGAAGCACCTGTCTGCGGAGATGGAACCAGGCGAAGGCAAGTTTGTACTTGGGGTGCAAAACATGCTTAACCCTAACTCCTTCGGGGACGAGCTACTCGACATCATCAATAAAAACTTTGTACCAGCAAAATAAAACAACATGACCAAATACTTCTCTCAATGAAGATATAAGAAACCAATAACAAACAGCGGATAACAACAGTGGTGCCGGGTTTCGGAAAGCCAAAGTCACGGCACCCAAACTGGAGATAGAACAATGGGATTAAAACAATCACTGATCGACAACAACTCAATCAAACTGCAAGCAAAAGCGTCTAACTGGCGTGAAGCCATCAAGATTGGTACGGACATGTTGATTGCCTCTGGTGCGATTCAGCCTTCTTACCATGACGCCATCATCAGCAGCGTGGAAGAGTTGGGTCCTTACATCTGCATCGCGCCTAACTTGGCACTGCCACACGCACGCCCAGAAAACGGCGTGATTCGAACTGCTTTCGCACTGGTTACGCTAGAAGAGCCAATCTACTTTGAAGGCGAAGACGAGCCAGTTGATGTGTTGATCACGCTAGCGGGCAGCTCTTCCGATGAGCACATGGAAGGTCTGATGGAAGTGACCCAAGTGTTGGATGATGAAGACAGTGAAACGGGCGTGGATTTAGACAAGCTTCGCCGTTGCCGCAGCAAAACCGATGTATTCAACGTGATTGATGAAGCTTTGGCTGTCACCGCCTAAGGAGAAATCATGTACAGCGAACTGAAACAACGTGTGCTCGAAGCCAACCTCAAACTGCCGAAATACGGCTTGGTGACCTTCACCTGGGGCAACGTGTCTGAGATTGACCGCGAGCGCGGCGTGATTGCGATTAAACCGTCGGGGGTGGAATACGATGGCATGCGCGCTGAACACATTGTGGTGGTCGATTTAGACGGCAATGTGGTGGAAGGCAATATGAATCCATCCAGCGATACCGCGACCCACATTGAGATCTACAAAGCGTTCCCACAAGTGGGCGGCGTGGTGCATACACACTCACGCAGCGCAACGATTTGGGCACAAGCGGGGATTGATATTCCAGCGCTGGGCACGACTCATGCCGACTACTTCTACGGCGACATTCCGTGTACTCGTAAGCTCTCACAACGCGAAATTGCCGAAGAGTACGAGAAGAACACTGGCTTAGTTATCGTGGAAGAGTTTCGTCAACGCCGCATCGACCCAATGGCAGTACCAAGCGTGATTGTGGCGGGGCATGCGCCTTTCTCTTGGGGAACCAACGCCGATGATGCCGTGCACAACGCGGTGGTATTGGAAGAGATTTCTGCCATGGCATTAGCAACGCGTTCACTCAACAGCGGCATCAAGATCCAGCCTGAGCTTTCAGACAAACACTACCTGCGTAAGCACGGTGAAAACGCCTACTACGGGCAGAGGTAACGACATGTACAAAGTGCTTGCTTTAGATTTAGACGGAACCGTCCTCACCGATGACCACAGCATTCACCCTGAGGTGAAAAAAGCGATTCAAGAAGCGCAGCAGAAGTGTCATGTGGTGATTGTCACCGGACGCCATCACACTGCGGCACGTCCGTATTACGATGAGTTGGGTCTTACCACGCCTATCATCTGCTGCAACGGCACTTATGTTTATGACTACCACAACGACCGAGTGCTCAAGCACAACTCCATCGATAAGGAAGACGCGCTGACGTTCATCGCCTTGGCGAAGGAGTTTCAGGTCAAGATGGTGATGTACGTAACCGATGCCATGACGTACTCAAACTACAACCCAATTCACTACATGGAAGCGTTGGAAAAGTGGGCGAAAACCGCGCCAGAGCATCTTCAACCGAAGATCTACAAAATCGACTCGTTCAGTGAAGAAGTGCGCAATACCGAGTTCGTGTGGAAATTCGTGGTGGAAGGCTTACCAAGCTCGGTAGAACGCTTGATTGAAAACCCATGGGTGAAAGAGAAATTCAACGGCGAACGCTCGTGGTCGAATCGCATCGACTTCGCAGCAAAAGGTAACAGCAAAGGTTTAAGACTGGCGGAATACGTTTCTGAGCTGGGTTATCACCCGAATCATGTCATTGCCGTGGGCGATAACCACAATGATATTTCCATGCTCCGTTACGCCGGATTAGGCGTTGCCATGAATAACGCAGACGAGACGGTACGCTCAAGCGCCCGTTTGGTGTGCGAAACCGATAACAATAACGACGGCTTAGCTCGTCTGATACGTGAAAAAATTCAAGGATAAGCATCATGACCAAACCAATGATTCAAATCGCTCTAGACCAAACTAACCTAACTGACGCTGTGGCGGTTGCAAGCAATGTACATAGCTACGTCGATGTGATTGAAGTGGGCACCATTCTCGCGTTCGCAGAAGGGATGAATGCGGTCTCGACGCTACGTAAGAACCACCCGGACCACATTCTAGTGTGCGATATGAAAACCACCGATGGCGGCGCGATTTTGTCTCGCATGGCGTTTGAAGCGGGCGCTGACTGGATTACGGTTTCAGCCGCAGCGCACATTGCGACCATTGAAGCGTGTAAAAAAGTGGCGGATGAGTTTAGCGGCGAAATCCAAATCGAAATCTACGGCAATTGGACGATGGAAGATGCGCAAGCGTGGGTGGATCTTGGCATCACTCAAGCGATTTATCACCGTTCTCGCGATGCAGAGTTGGCTGGGATTGGTTGGACAGACGCTGACATCAGCAAAATGCGTCAACTCTCTGAACTGGGTATCGAGCTCTCTATCACGGGCGGTATCGTGCCAGAAGACATCTACCTGTTTGAAGGCATCAAAGCGAAAACCTTTATCGCAGGTCGCGCATTGGCTGGCGACAAAGGGCAAGAAACCGCAGAAGCATTGAAAGCGCAAATCGACCGTTACTGGAACTAGGGGGCGACATGTATCAGAACCTACAACGTCATCGTGTTGGCTTGTATGAGAAAGCGTTGCCGAACGAGTTGAGCTGGGAAGAAAAGCTCAGCGTGACCAAAGAATTAGGCTTCGATTTTCTTGAGATCTCGGTGGACGAATCAGACGAGCGCCGCAGCCGCTTAGATTGGGACGACGAGACGATTTATGCCCTGCGTCACCAGTGTGAACGTTATGGCATGCCATTGCAGTCGATGTGTTTGAGCGCGCACCGCAAGTTCCCGTTTGGCTCGGCGGACCCGAAGATTCGCGAGCAAGCCGTGCTGCACATGGAAAAGGCGATTGCATTGGCGTACAAACTTGGCGTCCGTACTATTCAATTGGCTGGTTACGATGTGTATTACGAGCCAGCAAACCGTGCTACCCACTTGCGTTTTATTGAAGGTATGAAGGAAGCAGCGAAACTGGCAGAGCGCGCAGGCGTGATGCTTGCTGTCGAAATCATGGACACCGATTACCTCAACTCATTGAGCAAGTTTGAGGTGCTTAATCGCGAAGTGAATTCACCGTATTTCACTGCTTATCCAGACGTAGGCAACATCTCGGGTTGGAATTACGACGTGTGCACCGAACTGAAATTGAGTAAGCCACACATTACCCAAATCCACCTTAAAGACACCTATCGTGTGACGCCGGAATACAAAGGTCAGTTCCGCGATCTCGTGATTGGCGATGGTGAAGTAAACTTCGATGCCATCTTCCGCACACTCAAAGAGACAGACTGCGTCGTGCCACTGGTGATTGAGATGTGGGCGCAAGATGAACATTGGCGTGCGCACATTCAAACCGCTCAACAGCGCTTAAATCAAGCGTGTGATCATGCGGAATTACCAAGGTTGTTTGCCGCATAATTCTCTCTTAACTGTATAAACAGTTATACCCAAGTAACCTCGAGATGCGTGGTTCAGCGAAAGTGACTTGGTTTGCAGACGCGGCAACGATTTGAAGATCTAGTGGTTCTAAATCAAAAATCGTTAACAAAGTATGGAAGCCAAGGCAATTCGCCCTTCGGGAACGAGTCACGGAAACAATTTCTTCGTCAAACGACTTGGAAATAGCTGTCTATTACGCTGCTTCGTTTTCCTTGAACTTGAGTCAGTGACTTGTTCTGAATCCTGCATCTTGAAGTCACTTGGGTATATATGCTCCGGTGCTCGTTATTGGGCACCGTTTTCCCATCGTGGGAACGTGCAGTTTTTAACCCTCGTGAAAACTGCACTCTTTCGTTTCATTGGTTGACTTACCATCAGGGTTGGCGCAAAGTTGCGCTTTGTCGTTATGAAACCCCGTTAATCTGAATGAAATTACTCCATCTGCAACTTTTCTGGTACGAAAAACATCACACCCTATTGGAGATGGAAGACCTGCCAATTCTTACCCCAGCGCAAGAGCAAGAACTGCGTGAGTGGGCGAAAACACGCCGAAAAATCCTCAGCTACGAAGTGCATCAACAGCCTTGGGTAAAAGTGAACGTCGACGGTTTCTCATCGATTTTAGAGCTCAAACCAAATGGCACGTTGGTGGAAAAAGACTTGTTCAGTGAGCGTGGTTTACAGGGCTTATGGAAGGTCAGCGACGGCTTCTTGTTTATTAAAGTCATCAGCGGTGAATTCATCGTCGAATACCAAATTGTTGGTCACACCGAAAACAATGTGCACAGTGGTATCGAGTACATCAACGGCAAAATCAGTACCTATAGCAAATTTGCCAAACTCGCGAATAATTAAGCCGATTCAATTCGATGTCGAGAAAGGAGCCAAAGTGCTCCTTTTTTGTTGTGGATAGAAAATCCCAACTATTCTTACTTCAAGCAATGAAATCAATGCGTTAATATCCAAGTCATCACCTTATTTCAAACAGTAGCAGGAGGCATGAATCGTGTCTGAAAAAATATCGACGTCGGCGCTGGCAAAAATGCGTCAGATAGAAGCAAAGCTGCTGTTTGCTGATCTCAAACGCGCTGGTTACATCGTTCGCCAAGACGAGAAATGGATTTTGACCGAAGAGGGCGCCAAGTTTGGTGGCGAGTATGTTGATCACCCTAAATTTGGGCAGTTCATCGTATGGCCGACTAACTTGCACATCGAGCTTGCTGCAACGTCTGGCAAAACCTACAGCGCAACCCAGTTAGGTGAGAAGCTTAAGCTCAATGCTAAGCGCATGAACCAGCTGTTAAGTGAATTAGGCTGGATCAGCAAATCCGAAGAGGGTTGGAGCTTAACCGAAGCTGGAATCCGTGCTGGTGGGCAGCAGAGAACCGATAAAGAGTCGCAGAATACCTTTGTGGTGTGGCACGACGTAGTGCTGCGTAACAAGCGACTCAAGCAGTCTGTGATTGAGTTTTTAGGTCAAGATGCCGAGTCCCATTCCACAGATAAGTCGTTTTCTAGTTTTCGCCAGAAGTTTGAAGCCAAGCACCGCACTTTAGATGGACATTATGTACGTTCTAAAGGAGAACTGCTGATCGATAACTGGCTGTATTTGGCAGGAGTAGTACACGCTTATGAGCGTCAACTGCCGATCGACCAAGATGTGACAAGCGATTTCTACCTACCAGGCGGCAAAGTCTATCTGCAGTTTTGGGGCAGCGACACCGGTGAGATGTTAGAAGCGGAGCGAGAGAAGATTCGTGCGGTGTACGAGCAGCATAACTTCAACCTCATTGAGGTCGAACCGAGTGAGTTAGATAAACTCGATGAGGTATTGCCGAAACGTCTGCGCCAGTTTGGTATTCAAGCTTATTAAACGCCTCGCTAGCGGTTGTTTAAATTCCTAAACCTTCCAGTCTTTAAAAACGAAAAACCCGTGATGACTCACGGGTTTTGTGTATTCAGCGTTTATCTTTGGTTGTTACCCGAAGGATTAGAAACCTTTGATGTTTTCCGCTTCTAGCTCAGAGAAGTACTTAACAGTCTTCACTTTAAGCTCTTGTTGTGAAGGCTCATCACAAACGATCACTGCTTTAGGGTGCAGTTGAAGTGCAGAAACCGTCCATAGGTGGTTTACGCTGCCTTCTACTGCTGCTTGTAGAGCAAGTGCTTTGTTGTGACCTGTTACTAGGATCATCACTTCTTCAGCGTCTAGTAGCGTGCCAACACCGATAGTTAGTGCGTACTTAGGAACTTGGTTGATGTCGCCATCGAAGAAACGAGAGTTCGCGATACGAGTGTCTTCAGTTAGTGTCTTGATGCGAGTGCGAGAAGACAGAGAAGATGCTGGCTCGTTAAATGCGATGTGACCGTCGTTACCTACGCCGCCCATGAATAGGTTGATCTTGCCGTAAGACTTGATTTTGTCTTCGTAGCGTTGGCATTCCGCTTCGTGATCTTCCGCGTTACCGTTAAGAAGGTTGATGTTCGCTTCTTGGATGTTCACGTGGTTGAAGAAGTTGTTGTACATGAATGAACGGTATGATTCTGGGTGATCCGCAGGGATACCGATGTACTCGTCCATGTTGAAAGTCACAACGTGTTCGAAGCTCACTTCACCAGCTTGGTAAAGTTCGATCAATGCTTTGTAAGTTGCTAGAGGAGTGCCACCAGTAGGTAGACCCAGAACGAACGGACGCTCAGCAGTTGGTTTGAAGTCGTTGATGCGCTTAGCGATGTGTGCTGCTGCCCACTTGCCTACTTGTGCTGCTTGAGCTAACGGGATAAGTCTCATTTTGTGCCCCTAGTTATTGGAATTTAAGATGTCCTGAAACATTAATTCGCATTATAAAATAAGTAATGACGATCTGCTATTGTTTTAGGTCAAAATTTTGCTTTTTCTTTAACCAATGTTGCTTTTCTCAACAGTTTTCACGTTTGCTTGTTGCGATTACCCTCTTATATAGAGTGCGTTAGACTAGTTGATTAGCGTTTAAAATTTATGACTGAAAAAAAGTTTTTTGGCTGAATGAGCGAGCCAAATTGAACCGAGTTGCGTAGGAGAAGGGGAAGAAAAATGCCGAAGTTATGATCTCACGCAATCTATGGTGTGGCACGGCGTTTCTTCCTTAACCATACTTAAAGTGTGTTTATTGCTGAGGGAATCGCAATGAAAAACGACTTAGACGCAACCAAAGTGCTGCAAGCATACGAATGTGTGATGAACAACGGCACGCCTACCGAGTTTGGCAAGATGTATGAAGGGGTAGAAGCCTTTTCTGATTACGACGGCTATAACGTGTTTCTGAGAGGCAATGGCGTGGAGCTCAAAGTGGGTTTCCACAACACCTATCAGTTGGAGTATGACCAAGAGCATCTTAAAGACAGCTTCTTGAAGAAGGTCGCCATGCTGGCGAAGTGAGTGCTCGCCGGATAAATAGGTTTACTGAAAAATGAAAAAGCCCTTTGGTGAAACACCTCTGGGCTTTTGAAAAAGAAAAATTTTTGCAACTCCACAGAATGAAACACTCTGAGGATTAACCAAGCATTAAGGCTTGGCAGAGTCGGTTAATCGTCTTCTGCTAGGCTCTCTTCTGCGTAGTCATCTGACGCCTCTGGTTTGTTACGACCGTTTAGCGTGTGGAAGCGTTTGCGACCACGAGCTAACTGTGTGTATTTTAACCAAGTGCGCTCGATCTTAGTTTTCGCTTTGCCTGGGTTTTCCAGAACTTTTACGAAGTGTTTCTCTTCGCTGTTCTCAGGTGTCAACTCGCCTGACTCTAGGCCAAGCATAGTATCCCCATAAATTGTTAGGATTTCCTCTTCCGAAAGAGTAAAATCGCCAGACTTTGCAAAGCCGCGTGGGAATTTTACGTTGTCGTAAAAACGTTTTTTGCCATGACGAAATTCAGTGTCAGACATATCAACAGCCTCTGTAACCGTTATTGATGAATGTGATGAATTACGGCGAAAATTAGGCGCAAAGCTAACAAAAGAAAAACAAAACTTTTTTGTCGTCAAAATTTTAATTAGTTGTTAATCTGGTTTTATATTGACCAGGAGATGGTTTATGGATGTAAAGGTCTTTCGAACATTTTTAGAGCTGGCAAAGGTTCGTCACTTCGGACGAGCTGCTGAGAACTTGTACATTACTCAAGCCGCTGTGAGCGCACGCATCAAACAACTCGAAAGTTATTTCGATACGCAGTTGTTTATTCGTGATCGAAATAACATAAAGTTGACCTCCGCAGGTGAGCGTTTAATAGGCTATGCAGAGGTGATGGTCACCACCTTGCAGCAAGCCAAACTCGAATTATCCCTCGAAGATGGCAAAGCGTTGCAGCTCACCATGGGTGGTACGCCGAACATTTGGGATGCTTACCTGCAAAACTGTTTGAGTGTCGTAACAGACTCGTTTGGTGGTTACGGTTTTATGGCGGAAGTCATGGGACGTGAGATGCTAAGCCGCAGCCTGCTTGAGCGCACACTCGATATGGCTTTCGCCTTCGATCAAATCAAAGCGGATGAGCTTAACTGCAAAAAAGTGGCTGACGTGGTGTTGGTGCTTGTGTCTACCGAACAAGATTCTCTTGATACGGTGTTTAACAAGAAATACGTTTACGTTGATTGGGGTACGCGCTTCGCTTCAGAACACGCGGAACGTCACCCGAAAATCCCAGCGCCTTACCTTCGCACTTCTACCGCTCGTATCGCGTTAGACTTCGTTTTAGAGAAAGGTGGCAGCGCATACCTACCAGCGTCTCTGGTAGAGCCTTTTATTGCAAGCGGGCAGCTCCACAAGGTGTCTGGCGTAGAAGATTGGTACCGTCCTATCTATTTGAGCTATCGCAAAGCCAGCACGTCTGTAGAAGCGATTAAGCAGGTTGAAGAAATCGTAAAAGAGATTGACCCGTTAACGGCGTACAGCTTGCAACAAATTGCGGACATTCCTGCAGACGAGTAATTTCTGCTTTTGCGATCCAGTGCAAAATTAAACGAAAACCCCTTGGTGTGATGCCAAGGGGTTTTTTGTATGGGTTTCGGGAAATGCCGATATGTTTATAAATAAATCGCCTTCTTGAAGCGAGAGTTGTGGCACTGTGAAGGTCGTTTTTGCTCCCGTTTACGCCAGTTTCTGACGGAGCGCTTCATCCAATGCGGCTTTGCCTGCACCAGAGAAAGCGAGAGAAACGCTTGCTGCCAGTAGTGCTAAACCAAACTCGTAGCCGTTGTTTGACATAAACAAGCCATTTTCAAAGTGAACCGAGAAAATGGCGATAACCATGGTGAATGCCAAAGCCACCGCTGCTGGGCGGGTAAGTAGACCAAGTAAGATGAATAAACCGCCAAAAAACTCTGCACTGCCTGCTAAAAATGCCATCAGCATGCCTGGACCTAAGCCAATCGATGCCATCCATTGACCTGTACCTTCAAGACCATAACCGCCAAACCAGCCAAAAAGTTTTTGGGCGCCGTGCGCCATAAAGATGATGCCGACTGGAATGCGAAGTGCGAGTGCGCTGTAACCCGCGTTTGAAGTGGTGATTTTCTGTAGTAGTGCTTTCATGACTTTATCCTTTCTCGAATTTTTCTGATGAGGAGTGGTGACTCCCTTGCTGTTGAAATCAGTGTAGGTAGGAGGAGAGAAAGAAAAAATTGGGGCAATTTGATGTTCTCGTTCGATAAATTCGATGGAACGTTTTTTTATTTTTAAATACATTAACTTAAATTGTTAAAAGTATTTGTTTTTAGTGCTCATACGTGCCGGTTTTGATCAAGGAATTGGTAAAATTTTGAATGACATTCTTTACTTTGGTTGGTCTTTTAGAAGGGTGTCTGTGTACTACGGGCAAAAAAAAGAACACAGGGGGCTGTGCTCTTTTGCTTTTACGATTAACAAGGGAGAAAGGAGTTTTTATAGATTCATTAAGCTTTCAAGCGAGTCTTCCACACTACTGTAGTGATAAGTGCGAATATTCACACCATCAGTCGCATTGATTTGAATTTCTGAAATCTCGTTATCAGAGTCGCGTTCGATAATCCCTATCGAGTGCTCGACTGATTTACTGGTAATAACCTTGTGATTTCTAAGTACAATCACGCACGTATGTAAGTCCATGCCAATTCCCTTTAGCCGACGTTGTTGTGTTGTTCTGATCTAACTTTAGTGCACAAATTTACTAATGCCAAAATTTCTCAATATTGAGTTCCGAAAATGGCTAATCTACAGTAACTCCTCGTTCTACAATGAAGTTATACCGATCGAGTGGCGAGCAAGTTACCCACTCGTTAAACACACACTGTGTACGCAAGGACAGCACTATGCTCATCCACCCACACACATCGTTGACCTTCGAACAATGTCAAAAAGCACGCATGGCACGTGATAGCCGTTTTGATGGGCGCTTTTACATTGCGGTGAAAACCACAGGGATCTTTTGCCGCCCGATCTGCCCAGCCAATTTGCCCAAAGAGGAAAACGTCGAGTACTTCACTGACAAGACGCAAGCTTTGAAGGCAGGTTATCGTCCGTGTTTGCGTTGTCGCCCGGATAGTGCGCCAGGATCATGGGCTTGGAAAGGGGTTGAAACCACATTCCAACGTGCGATCAAAATGATCGATCAAGGTGAGTTACATCATCAGTCCCTTGCAGATCTCTCCGATCGTCTTGGGATCTCGGATCGTTACTTGCGCATGCTGTTCGAGCAATATTTGGGGATGTCACCTAAGCAATATGCGCAGTATCAGCAATTGATGTTTGCCAAGCAGCTTCTGCATTCGAGTTCGATGTCAGTCACCGAAGTCGGTTTTGCCGCGGGTTTTAACAGCACTCGACGCTTCAATGATGCGTTCCAAAAGATCCTTCAGCTAACGCCTTCTCAAGTGCGCAGAAAGGAGTTTGATGGAGTGGGGACGAACCGAATCGTGCTCCCTTATCGCGGCGCTTTGCACTGGCAACACATGCTCGACTTTTATCGTCTGCGTGCGATTGAAGGAATGGAGCAAGTCACACAAGATGCTTACCAGCGCAATGTTCTACTTGATGATTGCCATGCACGATTTAAGGTCACTCAAGGGGAGGGTTACCTTGAGATGGAGTTCGATATTGAAGACGTCACTACATTGCAGAATTTGGTGTCTGGAGTGCGTCGCATGTTCGACCTTGATGCGGATATTTGCACGGTGGAGCAGCACCTTAATTACATCGCGCCAGGGTTGGTGAAAACCCAAGGGATTCGCATTCCGGGCGTCTGGAGTGCGTGGGAAGCCGGTGTACGCGCTGTGTTGGGGCAGCAAGTGTCGGTCAAAGCGGCTATCGGACAACTTAATTTGTTGGTAGAAACGCTCAGTAACGATCAGCAAGCGCGCCACTTTCCAACGCCAGAAGCCATTGCGAATGCCGATGTTAGCTTCTTGCGTATGCCGCAAAGCCGTAAAGACACACTCGTGCGATTTGCTCAGTACATGCAGCAAAACCCTGAAGCCGATCCGCAGCAATGGCTGGAATTAAAAGGCATTGGTCCGTGGACGGTGAGCTATGCGCAATTGCGTGGCCAATCTCAGCCCGATTGTTTTTTAGATAAAGACTTGGTGGTGAAGAAAGCCATGCCAAACTATCCGTCATTGAATGCTCATACTGCGTCGCCTTGGGGCAGTTACGCGACTTTTCACTTATGGAATCAATCATGAAATCACTTTATACGGTAATGCCAAGTCCGTTAGGCGCTGTGACCATTCAAGCTAACGATCAAGGTTTGCTGGGAATTTGGTTTGAAACGTGTACCACCAAACCAGACGAGTTGGGTGAGCGTGATGATCAACATGCAGTGCTCAGCCAGACTGTTACTCAATTGGAAGAATACTTTGCTGGGCTGCGTAACGAATTCGACTTGCCCCTTGCAGCGACAGGTACGGCTTTCCAAACTCAAGTTTGGGATGCGCTAACGACTATTCCTTACGGTGAGACATGGAGCTACCAAGACTTGGCAAATGCCATCGGTAATCCGAAAGCGGTACGTGCGGTGGGGCTGGCGAATGGTAAAAATCCAATCTCGATTGTGGTGCCGTGCCATCGTGTCATCGGCAAAAGTGGCAAGCTTACGGGCTATGCGGGCGGGGTAGAGCGAAAGCAACGATTACTCGCATTGGAGAAGGGCACGCCACTTTAAGTGAGACCATTCTCAGAATCCGGCAAGGTTTATCTTATTTGGCTAAATTTTGTGTAGGGTTGTTGTGCTAATAAACAATTCAGAGCAATGAAAAAGGATAATAAGGATATGTCTTTCAATACGGATTTTGATGCATTCATAAACCAAAGCTGGCAGCGACATGAAGCGCAGCCACAACAAACATACAATCAATTAGAACAAGCGCTTAGCGAGGTGGAAGACACTAACCATGCTGAGCGCATCTTACCCTTGATGTTGCACACATCCATTGGTCATCTGCACGACCCAAGCCAGTTTCTCTCCAGTTTAGATAAGCTCGAAAATGGCGTAGCGACTCAGTGTCTAGCGCGTCAGAGAGCCAAAGCCGTTGCACAGTACTTCGTTGATCAAAATACAGACCCGATTACGGATCTAGATGATGTCGATCAGCGTCGCGTGTTTGCTCAAATTGCTAACGAGCTGTCAGCAATGAATGAACTAGAGCAAGCGAGCACGTGGTTAGCAAAAGCAGCCAACGGTATAGATTCAGATCAAGCTGCCGAGCCTTTAGCGCGTTCAATTGCCATTACGGGTAACAACCTTGCCTGCCAATATGAAGAGCTTGAAACCCGCTCTGAGGTGCAAGTAGAACACATGCTAGAGGCTGCTACATTGGCGCTGGAGTATTGGAAGGTAGCGGGAGGTTGGATACAAGAAGAGCGCGCAGAATATCGCTTAGCCATGAGTTTGCTCAAAGCAGGAAACCCACTCAAAGCCAAAGTGCACGCTGATCGCTGTGAAGCAATCTGTCGACAAAATGGAGAGGACGCTTTTGAGCTTTTCTACGCGCATGATTTGTTGATGTTGGTGCACTATCACTTAAGCCAAGCGAGTAAGAAAAAACTGACTGCGGATGACCAGAAGTATTGTGAGAACTCACCATTGGCGTAGCTAGAACACGTGAGAATAGAAAGTAGCAAATAACGGCTTGAACCTGATAACAAAAAGGCAGTTAAGCCCACTCAATTGGGATTAACTGCCTTCTGTTTTCTACTATGCCCAAGCGACTTCAAACGCAGGTTTCAAATCAAGTGATTCTCACTAAACTAAGCATCCGAGGTGACTTGGGTATACAAGGAATTAGTTGCCTTGATTTTGGCTTTGAAGCTTCTCTTTTGCTTCTTCAACTTTTGAGAAATCCAATCCCAACTCATCCACCGCTTCTTTGATTAGCACTGGGTTTTGCATCACTTGTGCCATCAGCATTTGTAGCTTGTCTTGTGGTAGACCTAGCTGGCTGATTGTTGCCATTGCCGCAAGAGGGTTTTGGGTCAGAGTCTGAAAAATCTCGTTGATTTGTTCGTCGCTGATATTGTTCTCTTTCAACAGCGCAATAATCGGGTTCATCGCATTTCCTTTTAATCACAGAATGAAATAGAACCCGAGTTTATCATTTGGCTGGGTTTGGTTGAACTAAGAACTGCTCGCGAAAGCATTTGTTGGTTCTACCGTGCGTTTCCGGTAATTGAATAACATGCTCAAGCTGATCACCGCGGTGAGAGACTCTGCGAAGAGAATGCTTGCCCAAATACCGTTGTGCGGGAAGAACTTAGGCAGTATCAAAACACCCAACGCAACAAAAACAAACCCTCGGCTCAATGAAATGAGTGTTGCTTGCTTTGGTTTGGCAATGGCTTGGAACAAATTAGCAATCACCATGTTTAACCCCATCAAAGGCACGCCGAAGAAGTAGAAGGTGAGTGCAGTCGCGGCAAGTGGGATCAAGTCGTTGCTGTTACCTAAGTACACCGATGCAATTATGGGTGCCAATAACCAAATCCCCATTAGGAAGACGGTGCCGCTACCAATTGCCGTTTTTAACCCTAGTTTTAAGATCTCATCAATGCGCTCTGGGCGAGCTGCGCCGTGGTTAAAGCTGATGATTGGCTGACACGCTTGCGCGATGCCGACCATGACAAAGAGGGCGAACACACCGACGTTCGTAGTCAAGCCGTAGGCAATGATATGACTCTCACCAAATTGAGTCAGTAAGACATAATTAAACAAAACAATGGTCATTGCAGACGTGACTTCGATAAAGAATGTCGGTGTACCGATGCTTAAAATCTCTTTGGTTTTGCTGAATCCTATGCCTTTTAAGCTCAGTACCAAAGCGCCTTTCTTTTGCACAAAGTGAGTCAACAAAATCAGTGCGATGACCGCTTGAGCAATGGCCGTACCATACGCTGCGCCCTTCATCCCCATGTTCATCTCGATGATAAATAGGTAATCAAATGCGAGATTAGTAATGGCACCAATCGACATCGCATAGGTTGCCAATTTGGGGTTGGTGTCGTTACGCACAAAGCAAGACAGTACCCAAGCGAGGGAATAGAGAGTAAAAAACGGTAACAGTACAACAAGGTAATCATGAGCAAGCTGAGCCAAGTTGCCTGAAGCGCCCATCAAGGCAATCAATTCATCTAACCAAATGAGAGCGAGCGTCACCGTGATAGTGGATAGCAAAGTGGTAATCAACATGGATTGGCTAAACCACATCTGGCTGGACTCGGAGTTGCCTTTACCAATTTCGATCGACATTTTTGCGGCGCCACCAATGCCAACCATCATGGCGATGGCAGTAAAAATCGAAAACGGTGGAATGACTAAGGCAATAGCACCAAGTCCATCGGGACCAACGCCCAAACCGATAAATAACGCATCGCCCATGATGAACAAAGATTTGATCACCATGCCAGTGAGAGCAGGCCACAGGTACTGATAAAAGGATTTTGAAATGGGATCAGTTTTTAGATTGATAGCCATGGAATAGAAAAATACCCGAATGTGGTGGATTTATGTTCGGGTATTATCAGTACATTCAAGTGTGGCGAAAAGGGATTATCCGCCCATTATATTGCACTATCTAAACATCGTAGACGAAATTCCGCTGGTGTTTCTCCTTTTTGTTTCCGATAGAAGCGGCTGAAATAGGCAGGGTCATCAAAGCCTAATTCAAATGCTATGGTCTTGACGGTTTTCGTCGAAAACACCAGTTCTCGGTTGGCTTCTAATATGATTCGGTCATGAATCAGTTGCGTGACCGTCTTGCCTCTGTCGGCTTTCACTAACTCGTTTAGACGTTTGCTGGTGAGAGCTAAGGCATCGGAGTAGAACTGGCATTTCTTTTGTTCGCGATAATGCAGCTCAATTAATTCGGTCAACTGTACGATGCGAGCGTCTTTCTGCTCCCCTTTTTGAGATGGTGTTTTAGCAAAGCGCAATGCATAGCGTAGAAAGCTGTTGATGAGTGATTCGACAAGATCCCAATCACAATCCTCTCTTTCACATTCTTCTTTGATTAGGGTGTAAATTGATTCTAGGTAGGGAAAACTCTCTTCGCTACAATCGAGGTACGGCGGTCGATCAATCGTAGAAAATACGCTATTCACCAACTGCGTGCTGCGTGGATTGGTTTCAGCAAAGCCGGGACGGAATATCAACATGCGAATGTTTTTACCCATGAACTCGGAATGGTGAACCTGCCCTGGTGAAATGGTAAATAAGCGACCAAGGCGGTTTTGGTATTCGACGAAATCGATGCTCTGCGTTCCGCTATTATCCAAGCACCAGACAATCTCCCAGTACTCGTGGCGATGTGGCTCGATGTATGGGTCTTCTTGGATGTCTGAAAATTCAAGCGCTCGACACGGCTCACCTAAAATGAGTCGCACTTGTCGGATTGGCGAAATCATATTGCTCATGAGGGCATTCAACAGCTCTTGGGGATGAGGATTTCATCATTATGAATCGAATAACCAAGGTTGTGCACGGAAATTTTTGTCCTCAGTAGCCAGTAAGTTCCATATAACCAGTCCCAGAATGAGAGCCATCAATACGCACTGGACCTTCCCAATAAGGCACCGAAAGCGGCATTTTCGCGTTCGGGTTGAGTGCAGAAACGGTTAGCTCGATTTGTTGCTTAGGAATCGACACTTGCCACTGAGTTGGATAATTGCGACCTTGGATTTCTGTTTGATTGGTTGCCTCTAACTGAATGTCTTTTTGTGGGATAGCGATGCCAGAACCATCTTGCTGCATCAGCCTTGCGCTGGAGTAACTGGCTTGACCGGTTTTGGAATCTCGCAATTGGAACACCACCAAGCTGGTTTCGTCACTCAACCTTAGGGCAAACCAGTCCCAGCCTTGTTGTGAGTCGAGTAAGAATTGCGAGCTCCACTCTCGGTCTATCCAACCTTTGCCCGACACTTGATGAGTTTTGCCGTCGATCGTGACTTCACCGGAAACATCAATAAATGGTTGGCTGTAGTAATACGAAGCCACCTGACCATCGGCACTTTTGGTGCTGTAACCTTGTTCGCCTTGCTTTTGATAAGGTGCGCTGCTGGTAAGCGTCAGCGAATAGCCAAACTGTTCCGAGTTCGCCTTCAATGTTGCAGGGAAGAGATCGGTGGTTGAAGAAGTCCACTGCCAATCATCGAGATAAACCCGAAATGGTGAAGTGTCGACGCCGGCTAGAGAGGCTTGATCGCGTGACCATTTTTCATCGGCGTAGTGTTTGTCGGTTGTGGTGACCGCGCTGTGTGCCATGAAGATTTGCTGAGTCTGCCATTCGGTTTTCTTTACGTCATCTTCGCCCTTTGGCGGTGGCGGCGGTGCAGCAGCAAAGCGAAATTGTGTCCATTGGACGCCAAGTGGGTTGCTGTCTTCATCAATTAAGTTAGCGGTTAAGTACCACCATTCATGACGAAAATTCGGGTGCGCTTGATGGTCTGCTGGGAAGGTGAGTTCAACCCCTTTTTCCACGGGTGTGAATGGGTTGCTCTTACTTTGCGTATCTCCACTGCCCAGCAACGTGCCCATATTTTGTGTGCTCATATTTTTTTGTTGGGGATCTTCACATCCAAATAGGAATAGACTACCTATGAACAGAGTAAGTTTGCTTGCTAATCGAACCATCACAACACCTCGCTTTGCAAACTGGACACGACAGGCTTACTGACTAATCGCCACAGCGGAATCAAGGTCGCAATCACTGCCACCAAGATGGTGATCGCCGCAATGCTGAGGGCATCACTCCAATTCCACAGATAATTTAAGCTCCAACCAAAAGCGCGCAAGGTGACGATGTCTGTCAGCACATAACCCACTATGGCTCCGAGGGGTAGGGCGATAACCAGAGTAAAACTGACCAAAGCGACGATCTGTCCGACCACCATGGTCATTAATTTTCGACGGCTGACGCCAAGTGCATATAGCCTTGCGATGGCGGCTTTGCGCGCGTCGAGCAACATGAAACAAGCACTGAACAAACCAATCACCGCGACCATCAAAGTCACGCCGTTGAGTGCGCGTGTAATGGCGAAGGTCTGCGAGAAAATATCCAACGCGATGGATTTGATTTGCGCCTGATCGTAGAGCTGACTTTGATGCAGATTCAGTTGCTCGCGCAGTTGGTCGTATACGATTTGTGGGTCACCAGATACTTTAATGCCAAGGCTTGTTGGCAAGTCGGTAAATCCGCTCTCTTGCCATAACTTTGGTGATAACAAGACTTCACCGTTGGGTGAGCCGTAATCATGGAATACCGCACCCACAAGCAGGTTCTTATTTGGAACGGCATCAAGCGTGAGCTCGCTACCCAGTGATAAACCCAGTTTGACTGCGGTTGGTTCACTGATGGCGATCAGCTCACCTTGGTAAAAGCGGGACCAGAAGTTCTCCAAATGCGATTTGAACACCATGGTTTGCTCTAAGGTGTCTTTGTCTTTGGTACCAAGCAAAATCGGTAAGCCTTGCAGGTTATCGTCGACGTAGTATTGCTTGTAGACGGTCTCAACCTTGTCGAACTGTCCTAATGCGCGCTCTACATCTGCGATTTCCCCTTGGGCAGGGCTGACGTAAATATCGGCGTGCAACCTTTGTTCTAACCACTGTTTTAGGGTGGATTCAAAGCTGCCCACTAAGGTGTTCATCCCCATGTTGGCAGTAACGGCGAGTAGCAACGCCATCATGGCGAGAGAAAGCGGAGAAATCAGCTCACGCAGCTCAGCAAACAGGTACTGCAGCAAACCGGAAGTGGTGCGCTTTTCACTCCAGTTTGCTAGTACGCTGAGTGTTTTAGGAAGATATAAAGGAATCGACACCACAAGCACGCCGAGCCACGCCATGGTAAATCGGTGATGCTCACTCAGCCATAACCCTGCAAGTGCGAGAGCCGTCAAAGCAGCACCTATCACGAACAAGTGGTTTTCGTTAGAGGCTTCAGGTGCTTGATAAAATCCGCCATGAGAGGAAAGCGGCTGGCGCACGCGCTGTTTAAAGTGCTGCCAACATGCCAATAGGGTTGCGGCTAATGTGAGTAACAGCGCTTGCGCCCACCATTGCCACTGCCAAGTACTGGGCAGCAGTGTCGCTCCATAAAGTTGCTCTAAAGTCAGTGCTACGGTCGGGTGCAGCCAATGGCTAAGTTGCATGCCCAATACAAAACCCAGCGAAGCACCGATGGTAACCAGAATTGTGAGTTCAACTAACAGCGCAGAGAACACAATGCTCGGCGCAACGCCCGCCTGTTGAATCTGCACTAACAGTCGATTGCGTTTCAGCAAGCTGTACTTTACGCCGTTGTAAGCAATGAACAACCCGACTAAAAAGGCAAGTAAGCTCATTGCTGTGAGATTGAGGTGAAAGCTGTCGGTCAGCGAGCCAAGGTCTGTGCTTTGATTGTTGGAAATCCATTGCCCTTGATCGCCAATCAGCTTCTGCCAATTTGCTTGCGTGTCTTTATTCCCTTTATAACCCGAGTGGAAAACCGCAATGTAACTGAGCTGTCCTTGTTTATTGAGCAGTTGCTGGGCAAAGCCAATGTCCATCAACATTCGGCTACCTAACTGCCATTCGTCGGGTAGCACCACCACTTGGGTTGGAATGTCGTCCAGAGTTAGGGTTTCTACCTCTCCTAAGTTTTGATGTTGAGATTGACTCATCATCACGATTGGCTTGCCGGCTAAAAGCTCAGGCAAAGGTAAAGCACTGTCGAACAAAGAGACGTTCTGTTGGTTTTCTGCTGACTTTCCGTTTGCAGAATACCGAGAACGTGAAGAGATAGCGGCAATCAACTCGCTGCCTTGTACTGACCAGCGACGCCCTTGTTCATCTCTCACTCGCCCTTCGATTACAGGTAGTGCTGCACTGAGCCCGTTTTGTCTAAGGGTGAAGTAGAGCGATTCAGGCAGATAGTTTTGCCCTGCTGGTGGAATAATTAAGTTCTGAGCTTGTGCGCTAAGCTGCTCGGTAGACTCTGCATAACTGCGCTTGGCATTGAGGTTGATGGCTTGTACCGCAACAAACAAGGTCACAGCCAACACGATACCGATCAGAATCGCGGCGGCTTGCAGTGGTGCCTGCCGATAGTGCGCCGCAAACAGATTCAGGGCGAGTCGAGTATGCGTGAATCTGGTGTTTTGGAGCTTAGCTTGCTTCATGGTGAAGCTCATGTTTGTTTACTTGATGACTGTTCTGTAGCTGATTATTATCCAATCGCAGCCGTGTTTTCATAAACTCAGCGCAGTCAGGACTGTGGGTGACTAACAGCACTGCCGTATTGCCTTGGGTGGTGATTTCACTCAGTAGTTTCATCACTTCCAAACCAGCTTTTTGGTCGAGGTTACCTGTGGGTTCATCAGCAAGCAGCAGTTTAGGTTTGTGGGCTAATGCGCGCGCAATCGCAACTCGTTGTTGTTGACCACCGGAAAGGGCAGAAACATGTCTATCGAGCAGTTGGCTGATGCCCAGAGTCTCGACCAAGTAATCGCACCAGTCGTTCCATTTCTGTTGATTCAAATGCAGAGGGAAGGCGATGTTTTGCTGCACGTTGAGCGGCGTTAACAGATTGAATTGCTGGAAGATAACACCGAGCTTTTGGTGTCGAAATCGGCTCCATTGTGGGTCTTTCCAAGCCGTCGTGTTATCGCCATCTAACCACAACTCACCTTCGGAAAGCGGCTCAAAGCCAGCGATGATATTGAGTAGGGTACTTTTGCCGCTACCACTGGCGCCCGTCAGCGCAACACTCGCTCCTGTGTTCAACGTAAAGTCGACGCCTTCCAACACGCGATGTGTCTCTTTACCATCGACAAAGCTTTTACTCGCATGTTTAAGTGTGACAAGTGGGCTTTCCATTTCCTCTCCTTGTGTTCAAAGGTGTCGTTTCTTTTGGCAATGGTTATTACAGTAAGTTCTATAGAAACTTTAGACAACAATAAGATAAAAACAGCGATTTACATCGATTTCTTAATAACTTGTACTGAAAAGAAGAGGGATTAGATTAAACGAGGAGGGGATATGGCAGGCATTAAAAAAGCCCGAGTCAGATTCGAGCTTTCAAAGAAATTCAGCGTGTTCGGCTTACACGTAGTACGCTTCAACTTCGCCTTTAAGTTTGATAAGCATTGGGTTACCGAAACGGTCTTTTGCTTTAGGAGAAGCAATTTTTACCCAACCTTCGCTGATGCAGTATTCTTCTACGTCAGTACGCTCTTTGCCGTTAAAACGGATACCGATTTGGTGATCGAAACATTCTTTGATGAAGAATGGGCTACGTGGGTTACCCGCTAGGCGATCTGGTAGAGCTGGTTTAGCTGTATCTGTCATTTTGTGTGACCTTGAAGTCCGTAAAAAAAGTGCGCCATTGTAGTCAGTGCAAGGCGAGTGTTCAAGAAATGTTGATGTGAGTTTGAAGCGTATAACACTCACAGCCATGCTATCGTCTTTTTTGGCGTGAATACGCTCTCGATTTCAATTTGATAGCATTAAAGAAAGGTTGCATTATAAACAGATACGAGTACCTATCATTACATCTATAGCTTGTTACCGGTGATCAACTTTTATGAAATTAAACGCATCATTAAGGCGCAAAGAGATTTTGCGGTTCATCCAGAACGCCCAGCGAGGTGAAGTGAGTGACTTTGCCAAGCAATATGATGTGTCAGAAGTGACCATTCGAAGTGACCTCAACTATCTAGAGAAACAAGGCTGCGTCAAACGTTGTTATGGCGGAGCACTGTTGAATAATCAGTTTGCGTTTGAACGTCCTCTCAATGATAAAAAGCAGCTCAACAGTAATATCAAGGCGAAGCTCGGAGAGTATGCTGCCTCGTTGATTGCGGACGGCGATAAAATCATTCTCGACTCTGGTTCAACCACAGAGCAAATTGCTTATCACTTGAAAGGTAAGAATGATCTTGTCGTCATGACTAATGGGATTAACATCGCCTATCACCTTGCCAATCAAAGTAATGTCTCTGTTATGGTCACTGGAGGCACCATGCGTGAGAATTCTTATTCCGTCCACGGTTTAAGTGGTGAGGACTTCCTCGCAGGCTATCGCTTTAACAAGCTCTTTTTAGGTGTGGATGGCTTTGACAAATCTACTGGCGTCACGACTCCTCATCAGGGTGAGGCTGACATTAATCGAAGAATGCTTGACGCGGCACAAGTCGTTATTGCTGTAACTGACTCATCAAAGTTTTCTCGTCAGAGTTTTTGCCTTATTGCCCGACCAGAGCAACTTGATATGCTCATTACTGACAGTGGCATCCCGTCCGATTACCTTGAACATCTCACTTCAATGGGCGTTGATGTACGTATTGTTGATTAGTGATTAGTGATTAGTGATATTGGTTTTTCTATCAATATCGTGAAGATTATTTCTGATCGACTTAAACCTTTGTGCAACTTCAGCATCAAAAAAAAGTCTTCTAACGACTTCATCGACCTTCAAAAAAATAACTGATATTGCATTTTGTGATCTCGCGCAGGCTGTAGTTCGAAACGACAGCTGTTAACTCTATTTCATCCTGCCTTTCACTTTCCTTGTATCGAAAGTGAGTTTTTATGCGCCCCTTTGTGATTACTTTCAATTTAATAACGAAAGAGAAAAGCCTTTCGTTTTTTATGAAGTGAAAGGTTTTTTGGGGTGAAAACGAAAGAAAAATGACTGTGATCTAGCTTTCACTTTTCCTAACTTCGCCCTGTTTTAATACCAACGAAAAGAAAATCGAAACATTTCTAACGGAAAGCGAAATGGAACGAAAGGAGAGTTGGTGAATGAACAGTGCAGAACGAAGACAGCAAATCATGGCTCATATTTGTCGTCATGGTTCAGGAAAAGTGGACGACTTTGTCGAGCATTACAATGTATCGGCTGTCACCATTCGCCACGACCTCAATCTTCTAGAAAAAGAAGGCTGTGTTTTTCGCTGTTATGGTGGCGCAACACTCAACCCTAACTTTGCCTTTGACCAACCGCTCTACCGCAAAGATCAACTTAATCGCAGTGCGAAACAAGCGATAGCACAGGCTGCAGCGAGCCTTATTCAAGATGGTGAAGCGATCATTTTGGATTCCGGTACCACGATAGGTCTTATGCCGCAGTACTTGGTCAATAAGCAACAATTGGTTGTGATGACCAATGCCCTCAATACCGCCTACCAACTTAGCAAGATGGAAAACGTCGAGTTACATGTGGTTGGAGGTAGCCTGCGTCGCGCTTCTTGTTCACTGATAGGTAACCATGGTGAACAACAAATTCGATCTTACCTTTTTGACAAGCTGTTTTTGGGCGTGGATGGATTCGACCTGCTTGCTGGCGTGACTACGCCGGACAATCAAGAAGCTCAGGTGAATCGCGCCATGTGTGAGGTTGCTCGCCAAGTCATTGCTGTCACCGATTCAAGCAAATTTGGTCGCAAAAGCTTTTGCATGATCCGAGCTGCAAGCCAGATCGACGTCTTGGTCACTGATCGCAACATTCCCCATAACACGCACCAATCCCTTATTGAACTTGGCGTAGATGTCGTCATTGCGGATCAAATCGTTAACTAGGAATCAAAATGAAAGCGTTACTTTCTCTAATCGAGCAACACAAACAAGGTCAGCTTACCGGTATTTATGCTGTGTGTTCTGCTCATCCCTTAGTACTTGAAGCTGCGATAAAGCAGGCTGCGCAAAATGAGCAACTGGTTTTGATTGAGGCAACGTCAAATCAAGTTAATCAGTTTGGTGGCTACACCGGAATGACGCCACAAGATTTCGCGAGCCACGTATTTGATTTGGCTGAGCGGGTTAATTTTCCCGCTGAGAACGTGGTATTGGGTGGCGATCATCTTGGTCCTAACTGTTGGCAGCACTTGCCAGCAAGCCAAGCAATGGAATATTCAGCGCAAATGATTCGAGACTATGTTTGCGCGGGCTTTAAGAAGATTCATCTCGATTGTTCAATGCCTTGTGCCGATGACGAGGTACCGCTGAGTGAAGAGCTAATGGCGCAGCGTGCTGCCCAGTTATGTTTGGTGGCAGAGCAAGCATGGAAAACGGTCGGTGGTGAAGCGCCAGTGTATGTGGTTGGCACGGAAGTTCCAACGCCAGGTGGTGCTCTTGAGTCGCTTGAAGAAGAAGGTATTCAAGTGACGAAAGCGGAAGAAGCATTGGCAACGCTAAATGCTCATCATCAAACGTTCAGTGATATCGGGCTTAGCTATGTTTGGCCTCGTGTGATTGGCTTAGTGGTGCAATCAGGAGTGGAATTTGATCACCACTCAGTACATCACTACCACAGTGCGGCAGCGCGATCGTTAAGCAATATGATCGACAGCCAACCAAATCTGGTCTTCGAAGCGCATTCTACGGATTACCAAAACCCAGAGGCATATCACCAACTGATTCGCGATCATTTTGCGATTCTCAAAGTCGGTCCAGCTCTCACATTTGCTTTGCGTGAAGCCTTGTATGGTCTGGACTCTGCGGAGAAAGAGTGGTTAGGCGCTCATCATGCTTCTCACTTACGCGAAACCATAGAACAAGTGATGAGAGAGCAACCTAATTATTGGCGTTCTCACTACTCCAGCAAAGGGCATCAACAATATCTCGATTGCAGCTACAGCTTGAGTGATCGCATCCGTTACTACTGGAATCATCCAGAGGTTAAAGCAGCGCAGCAAGCTCTGTTTGACCACTTAGCTGCTCACCCTCTGCCAATCACAATCCTTAGCCAATATTTACCCAACCAAGCTAAGGCAATTTCTCAACATCAAATTCAAAATCAACCTGCTGAGATTGTCGTGCACAAGATAATGGAAGTGACACAAGTCTATTCCGAAGCCTGTTACGCCAATTCAGTGGCTAGCAAGGAGACGACCAAATGAGTTCAGTTTTAGGCTATGAGTTGCCATGGTTAGAACAACGTAATGGTGTTCATACGGCTCAAGAAATCAGTCATCAACCTCAGTTATGGCGAGCACTTTCTACCATTTTAGAAGAGCAGTATGAGGCAATCCGCGATTTTCTAACGCCTCTGCTTGAGCAGCCAGACCTACGCATTATTTTGACTGGTGCGGGCACATCTGCATTTGTCGGCGATGCGGCAGCACCATTTATTCAAGAGGGGCTGAGATTTCAAGTTGAGTCCATCCCAACCACGGATTTAGTGTCAAACCCGGAACAGTATCTGGACCCGAGTCGTCCGACCTTGGTCGTTTCTTACGCCCGCTCTGGTAATAGCCCGGAAAGCGTTGCTGCTGTTGCTCTTGTCGATCAGCTTGTTCCTCATTGTCATCACTTGTTCTTGACGTGTAACCGTGACGGGGAACTCTCTCATTACGCTCGAACTGCACAAAATGCTTGCTGCGTGATCATGCCTGAAGGCTCAAATGATAAGAGCTTTGCGATGACATCAAGCTTCAGTTGTATGTTGATGTCTACGCTGACGTTATTTGGTGGTCAATCTCCAAAACAATGGCATGAACAAATTGAAGTGGTAGCAGCACTTTGCGAAGCCAAGTTAGAGCAATGGGAGTCTGCTATTAAGGCGCTCGCCAGCCAGCCTTATGAGCGTTTAATCGTAATTGGTAGCGGTGGTTTTGCAGGGCTTGCCCGTGAAGCATCACTCAAATCGCTTGAGCTTAGTGCAGGTAAAGTGATGACGGCTTTCGACTCATCTCTTGGCTTCCGCCATGGTCCTAAATTCACCATTAACGATAAAGCGGTCGTGATCCAGTTGCTATCAAGTGACGCTTATACCCGTGGGTACGATCTGGATTTATTCAATGAGATCCGTCGCGACAAACAAGCATTAGCTCATATTGCTCTCACAGAACTGTCTCTCAACGAAGATGATGTTTTTGAATTTGGGAGATTGGACTTGGGCGATCAGTGGCTGTGCTTCCCATTCATTCTCTTCTGCCAAATGTTGGCATTTGAAAAATCACTTCAACTGGGATTTGGACCGGACAATCCGTGCCCAACCGGTGAAGTCAATCGTGTGGTGCAAGGTGTCACCATCTACCCATTCAACAAGTAACGGATTCGAAAAGGAATAGACCATGCCAAATATCGTGTTAAGTCGTATTGATGAGCGCCTCGTCCATGGCCAAGTGGGTGTGCAATGGGTAGGTTTTGCGGATGCCAACATTATTGTCGTTGTGAACGATGAGGTAGCAGAAGACACCATTCAACAGAACTTAATGGAGATGGTGCTAGCAGATGGCATCGCAATCCGATTTTGGACGGTGAAAAAGACCATCGACACCATCCATAAAGCGGCTGAACGCCAACGAATTCTAATGGTTTGTCGCACACCAAAAGATTTCCGCCAATTGGTGGAAGGTGGTGTGCCAATTAGCAATATCAACGTCGGAAACATGCACTACGTTGAGGGGAAAAAGCAAATTGCCAAAACGGTCTCAGTCGGAACTGAAGACGTTGCGGAGTTTGAAAAATTAAAAGCACTAGGGGTGAAATGCACGATCCAAGGGGTGCCAACTGAAAGTGCGACTGACCTCTTTACTCTTATCTAACAATAGGAAAGAAATCATGGAAATAGGACTCTTACAGGCCTTGATGCTCGGCATCTTAGCCTTTTTTGCTGGCCTAGATTTATTTAATGGTCTTACTCACTTCCACCGTCCGGTGGTGCTTGGTCCACTTGTTGGTCTGATTTTAGGCGACTTGCAAACCGGTATCTTGGTCGGCGGTACGCTTGAATTGATTTGGATGGGACTTGCCCCTCTTGCGGGGGCTCAACCACCAAACGTTATCATCGGTACCATCGTGGGTACGGCTTTCGCGATTACAACCAAAGTCGAGCCAAATGTTGCGGTTGGCGTCGCTGTGCCTTTCGCCGTTGCCGTACAGATGGGCATTACGCTGCTCTTTTCTGCAATGTCTGCGGTCATGTCTAAGTGTGACGAGTACGCACAAAATGCGGATACCAATGGTATTGAACGCGTGAACTATATGGCACTTGCTGTACTCGGTTCTTTCTACTTTCTGTGTGCATTCTTGCCCGTTTATCTTGGGGCTGAACATGCAGGGAAAATCGTTGAAGTACTACCGAAAGATCTTATTGATGGCTTAGGCGTCGCTGGTGGCATCATGCCTGCAATTGGCTTTGCTGTCTTGATGAAAATCATGATGAAGAACGCCTACATCCCTTACTTCATCCTTGGTTTCGTCGCTGCTGCTTGGCTTCAACTGCCAATCTTAGCGATTGCCGCGGCTGCGACGGCCATGGCCATTATCGACTTCATGCGTAAAACGGAACCCACTCCTGTAACTGCACCTGCTGAGGACTTTGAAGATGGAATCTAATGTAAGTAACGAACTCGACCTTCGTAGCCAAAATGTTGATGTGCAGCCAGCTCCTGGCGTGGCTGAAGATGAGTATGAAAATAAAGAGATTGGTGCAGATCTAACCAAAGCAGACATCAATCGTATGGCGTGGCGCTCGCTGTTACTCCAAGCGTCTTTCAACTACGAACGTATGCAGGCTTCTGGTTGGTTGTACGGACTACTGCCTGCGCTGAAGAAGATTCACACCAATAAAGCTGACCTATCTAAAGCAATGCAAGGTCATATGGGGTTCTTCAATACTCACCCGTTCTTGGTGACATTTGTCATGGGGATCGTTCTGGCGATGGAACGCTCCAAGCAAAACGTCAGCAGTATTCAGAGCACTAAGATTGCGGTTGGTGCACCAATGGGGGGCATCGGTGATGCGATGTTCTGGCTGACTCTTCTTCCTATTTGTGGCGGCATCGGTGCAGACCTTGCGCTGCAAGGCTCCATCATGGGTGCGGTGTTCTTTATTGTGCTGTTTAACGTGGTGCATTTTGGTCTGCGATTTGGTCTCGCACATTATGCGTATCGCATGGGGGTTGCTGCTATCCCTGTTATCAAAGCCAACACGAAGAAAGTCGGACACGCGGCTTCGATGGTAGGTATGACGGTGATCGGTGCTTTGGTGGCGACTTATGTTCGTCTATCGACGACCGCAGAAATTACCGCCGGTGATGCCGTGGTGAAACTGCAAGGCGATGTGATCGATAAACTCATGCCAGCGTTTCTTCCATTGGTCTACACCCTAGCTATGTACGCGCTCGTCAAGCGTGGTTGGAGCCCGCTAAAACTTATCGGTATCACCGTGGTGTTAGGTGTTGTTGGGCGTTTTATGGGTTTCTTATAAATCACATTGGACACACAAAACATTGGGGTGGAGTGCTCTGCCCCATTAAGGAAACGTAAATGATTGCTGTAATTCTATCTGGTCACGGAGGGTTTGCTTCCGGTCTTGCCAAAGCGGTGTTTCAGGTTATTGGGGAGCAACCTCAATTTAAGTTTATCGACTTTCCAGAAGAGGCAACGACTCCGCAACTGGAAGTGTCAATGCGCGAGGCGATTAATGAAGTTGATTCTGGCGAAGGTATTGTTTTCCTGACTGATTTGTTGGGAGGTACACCTTTTCGTACTGCATCACTGATCAGTCAAGAGCGTGACGATGTCCAGGTTGTAACGGGAACAAACATGCAGATGGCGGCTGAGATGCTTTTGGAACGTGATGAACTCGATCTCGCTGAGTTTCGCGATCAAGCGCTGGCTTGTGGGCATCGTGGCATTACCTCGTTGAGTGCTGAAATGGCTGAGAAAGCTAAACATGTGGGAACGGTAGAAGAAGATGGCATCTGAACAAGATCGTGCAAGGCATTCTTGCTACCGAGCTCAGCGTGTATTGCAAGGTGATAGATGGCTTGATGATGGGCTAATTCGCATCGACGAAAATGGGGTGATTGATTCTGTTGAGCCATTCAACCCTCATGAACATATTGATTTTATTGACTTAGGTGAGGTGAGCATACTACCCGGCCTGATTGACAGTCATGTGCATGGAGCCAAAGGCTGTGACGTTATGGATGCCGAGCATGACAGCCTCAATACGATGTCTCGCTATTTCGCGAGCTTGGGCGTTACCGCATTTGTTGCCACAACCGTAACCGCTCCTGTGGCAAAAATTCGTGCCGCGTTAAAGCAAGTTGCTGTGAGTAAACGACATGGCGTTGATGGTGCTGAGATCTTAGGTGCGTATCTAGAGGGACCTTATTTCACCGAGAAGAATCGCGGCGCGCACCCGACGACATGGTTTAGAGATTTATCGCTCGAAGAGTTGGAGCAGTGGATTTCTTATTGTGATGACCAGCTCGTCACCGTCGCACTGGCTCCAGAAAAAGACGGGGCAATCGATGCGATTCGTTACCTGAATAAACAGGGTATTAACGTGATGCTTGGGCATACCGATGCGAGTTACGACCAAGTGAAACAGGCGTTGGATGCTGGCGCAAATGGCATTGTCCACTGCTACAACGGCATGCGTGGTCTACATCACCGAGATCCAGGAGTCGTTGGGGCAGGGCTTATCCACCCTAATAGCTATGTCGAAATGATTGCCGATGGGCATCACGTTCACTCTGCTGCTATAGATGTCGCGCATCGCTGTTGTGGTCAACGCTTGACGCTGATTACCGATGCTATGAGTGCGACAGGCATGCCTGATGGCCGCTACACGCTTGGTGAATACGAAGTGCAAATGAAAGGCGGCGTCGTTACTACAGAAAGTGGAAGTTTGGCAGGCAGCACTTTGACCTTGCCGCAAGCAGTTAAAAATATTCATAAATGGCTAAACATCCCACTAGAGCAAGCTTGGTTGATGGCATCGTTAACTCCGGCTCAATCGTTAGGTTTGCAACACCAATTAGGCACCCTAGAAGCCGGAAAGCGCGCATCTATGGTCGCTGTTAAATCAGATTTCTCAATTGTAAAAACTTGGGTCAATGGGCGTCTTGTGTTTGATGCATCCGTACCAAGTCAGGAGGCTTTATGTATCTAATTTCTTCCCGTGAAATGCTAAAACGTGCTCAACAAGCTGGTTATGCGGTGCCTGCATTTAATATTCATAACTTAGAGACGGTCCAAGTCATTGTTGAAACCGCTTCAGAGATGGGCTCCCCAGTGATTCTCGCAGGCACGCCGGGAACTTTTGATTATGCGGGCACCGATTACCTGATCAGTATTTGTAAAGAAGCTGCACATAAGCATTCAATCCCGTTAGTTCTTCATCTTGATCACCATGAAGACCTACAAGACATTTGTACTAAGGTCGATCACGGTATTCGTTCTGTAATGATTGATGGTTCGCATTATGCGTTTGATCAGAACATAGAGATTGTGCGCTCGGTGGTTCAATACTGTAACCGATTCGACGCAAGTGTCGAAGCTGAGTTAGGTCGTTTAGGCGGTCAAGAAGACGATCTGATTGTCGACAGTGCCGATGCACTAATGACCGACCCAGCTTCTGCCGCAGAGTTTGTTCGTCGTACTGGTATTGATTCGTTAGCTGTGGCAATTGGCACAGCTCATGGCTTGTATAAAGCGGAGCCTAAACTCGATTTTAACCGCTTAGATAAAATCCGTGGCGTTGTCGATATTCCGTTAGTACTGCATGGTGCATCAGGTGTTCCTGATGAAATGGTTCGTCGTTGTATTGACCTTGGCGTGTGCAAGGTGAACGTGGCGACTGAGCTGAAGATCGCGTTCTCAAATGCGGTCAAACAACATTTTGCGCATCACCCTGACGCAAACGACCCTCGTAAATACATCACGCCTGGTAAAGCGGCGATGAAACAGGTGGTGATGGATAAGATCCATATGTGCGGAAGTGAAGGAAAGCTCTAGGGTCTGTTGACCCTAACAACTGATTATATTTGGTAAACTCCCCCCGATGACATGTTTACCTAGGTGCTAGGTCTTCTAGCACCTTTTTATCTTTATGGCATTTTAACCGTTATGATGTGGGTATTACGCCCGATAGAATTTACTGTCGTTGAACACGTCACGATCACGTGGATCATTCGATAAGAACATCCACATCTCTTTCATGCTTTGTTCAAAGAATTCTTCCTCAAACACCACCATGGAACAATGTTCATTCAGCCTGATGACAAAAGATTCGAGTGCATCAAAACCGATGTTTTCGATGTCATCAATATCGATAAAATAAAGTTTCTTATCAGTTTTTTGCGCGCTTTCTGCGGGCAATTCGCCTTTACCAAGAGCAGAGAAGTTGAGCTCTACCGTCAACCCCGTGCGGTTTTGCGTGAGCTCATAGACGTCTTCTGATTGCGTCACAACGTTGTAATTCAGATCATCAAAGTAGCTGAGCGTTTCTTGCTTCATTGGGTATAAGTCTTCCATAAATTGTGCGAGTGCAATCTTGCTCTATTCGCTTATAAGCCTTTTAAATACTGAGCATTAGCAGTAGGGTGAATCGCAACATTCAGAGCGTCTAGATTCTGCTCATTGTGTTCATCAAGCAGCGTTGAAAAAGCCTCTATTAGCTCAGGTTTGGTGATTGTGACTTTGGTTTCTGTCTGGATATCACGTAGGTCAATCAACACGTCTGTAAACAGTTGCGGCAAATCTTGCAGTATTTGCAGGTTCAGCACGTTATGTTCGCTGTAAATTGCGTTATGGCTGCCTTTTTGCTTTTGTACCACATATGGGTTGTCTTTGAGGTTGATGATTGATGTGCGTTTATCACAACGCTTCAAACAACCTTTGTTAACCTTGATTTTGCGGCAACCTTCGGTTTGTTGGAACAAACATTGACGACTGGTTAAGAGCGTATTTGGGTGGTAAATGCTGTAGTAACTGCGCATGTTGTGTGGGCGTTTAATATGACGCATTTGCTTCATGTTCAGCTCGTTTGAGATAAATGCTCCGCGTGCCGCGAATTCTTCTTGCAAACACTTAAACGAGTATGAGTTCACCGTATTCATTTGTGGACCTGCAACCCAACCTAATCCAAGCTCTTGAGCGAGTAAGCCTACGCCAGAGTTGTTGGTGATCAGCAGCTCTGGTTGGATAATTTCTAAGAACTTGCGTGCAGCTTGGTAATCGTCACCAATCAAAATTGCAGGGAACCAAGGCTTCAACGCCGTGTTTTCTTGGAATAAGTCGACCATAGCGTTTAACTCGCTCGCCAATCCCATTGGTAGTTGAAAGTACACATCGACATCGCGATATTTGCACAGCGAAGCATCTTCTAGCGACGAAATCAGTACCGATAGTTTTGCTGTCCCTTCACGCTCTTGTGGCTGAGGTAGCGTCGGTAAACTCGGTACATCAATGGCGCCTTTTAAACTACCGCCTGAGGTTTGTGTTGCCGTGACGTCGAAGTCTTGCGTCTTCTCGGCGACTTTTTCGATGATTGCGGTTTTGTCGTCGTACAGCTTCTTCTTCACTGTTTGCACATCGTCCGCGGATTCGCATTTGTATATCTTTGAGAAGTGTTTCACCGCATGGTCGCGTGGGTTGTCGATATACATCGCTTTACCGAAGTCGCCTTGCAAAAATGCGTTGGAGAAATCACGGTTGAATACGGTGTACAACTCTGTGGTGTCGCTCGACAGCTCTACGCCATCACATAAGCGATCAATCTGCTTACGCCAATTATCGACGACGGTGTAAACGTAGTGGGACTTCTTGATGCGACCTTCTACTTTCAATGAATACACACCTGCATCGGCAAGCGCTTGTAGATTGCCAAAAGCTGAGTTGTCTTTCATGTTGAGCGGGTAGCTGTTGCCTGTCTTGGTTGTCTCGTATTGCTCACGACAAGGCTGACTACAGCGTCCACGGTTGCCCGATGCACCATTACGCGCTGAGCTAATGTAGCAAATGCCAGAGAAACCAATGCAGTAAGAGCCGTGAACGAACACTTCCATCATCACGTTGTGCTGACGACCGAACTGAGCCAAGTGTTTTATTTCATGGATATTGAGTTCACGAGAGAGGTTCACGCGGCTCGCTGTCAACTGATTGAGGAACAGAATCTGTCCTTCATTGTGAGTGTTGAGCTGGGTTGAAGCGTGTACATCTAACTCTGAGAAGTGGTTCTTGAGAATGTAAGCAAGACCAAGATCCTGCACGATTACGCCGTCAATCGCGGTGTTGTTCAACTGGCTAAGTAAGCGAACGATAGCAGGAATTTCGCTTTCTAGAATTAACACGTTCAACGTGAGGAAAATTTTACAATTGTGCTGATGCGCCAACTGTAATACGCCGTTCAAGTTATCTAAGGTGAGGTTGGTTGCGCGGTTACGTGCATTAAAGCGGTCAAGTCCGCAGTAGATGGCATCGGCACCTGCAGCAATAGCCGCTTTAATGGAATCTAAATCGCCACCTGGCGCTAATAACTCAAATTGATCGCGTGTCACTAGTTAACTCTTACTCAATAAAATAGGTTGCGTATTTTATGTGCTTCACAGTTTTAATGTTGGATTGATTAACGCTTTATTAATCTGAATCAATTATTGCCTGTTGGTCGGTCTATTGTAATTACGGGAAGTCATGACCTGAGACCACATGCTCGCGAGTCGGTGACTTGGGTATATAATTTTTGGATATAGTAAAAATAAGGAACTGGCAGATGGTAAAAGTAATCACAGTTGGGTTGGTTGTTGCTCTGGCGTCATTTTCGACCCTAGCAGAAGAGAGTGTTATCCGCGTTGCAAGCCAACATTCGGTGCAAGATACAGCGAATAAATTTGTTCAGATTGCTCAGGGTAAAGGTTTGAATGTGTTTGCTCGCGTGAACCATCAAGAGAACGCGGCGAAGGTCGATATGACGCTACGACCAACAGAAGTGATCGTGTTTGGCAACCCAAAAGTAGGGACGCCATTGATGCAATGTGCACAAGAAGTGGCGATTGATTTACCGCAAAAAGTGCTGGTTTATGAGGATGCAGAAGGTAAGACATGGCTTGCTTACAACAACCCAATGTATCTAAAAGAGCGCCACGGTATTGAAGGGTGTGATGAAGTGCTGACGAAGGTGAGTGGTGTACTCAGTAAGCTAACCGGTGCAGCGGCAAAATAGTGCTTGAAGAATAGGGGCTTATCATCGCTATCTAAGCTTACGACGCTATCATCTACATTAATTTTGAAAACAAAAATCCCCGAGATATTGCTCGGGGATTTTATTTTTAGCTGCTGTTGAACGCTAAGACTAAGTTCGTCGTTTATTGCGTTTATACTGGCTGCGGCTTGGGCTGATAACGCCCAGGTTTGTGGTTCATCGCCAAGATCAAGTTGGTCGCCACAGCGCCAAGTACAGAAAGAGCAATCAAGTAAACATCAACGATAAACAGCGACATCACTACGATGGTGCAGTCCAGAGCCATTTGTACTTTACCTGCTCGAATACCAAAACGTTCCTGAAGAAAAAGCGCCAAGATGTTGAAGCCACCTAAACTCATCTTGTGGCGGAAAATTACCAGCATGCCCATGCCAATCAAACCACCACCGAGTAGCGCTGCGTACACGGGTTCAATACGAGAAATCTCAATCACATGATGCAAATGGTCTACCGCAAAAGACACGATCGAAACCGCAATAAAAGTGTTGATGGTAAAACGCCAACCCATGCGTATCACAGAGAGAATGTAGAACGGCAGGTTCAGTGCGAAGAATATCTGGCCAAAACTGAAGTCACTGACCTTGGTAAGGAAGATCGCCAAACCGGCCGTTCCGCCAGTGAGCAATCCCACCTTGCTGAAGAAGATAACCCCAAGTGACACCAACGCACTACCGAGCGTCAAGGCCAAGAGGTTTTCTCTAAGGCTATGATCTTTATCCATAAAAGTATTTTCCTTGGTTTTAAAGCCGTTTTAGCTGTAAGTACGAAACCAAAACGGATGCGGTTAGCAAAATGCCAACCAAATAATGATAAATCGCTGAATAAAATGTCGTGAAAAGTGATTGATGTCGAGTTTTCGACCTAGATTGCGCGGATGTTAACTGTTTAACAGACTTTACACATTAAGCTAGGGCATGTTGCTCTTTGCTGTACGCATTTTGTTCAACAGCGCATCGGCAACCACCTTACTACCTTTCCTTGCTTCCGCATTACAAGTCCGCTGCGCACCAGCACAAGAACTAACACGCCTTTAGCCAGCGTCTCTGATATCCAGGGTGAATAGAGGTAAGTACCAAGCTGCAGAGCCGCAATATTATGTATCCAGCGCAACAGCAGGCTTGCGATAAACGGTCAAATAGCGCGCCCACTGGCATCAGCGTTTGCTTAATAAACCTAAAAAACCTTGCCTAATAATGAAAGAAATTCCCCTTGCATACGCGGTAGTCTGAACACTCATTCCCCGACTGTATCTGGAGGTGCTGATGACGGCCGACCAAACCTTTCTGAACAACCTGCTTCTCGAGTTGGGTAACACTTGGCAACTGGACTGCTTAGAGCTTGATAACTTTGGACGTTGTGCACTGCTGACTGAAGAAGGCATCGAGCTGGCAATCGATATGGCAGCGGGAAGCAACCACCTTCAGTTTCTTGCAGAATTAGGGGCTCTGTCGGAGGTGCAGAGAGAGCGTCACCTGACCCGTCTTCTTAAGCACAACTTTGAAAATCCGGTCTTGCGTCAGGCACACTACGCCCTGAGTCCGCAAGGCGATCAGGTTCTGCTGCGCTACCAGCACCCGATTGAAGGGTTGGAGCTGGAACTACTGGCGAACCTGCTTGGCAACTTTATTACCACAGCGACTGATGCCAGAAACGCTCTTCAAGCCCCTTTAAAGGAAGAGGCTAAAGCACCTTCTCTGTTTTGCGACGCGCACCTGTTAAAAGGTTAAGGAGTCATTATGCCGGTAACTAAACTTCTCAACACCTTGTTTAAAGGTGTCTCTCAGGTACATCAGAGTGCACCGAAACAGGCGCCGAAACTGGAAAAATCTAAATCAGAACTTCCGGGGGCTGCGCATTCAACACAGAGTATGAGTGAGCCGCTAAGCCAGAACCCTGTAGGTTTGCAGAGTGCGCCTCGCATCCATGATGAGGATCTCACGCCACTTGCCAAAGCTTTTAGCAGCGCACTGCAACAATACGTAGACAATAAACTGGAGAAGCATGGCGAGTTTCTGCGCGGATATTGTGAGATGGAAGAGATCAAGGGACGGATCACCATAGATGATCAGGAAAAAGTCAGGGTCATCAGACTGCCCCGCTCGCCGCAAAAACTGGCAGAAATGTTTAACCTGATGCTAGAAGGTCACTCAAGGTTCGGCTCTATGTATAAAGCGTTAACCCGACCTTTAGAGAGCAAAGACAATATTCTGGGCTCGTACTTGCGCCTTTCTCACGGCAAGGTAAAAGCTGCTAAAACACTGCCTGCCGAAGCGGTGACTAAAGCGGAGCAGACAACCAAAGCTAAGTCTCAGGAAACAAAAGCTGAAGCAGCGCCAAAAAACGCGCCGGCTCCTGCTGCCGAGCCACCGAAAACTGAGATTAAATTTACTTCCAGTGAACGTAATATGATCTCAGACGGTATCAACCAGATACTGTCCGACTACCTGCTCACTGGCAAGAAAGCGGCTTCGCACCAGGAGAAACTGAAAGCGCAACTGGAAAGCGGCGATCCCATGATCAACCGTTTCTTAAATGTGGCAAACGGCGAAATGAAGCTGAGTTGTCCTAAAGACCGCCAGGAGTTGAAAGGATTTCTCGAAGCGCTGCTTAAAGGTCACCGGGGCTTTGATACCCGTTTTTCTGCTGGCTCAAGCAGCCTGGTAAATCTGGTCAAAAAAGCGGTGCAGAGTGAAACTGGCGCACTGCGCCACTACCTGAAGTGGGACAGCAGCAACCGGCTGACAACTCGCACGCCGAGTGATGAAGCGATTAAAGCCGCAGAAAAGGCCGAACAACAAAAGCTTCTGATACTTGAGAACCGTGAAAAAGCCGCGCTGACCAAAGAGATCAAACTCTCTCGGGATCAACAGCCCGCTTTGATGGCTCGGGTTAAACTCGCCCGTCATCTGCAGGTGCACGCCAGAACAAATTGGCCGGAGCTAGAGTTCCGCTCGGTCCCTATAACCAGAATGACCAGCGCCCCGCTGCACGGTGACGAATCACTAACGCAACTGCGGGATATGGTCAAAGCTGTCAGCGGAGAAAACCGCGGTCTTGCCGGAGAGATAGAACTCAACCTAGAGCAGTTGCCGATAACAGCAGAGATCAGAGAGAAAGGCCTTCCGGTTACCCGGCTTCCTGTTAAGCAGGCGCTGACAGAACTCAGAGATAAAGTCACCAACATGGAGAAGGCTTCTTCAAACTGGTTCACCCGGTTGCTGTTTAAACCACAGCATCAGGCGCTGAACGAGATCAAAGGTCGCCTGAACGAGCTGGATAATCTGCGTCAGCAGCTCACCGAGTATTGGCCCGGAATGCCTAATCAGATCTGGTTTAGCAGCTTTGTGGCCAGAGAGGTAGAAAGGCTGAGTGATAAAATCATCCCAGAGCGTACCTTTGGTCCTATCCACCTGACCACACCCGAGCATAAAGCGTGGCAGGTTGTTAAGGCTGAGATGCTCACTAAGTAACTGAACCCCCTTGAGCGTGTTGAACTTTATATGGTCAGCACGCTCTACCTCTTCTTTCTAGCTCGGGCAACCTTCCCGAAATCTATACCCAGGTCACTTTCGCTGAACCATACACTCGGCTTTTCCAATACATTCACTGCCCCTTGGTACCGCACCGGTACTGTGTTGATGAGCTTTAACAATCCAGCCATAAGCACCCCCTCTCGTAATCTGAATTCCTGGCTAATTCATTGAATAAGCAGGTTAAAAAACCTTTGTTGGACCAGTGATTGGAGTGACGATAAACAGCGCTCCACTCACTAAACGCTGCAGATAAATCACGCTAGGGAATGCCTGTGTGAAGCCGGTATAGTCTTCGAAGGTCATTCTATGTTTGGGCTTGTTGTATACACGGTCGGTGCTCTTCATAAGCTGAAGTGGTTTTTCCCACCGCTTATCAGTTACATTAGTCTAGGCATGATTTGGAGTGTTTTTTGCTCATGATACCTCCTTACCATGCAGCTCAAAAAAACATCATGAAAGAACAATACACTTTAGGTGAACAGGGAAGGAACAAGGAAAAATCATGATTAAACAAGTGGGTAGTACGACAATTCAGCCTTTGCATAAGCTTTCTTGTCATTGTGGAAAAGTGCAAATCGAACTGTCATTACCGAATGGAATCGAGAAGCCTCGACGCTGTGATTGTTCCATGTGCCGACGTCGCGGTGCGATTGTGGCATCGGTACCGTTGAACGGAATTCGTATCACTCAAGGTGAGGAAGTACTCAAGCTTTATCAGTTTAATACCAACACAGCTAAGCATTTCTTCTGTGGAGAATGTGGCATCTACACTCACCATCAGCGCCGCTCTAATCCGAGTGAATATGGCTATAACGTTGGCTGCTTAGAGGGCGTAAATCCGTATGAGCTGGGAGAGATAGAGGTGATGGATGGCGTGAACCACCCATCAGACCGATAAGAATTATTCCGATGGATTAAGGCAGTTTAAGTGAACAAGCTGCCATTCATCCAAAGGTGCGCGGCAATACTCGCTGCGTACCCAAGAGCAATCACCGGTGCCCATTTGAGATGACCAAAGAAAGTATATTGCCCCCTCGCCGCGCCCATGAGAGCCACGCCAGCAGCAGAACCAATCGACAGTAAGCTACCGCCAACACCTGCTGTTAGTGTCACCAACAACCAGTTACCCATCGACATGCTTGGGTCCATCGTTAACACAGCAAACATCACTGGAATGTTATCGACGATGGCAGAAAGTATCCCCACCATGACGTTCGCCCAAATTGGATTCCACTCGGTGTACATCACGTTGGAAACCAGTTCGAGATAGCCAAGCAAACTCAAACCGCCAACACACATCACTACGCCGTAGAAGAACAATAAGGTGTCCCACTCGGCGCGAGACACACGGTGGAAGACATCAAATGGTACAACAGAACCCAGACGTTTCAGCGCGTAGTCATCCCCGTTGGCAATCGCCATTGCGGCTTTTTTGGCAAGAGAATGTTTGAGTGTTTTTCGCAGGAAGTAGCCAAAAAATTGCAGATAAGCGAGGCCCATCATCATGCCGACCACTGGAGGGAAGTGTAAAACGGCGTGGAAGGAAACCGCTGTTGCAATGGTCAGGATAAACAAGCCAACGATACGTTTTGCACCACGTTTCAGTTCGATGTGCTCATGAACCGTATCTGGCTTTGTGTTTGGTACAAACAACGACATGATTAATGCAGGTATGACGTAGTTGATTAGAGAAGGTACAAACAACGGCATAAACTCAGCAAAGCTGACGTGTCCTGCCTGCCAAACCATCAGAGTCGTAATATCGCCAAATGGGCTGAATGCACCGCCAGCGTTTGCGGCAATGACGATGTTAATACAGGCAAGATTGACAAATCTTGGGTTGTCGCCAGAAACTTTCATCACTACTGCACACATTAGTAGCGCTGTGGTCAAGTTATCGGCAATAGGAGAAATCACAAATGCAAGACTACCTGTGAGCCAAAATAACTTTTTGAAATCAAAACCTTTGCCAACCATCCACGCTTGCAGTGCATCAAACAGTCTGCGTTCTTCCATCGCATTGATGTAGGTCATCGCCACTAATAGGAACAATAAAAGTTCAGCGTATTCCAAAAGGTTGTGTTCCAGTGCGGCTTTAGCAACGTCAGCTTGGTTGTGTTGGGCAAAGGTATAGCCAATTAAAATCCAGATTAATCCCGCGGCGAGCAGTACAGGCTTGGATTTTCGCATTTGTAGGTATTCTTCCAGCATTACCAGAATGTAGGCAATGGTGAAGAAAATCAGTGCGGCATAACCGACGGTGGAATTGATGAGGTTAAGTTCACTGGTCGCAGCTGCAAACGTGGAGCTAGAAAATATCAAACAGCAAAACGCGACAATTGGGTAGATTGGCATAGACATTTCTCCTTGTCTGACTGGAGAAATTTTAGCCACATATTAATAGGTTAAGTGTGAGTAAGCTCGAATTAACGGTAGGAGTTTTGAATTGATGTAGCTTGCGCCACTACTTTCTGAGTGACGCAATGCTCGCCGCGCCAAATAGGATTACTGCAGCGTATAAACCATAGGTTAACCAATGGCTAATTTCTAAAAAAGGAACGAGTCCCTGACCTGCCCACATACCGCCTCCGTTTAATGAGCATTTTGTTGATGTCGGATAAATTTAAAGTAAATGAACAATGTTTTTTGTGAGTGAAAGCAAATTACAAAGTATTAGAAATGATAATTTTGGCGAGTGAGAGAGAGCTCTCATTTTTATAAAGTCTGCACTAACCAAAAAGTGGTAGTGCAGACCATACATAGTGCTGAATGGATTTAGCGCAGTAATAGTTTTTTCAGCGGCGTAGCTTCAATGCCTTTTACAAGTAGCAGGGTTACCACAATGGTTGCTGGGTAAATAAAGGCGTCTTTAGCTAAGTTTTCTAGCCCTAATATACCTGCCATGTTCATCATGATGATGATCACCAGCAAATGACTCACGTAGATACCTAAAATGCTCGGTGACCACTTAAACACCCATGGCATATTGCCAAAGTTTGGATGGGCAAGAAGCCACATGAATACGCCTAAAGACCAGATCACAGTGCCAAATAAGAAGTCGTGTGAATTAAAAGCGATCTCGTCGTTCATCAAATAATAGGCTTCGGCAAAGTGCAGTGCCATACCAACCAAAATCAAGCGAATGGTGTTATTACGAGACCATTGCCACTGGTGTTGTCTCGCTAAGTAACCAAGCACAACCAACAATGTGCTGAAGAACGGACCATTGCGAGTAAAGAAGGGCGCTGGTAGCTCAGACAGTGTGATGTAACTGCCTGCGAGTACCCCATAGACGTACAACAATATTGCCGTCGGGAGCAGCAACTGCGCCATGCCAACACGAACCAGCAATGCAATGATAGCGACAGCAATCACAAGTGCAGGAATGAACCACAAATGAACTAAGCCGCCTTCTAACAGCGAGTTAATTGGGTTCGACATCAAGTAGCCCCAATAGCCTTGTCGCTCAGCGAGATAGCCTGCCTCCGCAACCACTTGCCAACGGAACGGCATTAACAGACAAATCGCACTCCAAACCAGCCATATCTTAAGCAAGGGCTTAGCGTAGTTTTTCAGTGTTTCAACGGGATTTGCGCTGAGTTTAGGCTGGATTAGATAACCGGAGATGAGGAAAAACAGTGGTACAGCAAAGCGAGCCAATTGGTTAAGCATATACCCAACCCAAGGTACCTCATCCCATTGCCAGTACGTGAGTGCCATTTGACAGTGAAGGCCAACGATCGCGAACATTGCGATGATGCGGGCGAACTCTAAACTGGCAATTTTCTTTGTGGTTGCCATAAATACTTACCTAAAAAAGTGAAAAATCGCTGAGAAATTAACAGCTAATAGCTTACTCATCGCGGTAAAAAATCAACTGATGTGCAATTGATAGTAACCAGTTTGTGAAATTCAGACCCATCTCAAATTTCGAAAATTCGTATTCATTGAGTTGCTCAATGTATTGCGATCGTGATTGTGTCAGAGGGTATACATTGGTTTGACCAGTAAACTTTAGATTGTAAAAAAGTACGACCGTGCTAAAAATGTATTTATGAAAAAAGGAAAAGTAACCAAAGAGCTGATATTGCAGCGTGCATTCCAACTGGCGAGTGAAAACGGGTTGGAAAGTCTCACTATAGGTGAGTTGGCGAAGCAGTGTGGCATGTCGAAAAGTGGCTTGTTTGCTCACTTCAATTCCAAGTTGAACCTTCAACTATCGGTGTTGGAGTTTGCCAATCAAGTATTCGCAGAGCGGGTTATTGCGCCTGCGCGTGAGTTGGGTGACAGCAATATCGAACGTAAAGTACGTGGTCTGTTGGACACTTGGATGACGTGGAATCACTCTTTTCAAGGTAGCTGTATGTTCCTTGATGCTTGGAACGACACCGCAGAAGAAGGCTGTGCGTTGCAAGCTGCATTACGTAAATCGATTGATACTTGGCTGAATTATCTCGAAATTCAAATCAAGAAAGGCAAAGAGAACCAAGAGTTTGTCGCCGATTTAGATACGCGACAAGCGACCTTTGATTTATACGGGCAGTATTTAAGTGCGCACGTGTTTTATTCGATTAAAGGGCAAGAAGAGAGCCAGAGATTGTTTTGGCAAGGCATCGATAATTTATTTATTCGATGGAAGCGCTAGCCCCGCAGTAACGGGCATAGTACGAGATTCATAATGAAGAGCGACATAGAGCGCTCTTTCTTATCAGTATAAAAAGCACGACCGTTCTATTTTGTGCAAAGCTGATAGTTAAGGAAAAGATCATGAGTGAGAAAATCTACTTCAATACTTCGCAGCGCTTCAGTGTTAAGCGTAGCTTGGTCAATATCAGTACGCGTTTGCACCATACGTTGGCACCGTCACATGCAAAAAAGACCGCGCGTAAGCTGTTGCTCACCCCAGCACGTACTCAGCCTAAAAATGCAGAGCCACAGGGGCTGATTAAAAGTGAAGTACAAGGTCATGCTGGTGCAATCAAAACTTATCAGCTTGGTAATGGTCCGGTATGGGTGCTGACTCACGGTTGGTCGGGGACAGCAAGTCAGTTCTATCCGTTGATGGAGCACATCGCCGCATCGGGTTACACCGCTTTGGCTTACGATCACCCTGCTCATGGTGAAAGTGATGGTCAGTATGGGCATATCCCGGGGTTTGTTCGTGGTCTAGAGGACGTGTTGGATTCTGTTGATGATGTTGCAGGTTTGGTGGGGCACAGTATGGGTACTGCGTCAGCGTTAGAATGTCGTCACAGCAAATTAGAAAACAAGCCACTGCTTTTGATTGCGCCGGTGCTTAACTACGTAGAAAACTTGTTTGGCAGCATTGCGCGTTCGGGTTATTCAATGAAGCTATTCAAAGCCGTGGTTTCGGAAGTGGAAGATCAGTTTGGTTACCCATTGCAATCCATTGACCCTGAAAAGCGTCTTGCTGAGCGAAAAGCAAAAACTATCATTGTTCATGATGAACAAGACAAATTCACCAAACACGGTGTATCTGCGAAAGCTGCTAATGAGATTGAGCGAGTCGAATTGGTGACGACGCAAGGGCAGGGTCATGGTCGCGTCATGAAGTGTGATGAGGTATTCCAGAGTTTTGACCGTTTAGTTGACGCTCGTTGATCGTAGCGATGGCGCTTGTGAATCAAAATCTAGAATAACAAAAGGACAGCTGATGCTGTCCTTTTCTATTTTACAATTTTGATAGCGGTAGGTGCTGAATAACAACACCTTAGCAGTGTTTAGTTACAGTTAGCTGGACCAACTTCTTTCCAAACACCCCATTCGCCAGACTTGCTAGGATCTTGACCTTGAGTCCACCATTTCGCTTCCCAAGTTTTACCTGCGTAAGTCACTTGATCACCACCAGTGTAAACTGCCGTTGCATCCCATGCGTTAGTACAAGTACCACCGCCTGTGCTGTGCTTCGCTACAACAACGGTTGCACTTGCAGTTGATACTGCTTGACCATCACTTACGCTTACTGTGAAGCTTAAGCTTGTGTCTTGTGGGTATTCTGCTGCTGTGAACGTTACTTTCGCACCGTTGACCGTAGCATTTAGACCTTGTGGTAGCGTCCAATCGAACGTTAGTGTGTCGTTGTCAGCATCGCTAGAAGCTGAAGCATCAATCACAACCACGTCACCAGCGCTTGCCGTTGCTGGTGCAGAAACCTGTGCAACTGGCGCTGTGTTTGGTGGATCAATCACGCCTGCTGGCTTAACGGTGACTACAACAAGATCAGAAGCCGTTGCGCCTTCGTTATCTGTTACGGTCAGCTTAAACGTTAGTTGCTCTTCAGCTGCGACTTCTACCGCATCAAAGCTTGCTGTTGCTGTGTTCGCGCCAGATAGAACGACTGCAGTACCTGATACTTGCTCCCAAGCGTAACTTGCGATTGTACCGTCAGAGTCAGTTGAGTTGCTGCCATCAAGCACAACGCTTGCAGGACCTGTTACTGCTTGGTCTGCGCCTGCTGCTGCCGTTGGTTTACGGTTTGGTGGGGTAACGACGCCGCCAGCCATACCTTCGTGCATTGCATTAAGGATGTCGCCGTTATCTGCATCAATCTCCCAAGAGAATAGACCTGCTAGACCTAGAGATTTTGCGTAGTTGCCTTTCGCTAACACAGAACGATGATCGTCAAATGTGATTAGCTCACCAGTCGAACGGTTCCACACCCAAGGTGCTTCTGCTTGCGCATCATAGCCGTATTCAAAGCCGTTGATGCCAGTGTTGTTCGCACCTAGCATAAATGACTTAATACCTTTGTAGTCGATTACGCCATCTTCCCAAACACCTTGAGCTGTGCTGCCTTTCAGTTTGCCTGTTGCAGTACCGGTCATTGGGTCATTTGGATCTGTTAGCGTATCAGGTGTTACACCTTCCCAACCACGACCATACATCGCTGTACCAAGAACCAGTTTATTTGCAGGAACACCTTGCGCTAGAAGAAGCTGGATACCGTTATCTGCAGTGTATGCTGGACCTTTGTACGGTTCGCCATTTTCATCCACGCCGCTGCCATCACACTGACCAGGACGCATGAATGAGCCACAGTAAAGAGCAGTTTGGTGACCAGGAACGTTGTTCCAGCCGCCGTAGAAGTCGTAAGTCATCGCAAAGATGTAGTCCATGTACTGAACCGCGTCTGCGTAATCTACGTCTTCAATCTTGTCGTAACCAACACCGATTGCTGAAGTTAGCTCGTAAGTACGACCTGTTTCTGCTTCAAGTTCATCTAGCATTACACGTAGTTCACGCATCAATGCAATGTATGCAGGACCATCGTTTACAGGGTCACCCTTATCTGCTGCAGCGCCGCCGCCACCAGGGAATTCCCAGTCAATATCTACGCCGTCGTAAAATTTCCAAGTTTTCAGGAATTTCTTAACTGACGCGACAAACGTGTCACGATTCTTCTTATCAACGAAGTCGTAGAATGGGTCAGAAAGTGTCCAACCACCGATAGATGGGATAATTTTTAGATCCGGGTTACGTTGTTTCAACGCCATTAGCATTGCGTAGTTACCCTTGATTGGCGTGCTGTATTCATGACCTGCTTGAGGGAAGCTCTTCTGATAAGCTGCCCACGGGTCATGGATAACCACTTCGTAATCATTCACACCACGACATGCCGTTTGCAGTGCATTAAAGCTGTTACCACCAACTGATTTTACTGATTCGTTTGGACCACAAATTGGGATAAAGCCGTAAAGGATGTGAGTTAGGTTATCAACTGGCATGTTGTCGACAGTGTAATCACGACCGTAAATGCCCCATTCAACAAAATAAGTACCCATCACGATACTTGGATCGGTGTTGTAGCTCTTGTTGTTCGGATCAACATTCATCGTCAGAGGCTTCAAGTGTGAGCCGTCTGTATCTGCAATGGTAATTTCTACCGGAGCGCTCTTAGAACAACCTGTTGCGTCACACGCTTCGATTTCCATTTGGTACAAGCCGCCTTGACCATATTCAAACGAAGCTGTGGTTTGACTGCCAGTGATAGCGCCTGTTGCCACTTTTACACCGTCAAAGTAGACGTTGTAAGTGTCGCCAGATGTGCCACTCCACTGGTTAAATTTCACTTTGATCTTAGCCAGTTCATGGTATTTGACCATGTCGTTGTAGCCAGATGTGGTTTCCATTGCCAATTCAATTTTAGAAAATTGAAGGTTATTGGAACCGTACATATCGATACTTGGTGCGGTTGGAGCTGCGTTTGCAGCGCCAGATAGTGCTAGGGCAACCCCAGCTGCACATAGGTTAAATCGAATCATAACTTCTCTCTCAATCCTTGAATTCATGCTCGTTTAGGAACATAAGCTGCTCTTGCGACAGAAAAGACAATCAATTCACACACTGTGCAAAAGCATCCCTTTGAGCATTTCAGAGGCTTATTTTTTTTCAAAAAAAAATAAATCAAGATTCGACCGTGTTACACAAAACTCACTACAAGAAACATAGTTTTGCATAGAAAATACAATATTGAGCCAAGATTTTATAAATATTTTGCATGTGTTTAATTAATCGCTTACTCAGTCCGTAGGGGTTATTTTGCGAGTGAAATTAAACTTTTCTGATGAAACAGAAAGAGTTACGACATAGAGGTAGCGTTGAAAAGGAGGTTATTTGCGACTGAAGTGTTCGCTCAACGCTGCTCTGCGTTTGGAAGCTGCGCCAGTTTCTGAGCCCTGAACCGTGTGTTCGAAGCCTTTTAGGATAAAGCGTTGGTCAGGGAGTCGAGGCTCAATGCGTCGTATCTGTGGAGAGAGATGAGACCCTGAGATTTGGTACTCAGTTTTGCCAAGTCCGGTGTTCAGTGTGACGACTTTGCCATCAAACTCGAATTGAGTGGCGATAAGGCGATGGTTGCGAAAGACACCTTCGGGTGTAAAAGAAAGCTGTTCGGTTTGATAAGGTGGCGCACCGATCTCTATCCATTCACCGTAGATTTTGTTTGGGTCGATGTAATCTAAGTAAGATGCGTACAACTGGTAACTAAGCACACTAATCAACGAGCAACCGAAAACAGCAAAGCCCCCTTTAATGATTTTGAACTGATGACGAGCCCAAAATGAGGGTTGCGGTTCTGGCTTCTGTTTCCTTTTCCTGCGCGCAGTGGTGGTCATGATTCCTACTTACCTTCCTTTTTTATTATGGTGAGAAGCTTGAGCTACAAAAACAAACAATCTAGCTTTTGAGACGGTGAAACTATGATCTGATGTCCACTTTTACATTCCGAAACACAGTTATTGAGAATTTGCTCTTTCAACAAAGACCCATTTAGAGACTTGAGTCGTAAACCGAAACAGGGTAAAAAAGAGCTGATTTTTGATAAGGAAACCAATAATGAGTATTAAGGAAAACAGTTATTTTGCTGGTGGCGTAAAGTCACTAGGTTTTAGTCAACAAGGGCAGGATGTCAGTGTTGGCGTAATGCTACCAGGTGAATACACGTTCGGCACACAAGCGCCGGAGCGTATGAGTGTTGTTAAAGGTGCGTTGATCGTAAAGAAAGCGGGTGAAGTGGATTGGGTCACCTACAATAGTGGTGAGTTCTTCGAAGTTGAAGGTAATTCATCATTCGAACTGCAAGTGAAAGACGCGACCGCGTACTTATGTGAGTACCTCTAAGTACTAAATAGAATTGAGATAAAAGCCACCTTTTGGGTGGCTTTTTTCATGCATGTTGTTCAGATACAAACGTTTTTTAACAACAAACTGATAACTTTGTATATACTTAATACAGGTGCAACCATCAACAAGGAGGAAGTGATGGCAGTACAACCTAAACATTCTGATCTCCCTCCTCGCTTTGAGGCGACGGAATTTACGACAGAGCAAAGGCACCGTTTCACGAAAGTTGCGAATGCGGCACAAAAGCGTCGTGCTTTCTATAAACGAGCGATTGAAAACAGTCTAGTCGGAAAAATTAAGGAACGGGCACTGAAACCCGTTATTCGTCCTAGAGAGGATAAACCAAGTAAAACACGCCAAGTGATTTGGTTGATTACGTTTTTGCTCGGCGGTTTATGGGCGATGTACATGTTTGCTTAACATGTGTGATAACGACCATTTGCACTTGCCATGATGCTAAGCAATTGGTCGTTATAAACTGGCATCGCGTTGTAACGAGGTCACATTTTCACTTCCCATTGCGCCAACAAGCGAATGTCTTTGATGGCGTAACTCTTCTGCATGCGAGCAATGCTCATAATAGGCGTACTGGTTTTTACCCGTGTGCTTTGCCGCGTACATGGCTTTATCCGCACAACGAGTCAGCTCAGATAGGTCATTCGCATCCTGGTGATAGATGGCAACGCCAATGCTCATTGTAAGCTCATTAATCGTGTCTTCCGATTGATAGCCAGTTTTAAATAGATTGACGATGCGATCCATGATGGTGTCTAAGTCCTTTTTACAGCGCACATCGTAGAGCATGAGTACAAACTCATCACCCGCAAAGCGAGCGATCGAATAATCGTGTTTGTCTGTCTTTCGGTCTTTGTTGCGAATGTTGTTTTTCAAGCGTGTCGCGAAGTGTTTTAGTACGCGGTCACCCACATCATGACCATAGTTATCATTGATGTGTTTGAAGTTATCAATATCAAGGAAGACCAATGCGGTAACCGTATTACTATGGGTTTGATCTAGCTCCTCTAGCTTGGCGCGAGCCCAAGTTTCAAAACTCCAGCGATTCGCTAAGCCAGTCAATTGATCGAGATAAGCGAGTTCTTCAATCCCTTCTCGATAGAGAGTTTGGATGTAATTAACCACTTTTGAGTAGTAATAAGAAAACGTATGGCACACAAAGCAGATCGCCACTAAGGTGAACATAAAGCGACGCTCAGTCATTTCACTTGCAGTGGGAACACTTTCTAGAAAGGTTAAACCAAAAAAAATAATGAGTGTGTAACTGACACTGAATAGTAAGCCGACCTTAAATTCATTAATTAGAATAATGGCAGCCACAATGGGGTAGAGCCAAAGCAACCTGCCGGATGGCGCGTCGTTATAGAGCAGCAGTAGTAAACCATCGAACATCAATACCGCGGTGAGCAGTAAATCTGCGTATTGATGATGCCCACGTACTTTAATTAAATAACTGATGGCTAAACATGCCACAGCACACAGACCAATTAAAAAGCTAAGCCCCCAGTTCCCTTCAAAGTAATGCAGCACAGAGCCATAGGCTAAAAATGCCGTCGCAATGCTGGAACAGAGAAATACAATCTTCTTTTTTCTTGTCGATCGGATATCCGCCATTTCCTCTAGGCGTGCTCCGGCCAATTTCGACATTGTGTATCCCTACTTTAGAATTATTTAATGCCTATTCTAGGTGGTAATTTAGTACTACATGGAATAGCAATACGTTTAATTGTGATATGAATCATGTTTGGCATGAATGTGAGTTGTTGAATTTGTAAGAAATTTACGACTTGTGAAAGTTTTCAGGATTATGAAAACTTTCAAAAAACCAAGTATGAATTGCGCTTATTTTGAACAAATTAACGTGATTATTCTTAAACATTTCTGTGAAATGAAAGCGATTTCAAAATATGAATGACAAATTAGAATCCAATAACATTATGATTTTAATTAACAAAATACGGCGCTAGTTTCATGCGTTGTTTCATGTCATTTCGAGTGCTTGTGCCATGTGAAGCAGTAGCGACTTTTCAAACGTTTCATTCCTTAAGATCCCTATTGAAATAATTACACCTACAAAAACTTAGGGAAATCACATGAAAAACTTAAAGGTTTTACCTCTCACTCTTGCAGTGGCCACTTCGCTTGCTTCTCTTTCTACTTTTGCTGCCGATTCTGATGTAGAAGCTTTGGAAAAACGTATTCAAGAACTGGAGAAACGCATTGACCCAACTTATGTCGATGACCAACAACCAGCGGTATTAACGCCGGACATTGAGATTCCTTATGGCGTTGTGTTCTCTGGTTATGCTCGTTACGGTGCTCACTACCAAGGGGGCGACCAAAAGTACGTGATGGTTGATGGCTCTTTTAACGGCTCATCCGCTATTGGTCGATTAGGTAACGAAGGCAATGGCGGTGAATTCCAGTTAGCTAAAGCATTTAAGAATGACAGTGGCGCAATCTGGGATGTTGTGGTGATGTTCGATCACTGGGGTGACGAGGTGAACCTGAAAAAGGCTTATGCAGGCGTTACGAATGTACTAGAGAGTCAGCCGAACGCTTACATTTGGGCTGGTCGTGATTTCCATCAGCGTCCACAACAGGGCATCAACGATTACTTTTGGATGATGCACGATGGTCAAGGTGGCGGTATCAACAACCTTGAGCTTGGTTCCGTCAAACTTGACCTTGGTGTGGTTGCTTCGGTTGAAAGCTGTAACCCGGAAATCACTCCGGGATCAAACCCTTCAATCTCTTGTACTGGTGGCTCTGGAACGGGTGATAGCGGTGCGTATGCATTCACGTCTAAACTGCACGGCATTGATATGGGCTTTGCTGATTTAGAGCTTTACGCGAACTATGGTTTTGATTCAGAAGCAATTGAGAGCTCAGAACACATTGATGCTTACCAGCTGGGTGCGGTGATTTCTCGTGCACACGACAGCGGATCAAACCGTTTAGTGTTGCGTTATTCTGATAACGCTGACAACGGCGTATTCTGGAAAACAGAAGACTTAACAACTATTTACGCAAGCTTTGAAGGTAATGCAAACCTTGGTGAAAACGCTGCGGTTGAATACCTATTGGCATATCACGATTACTCAATTGACGGTTCAAACAAGCTTGAAGATGAGCGTACTAACTACAGTGCTATCGTCCGTCCGATGTACTTCTGGAATGATGTTCACTCGACTTGGCTAGAAGCGGGTTACCAAATGGTTGATTACGCACGTGCCGATGATGACAACACAGGCTGGAAAGTGACGCTATCGCAAAATATCTCGTTTGATTGGGGTGCTGGCGCTCGTCCGATGCTCCGCTTCTACGCGACGGCAGGTGAGGTCGACAACAAAGCAACCAACAATGACCCTAAGCAAGACACATTTAGCGTAGGTGCTATGTGGGAAGCTTGGTGGTAAACCGAGTCTAATTAATTACTGTCCATGTAACAGTGGTAGGCACTGAAGGCAGATTTATTAGGTTTCTACCACTGATTTATTTCTTAACTCTCTCTATTTAGTCATGGTGTTCATTGCAACCAGTGAAAACCATACTGTCCATTATTGACCCTATTTTGAGCCGCATTTGCGGCTCTTTTTTTGTTTCTATGCTTTAAAAAACTGCGCAGAGATCTTTATTAAAGAGTTGTGAAATCAATGCCTTTATTGAATCTCATTTGAACGTGAAATGACCGTTTCATGAAACAGTTTCATGGCGTGAAAGGAAACTGCCTACCGCTTCATTTTTTCCGATATTGCCCGAATCTAAAGGGATTTCGGTGTGATTTCTCTCACGATAACACCCTAGTGGATAAGAAATACTAGCTGCCATGAAAGCGGTTTCGAGAAATGCATCTCGAAGCAAAATTGAATCTTGATGCTCAGGTGGAAGAGGTTTCTTGTGGCGACGATTAAAGATGTATCTGAATACGCAGGGGTTTCTCAGGCAACGGTTTCTCGCGTGATTAATGGCACTAGCCGTGTAAGTCACGATAAGAAGCTGAAAGTCGAGAAAGCGATTCAAGAACTTGGCTATCGTCCAAACTCAATCGCTCAGGCTTTGGCGTCTAGTCGCACTGGCAGTATTGGCATCATCGTGCCAGAGCTTGGTGGTCCATTTTACTCTGGCATTTTGCACAGCATGGAAGAGCGTCTGCGCCGTTTCGGTTACCACGTGGTGGTGACTGCAGGTTCAAACTCTGAGCAAAGTCAGCGTGAGTCAGTGGAATTTCTGCTTGGACGACGCGTGGATGCCATCATTTTGCATGCACAAAACCTGACGGATGATTATTTAATCGATCTTAAAGAAAAAGGCATTCCGGTGGTACTGGTGAATCGCTTTATTCCAGAAATGGCGCAATGCTGTATTGAGATCGATAACGAATTTGGTGGTCAGTTGGCGACCGAATACTTGTTGCGAATGGGGCATCGCAACATAGCGTGTATCACCGGTCCTCTGGACAAATCTGACGCACGGGGGCGTCTACAAGGTTACCGCAAGGCTCTTGAAGAAGCGGGAATCGAGTATGACGAAGCGTTGGTGTCCGAGGCCGGTTTTACCGAAGAATCAGGGGAAAGCGCAATGCGTAAACTGTTGAAGCGCGATTGTCATTTTACTGCTGTATTTGCGTGTAATGATCATATGGCGTTCGGTGCTTACGAAGTGCTGAAAGCCAATGGTGTAAACGTTCCGGAGCAAATCTCTTTGGTGGGGTTTGATGACATTTTATTTGCACGCTACCTCACGCCAGCCCTAACCACAGTTAACTTCCCTATTGAGCAAATGAGCGCTGAAGCTGTCCAGCTCGTGATTCAAATTCTCAATAAAAATAAACGAGATGTGAACTTCAAATTGTCGCCAAGCTTGGTGCCAAGAAGTTCAGTCAAGGAACTGCATACCCTATAAAACGATAATTAAGGACAACAACATGAAACTGAAAACTTTGACGCTTGCCATGACCGCTGCTTTGGGTGTTGCTGCAACGGTAAATGCGGCTGATGAAACCAAAATTCGCTTCGATGGTTTCCCTGATTTTGATAGTAGCTTGAAAGTGCTGCTACCGGATTTCGAGAAGGAAACTGGCATTAAAGTGGATTACCTAATGAATAACCACGGTGACCACCATACCAAGCTGACAACCAACTTGGCGACGGGGTCTGGCGCAGGTGATGTGATTGTTGTTGATGTAGAAAAAATCGGTCCATTTGTGGCGTCTGGCGGCTTAGTTAATCTGTCTGAAAACTATGGTGCAGACAAATACGCAGAAAACTTTGCGCCTTATGCATGGGCACAAGGTAAAGGTGCAGATGGCGATGTGTATGGTATGCCAGTCGATTTAGGTCCGGGTGTGATGTACTACCGCACTGACATTTTTGAAAAAGCGGGCATTGATATCAATGAAGCGATCAAAGATTGGGACTCTTATATTGCGGCGGGTGAAAAGCTGAAGCAACAAAACGTACAACTGATCGCGTCTGCTGCGGATGTGGCACAAGCGATTATCTTTACCACAGTGCCAGAAGGTGAAGGTCTATACTTCGATAAAGATGGCAATCCAGTCGTGACCTCTGAGCGTTTTGTGCACGCGTTTGAAGTGGCGAAAGAGATTCGTGATAAAGGTTTAGATGGTCGTATTCTTGCGTGGTCAAACGAATGGTACGAAGGCTTCCGTAACGGCACATTTGCTACTCAGCTTTCGGGGGCTTGGCTACTTGGTCACCTAAACAACTGGATTGCTCCTGAGACTGCAGGTAGCTGGGGTGTATCTAACCTTCCTGATGGTATTTACGGTAGTTGGGGTGGCTCATTCCTATCGATTCCAACCCAATCTAAGCATCAAGACGAAGCGTGGAAGCTGATCGAATACATGACAACTCGTCGCGATATTCAGCTTAAACACTTCGAAACTATCGCAGCATTCCCTGCAAACACAACAACTTACGACGACCCTATGTTTGAAGAGAAAGTCGAGTTCCTTGGTGGGCAGCAAGCGCGCTTATTGTTTGCTGAGGTGGCACAAAACATCAAGCCAGTGGCACCAGCAAAAGGCGACCACGTTGCTCGCTCTATCATCCTAGAAAACGCACTGATGGAAGTGCTGGATGAAGGCAAAGACATTGAAACGGCATTGAAAGAAGCGGAACGCATGATTAAGCGCCGCACCCGTAATTTGTAAGCATTTCGCCATTTGGTAAGCAAGGAGGGCGAATCGCCCTCCTGAGTAGAGGTCGTTACTATGAATCATGCAGCGAGCAAGGTTATGGAAACATCACAACGTGAGAGCATTTTTTCTCGTCTAAGTTTGAAAGCGCTTACACCGTATGGATTCCTATTGCCGTTTTTGATTATTTTTTCTGTTTTCGGGATCTTCCCGTTACTGTTTTCAATTTTTCTTTCTTTCCATGAGTGGAACCCAGTCGAAGGTTTGGGTGCGATGGATTACGTCGGGCTAGAGAACTACCACATTGCTCTGACTGACCCGTGGCTGTGGCGCTCATTGAAGAACACCCTTTGGCTAGCCATTACGTCTGGTGTGGCGCAGCACTTAGTTGCTCTGCCTGTGGCGTACATTCTGGTGTCTTTGGGTGACCGTTTCCGTCATTGGTTGACGTCGGCTTATTTCCTGCCGTTCATTACGTCAACGGTGGCTGCGTCACTTATCTTCTTCAACATGTACTCGCCAAACTCAGGGATCATCAACCAAAGCTTAATGGCATTGGCAGACAGCACACTATTTGGTTGGGCATTCTCTTGGGTGAACGACTTCCAGCCAATCCGTTGGTTAGATGACGCAACCATGGTAAAGCCTTCTATCGCCATTATGGTGTTCTGGAAATACACCGGTTTTAACATCGTGCTATACACCACTGGTTTGATGACGATTCCTAAAGACATCCTAGAAGCGGCTCGTATGGATGGTGCAAACGCATGGCGTCGATTCTGGAGCATTTCACTACCAATGATTCGTCCATTCATCTTCTTTGCGGTCACCATGACCATCATCGGTAACTTGCAGTTGTTCGAAGAACCCTTCGTTCTAACGCGCGGTACGGGTGGTACAGGTCAGTCTGGTTTAACCATCTCAATGTACCTCTACAAAGTGGGCTGGGAATGGCTAGAGATGGGTACAGCGTCAGCGATTTCGTGGCTGCTCTTTACCTTGATTGCAGGCTGTACAGCGGTTCAATTCTTCTTCTTCGGTAAGAAAGGTCTAGGGGAGCAATAAGATGAGTACTAACACTTTACCTGCGGCGCAGCGTTGGCGTCCAAGCGATCGCAGTATCGAGATCTTCACAAAAATACTGATGGTGATGCTCGGCTCAATCCTGATTGTTTCTGCCATCATGACCGTATTTCCGTTCATTTGGTCGGCGCTGTTATCAACCCGTGACCGTACCGAAATCTTTGGCACTGGGATTAGCTTTGCGATTGGCGATAGCTTAGCGGTCAACTACGCAAAACTATTGGAAATCATGCCGTTTTGGCAGGCGATGTTTAACTCTATCTACATCGCATTCCTAGGCACCACAATTTCACTGCTGTTTTGTAGCATGGGCGGCTATGCGTTTGCGGTGTACAAGTTCAAGGGCAAAAACGTGCTGTTTGGTATGTTGGTTGGCTCAATGATGATTCCGCCAGTGCTGAGTTTGATCCCTTACTTCATGATCGTGAAGTTTCTCGGCTTACTCGATAACCACTTAGCGGTTTGGTTACCGTTCACAACGACACCATTTGGCATCTTTTTGATGCGTCAGCACGTGGTGGCTTCGATTCCAAAAGAGCTGTTAGAAGCGGCGAAGCTCGATGGCGCAGGTGAATTTAGAACTTACTGGAGTGTGGTATTGCCACTGATGAAACCGGCGCTTGCAACTTTGGCTATCGTGCAGTTTGTCTTCTTCTGGAACATGTTCATGCAGCCACTCGTGGTACTTACAACGCCAGAAAACTACGTGATTACGCAGGCACTGCGAAGCGTGCAGGGCATTCCGAATACGCCGTGGGGAGCGGTGATGCTCGGAACAACCATCTCCATTTTACCGTTAGTGATTACTTACTTATTTGCCTCTAAACAGATGATCAGCGGCTTGACCTCTGGTGCCGTCAAGGGCTAAGCGAAACAAAAGGTTTTATAACAATGAATAAATTCCAATTACCACAAGATTCAAAATTACGTAGCCCAGAGTTCCTATTTGGTGTCGCAACCTCTTCTTATCAGATTGAAGGCGGTGCGCAGTTAGGTGGTCGTACGCCTTCGATTTGGGACACGTTTTGTAATAAGCCAGGTGCAGTCGACAACGCAGATAACGGTGATGTGGCATGTGATCACTATCATTTGTGGAAGCAAGACATCGAGATGATTCAAGGCTTAGGGGTTGGCGCATATCGTTTATCCATGGCATGGCCGCGCATCATTCCAGAAGATGGCAAAGTGAATGAAGAAGGTTTGAAGTTCTATGAGCAAATCATCGATGAGTGTCACGCACGTGGTTTGAAAGTTTTCGTCACGCTTTACCACTGGGATCTTCCGCAATACCTAGAAGACAAAGGTGGTTGGCTAAATCGAGAAACTGCTTACAAGTTTGCAGAGTATGCGGATGTAGTTAGTGCTTACTTTGGCGATAAGATTGATTCTTACGCGACACTGAACGAACCGTTCTGTTCAGCCTACCTAGGTTACCGTTGGGGTGAACATGCTCCAGGTCTTAAGGGTGAACGCGAAGGTTTCTTATCAGCACACCACCTAATGCTGGGTCATGGTCTTGCGATTCCACACATGCGTAAGAATGCACCAAATGCGATGCACGGTTGTGTGTTCAATGCGACGCCTGCTTACCCATACAGCGAGGCGGATATCGGTGCGGCAGAGTATAGTGATGCGGAAGGTTACCATTGGTTTATGGACCCTGTATTGAAGGGTGAATACCCTCAGTTGGTCTTAGATCGCCAATCGCACAATCTACCGATGATTCTGGAAGGTGACCTCGACATCATCCAAACCGATTTGGACTTTATCGGGATTAACTTCTATACCCGTTGTGTGGTGCGTTACAACGAACATGGTGATATTGAAACCGTTCCTCAACCAGAACAAGAGCACACGTTCATTGGCTGGGAAATTCACCCTCAGGCATTGACGGACTTACTATTGCGTCTGAATGACCGTTATCCAAACTTGCCGCCACTTTACATCACTGAAAACGGCGCAGCTGGCGATGACCATTGCATTGCTGGCGAAGTGAATGATGAGCAACGTGTGCGTTACTTCCAACTGCATCTAGAAGCGTTGGATGCTGCGATTAAAGCAGGTGTGAATGTGAATGGTTACTTCGCTTGGAGCTTAATGGATAACTTCGAGTGGGCTTACGGGTACAAGCAGCGCTTCGGCATTGTCCACGTGGATTACCAAACACAAAAACGCACCTTAAAAGCGAGCGCAATTGCTTACCGTAACATGCTGCTAGATCGAGCAGAGGAGAACCAGTAATGGCAAAAGTCGAATTCAAAAACATCAAAAAATCCTACGATGATGTTGAGGTAGTGAAACACTTCGACTTCACGGTGCAAGATGGAGAGTTTGTGGTTTTCCTTGGTCCATCGGGCTGCGGTAAATCGACCACGCTACGTATGCTTGCTGGGCTGGAAAGTATAACGGGTGGTGAGATTTACGTTGGCGATAAGCTGATGAATAAAATCGATGCGAAAGATCGTGACCTTGCGATGGTGTTTCAAAGCTATGCGCTGTACCCACATATGACGGTATACGAGAACATCGCTTTTGCACTGAAACTGAAAGGCATGCCAAAAGACCAAATCGATGTTGAAGTGCGTAAAGCGGCAAAAATGCTTGAGTTGGACGCACTGTTAGATCGCAAACCAAAAGAGCTGTCTGGTGGTCAACGCCAACGTGTTGCGATGGGGCGTGCCATGGTTCGCACGCCTAAGGTGTTTTTGTTTGATGAGCCATTATCGAACCTAGATGCCAAGTTGCGTGGTGTAATGCGTGAAGAGATCAAACAGCTTCATCGTGAGCTAAAAACCACCACGATTTACGTAACCCACGATCAAATTGAAGCGATGACACTGGCAGACCGTATCGTGATCTTGAAAGATGGTTATGTAGCTCAAGTTGGCACACCAACGGAAGTGTTCCAACGCCCGGCTAACAAGTTTGTGGCGCAATTCATTGGCAACCCATCTATGAACATGTTGGATGCCAAGCTGATTGGTGAAGACGGTAACTGGGAAGTGGAATTGGGTGATGTTCGTATTCCTCTACCAGAGCGTTTCAAAGCACACGCATCGAAGAACTTAGCACTGCACTTTGGTGTACGTCCTACGGACATTCATCTACGTGCTGAGCAAGTGGATCATGACCGCGTGCTGCCATTCCCTGTCAAAATTAAAGACAAGGAGCTACTAGGTGCAAGTATTCTACTGAAAACGGAAATTGCTGGTCAGCCATTAATGGTTGAAACACAAGCTGCGGAAGTGGATGTGGATAGTTTAACTCTCTACTTGGATTTAGATGCGATTCATCTGTTTGATGCACTGAGTGAAAACTCGCTAGCGACATTCTAAACCCTCGATATGAAAGCCAGTGCGCGCTTGCGTACTGGCAAATTATCTAGCTCTCATTTCCCATATCCAAACGTTGTCGCGTTCCCCGGCGCAACTTATATTTCTATTATTAGCTTGCTGGGAAAATTCCTACAATGAAAAAGAAAAAAAGAGCAGCATCTATTTACGATGTGGCTAAGTTGGCTGGGGTATCACCGAGCACCGTTTCACGTTTCCTCAACCGTACAACTTTTGTCTCGGACGATAAAAGCCAAAACATAGAGAAAGCGATCAAGTCACTGGGCTATAAGCCGAACTATCAAATGGGACAAGGCACTAATACGCGTTCCATGACGATTGGCGTTCTTATCCAACATCCAGAAAGTCCGCACACCAGTCGTATCCTTAACGATATGGAAAAGGTTCTGAATGCTCAGGGGTACTCGTTGGTGATTGCGACGGGACATTGGCAGCGTTCATTGGAATCGCATGCTTTGGAGTATTTGGCGAAGAGCAATGTCGATGGCGTCATCATTGTAACGGGCAGTTTGACGGAAGCGCAGATACTGGAATATGCAGAGCGAATTCCGGTTGTTGCGGTTGGATACAATGTCATTGGCGATAAGGTTAGATCCATAAATATAGATAATGTATTGGGTGGATATATGGCGACACTGCATTTGATGCAGCAAGGCCATGTTAACATCGCGCATATTAAAGGGCTTTTGAATCAACCAGACGCCGTTGCTCGCTTTGTTGGCTACAAGAACGCACTGCAAGAGGCTGGCATTAAAGTGCTACCAAAATTGGTTAAGCAAGGCGACTTCAGCAGTGAGTCCGGTTACGCCAAAACCGTTGAGTTGATCGAATCCAAAGTGCATTTCTCTGCGTTGTTTGCTGCCAATGACCAAACGGCTTATGGAGCAATAAAAGCTCTGCATGACCATGGTTTTCGTGTACCAGAAGATGTATCCGTGATCGGTTTTGATGATTTGCCGACCTCACAGTATTTTACGCCAGCATTAACCACGTTGCGTCAGCCAATTGAAGAAGTCGGAGCGCTCAGTGCAGAGTCCATTCTTAATTTATTGAGTGGTGAGAGACACGAGGTGCGTTTGCCACCTATTGAGTTGATTGTTCGTCAATCTACTGCTTCAAAGTTTCGTCAGTCAAGCTAAGGCAATCCGTCGAATGCATTAGAAAATATTTTCCGAAACGCGACGAAATTTTGTTGTATTTGTGACCAAACTCCGTCTAGAATTCGCGCCTGCATTTTGGTGGTTAAGTGTTCAATTGCCGAAATGTCCAAATTCTAATAAATCTAATTTTTTGAACTGCCTCACAGTTTTCTGTGGGGCAGTTTTTAGTTGTAGGAAAGGTCTCAATTCATGCCTAAAAGCCAGAATATCAACCAGCGTATGTCTATCGTGGCATTGGCTTGGCCGATACTTGTCGAAATATTGCTACGGACGGCTTTAGGAACCAGTGATGTATTCATGCTGAGTGGTTACTCGGATAAAGCCGTCTCTGCGGTTGGGGTTATCACGCAGCTCACGTTCTTCCTGATCATCGTATCCACCTTTGTGAGTAGTGGCACGGGCATCTTGATCGCGCAATACAACGGTGCAGGGCGTGAGAAAGACTCCGTTGATGTTGGCGTTGCCAGCGTAGCTTTGTCCGTTATTGTTGGTGCATTTTTGAGTGTGCTTGCTGTGATCGGTGCGGTGTTCTTCTTACCTTACTACGGGTTAGAGGCGCAGGTTGAGCAATACGCAAGAGAATACTTGCTGATCAGCGGTGCGATGACGTTCAACGTAACGATTGGTATCGTCTTCACCACAATTCTGCGCAGCCATGGTTACTCACGCTCACCAATGGTGGTGAACCTTATCTCTGGTGTATTCAATATCATTGGTAACTACATTGCTTTGTACCAGCCTTTTGGTTTGCCTGTGTATGGCGTTGAGGGCGTTGCGGTGGCGACTGTCGTCAGCCAAGTGATCGGTACTTTGCTATTAGGCGTGATTTTGAAACGCAGCAGTATTGAATTGCCAATGTCTAAGCTCAAACAAGTTCCGAAAGAGGTCTACAAAAAGATCTTAAAAATCGGTGGCATGAACGCGGGCGAAGTACTGTCTTACAACATGGCGCAAATCTGCATCGTGTACTTTGTGGTGCAAATGGGTACCTCTTCGCTAGCGGCATTTACCTATGCGCAAAACATCGCACGTTTCTCTTTCGCGTTTGCGCTCGCGATTGGTCAGGCAGCGCAAATCCAGACAGGGTACTACATAGGCAAAGGTTGGGTGACCAGCATTTTGAAACGTGTGCAGATCTACTTTTTGATTGGCTTTGCGGCGTCAACAGCAGCGACGTGTTTGATCTACCTATTCCATGAAGAGATTCTGAGCGTGTTTACCGATCAGCCAGAAATCTTGGCATTGGCGGGCGCATTGGTCATGGGGTCAATCGTGCTAGAGGCAGGACGCGTGTTTAACCTGATCTTCATTTCGGCACTCAAGGGGGCGGGCGACATCAAGTTCCCCGTACAGATGGGTATTCTGAGCATGTGGGGATTAGGTGTGGTGTTTTCTTACATCTTCGGCATTCACATGGGTTATGGCGTGATTGGTGCTTGGATGGCAATTGCTCTAGATGAATGGGTGCGCGGTATCATTATGGCAAGACGCTGGCGCTCTCAAGTGTGGACGAAGTTTAAAGTCAGTTAACTTCCGTTCATAAAAACCAGAGATTCCAGACATCTCGTTCCTCGATTCTGGAATGACAATGTTTAGTTATGGTGATTGGAAACCTAACTCTATAACGCGTCATTCCCGATAGCGACGAAGGAGCGCAGTCGGGAATCTCTTACTTGCTCTAAACGTAAAAAAGGCGCTGTAACTCAGCGCCTTTTTGCTATCTGCTTTTCACGTAGAGTCACTTTAAAACTCACACTCTGCTTGGAAACACATACGCTCCTTGCTGTACGGATGATCCAACTCTAACATCTCCGCATGCAAATGCAGACGGTTGGCTTTCTCGCCATATAAGCCGTCGCCAACCATCGCCATGTTCAAGCCCATGTGGTGGGCACTGTGTACACGCAATTGGTGGGTACGCCCCGTTTTCGGGTACATGTACACCTTGCTGCGTCCGTCTTTTATTTCAATCAGTTGCCAGTAAGTTTCGGCAGGTTTACCGTGCTCAAAGCACACAAGTTGACGTGGACGGTCATCTGGATCGCCACGCATCGGAAGCGAGATTTCACCTCCAGGCTCAGTTAATACACCTTCAAGCAGTGCCATATAACGCTTTTGTACGCCGCGTGTAATGAACTGCTTTTGCAAGCTCTTGTTCGCGCGTTTGGTTAAAGCAAACACCAAAACCCCCGACGTTGCCATATCTAAGCGATGAATCACAAATGGCCCTTCGACATCTGGGAACATTGTTTGAAGACGTGTGTACGCGGAATCCTTGATAGTTTTACCCGGAACAGAAAGCAGACCCGATGGCTTGTTGACGATCACCATGGCTTCATCTTGGAACAGTATTTCTAACTCTTTATCTTCTGCCCAATTTTCTGCCAATGGGTTTGGCTCCACATCCAAGCCTTGCAGCATGTGTCCCAAAATCGGCTGACACTTGCTGTTGCAAGATGGGTAAAACTTTTTGTGTTGGCGCACTTCCGATTTCGGTGATACGCCCCACCAAAACTCAGCTAATGCTAGTGGTTGGTAGCCATGCTTGTATGCGAACTGAAGTAGTTTCGGAGCGGCACATTCACCAGAACCGGCTGGTGGTACTGGATTGGTAGTAGAAGCAAAAATGTCCACCAAGTCGCGCTCTGCGTTGCGGTTGTCCAAGAAGCGGTATTGCTTATGCAGTTTGTGTTGTAGAGCATTAGACAAATCTTTGCGCTGCTCTTTGAGCCCTGCCAGTGTTTGTTCTAGCTCGGCTAAGCGCGCTTCTTTGATTGCCAGCCTTTCGTCCCAAGCTTGTTTGAGGTACTTGAGCACATTCTTCTCAGCAACGCTTTGTTTACCCAAATCATCCAGTAGCGCTTTTAGATCTTCTGGATTCAGTGTTTGTTCGCCTTGTTTGCGCTGTTGTTTGCGTTCTGCACGACCGGTAATCATCACTTGGCGCTGGGCATTTTCTTCTTGTTGATACGCTTCGCGGTCGGCTTTGATTTCTGCTTTCAGTTGTGCCAGTTCTGGATTAGCAGCAAAGGCTTTGTATTCCGCATTCGCCGCGTTAATAGCATCCGTCTCGCCACGAAAGAAACCTTCTTCCGTCAACATGTCGAATACGGGTGGAACAAAACCAGGGAGCAAGTTTTGATCGGCAATTTTGCCAGAGAACGCACTGAAGTAGCCAAGCTCACCTTGTGGATTACGCACTAGCAAAACACCGAACATCTTACCGCGTCCACTTTGCTCATCCTCAAGACCAAAATCGTGCTCAAAGTCAGTTTGTGTCATGAGGTGCTGCTGTAATTGCTCGGCAGCCAATACACACAATGGGTGAGGGGTGTAGTAGAACGGAAACGTAAACTGCGCTGGCAAGTTATAGCCAGAAATGTCTGCAGAAAATCGAGTAAAGCATTGTTCAGGCGAGTGCATGAGAGTGAGTCCGCGCGAAATAAAAATCGAGCACGGATTGTACCTGTTTTGGCTGTGATTGCTATTCGAAGGCGCTCCTGGGCTGACGGTATCGGCTCGCTATGACTCCTTATCTCAATGATTTTCATTGCTTAGAACGCAGAAATTAGGATTGCGTTTGAAATGATTAATTTGAGTGATGTACTGTTTTGATTGATATACCCAAGTGACTTCAAGATGCAGGATTCAGAGCATTGTCATTGATT